>NZ_DCAO01000102.1:0-21850 GCF_002311515.1 Thalassospira sp. UBA1131
ATTGCGTGTTTTGTTTCCATATGTCGGGAAGTATCGACATATATCGGTGCTGGCAAGTGACATTTGTATTGCAGTGGTGGTCATGCCCAAGTGCGACGTCAAAAAGGATATTTGAATCAGCCAGATACGGGAGATGTAGAAAATGTATTTAAATAACTAGAAATATAGTTATAATGACCGCATGAGTGAAAAAACCATTGCACCGGCCTTTGCTGCACTGGGCCACGAATCCCGTCTGAAAATCTATCGTCTGCTGGTCAAGGCCGGGGACGAAGGGCTTAATATCGGCGATATCGGGCGGGTGCTTGGCCTTCCGGCATCGACCCTTTCCCATCATCTGGGCACCTTGGTTCAGGCTGGTCTGGTCAAACAGGAAAAATTGGGGCGCGAAACCCGTAACCGGGCGGATTTCGATGTCATGCGCGATCTTATCGGCTTCATCACCGATGAATGTTGCAGCGGCGTCGATCTTGATGTCGCCGGTGAAACGGAAAAGGCCTGCTAGGTCGGGCTTTTTTTTGGATCAATATAACTAATTTTCTAGGGATATAGATATGAGTGCCCTGACATTTCAATTGCGCCGCATCGGCACTTCTGCCCGACAAACAGACCGGGTTTTGCTGGCAGCCTGCATCATCCTTGCCGCGATCTTTATCTTTGACGCGCCGCAATTTGTCCCAAGTTTGCAGTTCACGGCTGAGTCCTTTGTAAGCACGGCACCGTTTCTGGTGCTCTCAATCGGTATTGCCGCCTATGCGACGGCAACCGGGGCCGATAACCTGATTTCGCGTGCCTTTGCCGGGCGGCCTGTGCGAATGGTGTTTACCGCGGCCGCCTTCGGGGCGCTGTCGCCATTTTGCTCCTGCGGGGTGATCCCGCTGATTGCGG
Source organism: Thalassospira sp. UBA1131 (assembly GCF_002311515.1). GTDB lineage: Bacteria > Pseudomonadota > Alphaproteobacteria > Rhodospirillales > Thalassospiraceae > Thalassospira. The sequence continues at coordinate 889 of NZ_DCAO01000102.1, forward strand.
CCCTGCTTGCCATGGGGGTTCCGTTGGCACCGGTCATGGCGTTCTGGTTGGCGTCACCCGTGATTGACCCGGCGATGTTTGTTCTGACTGCGGGCACGCTTGGGACGGAATTTGCGGTGATTAAAATGATCTCGGCGATTGGTCTTGGTCTGATGGGTGGTTTTATCACCCTATGGCTGGGCTCGCGGGGCTTCCTTTCTGATCCGTTACGTGACGGGGTGGGCAATGGTGGCTGCGGCGGGGCCAAGGTCCGTTCACACAAGGCGGTTGTCTGGAAGTTCTGGCGCGATGATGAACGGATCAAAAAGTTCAGATCGTCCGCCATTGCCAACATGATCTTTTTGGGCAAGTGGATCGCCTTTGCCTTCCTGCTTGAAAGCATCATGGTCGCCTATGTTCCGGCTGAAAGTGTCAGTGGATTGCTTGGTGGTGACGGGATTGGCCCGATTGCCATTGCCACCCTTGTCGGGGTTCCGGCCTATTTGAATGGTTATGCCGCCCTTCCGATCATGGAAGGCCTGATTGCGCATGGCATGCAATCGGGCGCGGCGATGGCGTTTCTGGTGGCAGGTGGTGTGTCGTCGATCCCGGCGGCCATTGCCGTTTTTGCGCTGGTCAAAAAGCCGGTCTTTGCGCTGTATCTGGTTTATGCGCTGGTCGGTTCGTTCGCAATTGGCGTTATTTCGCAAGCCTGGCTTGGGTGATCTAAATCATCGCCGAGCATTGGCTTGGCAACATCTGAAGGACACTGGCGATGATTCCCAGCCCATGACGCAATCGATCTTCGCTAAGCTCGTGACTGATGCAGATCCGAACCGCTTCGGGGGCGTCATGTGCCTCTGCGGCAAAGCTGCGTCCTTCATTGATCAAAACACCAAGGCGTGCGCATTCGGCACAAAACACATCTGCGCGCCACCCTTCGGGCAGGCGTAACCAGATGTGAAACCCGTCACCCGGTGCTTCAGCGATCTCCTCTCCGAGAATGTCGAAGACGATTTGCTGGCGCCGGAGTGCTGTTTGCCGTTGCATCTGAGCAAGCTTTGAGGCTGTGCCATCCTTAATCAGGCGGTGTGCGATCTCAAGATTTGTCGGCGGTGTCATCCAGACGCTCAGATTGATGGCTTGATGTAGGGCGGGGACAAATCGTGTTGGCGCAGCCAGAAATCCGACGCGCAGACCCGGTGCCACAGTCTTCGAAAGGCTGGTGATATAAATTGTCTGATCCGGAGCGAAATGCGCAATGGGTGCAGGCTTGTCTCGTTTGAGCAGGCCAAACACATCGTCTTCAATCACAATGACATCATGTCGGCGGGCGGTTTCACCAATTTCCGCACGGCGCGCTGCTGGTAGTGTGACGGTCGTCGGGGCCTGCAATGTCGGCGTCAGATAAAAGGCCCGGGGGTTGGCATTGCGGCAGAGATCCTCGAAAGAGGCGGGGATAACGCCATTGTCATCCATTGCAACGCTTGCCGTTTTTAGGCCAAGCCGGGCTGCCATCCCCAAAACAGGGCTATAGGTGAGGGCTTCTGTTAAAAGCAGATCGCCCGGCTGCAAAAGTGCCATAAGGGCGCTCAATATCCCATGCTGTCCACCAATGACCGGCACGATGCAATCCGGATCGCAATCCAGACCATTTTCAGCCAGCCAGACTTTCCCCGCCTTACGATGTTTTTCCAGATGGGCATCCGTTTGGTAATCAAGCAATGCAGGCACTTCGGTGCTGGTGGCGATGTCGCCCAAAATCCTGCGAACGTCCTGTTCCGCAAATCCCGATAGCGGCAAATTGCGCGAAAGATCTACTGGTCCGCTTATTGGTCTTTGCATGGTTTGGGGTTCTTCATGCCCCAAGTTGCCGTCTGTGGAGCGCACGAAGGTTCCTCGCCCGACTTCCCCTTTCAGAAGGGCTCTCTTGACGGCCTCGGCATAGGCCCGGCTTGTTGTATTCGGGGACATATCGAGTTGATAGGCCAGTTCGCGATGCGGCAAAAGCCGCGTCCCGGCGGGAAGCCGTCCGCTTGCAATATCCTCTGCCATTGCTTCGACGATCTGCAGGTATTTCGGGCCTTCGCGCCCCGATAGATCAGGTATCCACATTGCTATCAGATCAATATTCTAATTGCATTGGTTAAATATTGGGGCAATTTGATGGAACTATCAATGGAAAACTGAGGGTCGAGCCATGGCGGAATTCACTTCATCTGGACGCAAAGGAGTTGCTCTTGCGCTGGGCAGTCTTGTCTTGCTTGCGGTTATGCCAATCATTTCCAACATGCGGCCCTTAGCGACCGATGCGCTGTCCTTCGCCTTTGCGCTTTCTGTCTGGCAAATTGTTTTCGCCGGGCCGTTGATGGGATTGGAGTTGCGGTTTGGCACGCCCGGGATTTTTGGTGTCGATCTGTCATGGCGTGTGCGCCGGCGCATGTTTCTGATGGCGTTGTTCACCGGTGGATTGTTTGGGCTGTCAACCTATGTCTATGTGCTTGGTGTTGAGAAGGCCGGTGCAACCAACGCGGCAATCGCCATTCAGGCCTATCCCGTTTTTGCAATTCTGATCGAAAGCCTGCTTCTGAAACGACGCAAGTCGATGCCGGAATATGTTCTGACGGCGATCCTGATCGGAACACTTTATTTTCTCGGGACCGGTGGCACGTTTCAGATGTCTGGTCTGTCTGAGTGGATTTTGCTTTGCCTTGGTGTGCCACTTCTATGGAGCATCGCCCACGTATTGATTAAAGAAGAGCTCGGGACCACACCGGTGACCCCAGCGCAGGTAACGTTCTTTCGGGTAATGATTTCTACCGTCTTCCTGTTTGTCGCGATTGCTATATCGGGTTCTTCGGCAATTGAACGGGGAATTGATGCGATCACACAGCCAATGTCGGCAGTCATGGGGTTGGTCTATTTCCTGGAATTGATCGTTTGGTTCTATGCTGTGCGTCACATTGATGTCTCGCTTGCCAGTTCGATCACCACGCCCTGGCCCGCATTGACAATGGTTCTGGCCATTCCTTTTCTTGGTGAAACTGTGGCGCTGTATCAAATACTGGCATTGCTGGTAGTCATTGCCTGCATCTACGGGCTGACACTTGTCGGTGTACGAAAGGCCTCTTTGGCAACAACGGTTTGAAAAATGCTGTTTGGCTCGTCGAAGCTGGCTGTCAAACTATGCCCTACATGTCCGCTATGATGATTTCACGGTGGCAATGACGTTAAAAATCGCTACATTGCGCGCCAAGAAATTCATATCGGATTAAAGTTGATAACCATGTCGATGATTGACAAGCAGGTATCGCGTCGCCGTACCTTCGCTATCATTGCTCACCCGGATGCGGGTAAAACCACCCTGACCGAAAAACTGCTTCTTTTCGGGGGTGCTATCCAGATGGCTGGTGCAGTGAAGGCGAAAAAGGAACAAAAGGGTGCCCGTTCGGACTTCATGAAGATCGAACAGGATCGCGGTATTTCCGTGTCCTCTGCCGTCATGACGTTCGAGTTCGAAGAAAATATCTTCAACCTGCTTGATACGCCGGGCCACGAAGACTTTTCCGAAGATACCTATCGCGTGCTGACCGCCGTTGACTCCGCTGTCATGGTGATTGACGGCGCGAAGGGCATCGAGGCCCAGACGCGCAAGCTGTTTGAGGTCTGTCGTCTGCGTGACGTGCCGATCACAACCTTTGTTAACAAGCTTGACCGTGAAGCACGGGATTCGTTCGAACTGATTGATCAGATCGAACAGGATCTTGCCCTTGATGTGTCGCCGGTTACCTGGCCGATTGGCTCGGGCCGTGATTTCCATGGCTGCTACGATCTGGTCAATGATCAGCTTCTGTTCATGGAAAAAGGCGGCAACGTCGTCAAGGAAGCCATCCCGATCAAGGGGCTTGATGACCCAAAGCTTGATGAACTGATCCCGGATTATCTTCTGGAAAAGCTTCGCGAAGAAGTCGAAATGGTGCGCGAAATCTGCCCGCCATTTGATTTGCAAAGCTACCGCGAAGGCCATCTGACCCCGGTCTTCTTTGGGTCGGCGGTCAATAACTTTGGCGTGCGTGAATTGTTGCGCGGCATTGGCGAAATCGCACCGACCCCGCGCCCGCAGGAAGCGGCAACGCGCTTGGTCGAAGCGGTCGAGCCGAAGGTTGCTGGCTTTGTATTTAAGGTGCAGGCCAACATTGACCCGAACCACCGTGACCGCATTGCGTTCATTCGTCTGTGTTCTGGCCATTTCAAACGCGGCATGAAGCTTAAGCATGTGCGTGCCGGCAAACTGATGGCGGTGCATAACCCGATGCTGTTCTTTGCCAATGAACGTGACATTGCCGAAGAAGCCTGGCCGGGCGACATCATCGGTATTCCGAACCACGGCACACTGCGCATTGGCGATACCCTGACCGAGGGCGAAGACCTTCGCTTCCGCGGGGTTCCGGCCTTCGCACCGGAATTGCTCCAGAAAGTCCGTCTTGATGATCCGCTCAAGGGCAAACACCTTCAGCGCGCGCTTGAACAGCTCGCTGAAGAAGGCGCATCGCAGGTCTTCAAGCCGATGATGGGTGCGGACTGGATCGTTGGCGTAGTCGGACAGCTTCAGTTCGAGGTCCTCAAAGAACGCATCTCGGCCGAATATGGCATCAAGGTGCATTTCGAACCGACGCCTGCCTATGCCGCCCGCTGGGTGGTGGGCGATGATCCGCTTGAAATCAAGAAATTCCGGGATGCCAACCAGTCGGCGCTGTTTGAAGACCATGACGAAACACTGGTCTTTATTGCGCGTAACGCCTGGCACCTTGAAACCACACAACGCGACTGGCCGAACCTCAAATTCGAAGCCACCCGCGAACAGAACCTGATTGCGGCATAATTACTGCACGCTGCCAAACGCAAAAAGCCGCCTTCATCCGAGGGCGGCTTTTTCTTTGCGTGTCTTCGGCGGTTGTCTAGTTGCCGATAAAATATCGGCCAACACCGACCAGAACCATGCCCACCGCCATGGCGGCAAACAGGTTGCGCGCAAGCGCCATGGTAATCACGGTGGCGGCCGCTCCGGCAATGCCGATGGCCCCTGCCGAAAGCGCACTTGGCACCCAGACGGAAATCAAAACAGCACCGGGCAGGCGTTCCAGCACATGCGCCCAGCGGCCATGTTGCGGCAAACGGTCCGCCATCAAAAGCCCGCCCAGACGCATGCCATAGGTCACCGCCGCCATGCCAAGGATGGTCAGAACGGCCTCAAGGCTGAAACTTGTCAGATCGGGGAATTGGGTCATTGGCCCGTCTCCATTGCAGTCTCTGTTGCAGGTTTGGCGGCGTTTGTGCCTTCCGGCGCGCCATAGGCATCCCGGCCTTCAACGGCAAATTCGGCCTCAAGGCTGTCATCATCCATGTCTTCGCGCCAGGTCAGGGCGGCGACAAGGACACCGGCACCCGCACCGGCCAAAATTGACCAGGTGCCGGGCAAAGTGTAATGGCCGATGACCGATCCGATTGCGGCGGCAATCCATGGCAAAAGGTCAACCTTGCCCTTCCACATGCCGATGGTCAGCGCGGCAAAGACGGCGGTAAAAGCGAAATCAAGCGCATAAACCTCCGGATCGGGAATACCCCCGCCCAGAAGGTAGCCAACCGTATTGCCGGTCGCCCAGACCACGCCCAGGAAAATCCCGCCGCCCAGCAAAAAGCCCGGATTGGCCAAATCCTTTTGCGTCATCGACACGGCCCAGTTTTCATCGGCGACCATATGCATGCCGGTCACCTTGACCCACAGCGGACGACCGCGAAACACCGGGCGCAGCGACGCCCCGATCAGGATATAGCGCATATTGATCACTGCCGTTGCGATGATGATGGTCGCACTTGGAATGGTTTCGCGCCAAAGATCGACCGACACGAACTGTGCCGATCCGGCAAATACGGCCAGGCTCATGAACAGAAGCTCGCCAAGTGACAAGCCGCGCTGTGCGGCCAGCACGCCAAGCACCGCACCAAAGATGATGGTGCTTGGCAAAAGCGGCAGACAGGCAAGGGCACCGCGCCGGATGGTATCGGCGTCGAAATGCCCTATCTGGGACTGGGGCTGCGGCTGGTTTTGGATCTGGTTCTCGGTCTGACTTTCGGTCTGTCCGGGGCGTGACATTTCCGACGTTTCCTGTGGTTGTTGGTGCCGGTTCGTTTTGGCGACCGGCACTTTCATGGGCGTAAACGGGTGGGCGAGGAGCCATCATTTCAGGCACCATACTGCCCGATATCAAATAGGCGGTATTGGACGATATTGCTATCGGTTGTTGGTGCCGGTTTTGGGCCTGCGGCTCAGGCCCGTTCGGTGGTGAAATCGGCGATCAGCATATCAAGGAAAAGCTTGGTGATCGGATCGGGTTGCTTGCTGTCATCAAGGCTGGCCTGAAAGGTGACTTTGACCTTCAACCGATCTGGCAGAACCATGCGCATGCGCCCGGCCTCGACAAACTGCCTGGCGTAATGTTCGGGCAGATAGCCCAAAAAGGCCCCCGACAGGATCAGGCGTGCCTCGGCCTCCATGTCCGAGACGGTCGCATGCGGGCGCGAAATGGCGAATTCCTTCAAATCCCGACCCAGCCAGGATTTCCGCCCGATCAGGCGATAACGGCGGATTTCATCAATATCGATGTCCGCATCATCCAGCGCAAAAAGCGGATGGTCTGATCCGCAATAAAACCGGTGGATTTCGTCATAAAGCGGGATATAGCGCAGACCCAGAACGGTCTTTGGAAAGCTGCATATGCCGATCTGGATATTGTCAGTCACAACTTCGCGCAGCAGGTCATTGGGCGGATAGGTCACGACATTCAGCGTCACATCCGGTGCGCGTTCCATAAACCGCGCAATGGTCTTTTCAATCCGCCGTGCCCCCGGATCGGTGATGGTATTATCGGTAAGCCCGATGGTCAGGGTGCCACTCAGCTTTTCACGGAGCGCCCGCATCTTGGTTTCATATTGCGCGACCGATTTGAACAGCCGGTGGGCTTCTTCAAACACCACCTGGCCTTCGCGTGTCAGGGCAAAACCACCCCGCCCGCGTTTGCAAAGCGTAAAGCCCAGCCGTGTTTCAAGGGCGGTGACATAGCTTGAAATTGTTGAAAGTGACAGATTGAGATCACTTTGCGCCGCGGCAAAACCCCCGGCCTCGACAATGGTCAGGAAGATACGCAAAAGCTTGAGATCGGCCTGTTCCGTAATCATCGGGCGGGGTCCATGGGTAAGCGGTCATTACTTTGAGGATTACCAAAGTAAAGTTCAGAAATACGTGATTTTTAACGGCCGCGCAATTTGATCTGATCGGGCCAACAAAAACATTCGGCTATTGGTTCAGATCGTACCGAGCCGATGTGCCACTTCAGGAGGTCCCATGTTCACAGACGACAAGCTTGCGAAACTGCGCGAAAAATACGGCAACGCCAAGGGTGCCGACATCTTTGATCCGCATTTCCGCGAAGTGGCGGCATCGCAGTTTTCCGAAAGTGGCGGGCGCAAATGGCCGTTTGCCGGGGTGCCGACTTTCCTTGATGCACCGTTTTTTGCTGATGCCGAGCGCGAGAATTTTGCAGACCTCGACATCGCCCTTGTCGGCGTGCCGATGGATCTTGGTGTCAGCAACCGTGCCGGTGCCCGTCTTGGCCCGCGCGCGGTGCGCAATATCGAACGCATCGGTCCGTATGAACATGTCCTGCGCATGGTGCCGGGTGCCATGGCCCGCATTGCCGATATTGGCGATGTCCCGTTCAGAAGCCGTTATTCGCTTGAAAGCTGCCACGAAGATATTGAGGCCTACTTCACTAAAATTGTCGGCGCTGGCGTCATCCCGATTGCCGTCGGCGGCGATCATTCGATCAGCTATTCGATCCAGAAGGCGGTGGGCAAGGATCGCCCGGTTGGCATGATCCATCTTGATGCACATTGCGATACCTGCGGTGCCTATGACGGTTCGCGTTTCCATCATGGCGGCCCGTTCCGCGAGGCGGTGATGGATGGCGTCCTTGATCCCGAACGCACCATTCAGATCGGCATTCGTGGCCCGTCGGAATATGTCTGGGAGTTCTCGTACGACAGCGGCATGACCGTCATCCATGCCGAAGAAGTTCCGAAAATGGGGGTAGATGCCGTCATTGCCAAGGCCCGCGAAGTGGTTGGTGATGGGCCGGTTTATCTGTCCTTTGATGTTGATTGCCTGGATCCGTCCTTCGCACCGGGCACCGGCACGCCAGAGGTCGGTGGTCTCACCTCGCGCGAGGCACTGGCAATTTTGCGCGGGCTCAAGGGGCTTGATTTTGTCGGTGCGGATGTTGTCGAAGTCGCCCCGCAATATGATGCCACGACCAACACCGCCCATATCGCCGCACAGGTCCTGTTTGAAGAACTGTGTCTGGTGGTCGATGCGATGAAACGCCGCGGCGCTGGCGCGTAAATACAACTGATGTCGCCTGCCCAGCCCATTCACATGACGGGCGGGCGATGTCGGTTTTGTGCCGGTTTAGGGATCAAGACTTGCGATAAACGCTCCGGGGCTGACGCCCCACATGGCCTTGAAATGCCGGTTCAGGTGGCTTTGATCGGCAAAGCCGGTGGCCGCGGCCGCATCGGCAATGCTTGCCCCGTCAAACAGCAACCGCTTGGCCCGCCGTAACCGCATATGATTGAAATAGGTATGCGGCGGAAGCCCGGTTGCCGCGCGAAACACGCGCAACAAATGAAACCGGCTGAGCCCGGTAATCATCGCAAGATCATCAAGCGATATGTTCGCATCCAAGTGCGCGGCCATATAGTCAATCACCGCCTGAACACGTTTGTCCTCTGACCCCGGCTGATAAAGATAGGGCGGGGCATCAGCATGGCGCAGCGCAAGGCGGGCGGCGCTGTAAAGAAGCTGACTGTCGCGTTCCAACAAGCTGTTGCTGCCGTTGCTGCCATCGTCATTCGGGCGAAACAGGCGGTGCAGCCCTTGCAGTTGCAAATGCAATTCCGGGTCGTTGACAACACAGGAGCCGAAAAACGGCAGGCCACTGTTTTTGGGCGAAAGCTCCGTCACCAGATCGCCAAACACCTTCGGGTCGATGAACATGATCTGGTATTGATAGCCATCATCGGATGCCGGACTGCCATCATGCACCTGCATCGGGTTCATCATCAAAAGCTGCCCACGCGCGGCGACATAATTTGTCCCGCGGGTTGTAAACCGCTCCGCCCCGTTCAGGACAGTGCCAAACGCGTAATAATCGTGGCTGTGTTTTGGGAAAGAGAAATTCTTGTAATCGGCTTCGAACATATCAATGCCGTCGGCTGCCCGCCAGTGGCGGGCAATCTCGCGGGGGCGGCCGGTCGCCGGTCGCGATGACGTCTGGCGACGCTGGGCTGCCGTGTTCTGTCGCGCAGCACTGTTCATGGCACCATTATAACGCCAAGGCCGGATGCCAGCTTGTACAATATTGTCATCGTGACATTTTAATTGGCATCATTCCAAAAAATCGACGGAGGCCTGCGCAACCTTGCGGCGGAGGGTCGAGTCGCGGTCGATTTTGGGAAATCTGCCGGTTTGAAACCCTTCGAAACGGATAATGACCTTCGTCCAATTGTATAATGCGATGTTCATATGAACATTTTCGGGTGGCCAGAATGTTGTTTTGCGCAGCGCAAATCACCATCCGGCACCTTGTTTGATCGACAAATGCGGGTTTCATCCAACTGTTACAAAACCGCGCCCTGCACACATGTATGAATCGCGCCAAACGTAAATTTTGCTGTTTGGATGTCCCATGTTTCTTGATCGCATTCGTATCGGATCGCGCATCTTCGCCGGTTTCTTTGTTCTGGTTGTTCTGCTGGTTGGCCTGTCTGCCTTGTCATCAACCTATCTTTTGGGCTTTGGCGCACATGCAGATCGCATTGCCAAAAGTACCGGTCTGGTCGGGCTTGCCAATGACTATGCACTGCGCCTGGAACGTCTTTCCAACCAGGTCCTTCTGTTTGCCCAGACGGTTGATCCGCTTGACCGCGAAGGCATCACCACCATGCGCGAGGCGGCTGAGCAAAGCGGTGCCACCCTTGTCACCCAACTGCGTCAAAACGGCGATAGCGATCGCGCAGATGCGCTTGAAAGCCTGAGTGCCGATTACATCGCAACGCTGGAGCCCCTTGTGCTGCGGGCTGAAAACCTGTCGGCAGCATCGGAAACCATGCTGCTTGGCGCCAATCAACTTGGCAAATCCGCAAGCCAGCTTGAAGATTTCATCGCCAAACGCGATCCGGTGATTGCCGAGAAATATGCAGACAAGCTTGGCGCGGCCAATCTGGCCGCCATCGTCAATTCCCTGCAATTCCCGATCCTGCGCACCGCGGACTCACTTGATGCCGCCCGCACGCAGACTTCGGCCCTGACCGATCTTCAGGAAGAAATCAAAGCGTCCTTTGATGGGCTGACGCGTAACGAGAAAAAGCTGTTCTCCTACGCGATCCGCGATAACGATTTGCTAAAACAGGGCGCGAACCAGCTCGAAGCCTCCATCGCAGGCTTCCGTCAATCAATGGATGACTTCAAATCGGCCGTTCGCGAAGTCCAGACCATCACCCAGAATATCCGAACAGACGCCATGACCAATCAAACCGCTCTGGTCGAGGCCGCCCATAATCAGTCGGAAAACTCGGCCCTGACCAACATCGTGGTTGCCGCCATCGGCGTTCTGATTGCCGTCGCCCTTGCGCTTGGCATCGCGATGAGCATCCTGCGTCCGTTGCGCCGGGTGAATGGTGACATGACCCGGCTCAGTGAAAACGACACCGATATCGCCCTTGCCGATATCAAGCGCCGTGATGAATTCGGGGCGATGTCGCGCACCGTTGCGATCTTCCGCGAAAATGCGCTTAAGATCGAAAAAATGGCCGAGGAACGCATCACGCTTCAGCGCATCGAGGAAGAAAAACGTCGCGCATCCCTTGGCGCGATGGCCGAAACGATTGAGGGCGAGACCACCGGTCTTGTCAAATCGGTCAATCATCAGGTGACCCGCATGCGCGAAGCCGTGGTCGAAGTCGCGGCCGCCGCCGAACGCGTCACCGGTCAAACCGAAACCGCAACCAGTGCCGCACACGACAGCCAGTCACATTCCAATGCCATCGGCGATGCTGCCAACCGTCTGCGCGAAGCCATCGTCTCGATCGCCAACCGCGTCGAACATCAACGCGAAATCGCCCAAAGTGCCGTCGGCTCGACCGAGGAATCGGCAAAGGCCGTCGATGACCTGCGCGAAGTCGCCACCAGCATCGAACAGATTGTCGACCTGATCCGCGGTATTGCCGGGCAAACCAACATGCTGGCGCTCAATGCGACCATCGAGGCCGCCCGTGCGGGGGATGCCGGCAAGGGCTTTGCCGTCGTCGCGGCAGAGGTCAAAAACCTTGCCAGCCAGACCGAACGCGCGACTGAGCAGATCACCGAACATGTCAACGCCATGGGCGCTGTTACGGATCGCTGTGTTGCCTCCATGGAGGATGTTGGGGTCACGGTGCGGTCGATGATGTCAATCTCCGAAGAGGTCGCAGGCGATGTTGAACATCAACGCCGCGAGACCGAGGAGATTACCGGTGCCATCGCCCTTGCCGGCGATGCGGTGCGCAATGTTGCGACCGCCATCGGTGCGGTATCCGAAGACATCGAAGTCACCCGCAAGCTCAGCCTTGATCTTAATCGTCGTGCCGACGAGGTTGACCGCAATGTGACCGAGCTCACAGCATCCCTTGACCGTGCGGTGGCTTCTGCGGCTGGTAACGAAGACTCTGATGCCGCTGACGACAACGCCGAAGACACCACCATATGGCACGATGACAATCTGGTGGTCTTCCCGCAAACGCAACAGCGCGGTGCCGCCTGATTTACCTGAATCGGCCCGCGGTTTCACTGCTGAAATTCAAAATTGAACAACAAAGGCCTGCACACCGTATAGAGGGTGTGCAGGCCTAATGCATTTGGTCAGTGCTATCGGCGCAAAACGCAGGATTTGTCAGCAGTTAAGATACAAACTGCGACGTTTCTGATACACTTTTTGTGTGGTTCTCACTGGCGGGTTGCAATATCGTTCGGGGCAACGGTATTTCATCAAAAGCATAAAGCCTACTATTCGGTACTGAATTGAAATACCGGCACTTTCCCGGCGCGGGAACAGTGTCATTTGCAGTAAGGTTGTTTGGTCAGCCCGACTTGGAAGTATCAATGTGATGGCGCGTAAATCAACGCTTCTGATCGCAGGTGTTGCACTGATTGTTGTTGCGGCCTCTGCCTATATCTTTGCCAAAGACGACATCACGGCGTTAATTGCGCCCGATGCGCAACCCGCAAGTTCCGGGCAGCGCGGTGGCGGCGAACGCAGTCTTCCGGTGATTGCCGAATATGCCAGCCTGATGGATGAAAAGACCGTTGTCGAAGCGGTCGGTACGGGCAAATCGGCCCTGGGTGTTTCGATTTATCCAGCCGTGTCGGGCGAAGTTGCAGATGTGCTTGTGCGCGCCGGTGACAAGGTGACCGAAGGACAGGTTCTTGTCATTCTGGACTCTGATCGCGAACGCCTTGCCCGCGATCTTGCCGCTGTTCAGGCCCGTGATGCCGAACAACTTCTTGCCCGCTATGAAAAGGCCCGCCCGCTGGGTGCCGTTGCCGAAAGCGAAGTTGACAGTGCCCGCACCGCCTTGGCCGAGGCCCGCATCGCCCTTGATCAGGCAGAGGTCAATCTGGCCGATCGCACCATTCTGGCCCCGTTTGATGGCATCGTCGGCATCCCGCAGGTTGAGGCCGGCGACCGTGTTGACAGTTCCACCGCCATCGTGACGCTTGATAACATCGATAGCATTCTGGTCGATTTCGAAGTTGCCGAAACCCGGTTTGACAATGTCCGTCCCGGCCAGTCGGTCCGGGTTGAAACCTGGAGCCTGCCGGGCGAAGAATTCACCGGTGTGGTTGAGTCTATTGGCAGCCGTATCGATCCCGAAAGCCGCACCTTTGCCGTGCGCGCCCGGGTGCCAAACCCCAATAGTCGCTTGCTCGCCGGGATGTCCTTTGCGGTTTATGTCGATATCGAAGGCAAACAATATCCCGCAGTTGCCGAAATTTCAGTCCTGTGGGGTGATGAAGGCACCTATGTCTGGCGGATCGATGATGAAGACAAGGTCTCGCGCGTTCCCGTCCGTGTTGTGAAACGGACCAATGGCCGGATCCTTCTCGATGGCGGGATTGCCGAGGGTGATCTGGTCGTGGTCGAGGGTGTCTTGCGTTTGCGTCCGGGCCGGACTGTTTCGGCAACCATTCGCGGTGATAACCCCGCACCTGAAAATGCGCCGTCTGATGCGGGCGGCGTTGCCACCCGCGAAGGCGCTGGCGAGGGGTCCTGATCATGACGACAGGAAGCGAAAATCACGATCATAACGATCTTGCGTCACTCAGTATCCGACGCCCTGTTCTGATCAGTGTGGTGTCCATGCTGATCATCCTGGCCGGTCTTGCCGCGATGCTGGGTGTGGAAATTCGCGAACTGCCCAACGTGGATCGCCCAACCATCACCGTGACCGCCGACTATGACGGCGCATCGCCGGAAACGGTCGATTCCGAAGTCACCGGAATCATCGAAAGTGCGGCATCGCGCGTCAGTGGCATCAAGGAAATCAGTTCGCAAAGCGAAGAGGCCAACGCCCGCATTCGCATCGAATTCTACCCCGATGTTGAAATCAACGATGCCGCCAGCGACATCCGCGAAGCCATCAGCCGTGCGGAACGCAGCCTGCCCGACGGGGTGGAAAACGTTCGCGTGGTCAAGGCCGATGCCGATGCCAGTGCGATCATGCGCATTGCGGTTGTCAGCAACAGCCTGACCGAGGAAGAACTCGCCAACATCGTCGAAGACCAGATCAGCCCGTCCTTGCTGTCGGTGCCCGGCGTGGCGGAAGTCGGGGTCAACGGGGATCGCGAACGCGTTTTGCATGTGCGCATCGATCCGCTGCGCATGGCAAGTTACGGCCTGTCGGTTCAGGATGTCGCCGACCTTCTGCGCACCGCCCAGTTTGATATCCCGGCAGGCAGTTTTGAGTCATCCGATCAGAAACTGTTTGTCCGCGCTGACGCGTCTGTTTGGGAGGTCGACAGACTGAACCAGATGCTGGTGCGCGACGGTGTCCAGATGGGCGACGTTGCCGATATCTATTACGGCCCGGATGATGCGACGTCCTATGTGCGGCTGAATGGTCGCACGGTGATCGGGCTGAGTATTACCCGTCAGGCGCAATCCAACACGATTGCGATTTCCAATGGCGTGCGTGATGTCGTTGAACGCCTTAACGAGCAATATGACGATCTTGATGTATTCGTGAACTCCGATGACGCGGTCTTTATCGAAGGCGCGCTGTGGGAAGTGATCTTTAGTCTCGGTCTTGCCATCGCGATTGTGATCGGGGTGCTTTATCTGTTCCTCAGATCCTTTACCGCGACGCTGATCCCAACCATCACCATTCCGATTGCCCTGATCGGCACGGTTGCCGCCATCTGGGCGATGGGCTTTTCGATCAACATCCTGACCCTTCTCGCACTTGTTCTCGCAACCGGCATGATTGTCGATGACGCGATTGTTGTGCTGGAAAATATCCAGCGCCGCCGTCATCAGGGGCTTGGGTCGATGGCCGCCGCAGTGCTTGGCTCGCGCCAGGTGTTCTTTGCCGTGATCGCCACCACGCTAACGCTGATTTCGGTGTTCGTTCCGATTTCCTTCCTGCCAAGCACGGCCGGGCGTCTGTTCCGTGAATTCGGTTTTGTGCTGGCCTTTGCGGTGGCGGTGTCATCCTTTGTCGCACTCTCGCTCTGCCCGATGCTGGCATCGCGCCTGAAACATATCGATCCGCATGATGGTAAGAGTGATGACGCCCCCAACATGCTGGAGCGTTTCGGCTTCTTCTGTGCCGGGATTTACCGCCGCATTCTCGAAGCCGCCCTTGGCAGCCCGATTATTACCGTGATGATTTGTGTCGTTGCCTGTGGGCTTGCCTTTGGCGTCTATACCAATGTGACGCAGGAATTGCTGCCCGATGAGGATCGCGGACGTATTCTTGTTTCCATGCGGGGGCCGGACGGGGTCGGTATCGACTATATGGACCGTCAGGTCGAGGCGGTTGAAGACATCCTGCGCCCGGTGGTCGAGGCAGGTGATGCTTATAACATCTACACCATTGTCGGCCTGTGGGATCCGAACCGCGCCCTTGTGATCGCCCCGCTAAAACCGTGGGAAGAACGGTCCCGCTCGCAGCAGGAAATTACCGCATCGATACGGGGCGATCTGAATGCGCTTCCGGGTGTACAAGCCTATGTCTGGCAGCCCAACAGTCTTGGCCTGCGCGGTGGCACGGGCGAGGGGCTTGAATTTGCCCTGACCGGGACAAGCTATCGCACGCTGGCCGAAAATGCCCGCGCCATGCAGCAGGAGATCGAGGCAAACTATCCCGGCCTCACCGGCCTTCGGGTATCCTATCAAACCACCCAGCCGCAGCTTCTGGTCAATATTGATCGCAAGCGCGCCTTTGATCTGGGCATCCCGATCGAAGAACTTGATACCACGCTGCGTGCGATGATCGAAGGATACGAAGTCACCGAAATCAATGTCGATGACCAGAATGTGCCCATTAAACTGCGCAGTGCGCTGGGCAGCATCAATGACCCGTCGGACCTCGAAAACCTGTTCGTCACCGGCACCAATGGTCGCATCCTGCCGCTGTCTTCTGTCATCACCTTGACCGAAGAAGCCGTCGCCTCCGAACTTGAACGCGAAGGGCAACAACGTGCTGTCACCATCTCGGCCAACCTGGCACCTGGCTATACCCTGGCCGAGGCGGTCGCGGATGTGAACACGGTCGGCGATCAGTTGCTGCCCCCCGGTGTCGGCATCCTGTTCCTTGGCAATGCTGCGGCGTTGGGCGAAACTGCCAACGATGTGCAGATCACCTTCCTGATTGCGGTTCTTGTGGTGTTGCTGGTTCTGGCCGCCCAGTTCGAAAGCTTTACCTCCGCCCTTGTCGTGGTTTTGACCGTGCCGTTTGGTTTGGCGGCTGCCATCTATGCGCTGGCGCTCAGTGGCACCTCAATCAATATCTACAGCCAGATCGGGTTGGTGATGCTGGTCGGGCTTATGGCCAAGAACGGGATTCTGGTTGTCGAATTCGCCGATCAGTTGCGTGATGCTGGGAAATCCGTGCGCGATGCCGTGCATGATGCCGCGATGGTGCGTTTGCGTCCGATCATGATGACCATGATTTCCACTGTTCTGGGCGGCTTGCCGCTTGTCCTTGGCACCGGTGCCGGGGCAGAGGCGCGCGCGGCCATCGGCTGGGTGGTGTTTGGCGGTCTTGGCTTTGCCACCGTCTTTACATTGTTCCTGACCCCGGTGCTGTATCTGTTGCTGGCGCCCTTGGTGTCGGCCCGTGCCGATGGCGGCAAGAAGCTGCAATCGCAACTGCGCGCCGCCGAAGCCATCCCCGATCATGGCGAGGCGGCATCACATGTCGCGGCGGAGCCCGGAAGTGGCGGTCTTCAAGAAAGTGCGAAATAATATGAATAATCCTCACATTTCTGCGATTTCGGGAATTGCCCTTTTGCTTGCACTGGCCGGGTGTCAGTCTGTCGGGCCGGATTATACCGCGCCGAACTTTGATCTTGTCGGGGCCTACACCCCGGAAATCCCGGTGATTGCCGCCAATCAAAGCAAACAGGACCGCTGGTGGGAAAGCACCACCGACCCGGTTTTAAATGGTCTGATTAATGAAGGGGTCGAAAACAATATCGACCTTCAGATCGCAATCAGTCGCATCCGTGCGGCTGCGGCCACTGCACGTGGCGTTGCCGGGGCCAATGGGCCGCAGGTTGGCGCATCGGTTAACGGATCGGCCAGTCGGTCAACCTCCAGCCGCGCCAATGGCGATCAGGTGACCGATATGGGCTATGGTGCTGGCATTGATTTGTCCTGGACCGCCGATATCTGGGGCGGTCAGACACGCGAGGAAGAAGTCGCTGAGGCCGACTATCTTCAGCAGGTTTACCTGCGTGAAGACGTCTATCGCACCATGATTGCCGACATCATCCGCAACTATATCGAACTGCGCGGGGCACAGCGGCGCTTGGCCCTTTTGCGGGACTCGCTTGATCTGCAACGCCAGACCAGCAACATCGTGCAGGTCCGTTTGCAAACCGGTCTCGGTTCCGAGCTTGATCTGTCACGCGCTCGCGCCGAGGTCGCCGATCTTGAGGCGACGGTTCCGATCCTGCAGACCACCATTGACCGGTCGATCAATGCGATTTCCATTCTGGTCGGCGCACAGCCGGGCACCCATCGCGATCTGTTGCTTGATGCATCGCCACTGCCCGAATTTCAAAGCAGCCCGCCAATTGGCATCCCGGCCGATTTGCTGCGCCGCCGGCCAGATGTGCGTGCGGCCGAGCTGGCGCTGATTTCCGCGACCTCGCAAATCGGGGTGCAAACCGCAACGCTGTATCCGGAATTGACGCTTGATGGGTCGCTGGCGCTTGGTGTGACGGGCTATGGCACCGGGCCGATTGTCCGAACGGCCATGGCGGCCATCGGCGCATTGATCGATGCGACCCTGTATGATGGCGGCGAACGGCGTGCGAATATCACGGTGGCCGAGGAGGAGGCTGAACAGGCCTTCCTGACCTACCGCCAGACACTTCTGAGCGCGATTGAGGAAGTCGAAAGTGCGATTTACGGCTATGTCGGGGCAGTGGCACAGCGCGATTCCCTGATCGCATCGGTGCAATATCACCGCGATGCCTTTGAACAGTCACGCGTGCGCTACGTACAGGGCCTGTCGGACTTCCTTGATGTGCTCGATTCCCAGCGCAGTCTGACCACATCCCTGCAATCATTGACCGATTCCGAAACCGATCTGGAACTTGAAACCATCAATCTCTATAGCGCGGCGGGACTGAGTGTTGAGGATGTCGAACGCTATGCCAACGAGGCTGGTGTGACGTTGGTAAACGGCTAGAACCTGTTGCGGCAAAGCACATATCAGCAAACTGTGGCTTGAGTTTCGGCGCCGTTCATCCTAGGTCTTTGGCAATCTGTATTCCGGGGAAAACCATGACCGGCGATCTGTTTGCCAATGAACCACCACGCAATCTTTTGCCCTTTGATGGCGAAGTATTGTTGCTGCGTGACATCATGGATGCTGATGAAGCCGACAAGACCTTTGCCCGGCTTCAAAGCAACATCGTCTGGCAACAGGAAATCGCCAAACTCCATGGCAAGGAAATCCCGGTCCCGCGTCTGACCGCATGGTATGGCGAAGTCGCCTATCGCTATAGCGGGGTGTATCACCCGGCAAGTCCGTTCCCCTCTATCGTTGCCCCTTTGCGCACCTTGGCCGAAGAACTGGCAGGCGCGCGCTTTAACACCGTGCTGCTCAACCAGTATCGCGATGGGCGTGACAGCGTTTCCTGGCATGCCGATGACGAGGAAGTTCTGGGCGAAAACCCGGTGATTGCCAGCCTGACATTTGGGCAGGAACGCCGCTTTCATTTCCGCCACAAGAAAACCGGTGATCGCCTCAGCATCGATCTGCCACATAATTCGGCTCTGATCATGTCAGGCGCGACACAGCATTGCTGGCTGCATCAGTTGCCAAAGACCGCCCGGCAGGTCGGCCCGCGGATCAACCTGACCTTCCGCAACACCCGCCCCGAAAGCCGATAAGTGATCGTATCCTGACGAGGTAATGCGTTCTGGTAGTATCGTGCTGGTTCTGGCTATAGTGTCGGCAATTCAACTGGGTAAAGATCACACACGACAGTTTCGGGGATAAGGCACGCATGGCAAAACGCGTAAAACTTCTGGATGTCGCCAAGGCGGCCGGGGTTTCGCAAGGGACAGCCTCCAATGCGTTTGGCAAGCCTGATCTGGTCCGCCCGGAAGTCCGCGAACGCATCTTTGAAGCCGCGCGCGAACTGGGTTATCGCGGGCCGCATGTCATGGCGCGTATGCTCCGCACTGGCAAGGCGGGTGCGCTGGGCGTCGTGTTTCCCGATAATCTTGAATATGCCTTTACTGATCCGGTGGCGATTGAGCTGTTGCGCGGGATCGGGCGCGAATGCGCGCGGCACGGCGTCAATGTCATGATCATTTCGGCCGAAAACCCCGAACAGGCGATTGCCGCGGTCAATAATGCCGCGGTCGATGCCTTTCTGGTGCATTGCTATTCCGATAATAACGACATCATCGCGGCCATCCAGCGCCGCAACCAGCCACTGATCAGTATTGATACCGACATTGCCGGTGCGGCTGGGACCGTAGTACTCGATGACTTCTCGGCTGCGAAAAATGCGGCCCTGCATTTACTCGATTGCGGCGCCACGAAATTCGCCATTCTGTCGCTTCAGGCGACCGAGCACGATCATTTCGGCCCAATGAGCCCCAACCGTCTGGGCGCGGCCAGCCACCGGGTGGTGCGCGAACGCCTGGCGGGGTATCACGCGGCGCTTGAAGCCGCCGGAATTGCCGCAAGTGATGTTGTCCATATCGAATGCGACAACCAGTCCGAACAAAGTGCCCAAATGACGACAGAGCTTCTGTCAAACCATCCCGAAATCAACGGCATTCTCGCCATGTCGGACGTGATTGCCATCGGCGCAATTGACGCCGCTCGTGCCATCGGGCGCAACGTGCCGGGTGATCTCAAGGTCATTGGCATTGATGGTATTCCTGCCGGCGAACGCACCGACCCGCCACTGACCACCATGCATCAGGACTCGGTGGAAAAAGGCCGGCTCGCCGCCGAAATGGCGCTATCGGATGAACCGGGCAAAACCATCACCCTGCAAACCAGCTTGCTGTTGCGCGGGTCTACTCAGGAAAGCTCGGGGTAACGGTAACAGTCGGTGGTGTGGTCCATGACGATGCCGGTGGCCTGCAGGAAGGAATAGATGATCGTGGTGCCGACAAACTTCATGCCGCGTTTTTTCAGATCCTTGGAAATCTTGTCGCTGAGGTCGGTCGAAACCGGCACGTCCGACATGCGCTTCCAGTGATTGATCACCGGCATTCCTCCTACAAATGACCAGATGTAGGAATCGAAGCTTCCGAACTCTTTTTGGATTGCGATGAATGTTTGCGCATTTTGAATAGACGCCGCGACTTTTAATTTATTTCGAATAATCCCCGGATCGGCCAGAAGGGCTTCCTGCTTGGCCGCGTCATAGGCCGCGACCTTACTTACATCGAAATTGTCATAGGCCGCGCGATAGGTATCCCGCCGTGCCAGAATGGTCAGCCAACTCAGGCCCGCCTGCGCACCTTCAAGGATCAGCATTTCAAAGAAATGTCGGTCATCATGCACCGGCACACCCCATTCCGTGTCGTGATAATCGACATAGAACTGCTTGTCGGCATGGCTCAGGGCCCAGCCGCAGCGCGGGTGGTGCTGGTGGCGCAGGTGATCTTGGTTCTGCATGCTAAATCCTCCTTGTGGCGTGCGCATTCTGGCCGTGGAGCATGCGAACCCGCAAGCTGTAATCGGGGGGCGCCTGACATCTCCTGACAGTTTCTGGCAGGCGTTTTGGCAAGCCGGTTGGTGAGCATGATCACAAAGCGATGAAAACTTCCCCTCATTTGCGGCAAAATCAACGCTGTGTGCTTGCGTTAGCGGCCATTGCCGACTAGGTTTTGCTGCGTGCAAACATCTTTCCGGGCCCAAAGCATCCGTGCGCCCGGCGATTGTAAGGAGCGGCGATGCTGGCGATTTTTTGGCTTATTGACACTGTGGTGGGGATCTACATTTTCATGCTGATTGCATCTGCAATCCTGTCATGGCTTGTGGCGTTCAACGTGATCAATACCAGCAACCGGTTTGTTTATTTGGTTGGTGATTTCCTCTATCGGGTTACCGAACCGGTATTGCGCCC
>NZ_DCAO01000102.1:22055-22182 GCF_002311515.1 Thalassospira sp. UBA1131
ATATTGATGTCTCATTTCGCCTAGTAAAATGTCTCATTTAGACAATGTCTGATCACTCGCCCGTGTTACGGTCCGAGCCATCAGGGGTTCGGCTGTTTGTTCGGTTAACACCAAAGGCATCGCGCAA
>NZ_DCAO01000102.1:22363-29280 GCF_002311515.1 Thalassospira sp. UBA1131
AATCAGGCGCTGATAAAACTTTTGGCAAAAGCGGCCAAATGTCCTAAATCGTCGGTCAGGATTGTTTCCGGGCAAACTGATCGCACCAAAACGCTGCTGATCGACGGAAATCCCGAAGAGCTGATGGCGAAAATATCCCAACTCACGGGGCGGACAGACATATGAGTGACGCGAAAATCATCGACGGCAAGGCATTCGCAGCCAAACTGCGCACCGACATCACAGCCGAAGTATCGAAACTTAAATCTGAACATGGCGTAACACCGGGTCTGGCCGTCATTCTGGTCGGCGAAGACCCCGCCAGTCAGGTCTATGTCCGCAACAAGGGCAAACAAACCCTTGAATGCGGCATGAATTCCTATGAGCACAAGCTCCCGGCGGAAACCAGCGAAGAAGACCTGCTGACCCTGATCGCCAAGCTGAATGCCGATGAAAATGTTCATGGCATCCTTTGTCAGCTTCCGGTGCCCAAGCACATCAACGAGCAGGCCATTCTGGCCGCCATTGACCCGGCCAAGGATGTTGACGGCTTCCACGTTGTGAATGCCGGCGCACTGGCGACGGGCGGCGAAGGTTTCGCACCCTGCACGCCGTATGGCTGCCTGATGTTGCTTAAAGATACGCTTGGGGATTTGTCGGGCAAACGTGCGGTCGTGGTTGGCCGTTCAAACATCGTTGGCAAGCCGATGGCGCAGCTTCTGCTGAAGGAAAGCTGCACGGTCACCATTGCGCATTCGCGTACCCGCGACCTGCCTGAGGAAGTCCGCCGTGCCGATATCGTGGTCGCCGCCGTTGGCCGCCCGAACATGATCAAGGGTGACTGGATCGCCCCGGGTGCAACCGTGATTGATGTTGGCATCAACCGCGTTGAAGGTGCTGAAGGCAAAATGAAGCTGGTCGGTGATGTAGAGTTCGAGACCGCATCCAAAGTCGCCGGTGCCATCACGCCGGTTCCGGGCGGTGTCGGCCCGATGACCATTGCGTGTCTTCTGAACAACACCCTGATTTCGGCTTGCCGTGCCAATGGCCTTGAAGTGCCGAACCTTGGTTTTGATAGCTAAGCGACAGGCATCAGCGAAGTTACAAGGGGCAGCCATTGGCTGCCCTTTTTCTTTGAAATCAGGCTATTTGTCGGTGATGCCAGCATTGTATCGATTTCGTGCTGTCGGGCGTTCGACGATCACGAGAGCAACGCCGGCAATGACAACAGCACCACCAATCAGCGACATTTGTGTGAGCTCCTCATCAAGCCATAAAACCCCGCCAAGGATTGTTGTAACAGGCACCAGCAACAAGAACGGACTGACAAACGCCACGGGGTATTTTCCAATCAGGTGATACCAGATGCCGATACCGCCAACAGTCATCGCGATGCCAAGATAGATAACGGTCACCCAGATCGTCGGCGCAGCATTAAGGATCAAGTCGATCTGATCCTTTTCGAAAAATGCAGAGATCAAAAGCAATTGTGGGGACGCAAAGGCCGATATCCACGCCAGATTGCGCAATCCACCTGTCTCCCCAAGTTTGCGGATTTTAATTTGCCCGACAGCCCATGTCAGGATGCTTCCAAGTACCCATGCAACCGCGATGATATTGGTTCGAACCTGCGGGTCACCGGCGATCAGAACGATTCCGGAAAATGCGATCATGGTCCCGATGGCTTTTCTGTAGCCTGGCATTTCTCCAAGCATGATGGCACCGAGCATAATCAAAACCGGTGCTTCCAGTTGAACCAGAAGAATGGTTGTCGATGCATCAAGGTCCTTAAGGCCGACATAGATCATGGCATAAGGCACCGTAATTGCCAGAACCGAAATGAGCACGATAGTGCGCATCTGGCCGTATGGCGGTTTGACAAACCAGATCAATACGATGGCTGCGACGCCAAATCGAAATGCCGCCAAGAGGATGGGCGGGAAGTAGTCGAGGGCGGACTTGGCCAGAACCCAACCCATGCCAAAGATGACTGACATCAGGGTCGCCAGAAGCAGATGTTTATGTTTCACTTTTAAGTTCAGTTAAGTTGTCATTGTTCAGGGTGTATCGTCTGATCCAATGTTCTTAGGTAAGATTGCCAAAAGCCAATCATTTGAAATGTGAAATGAATTCAGAAAAACTAAAGTCTGGCGTGTCTGGCTGGTTGCCGTCGCTTAAATCCATCCGCGCACTGGAAACAGTTGCCCGACACGGGAGCTTTCAACTGGCCGCAGAAGAGCTCGGTGTCAGCCCCGCTGCTGTTCATAAGTTGGTGCGCGGTTTGGAGGACGTGATTGGTCAGGATCTGGTCATTCGGGATGGTCGAAACATTGCCATTACCCAAGCCGCCGAGGCGGGTTTGGCCGAGCTGCATATCGCATTTCAAAATCTTAGCGCCGGGATGCGCAAAATTCGGGAGTATGACGGACGGCGACAATTGAGAATTTCGGTTGATCCGTCTTTCGCGCAGGCATGGCTTGTTGGGCGTCTTGGCCGCTTTCAGGAGCGCAATCCCGATATTGATATTCTGTTGGATTCCACAACGCGCTTTGCCGATATGGCGCATGGTCATGCCGATGTCGCGTTGCGTTATACAAACGAAGTTCGGGGCGATTTGAAATCCGTCAGATTTTTTGAAGACGAAACCATTGCTGTTTGCAGTCCGTCACTGATCCCCGGCAGCCAGCGTCCGCTGGATATCGGACTGCTTGCCGAGTTTCCTTTGTTGCATTTTGATTGGACGCAAACGCCGCAAATTCAGGTCAGTTGGCAGCGCTGGTTGCAGCTTGTCGGTGGACCGGCATTGGCGCTTGGCAGCGGTGTACGGTTCAATGATTACAATGCTGTCGTTCAGGCGGCAATTGCTGGGCAAGGTATTGCCTTGGTGGGAAGGCCTCTCGTAACCGAGGCCTTGGCATCTGGTATCCTTGTTGAGCCCTTCGAGCGCAGTTACCGCAATGGATATGGCTACTTTGCAATCAGCTCCCCTGAGGGTGATGGGGGTGACGATAGCTATGCCGAACAATTCGTTTCATGGGTCGTCGATGAAAGCGAAACTGACAAACTAAAGTGGCCAAACCCATAAAAGCATCGGCACCCCGACGGCGACGACGATGATTTCAATCGGCAGGCTAGACCACCAAGTTAGATAAGGACTGAGCTGTTAAATTGGGCTATTGGGTTTCCACTATAAAGAGATGTATGCTGGTTAAGTCGCTACTATAAGGCGGTAATCTCGTGCCGAGCTGAGCAACATTAAATCTATGGAGGAAAGTATGAAAATTTTAAGAGAAAGCATTTGTTGTACTGGTCTAAAGGGGCTCGCTCTGCTCTTGGCTTTTCTGACTGTGGTCGCTTTATCTAACCCTGCGGTTGCGCAGGATACATCAGAAGCGAAATTGGAAGCTGCTGAGCGGTATGCAAAAATCTTTAATTTGCCGCAGATGATGAATGAAACGGTGGGGCAGATTGCATTGACTGTTCCTGAAAATAAGCGGCAGGAGTTCATTAAATTTATGTCACAAGCACTAGACATGCAGAAGCTTGAGAGCTTGATCGTGACTTCAATGACTGAGCATTTTACAACTAATGAATTGAACGCTCTTGCAGATTTTTATGGATCGCCTGAAGGTGTTTCAATTGTGAAGAAGATGCCGGTTTACATGGCGAGCACAATGCCGCGAATTCAGTCAGCGGTTATTCAAGCAGCGAAGAAATTTCAATAACTGGCATCAATTTGGTTGACGTCCGAATATCTGCGATGAGTTCTACCTCATAATGGCCAGACCCAAAGCAGCATCGGCACACCAACCGCGACAACGATGATTTCAATCGGTAGGCCGAGGCGCCAATAGTCGCTGAAGCGGAAGCCGCCGGGGCCGAGGATGAGGGTGTTGTTCTGATGGCCGATGGGGGTGAGGAACGCACAGGAGGCGCCAATCGCAACCGCCATCAGGAACGGGTCGGAGCTGGCATCGAGTTGGGCGGCGCTGCCAATTGCAATCGGACACATGACGGCGGCGGTTGCGGCATTGTTCATGAAGTCCGAGAGTGTCATGGTGACAATAAGGATCAGGGCAAGGGCAACTGGCGCGCTTCCTTGTGCGACGGTATCGAGCAGGAAGCGCGCAATCAGATCGGCACTGCCAGTACTTTCCATGGCATTGGCGACCGGGATCAGGGCGGCCAGCAACACCACAACCGGCCAGTCGACCGCATCATAAAGGGTGCGCGGCGAGACCACACCCACCAGCAAAGTGGCAAGCACGCCAAGTGCAAACGAAATGGCGGCAGGCAGGATGCCAAAGGCCGCGAGCGCAATCGCAATGGCCATGATGGCGGTGGCCTTGAAGGCCTGTGTCTTGTCGCCAAGGTTGAGCGACCGTTCGGCAAGCGGCGCGCAGCCCAGGCGATTGCCAAATTCGTTAATGGCCGCAGGCGTGCCTTGCATCAAAAGCACGTCCCCGGCCTGCATTTTCATGGTGCGCAAGCGTGACATCGAACGGTGTCCCTGACGGGACAGGGCCAGCAAGTTGATGCCATAGCGGCTGCGGATGCGGATATCGGCTGCAGATCGCCCGATGAAGGAGGCGTTCGGCAGGACCACGACCTCGATCAGGGAGATATCGTCTGACTGAAGGGCCGTTTTCTTTGTATCAGAGTCCTTTTTCTCCGATTTGGAGGCGTCATCCTTTTCGGCGTCAGCCTTTGGCGCGTCGCCGGATTTTTCGGCTGCCTTTTGGGCCTTTTGCGCGCGGACCTGTTCCTTGGCCTCTTCCTTTTGTTCGGCGTTGGCTTCTTCGCTGCGCAGTTCGGCTTCCAGGGTCAGCTCAAGACCAGACAGGGCACTTGCCAGTCCTTCGGGTTCGGCTTCGATCAACAGAATGTCGTCTTGTTGCAGTTCGCGATAGGGGCTTGGTGCTGGAATGCGGCGTTCGTTGCGGATCAGGCCAATCACCTGCGCGTCCGACTTTTCAAGCTCGTCATTGATGTCGCGCATGAACATGCCGATGGCCTTGCTGCCCTCGGTAATGCGGGCCTCGGTCAAATAGGATCCGGTCTCGAACCCTTCGGCCCCGGCGCGTTGGCGGGTCGGCACCAGAAAGCGGCCCAGCAGAATGACAAACAGCAGTCCGGCAAGGGCGATGGCAACGCCGACCGGGCTGTAATCAAACATCGAAAAGCCTGCCCCGTTTACCTCGGCCCGAAAGCCCGAAACGATCAGGTTGGGGGGCGTACCGATAAGCGTCGTCATGCCGCCAAGGATCGAGCCAAAGGCAAGCGGCATCAGGATTTTGCCCGGTGGCAGGTCCTGTTTGTTGGCGATCTGAAGGGCAATCGGCATCAAAAGGGCCAGTGCCCCGACATTGTTCATGAAGGCCGACAGGATGGCGGCCAGAAGGCTGAGCGCTGCCATGGTGACAAACGGCCCGGCCGATTGCGGCAAGACAGTGCGCGACAGGGTATCAACCGCCCCTGACCTTTGCAGGGCGGAAGACAGGATCAGGATACAGGCTACCGTGATCACAGCCGGATGGCCAAATCCGACAAAGGCCCCGTCGGTCGGAACCAGCCCCAGAACCACACAGACCAGAAGGGATGCCATCGCCACCATATCATGGCGCCAGCGCCCCCATAAAAACAGCACCACAGTGCCAAGCAGCACGGCCAGAATCATGATTTGCGGGGTGGTCATTCGGGCTGTCCTGTCTGTTGGGGCGCTTTTGTCGCGATCAGGATTGAAGCCTATGAGGGTGTCGGTGTGCGGTCAAGTTCGCCAGCAGTGGTAACTGCAAAATCATCCTGCCAGAATTGTCAGGAGCCTGTGTTAGCATGCACCTGTTTTTATTCGATTTTCCAAGTGTGTCCTGATGCCGATTGACAGTGCTGCCACCCCGTCCCCAACCGTTTCGATATCTGCCAAACAGGCGCGTAACCTGGCACTTGTCGGGCAGGGATTTGCCGCCAATCCCGACCGGGATGTGACCAAGCGCCAGATCCTTAAAACCATCCGCGCGACCAACATGCTGCAGGTCGACAGTGTCAATGTCCTGACACGGGCGCATTACATGCCGATCTTTTCGCGGTTGGGCGTTTATGACCCGAAGATGCTTGATGAAATGGTCTGGGGGACTGCGCGCCAGCGCAAGCTGTTTGAATATTGGGGCCATGAGGCATCGATGATCCCGGTTGAGGATTATCCGCTTTATCGTTGGCGGATGCGCGATGCCGAACGGGGCATGGGCACGTGGGGACGGATCGCGCGGGTTCAACGCGAACAACCCGATCTGATTGACAACATCCTGCGCCATATTGACCAAGAGGGCGCGGTTGCGGCCAGTTCCCTTGAGACCGATGGGCGTAGTAGCGAGAAATGGTGGGGCTGGTCGAATACCAAAACCGCGATGGAATACCTGTTCTGGAGCGGGCAGGTGATGGCGCGCAAACGGCGCAGCAGTTTTGAGCGCGAATATGATTTGCCGCATCGGATCATTGGCGATGCGGCACACGAACCCGACCGGGATCGACAGGATGCGATGTGCGATCTTATCTGTCAGGGGATTGCCGCCATGGGGGTCGCCGCCGAGATTGATCTGCGCAAATATTTCCGCCTGCCAACCGATGAAACCAAGGCCTGTCTGGCGCGACTGGTCGAGGAGGGCCGGTTGTTGCAGGCCGACGTCGAAGGCTGGAAACAGCCAGGCTATCTGTGCCCGAAAGTTAATCCGCGGTCACGTGCCAAGCCGACATGTCTGATGGTGCCGTTTGATCCGGTGATGTGGGAACGTGATCGGGTGGAGCGGATATTTGGCTTTAACTACCGGATCGAGATTTATGTGCCGGCCGAGAAACGCCAGTACGGCTATTACGTTTTGCCATTCATGTTAAACGGCGAATTTGTTGCCCGGGTGGATTTGAAATCAGATCGGCAGGCCGGG
>NZ_DCAO01000101.1:0-5819 GCF_002311515.1 Thalassospira sp. UBA1131
GGGAAGGGGGGGGCCCCCCCCCCCGCCCCCCCCGCCCCCTTTTTTAAACGTATTCAGTGACCTTAGTGGTTGCGCATCTTGTCGGCATATTCCTTGAGCTGCCGACGTGCGGCCTGAAAACTGTTTTTCAGCGCGATATAGACATCCTCATGGGCATGGTCAGCACTGTCGCGCTTCACCATGATTTCCTTGCCCGGCACATTGATGCCGAAATGCACGGCAAAACGGTTTCCATGGTTATGCGATGCCTGCGGGCGTTCCACTACAACATGACAACTGGTCATGCGATCGAAGGTTTCTTCCAGTTTTTGCACCTTGAAACGAATGCGCTCGTCCAGCGCATCAGACTGATCAACATCACGGTAGGTGATTTGAACGGGAACCTTCATGGTACGGCCTCCTGTGTAAAGCCTTGGACGCAAGACAGGGCGTTGCACCCTGCCGATTACCCCAGCACTTTTGCTGCTCGGGAACTTTCGGGAACGCTTCCAGACTGTGGCGTGCGCCCCTGTTATTAAAGCCTCTATATTTATACTTAGGATACAAGACTTGCGCTGCAAGATGCGTTGACGCATATCAAGCTCGGTTTAAAGTTCACCCCGTTAAGGTGTCGGTCCTTCTGCCAATATCGGAGGAGGCTGACAGACGCTTGAAACAAAGGAGAAAAAAGAGGTCATGACGGAAGAAAAAATGCGGTTCGAGGCCGAGGTTAGCCGACTGCTCGATATCGTTGTCCACTCGCTTTATTCCAACAAGGACATCTTCCTGCGCGAGCTGATCTCCAACGCCTCGGATGCGTGCGACAAGCTGCGCTATGAAGCGATTGCCAAACCGGATTTGCTCGCTGGTGATGCCGATTTCAAGGTACGCCTTCTGACAGATAATGTCCGTAATGTTCTGACGATTGCCGATAACGGGATCGGGATGAACAAGGAAGATCTGGTCGAAAACCTGGGCACCATTGCCAATTCCGGTACCGCGAAGTTCCTTGATGCCGTTTCGAAATCCGACAACGCCAAGGATGTCGACCTGATCGGTCAGTTCGGGGTCGGTTTCTATTCCGCCTTTATGGTCGCCAACAAGGTCGAAGTCGTCAGCCGCAAGGCCGGCGATGATCAGGCATGGAAATGGTCATCTGACGGCAAGGGCGAATACACCATTGCCGAGGCCGAAATGGAAGGCCGTGGCACCCAGATCACCCTGCATCTGACCGATGACAACAAGGAATTCACAGACGAACATCGTCTGCGTCATATCGTCAAAACCTATTCCGACCATATCGGCATTCCGGTGGTTCTGATGAAGGGCGACGGTGATGAAACGCTGAACGAGGCCTCCGCACTCTGGACCCGCCCGAAAAGCGAGATCACCGAAGAACAATACAAGGAATTCTACAAGCACACCTCGCACGCGTTCGATGATCCGTGGAAAACCATCCACTATCAGGCCGAAGGTGCGATTGAATATACCGGGCTGCTTTACCTGCCGACCATGCGCCCGTTCGATCTCTATGATCCGCAGCGCAAAGGCCATCTGAAGCTGTATGTCCGCAAGGTCTTCATCACCGAAGGTGCCAACGAATTGTTGCCGCCGTGGCTGCGTTTCGTATCCGGCGTGGTCGATAGCCAGGACCTGCCCCTTAACGTCTCGCGCGAGATGCTTCAAGACCATCCGCTTCTGACCAAAATCAAGAACGGCCTGACCAAAAAGGTCCTGTCCGAACTTGAAACCGCGGCCAAGAAAGACGCCGAGGGATATGAAACCTTCTGGGAAAACTTTGGCTCGGTCGTCAAGGAAGGTTTGTACGAAGATCAGACCAACCGTGATCGTATCCTTAAACTCGCCCGGTTCCGTTCGACCCATGGTGATGGCTGGACGACGCTGGCCGACTATGTCGAACGCATGAAAGAAGGCCAGAAGGCCATCTATTACATCAGCGGCGAGGATATCGACGCCCTTAAACGCAGCCCGCAACTCGAAGGCTTTGCCGCCAAGGGGATCGAAGTCCTGCTTCTGACCGATCCGGTTGATGAATTCTGGATGCCGTCTGTCGGCCAGTTTGATGGCAAAGACTTCAAATCTGTCACCCGTGGCGGTGCCGACCTGAACGACATCAAGTCAGATGACAAGGATGACGCCAAGGACGAGAAAAAAGATGATGCCGCAAATGAGGCATCGGTCAGTGCCCTGATTGCCGCGATCAAGGTCGCCCTTGGCACCGGGGTCAAGGACGTTCGGGAATCAGATCGCCTGACCAGTTCGGCCTGCTGTCTGATTGCCGATGAGATGGGCATGGATTTGCGCATGGAACGCCTGATGAAACAGCACAACCGTGTCGATGAAATCAGCCCGCGTATCCTTGAAATCAATCCAAAGCACAGCCTGATCAAAAAGCTGTCTGACATTGCCACCAAGGATGCCAAGGCCCCGATCCTTCATGACGCTGCCCTGCTGTTGCTGGATCAGGCCCGCATCCTAGAAGGCGAAGCCCTGCCCGATCCGGTCAGCTTTGCCCGTCGCCTTGATACCGTTATGGAAAAGGGACTTTAAGGCCCCGACCAAGGACACCAATACTGTTTCTGAAACGAAAAAAGGGCAGCCCCACAAGGGCTGCCCTTTCTCTTTGCGCTCAGACATCAGGCGGAATTGCGGATCCGCTTGATGAACTGATCAACTTCCTGGCTCAGGGTTTTGGCCTGTGCGCCCAACTCATTGGCAGCCGACAATACCTGTGTCGACATCGAGCCGGTTTCGTTAGACGCCTGGGTCACATCGCTGATGCTTGCGGAAACCTGGGTGGTCCCGTGCGCAGCTTCTTGGACGTTGCGCGAAATTTCATTGGTCGCAATCGTCTGTTCACGCGCAGACACCGCCACGGTCGATGCCCGGTCGCTGATCTGGCGGACCATTTCGCGGATGGTTTGTACTGCGTTGATCGACACATCCGCACGGCTTTGCATTTCGGAAATCTGGTTCGAGATTTCCTGGGTTGCCTTGGCCGTTTGAGATGCAAGGTTTTTAACCTCGTTTGCAACAACGGCAAATCCCTTGCCTGCGGCACCGGCACGTGCGGCCTCGATGGTGGCATTAAGCGCCAGAAGGTTCGTCTGCGAGGCAATGTCCTCGATCAAAGAGGCAACATTCCCGATCTGCTCGACACTTTCTTGCAACGAAACCATCGTGTCGTTCGTTTTGTCTGCTTCAACCGACGCGCTCTGGGCCAGTTCGGACGCACCATCAATCTGCTGATTGATCTCGTTGATCGACACCGAAAGTTCTTCGGTTGCGGACGCGGCCGACTCAACGTTGGCACTTGCCTGTTCGGTTGCGGCAGCAACCGAAATCGACTGCCGGTTTGTTTCCTCGGCGATCGCAGACAGGTTACCAGCACTGGTTTGCATCTGCTGGGCAGCGCTTGATACGTTCTCGACAACTTTCTTAACAGATGCCTCGAATTCGTCGGCCATTTTGTTCATGGCTGCTTTTTGCTGCTCAGCTGCGCGTTTTTCGCTTTCGGCTTGCTGTTTCTGCAGCTCTTCCATTTTCTGGGCGTTTTCTTTGAAGACCTGGGTGGCTTTTGCCATGTCGCCAATTTCATCGCCACGATCAAGGCCAATAATCTCAACCTCCAGATCGCCGCCAGCAAGTTTTGCCATTGCGGCTGTCATGCGATTGATCGGCCCGGAAATGCCATTCCCGATCAGAATCGCCAGACCGATCCCGACAGCAAGGGCAATCGCGATGGTTGCGATGATGATTGTGTTCGTCGTGCTGACGCGTTCGGCATTGTCAGCCTTGCGCACGTCGATCAGTTTGGCTTCTTCTGCTCTGAAGTCAGCCATGATCTGGCGGAACTTGTCGAAATACAATTTCCCACGTGCTTCACCAACAATATTGGCGATGTCATTCATTGTTTGCCCGTTGCCCACTTCACCACGCATTTTGATGTATGGCTCGGTGATATTGGCCTGCCAATCCTTAAGGACATTGGCCGCCTCTTCGAGACGCGCGACCTGTGGCGGGTTGTCACTTACGGTCTGCTGCAGTTCTGCGATGCTTTTATAAGTATTGGCTTGGCCCTGCTTATAGGGATCGAGAAACTCTTCTTTCCCGGCCAGCAAATAGCCACGCATGCCGGTTTCCATATTGACTGCCGAGGCAACGATAGAGTCAGAAACCGAGAGAACCTCGTATGTATGGTTTACCCACCGGTTCGACTCCGTCAGTTTGTGGAGACTGGTTAAAGCCTCCAGGCCAACGGCGATAAGGCACAGAAGAGGGAAACCAACCCCGATCATAAACTTGGTTTTGGTTTTAAGGTTTGATAGCTTAAGCGAACGCATTTCAGTGATCCTGGAAAGAGAAAGCCCGCCCTCGCAACCTTCGGCCAGGAGAACGGGCTCACCGCGAGAGCATATACTTAAGTATCTACCTCGCACCTATACTTTGGTAGAGATCGTATATGTTTGATGCAATTTCAACCCTTAAGTATAGATTTACGCGAAAAAAATCGAGCCCTCACACGCCGCCGAAATAACACATTGAAAATAAGTGATTTTCTATATCTGCATGGACTATTTGCCGGTTCATATTTAAAAGAACCGCGCACAGTCAGCGCGCGCAATCCGGAACAGGGGCCTTCCAACCATGATGAACTGGCAGCAATTGCTATCTCCAGCTCGGCTTGGGTCGCGTCATTCCAGTGTGGGTACATTTGGCAGGTCCGATTTTCACAAGGATTATGACCGGATCATTTTTTCGGCGGCCTTTCGCCGCTTGCAGCGCAAAACGCAAGTTCATCCGCTGCCGGAAAATGATAATGTCCACACCCGCCTGACCCACAGTCTGGAAGTATCCTGTGTTGCCCGGTCTTTGGGGTTGATGGTCGGAAACCGCCTGCATGAAAAGGGTAGCCTGCCCGATGCGATTGAGCCCGACCATATGGCCGCCATCGTGCAGGCAGCGGCACTTTGCCATGATATCGGCAACCCGCCCTTTGGTCATGCCGGGGAATATGCCATCCGCCAATGGTTTGTCGATGCAAACCCCAAATTCACCGAAGGCCTGACAGAGGCACAGTTTGCGGATCTGACAACATATGAGGGCAATGCCCAGGGTTTCCGCCTTCTGACCAACAAACGGACCGGTCTGTACGACGGCGGCATGCGCCTGACCTATGCGACACTCGCAAGCTTTTTGAAGTATCCGTGGTCAGCCGCCGGAAGTCCTTTTCCGCAAAAGAAGAAATTCGGCGCCTTCCAAAAGGAATTCGGGATTCTTGAAGAAGTCGCCGATGCCACCGGGTTGATCCGCACCGGCGATCAGGCCTTTTGCCGTCACCCGTTGGTCTATCTGGTCGAGGCTGCTGATGATGTTTGCTATGCCCTGATCGATATCGAGGACGGCGTTGAACTGGAACTTGTCGATTTCGATATTCTTGAAAAGATGCTGCTGCCCTGCATCACCGATGAGCTGCCGGCCGAGTACGATCGAGAACCCAATATCAGCCGCAAGATTTCCTTCCTTCGGGGTAAAATCATTGCCGGTGTTCTTGATGCACTGGTTGATGCCTTTGTCGCCAACGAAGAGGCGCTTCTGGCTGGCGAATGGAAAGGAGATCTGCTGGCATGTGCCAAGGGGCCCTTTAACGACCTGATCGCGCAGGCCAAGTCATTTTCCGAGAAACAGATCATTCTCAACCGTCGCAAGGTCCAGATCGAGGTCGGCGCCTTTGCCCATCTTGAAACCTTGCTCGAGACATTCTGCAAAACCGCCCTTGATGTGCATCACGCACAATCAGAAGCCGACATTTCCTATCG
>NZ_DCAO01000101.1:5952-25282 GCF_002311515.1 Thalassospira sp. UBA1131
GATCTTTACCTGGTCATTCTCGATTACGTTTCAGGCATGACCGACGATTTTGCCGCCCGTCTTGCACGTGACATCGGTGGCGGACAGCACTAGGCGATGTGGCTCCTCGGTCCTTTTATTGCCCGCTATCGGCGGCGCACGGCTTTTCTGGCAGCAGGGGCATTGGCGGCCATCGTTTACGGGCTGGTTGATCAAAGCACGCGCCCGGAAATACAGGCGTGGTACTGGCCGTCTGTTGCCAGTGCGGTGACGTTTTTTCTGACCCGGTTTATCATTTCCCGGCTGATTGGTCGGTTTATCGGCGGAGTGCGCCGTAAACTGCACTAGGCAATCTGCCCGGCGTTCTGGGGTCAGGACCTATTCAGATAAAGAAAAAGGCAGGCTCGAAAGCCTGCCTTCTGATGTCGGGATCGTTGCTGTTTGCCATTTGGCAAACGGCACCAATCATTCCTGACCGCCACCCATGGCGCTGCTGATTTTCTTGTCGGTGTTATACTGGCTGAGCGCGTAAACGGCCCAAATTGCTGCCGGAACCCAACCAATCAGCGTGATCTGCAAGATCAGGCAGATAACACCGGCAATCGGACGCCCGATGGTAAAGAAAAGCAACCAGGGCAGAAGAAGTGCAATCAATAGACGCATGGATGAAATCCCCTTTTTAGTTCGACGTGCTTACATGCCGTCTTCGAAAGTAACCGTCACAACGCGGTTGCCCTGTTCGGGCACGCCGTCAGCAGTTGAAACCGGCACATTGGCTTCACCGCTGATGCTGATTGCAAGTTTGCTTGCCTGGACGCCGGCATCACGCAATGCCTTGACCACCGCATCAACGCGCGATTTGGCAAGGATATCATTATACATCGCATCACCGGCACGGTCAGCATAGGCAACAAGACTGATCATTTTCGGATCATATTTGCCATAGGCCTCGACAATACCGTTCACAACAGACATCGCCTTGCTATCAATGGCAGCACTGTCGAACCCGAAATAGACATTCATCGGAACCGGCATCGGCATCGCTGCCATCGGGGCCGGGCCGGTATCAAGTTCGGCCTGTACGATGGCCAGGGCCTGATAGAATGCCGAACGGCAGTTATCAATGTCTTCCTGCTGGATGTTTTCTTCGAGTTCCTGCAACCAGCAATCAAAGCTGCTCTGTGCCCGTGCGGCAGCACTGGCAGCCTTTTCACGACCACCGGCCTCAAGTGCCGCCATCAGGTCAGAACGGGCGACTTCAACCTCGGCCTCGGACCCTTCGGGCAGGTTACGTTCGGCAATTGCCTGTGGACCGGAATCCATGCCCATCGCCGCAGTCTTTGAACGGTTGGTGAAATAACGTGCATCGGCCCAGTCAGCCTCGTCATATTCTGCCTGGGCAAGGTCTGCATAATTCTGGTGAAGAGCTGCGTCAAAAGCCGATCCTTCGTCGGCCATATCGCGCACTCCGGGAATGTTCATGTTCGCGCACGCACTCAGAAAGGCGGCGGCGGATACAACGGCAAGCAGTTTGGCTCTCATCGGTGTTACTCCTTGATCTGACCGACTATCGGGATCCCAATCCCATTCTATTTTTTTCGGCCATGCCGACATTTTTCCCAATGTCTTGTCAGGCCATATGGCGGGCCTTGTGGCCCGTCCTGTTCCATGCCGTTCTTGTCATAATCAGATCAACAGACCTGACCCCGAATTTCGATCCACCTCACGTCCGTGGTCGAAGCCCCAAGACAACACAGATTGTGGATATAACTATCCCTAACCCAAGATATATAGAAGTCAAATTCATGAAAAAAAGCAGTGGGATAGAGAAAATTCACAATCGACGGACATCCGGTCTCACGGCCGCCTCATCGATTTGATCACGCTATCGCCAAAAACACAGCGGCCCGATGGATCAAAAACAAATCCATCGGGCCGAACATCACATCAGATCAACACGATCATACGATGACCTAGTCCGAGGAACCGCCAAACAGTCCCTTGACCGCGCCACCAAGCGCATCGGCACCTTCTTTCAGCTTGGTACCACCGCCACTTGCGGCACCACCAACCGCACCGACGACACCTTTGCCAAGATCACCAACGCCCTGCAACAGGCCATCGACATTCAAGTTTGAAACCGCCTTGAAGACGGCGGTGTTGATCGCCGTCAGGATTTCACCGGCAACCTGGGCCGGGGTCGCGCCGCCTTCTTCCTTGCCCACATCGGTCAGATGAATTTCCGGCAGGCTGGCAGACAGTTTCTTGCCCTGCAGGAAGTCGGCCGAAACGCCAACATCACCGTTGCGGACATAGACATTGTCGATAATGATTTTGGTTCCACCCGCGGCATCATCGCCAGATGTGGCCCCATCGGCGCCACCCGCACCGGTCGGACCGGAAACACGTTGGACAAAGGCTTCGACGTTGCGCTGGATGGTTGCGATGTTTGAACTGCCATTGCCCAGTTCGTAAATGACACTTGGCTGATCAACCACCACTTCGATGATACGGATCGTGTCGCTGGTCAGGGTCGAACCATCAAGACGGACCGAGATATTGCCAAGCGAGAACGCATAATCGGAGTTGAACCCGTCGGGATTGCCGACCACAAGCCCGTCGATCGCCGCAGTATTTTGCGTCGGTTCGATCGACACACCTTCAACCGCGACATCGGCCAGGGTCACACGCGTGCCAGCCTCTTCGATGGTGGATTTCACGATGTTATCAAGATTGACGTAAACATAGACGAGGGCCCCGACGACCAAAACGATGATCACGGCCAGACCAATCAGTATCTTTTTCATTGCCCGTTTCCTGCGTAGTGCCTCACCGAAAATACGCGAAATTCAACCCTTAGGGTGCAAATGGGGACGCATCCGGTTTCGTTCAACCAGAAGAGTTGCGCTGATCGGCCAGACAATCAAGTTATTTCACATGACAAAACAGCGGATTAGGCTTCCCTGATCCGCTGTTTTGAAATCTCGGCTAATCTGCGTATTCAGAGATTGAATTCCACCACAACGGGTGCGTGGTCTGATGGTTTTTCCCAATCCCGGGCAATGTCATAGACCGATGCCGTGCGCACCGTTCCAGCCATGTTTGGCGTCATCCAGACATGGTCCAGTCGACGGCCCTTGTTGCTTGCCCGCCAGTCGCGTGCGCGATAGCTCCACCAGCTAAACAGTTTTTCGGGTTCGGGAACCACTTCGCGGACAGCATCAATGAAATCGCCCGATTGGCGGAATTTCTCAAGGATTTCAACCTCTACCGGCGTGTGACTGACCACGCGCAGAAGCTGCTTGTGCGACCAGACATCATTTTCCGACGGCGCAATGTTGAAATCGCCAACCAGAACAGCCTTGCGGTTGGAATCGGTTGCCCGACGCTCCCCCCACCAGTTGGTCATTTCATCAATGAAGGAAAGCTTGTGGGCAAACTTTTCATTGATTGCCGGATCGGGTTCATCCCCGCCAGCCGGGATATAGAAGTTATGAAGCTCGACGCCATTTTCGAACTTCGCCATGCAATGACGGCGATCTTCCTTGCCACAGAAATGCTTGATGTCGGTTTCGACAAACGGCAGGCGCGATATGATCGCAACCCCGTTATAGCTTTTCATGCCGTGATTATGACGATGAACATAACCAGCCGCCTCAAAGGCATCATGCGGGAAATGCTCATCGGGGCATTTCAGTTCCTGCAAGCACAGCACATCAGGCTGCTGATCATTCAGAAACTTGATGACCTGTTCAATACGCAGTCGGACGGAATTGATATTCCAGCTTACGATTTTCAAAACGGGCTCCGTTTTTGCTCGATTGAGGATGGGCCCCTGCCCCACGATCCCCCCAATGGTCTATTTCAAGGTCACAGACAGTTCCGCGACATCCGCAATCACCAGATCCATGCGATCACCGCGGACAACCTGGCCAACGCCTTCGGGCGTTCCGGTAAACAGAAGATCGCCCGGTTTCAGTTCGATCAGGGTTGAAAGGTGCACCAACGCATCCACCACCGGCCAGATCATTTTTGCCGTAGTGTCGTTCTGACGCAGATCGCCATTGACCGACAATTTCAGGTTGGTGGCGTGCGGATTGCCTGCATCGGCCTTGGGCTTGATGGCGGAAATGGCCGCACAGCCATCAAAGGATTTTGCCATATCCCATGGCAGGCGACGGTCCTTGAGACCGGCCTGAACATCGCGGCGCGTCATATCAAGACCGGCAGCATAGCCAAAAATCGCATCTTCAACGGCGGCGCGGTCCAGATCCTTCCCCCCCTTGGAAAGCGCAGCCACCAGTTCGCCCTCGTAATGCAGATCTTCCGTGCCCGACGGGTATGGCAAATCACCATTTCCGACCACAAGGCAGTCCGTTGGTTTCATAAAGACACAAGGCGGGGTGTCCGAAGGATCGGAACCCATTTCGCGGACATGCTCGGCATAGTTTTTGCCGATGCAGAAAATGCGATTTACCGGGAAAACGTCGTCGGTGCCCTGAACCGGAATGGTCGTCGGTGCAGGTGCGTCAAAGATCAAACTCATGATGACCCCGTGTTGTTTATGCGTGATATGCAACAGTCATAAACAAGCACGGATCAGAAAGAAACGCCCAATGCGCATTGGTACGTATCTGCTGTCAGGAATTGTCAGGAGAAAGGGTCATCGCACCCTCGGGTAGGTGCTTACAGGTCACTTGCGCCTCTCGCGCAGGATCATATCGCGAACTCTGGTCTTGGCGATCTGCAAGGCAGAAAACTGTTCCGGATCCTGAACAGAGGGCACAGCAAGGATCAAAAGTTTGGCGGTTTGGCCGGCATTGACATGAAGATGGTAACGCTGCCCCTGAAGGATCGAAATGCAGCCGTAATGGCTTTCATATACATTTCCGTCGCCATCACTGACCATGACGGTTCCGGAACGCACAAAGACAATCTCTTCGGCGTGACGGCTTTGGATGCCTGATACCACGCATGGCCCGTGCAAGACGACTTCGCGTGTTGCAAGCCCGGCCGCGACGTCATCATTTGCCGGGGTCGCGACACCCAGATCAGCATCAAGCGTTTTTGGCCGTCTTACCATTTGTGCACATCCCGAAATTGAAACCGGTTTGGTTTAATGCCGGGAAAATGCCGGTAACGGCCACATCACACCATCCACATATGGGGAGTGTATGAAAAAAGGGGTGATACACGTGGCATCACCCCTTTGAAATCATTATGGAAAGCGGATCAGAGTAATCCTTCGATCACGCGATCTGGTGGTGTGTGACCGTCGACAAACGTCTTGATGTTGATCAGGACCTTTTCGCCCATATCAACGCGGCCCTCAATGGTGGCCGATCCCATATGGGGCAACAGAACCGCGTTTTGCAGTTCAAGCAATTTCGGGTTCACCGCCGGTTCGTGTTCAAACACGTCCAGTCCGGCACCGGCGATTTCACCATCTGCCAGCATCCGGGTCAGGGCCGGTTCATCAACGATTTCGCCGCGTGCGGTGTTGACCAGAATGGCATGCGGTTGCATCAGTTTAAGACGACGCGCCGACAACAAATGATAGGTCGCAGGCGTATGCGGGCAGTTGACCGAAATGACGTCCACATGGGCCAGCATCTGATCAAGGCTTTCCCAATAGGTCGCATCCAGTTCTTCTTCGATATCGGGATGTACGCGACGGCGGTTGTGGTAATGCACCGAAAGGCCGAAACCCTTTGCCCGGCGTGCCAGCGCACGGCCGATACGGCCCATGCCGACAATGCCAAGGCGCTTACCCCAGATGCGATGACCGAGCATAAGCGTCGGGCCCCAGCCCGCCCATTCGCCCTTGCGAATAAGACGCTCGCCCTCTGCCAGGCGGCGCGATACCGACAGGATCAGCGCCATGGTCATATCCGCGGTATCCTCGGTCAGGACATCGGGTGTATTGGTGACCGTAATGCCACGCGAACGGGCAGTTTGCAGATCGACATGATCGACACCGGTGCCGAAATTGGCAATCAGACGCAGATTGGGGCCCGCATGGGCCAGAACCGCCGCATCGATCTTGTCGGTGACGGTTGGCACCAGCACATCGGCTTCCTTGACCGCATCAATCAGTTCCTGCTTGCTCATCGGCGCATCATCAATGTTCAGACGCGCGTCAAACAGTTCCATCATGCGGGTTTCAATCGCTTCCGGCAGTTTCCGGGTCACGACGACAAGCGGTTTTTTCTTGGTCATGTGCCGATCCTATGCGGTCTTTTAACTCTTTTTCAGACAAAATAAGGCATGGTGCATTTTTGTGCCCTGCCGCAGTGCAGTGATGCCATGCCGAAAGGTACAAAAGCAAGAATTTTGACGCACTTTTTGTAATTTTATTTCGCAACAGCGAATTATTACAAAACCAGCGCAAATGGAATAAATGAAGGAATACCAACAAGATGCCGCAGGTTTTGCGCAAATTTCTGTATCGCTTCATGGCCTTGGCGATTCTTGGCAGTCTGACCGCTCCGATCGTGGCCAGCGCACAGGAATCGGGCCTGCCGATCCCGCGATTTGTCGCGCTGCGCTCTGACAAGGTATTTTTACGCTCTGGCCCCGGCCTGCGTTATCCGAAAGTCTGGATTTATCACCGTCGCAATATGCCGATGGAAGTGGTGTCGGAATTCGATACCTGGCGCAAGGTGCGTGACTGGGAAGGCAGCGAAGGCTGGGTTCATCAAAGCCTTCTGATCGGGTCGCGCCACGTCATCGTGACCGATGAAAACATCACGCTCTATTCCGCCGCCGACAAGAATGCCCGCAAGATTGCGCTGGTCTCGGCAAGTGTGATTGGCCGCATCGAAGACTGCCCGGCGACGGTCGATTGGTGTCAATTGCGGTTTGGTGATTTCGAAGGCTGGGCGCCCCGCCACGGGTTCTGGGGTATCTACGAAGGCGAGAATGTCGAAGGATAAAACGCGTTCCTGCTGACCATTTCGGAAACCGAGATCAGGCTCACGCTTCGACAGAAATCCGATTGGCCGGACGGTCCGCACGACCACTGCCGCCCGATGTTCCATTGCCACCGCTGTCATATCCGCCAAACCCGGTACTTGCGAACGGCCGGGTTGCTCCGCTGTCTGGAACAGCTTGGCCAAGGAAGTCTTGTGATTGGCTCGGATCGTCATCTTCGGCGGTCGGATCGAAGAACGGATCTTCTTCCTGTTCCGGCACAGGATCAGGGCGCGGTTCTGGCAAGGCAATACCACCCACCGCGACGGTCTGATTGGCAAGCTGTGCGGAAATATCGCCAAGATAGGCCTGCAGGTTTTGCGCAATGTTTGCCTGCGCATCCTCGCGACCAGATGGCGCCGATGCCGCCAGTTGCGCCTGGACAATGTTTTCACCCGCAACCTGCGAAACGCGGTTCTGGTCCTGCGCAGTTCGCAAACTTCCCTGATCAGCAGAAACAGAAATCTCGCGATCACGCAGCGCTTGCTGCGCCTCGTCAACCAGCGCACGCGCATTGGAAACGCCCGTACTGTCGGAAACATTTATCGCCGAAAGGCCGGCCGCCAGATCTTCGGAACTCGACGCCGACAACGTCACATCAATCCGATTGTCTGATGATGTGCCGCTGCCAACCTGAAGTGTAATCGTCTGATCCGATGCCAGAAGATCGCGGCCCTCAAAATTGCTATTGGCCGCAATATCGTCGATCCGGGTCAGATAATCTTCGATCTGTGCATTTAACTGTGCGCGTTGCTGTGTGGACAGATCGCTGTTTTCTTCCGCAACCGTGACAAGCGCGTCAATTTCGTCAAGCGCATCGCCAATCCGCGAAAGGTCGCTTGATGCTTGACCAAGAAGTTCACCGGCACTGCCCAAAGACCGGTTTAGTTGCGCATTGGTAGAACCTGCGCTGCGAAGCGGGTCGGTATTGCGGTTTGTGTTTTGATTGTTGGCGGAGAACTGGCTGCTCTCAGACGCAATCAACCGGTTCTGCGGGGCTATTGCACGCGCAGTACTGGTATAGATCGGCAACTGACTGGCCAGTGGTTCCATTGTTTTTCCGCTCAAACAAGCCGGCAAAACAACTACGTGCTGCACGGGCAAAGGGACTGATCACTTTCAATCCCTTGCCAACCTGACCATCCTGGTGTCCGGCGGAAATACCAACTGATAGTATAGTATATCAGTGAATAAAAATTAAGCCCCAAAGCGCACCGCTCTGCGAACGGCGTCAACCGGCAGAAACGCGGCGCAAAATGGCGAATAATTCAAGATGTGACGACCACAGGAACTGGTCGACCGGCACGACTTTGGTGATTTCATAGCCGCCATTCCGAAGAACCCGCATGTCCCGGCTAAATGTCGCCGGATTGCATGATACGGCAATGATCCATTCTGGCCCGTCAACAGCAAGCGTCTCTGACTGGGCAAGGGCCCCGGCACGCGGCGGATCAAACACGACAAGGTCAAAGCTACTGAGTTCATCCCCAACAAGCGGCTGGCGAAACAGATCGCGCTTTACGACCTTGACCGGGCTGCCCGATTGTCCGACCGCATATTGCAGTAATTCCACGGCTCGCGGATCACTTTCTACAGCCGTGACCGAACGCCGTTTGCCCGAAAGGGCCAGTGAAAATGTAAAACTGCCCACACCGCAGAAAAGATCGGCAACGTTTTTGGGCGCGATATCGGCCAATGCCGACTTGATGGCAGCAACCAGTGCCTGTTCCCCGTCCTGGGTGGCCTGCAAGAAACCGCCCGGCGCAATCGCCACTTCGACGCCTTCAAAACGGACAACCGGCAAATGACGCGCAGCAACCGGTTCATCTGGACGATCCCCCGTTTTCCAGCTCAGCCGTGCGATATTTTGCGCTTCTGCGAATTCCGCCAGATCCTGTCGCATATCAAGGTCGGGATCGTTGCTTGCCTGAATAAGCACATCCAGACCGCTATCGGTCAGGGTCACAAAAACTTCCTTAATGTCGCGTGCATTTTCCGGCGGGCAGGCTTCAAGGAACATGACGAATGCTTCTCGAAAGGCCATCAGTTCCGGACGCAATACCGCACAGTCGGGCACATTCAGAACCGTATGACTGAACCGCCCATGAAAACCGACAAAAACGCCCGTTGCCCCGACATGCACTGAAAAACCGGCACGACGGCGACTTGCCGGCGGTGAAATTTCGACATCCCCGACAAGTGTTTTGGCATCTTGCGGATCAATACCCGCACGCTGAACGGCCACAAGCGCCTTGTCACGTTTCCAGGTGCGGTAATCGTCATCATTCATGTGTTGCAGGGCGCAGCCCCCGCATTCCTTGAAATGCGCGCAGCGTGGCGTGTTATAGCCACTCGAACGTGCGATTTCGGCAACCACCTCGGCCCCATACCCATCGCCACGTTTCTGGCGAAGCGCAACGCGCACCTGATCACCGGGCAACACGCAATCCACATAGATCAAAACCGATTTACCATCGGGTGTCGCGACATGGGCAATCCCATCGCCGCGCGCACCGATCTGTTCGATGGTGACGTCTGCTTCAAACCCG
The DNA here is from genome assembly GCF_002311515.1 of Thalassospira sp. UBA1131. Lineage (GTDB taxonomy): Bacteria > Pseudomonadota > Alphaproteobacteria > Rhodospirillales > Thalassospiraceae > Thalassospira. The sequence continues at coordinate 15,453 of NZ_DCAO01000101.1, forward strand.
ATCAGCGGATCACGCCGGGATGGCTGACGTTTGCGTCCTCCCCGTGCACGGGGATTGCGGTTATGGTGTTTCATGGACTCTCTCTGGGGGTGATCTTTGTCACACAATGACCGGCCTTTACTGCGGGTGCCGGATTTCCGCCTCAGATACAACACTTCACGTTTTCAGAACAGGGGCTAACACGGATTTATTATCGCCAAACCTGTATCAAAACCCTGTCCCGGAACAGTTTTTGGCAATTACCGTCAAAAATTAATCCGTAAATGCAGGCGACCAACCCCTTAAAGTCGTGTAAGAATAACACCATAAACAAATAGTACCGGTTATCGGCCAGCAAAATACACTGGCATCTTTATCCATCGGTGCATGGATGTTTACTGGTGATAACCGTATGCACACACATCCTGATCGGGGAGGATCAGCAAGGGTCGTTGTGTTTGGGGGACAGATGGAAGAAGAAACAAAGCACGCTGAGGAAAACGCAACCAAACAAACGTCGCGCCTGAAAAAACGGGCGTTGGCGGCTGGTTTTCTGACGGCTGCTTTCTTCGCATCTGTCACCTATCTGATTTGGCAAATGGTTGAAAGTGATCGCCGCGTAATCCTTCAATCTGCAGGCCAGATTACGGCAAATTCCGTTTCCCAGCAGATCAAATCCATTGTGAACAATAACCTCGCGGTGCTTGAAAGCTTTGCCGACAATTGGCAAAGCGGCCCGCCCGAGGACGAAAGAGATTATCTTTCGGTTGCGACCCCGCTTCAAAGCCGCTTCCCGGCACTCCAGGCGATCAACTGGATAACGCCGAACTACATCATTTTGTATGTCGCCCCGATCAAGGGCAACGTTCCGGCCATGGGGGCGGATCTCAAACGTCATCCGCTTGCCGGTCCGGTTCTTGATATCGCGCTTGATCAACGCCGCACCCAAATCACACCAACGCTTGAGCTCATGCAGGGCGGGCGCGGTTTTGCGGCCTATACCCCGGTTCTGGGCCGCGATGGCGAGATTATCGGGATCATCAACGGGGCGTTTCGCATTCGCTCCATGCTGGCGGCGGTGATCAATACCGAACAGGTCGAAGATTACACCGTCCGTGTCCGCGAAGGTGACACTGTTCTGTTTGAAATTCGTGGCGAAGGTGACGATGAAACCCTTCAGCGCACAGTCGCCTTTGATGTGGTTGGCCGACAATGGCAGGTCGATGTCATTGCCGATCCGCAACTGGCGCACAGCACGATCAATCCAGAACTGATCCTGATATTCGGCGCACTGACGACCATTTTGTTCACGACGATTGTCTTCCTGCTGAGCAACCGTCAGAAAATGGCAATGCGCCGCACGGTTCATCACATCCAAGCTGGTGATGACATCAGTGACCTGTCGCTATCGATCACCAAGCTTGACGGTCACCTGAAATCAATGTCGCCGGAAACCGCCGAATTCTTTGATTTGCGCGAAGAGGATTACGGCTTTATCCGGTTTTATAATCTCGCACCGGAATTCCAGTCGGATGGCACCGCATCCCGTCGTTCGCAGGAAAAGATGCTGCTCGCGATCAACCGTGGTGATGACGAACTCAGGCGTGAATGGATTGTCCGCAGTGCCGAGGGCGTGCATGTCGTCTGCGATCTGACAATGCGCCCCTCCACAACCCATCCGGACTGTGTCGACATCACCTTGCATCACAATCCGGCCGCCAATGCATCGGTCAACCGGTTGCGCTATCTGGCGACGCACGACCCGCTGACCGGCCTTCCCAACCATGCCCTGTTTGAAGATCGCCTCAATCAGGCGGTTGCCCATGCAAAACGCTATGAAAAGCTTCTGTCGGTGCTTGTCGTCGATATCGACAATTTCCGTGCGATCAATGACCGGTTCGGGGCCGATGTCGGCGATGAGACGCTGCGCACCATCTCCGGTCGCCTCCGCACCACTGTGCGCGAAAAGGATACTTGTGCCAGGTTCTCGGGCGATATGTTTGCCATCATCGCAACCGACCTGTCCGAGGCCGAGGGGGCCGCACTGGTTGCCGAACGCGTGGTCGAAGCCATGTCGCAGCCGATCCTGACCACCACGGGCGATGAAATTCGCCTGCATGTCAGTGTCGGTGTCGCACTTTATCCCAACGATGCACGTGCACCATCGCAATTGATGGCCAATGCCGATGCGGCAATGTATCGCGCTCAGAAATCCGCAGAATCATCTTATTGCTTCTTCGTCGAGACGATGAACAACGTGATGCATGCGCGCCTGTCGATGGAAACGCAGTTGCGCCGTGCGGTCGATGAAAAACGTTTTGTTCTGGAATATCAGCCGCGCTATCGCACATCGGACCGCACGCTTACCGGGTTCGAGGCACTGCTGCGCTGGATTGATGACAGTGGCAAGCGCCGCCTGCCGCCCGATTTCATCGCGGTTGCGGATCGGACAGGCCTGCTTTCACCCCTTGGTCACTGGATCATCGAAACCGTCTGCAAACAGGTCGCCGACTGGCGCCGTCAGGGTTATGTCCCGGTACCGATTGCGCTCAACGTTTCAAGCCGCCAGTTCATTCAGGCCGATCTGATCAAGAACATCACCGATCTGACCGCCGAACATGAAGTTGATCCAGCAATGATCGAAATCGAGGTGTCCGAAGAAATCGTCATGCGCGATCCTGAACGCGCCCTTGGTCAGTTCTATCGTTTCTCGGAGGCGGGCATTGGCCTGACGCTTGATCACTTTGCAGCGGGCAACACGTCGCTGCGGTATCTGAAACGCTTCCCGGTCCAGCGCATAAAACTGTCCAAGTCGCTGTTTAATGTCGCACTTGATGAACAGCCCGAAAACAGCGTCCTGCAACCAGCCATCCGGCTGTGCAAAAGCCTGAACCGCAAGGTGGTTGCCGTTGGCGTTGAAACCGAAGAACAGATGGCATCCCTTCAGGCGGCCGAATGCGATGAAATTCAAGGCTTCCTTCTATCGCCACCGCGCGATGCCGCCGATACGATGGAACTCCTGATACAGCAAAAACCGACCAAATCGGCCGCCAAAGGCAAGTCACGCCCTGCCTCTGACACGAAATCGGGATAGCCTGAGCCTGTCATTCCGATCAAAGAAAACCCCCGCAGCCGGATCGATTGCGGGGGTTTGTTTTTTGGTGTTCGAATGAGGTGACTAAAGCAGGAAGACTGCCGCCAATCCCAAAAAGGCAAAAAAGCCGACAACATCGGTAATCGTCGTCAGGAAAACCGCCGACGAGACAGCCGGGTCAATGCCCGCACGTTCCAGACCAAGCGGGATCAGCGCCCCGAACAGGCCGGCAAACAGCAGGTTGATGATCATGGCAACGCCGATCACACCACCAAGCAGCATGTCATCAAACCAGAACCAGGTCACAGCCCCGGCAAGAACCGCAAAGGCCAGGCCGTTCAGGCCACAAACCGCGACTTCCTTGCGGATCACGCGCAGTGCGTTGGTACTGGTCAGCTCACGCGTGGCAATCGCACGCACGGCCACGGTCAATGTCTGCGTGCCCGCATTACCCCCCATCGAGGCGACGATTGGCATCAGCACGGCCAGCGCAACAAGCTTTTCAATCGTTCCTTCAAACAAACCGATCACAACCGATGCCATGATCGCGGTGCCAAGATTAACCAAAAGCCATGTAAAACGTGATCGGGTGGTGGCAAAGATCGCACTTGAAAGGTCGTCTTCCTCGCCGACACCGGCAAGGCGCATCATGTCTTCTTCGTATTCCTCGTCGATAACGTCAACGACGTCATCAACCGTGATCACACCGACCAGCCGTCCGCTGTCATCGACAACCGGGGCGGAAATCAAGTCGCGTTGACGGAACAGGTGGGCGACGTTTTCCTGTTCCTCGGTCACGACGACCGTGCGCATTTCATCTGATTCCATCACGTCACGGATCAGCACCGGGCGGTTTGTCCGGATCACACGCGACAGCGGCACAATGCCCACCGGGCTATAGCGCGGATCGACGACAATGATGTCGTAAAAATCTTCCGGCAGGCTTTTGGCCGAACGCAGGAAATCAATGGTTTGCCCGACAGACCAGTAATCCGGGATCGCCACCAGCTCGCGCTGCATGATACGACCGGCGGTATATTCCGGATAAGACAGCGCCTCTTCAACGCGCGCGCGCTCGATATCCGACAGCGCGCCAAGAAGTTCGCGCTGCTCATCCTCGTCAAAGTCCTCGATGACCTCAACAACGTCATCGGAGTCAAGTTCGGTTATGGCCTCGGCCACCACATCGGTGCCAAGTAACCCGATGACTTCTTCACGAAGTTCATCATCAAGTTCGGTCAGGAATTCCGGATCAAAATCCGGCCGGATCAGATCGACAAGCAGTTCACGCTGGTTGGAGCTTGCCCACCCCAGCAAATCGGCAATATCGGCAAAGTGCAACTCGCCCAGAAGATCAGCAGCCTTGCTGCCTTCTTCTTCGCCCAGCGCATCAAAGATTTCGCGGGCATATTCGGGAGTCAGATCGACATATTCATCGCCAGACGACTTTTCCGCCGGCCGGTCGAGTTCTTCAACTTGACCTGTCATCTGCCCCTCCCTGTTTAATGAGCCGCCAATTTTTCCTGCAAAAGATTAAACGCCGTGTCGGGCATTGTGTTCCAACGCCCGGCACGGCTGTTTCTGCGCTATCACATAGCCCCGGTCAAGAGCGCGATAGCAAATCACCCCAGCCCCGCTTGGGATCAAGACGGGGCTGGGAGTATGTTACTGGCTTTCCTGCGTACGGGTGACGGCATCAACAACGGCAATCGCCGTCATGTTGACAATACCGCGCACGGTAATCGACGGGCTGACGACGTGGGCTGATTTGGCCGCACCGACCAGGATCGGCCCAACCGGAAGCCCGTCGCCCAACATCTTGACCATGTTGTACGAAATGTTGGCTGCATCCAGCGTCGGCATCACCAGAAGGTTGGCCGAACCGCTCAGCATCGAGTGCGGGAAAATCCGGTCACGGATCGGCTGCGAAATGGCCGCATCCGCATGCATTTCACCTTCGACCTCAAGATCGGGTGCCTGCGTTCTAATCAGCTGAAGCGCATCACGCATCTTGCACGCCGACTTGTTTTCATGACTGCCGAAGTTCGAATGCGAAATCAACGCGGCCTTTGGCGTCATGCCGAAACGCTTGACGACATCGGCCGCCATGATGGTGGTTTCCGCCACATGTTCCGGGGTCGGATCGACCGACACATAGGTATCGGTCAGGAAGAACGTCCCCTGCTTCATGATCATCATGTTGACCGTGGAGAAATCGGTAACCCCCTTACGCAGGCCAACAAGATTGCGGACATAGCGCAGATGGCGCAGGAAGCCGCCCTGACAGCCGCACAGCATCGCATCGACTTCCCCACGACGCAGCATCAGGGCCGCGATCACGGTCGGACGGGTACGCACGATTGCGCGGGCATATTCCGGGTTGATGCCGCGACGGCCCATGATGTTGTGGAAGTCCTGCCAGTCCTGTTCGAAATGCGGATTGTCATCGGGATCGTGAATTTCAATCTGCTCATCAGGAACAAGACGCAGGCCAAGCTCGGTAATCCGTTCAAGGATGACCTCGCGGCGACCAATCAGCACCGGATGACAAATGCCGTCATCAACAAGCACCTGACAGGCCTGCAGAACACGACGCGATTCGCCTTCGGGATAGACAACGCGTTTCTTGTGCGACCGCGCCACGTCAAACACCGGCTTCATGACAAGGCCGGACCGGAAGACGAAACCTTCAAGCTGCTGCCGATACTCGTCGAAATCCTCGATCGGGCGTTTGGCAACACCGCTTGCCATGGCGGCCTTGGCCACACGCGGCGGAATTTCGAGCATCAGGCGCGGGTCAAACGGCTTCGGGATAAGATATTCCGGACCGAATTTAAGCTCCTCCCCGCCATAGGCAGTTGCCACCACATCGGAAACCTCGGCGGTTGCCAGATCGGCGATGGCGTGGACTGCGGCGATCTTCATTTCCTCGTTGATCTCGGTCGCGCCAACATCAAGCGCGCCACGGAACAGGAACGGGAAGCAAAGAACGTTGTTCACCTGGTTCGGATAATCCGTACGACCGGTGGCCATAACCGCATCCGGGCGGATTTCCTTGACCAGTTCCGGGGAAACTTCCGGCGTCGGGTTGGCCAGCGCCATGATGATCGGGCCTTCGCCCATCTTGCGAAGCTCATCCTCGCCCATCACGTTCGGGGCCGAAAGACCCAGGAAGATATCAGCCCCTTCGATCACGTCGCTGAGTGTACGTGCGTTGGTTTCAATCGCGTATTCGGCCTTCCACGGATCCATTTCCTCGGCCCGGCCCTTATAGACCACACCGAACCGGTCAGTGACCGTGATGTTGTGCTTGGGCAAACCCATGGAAACCAGAAGGTTCAGACACGCCAAGGCGGCTGCACCGGCACCTGATGTCACAAGGCGGACCTTGTTGATATCCTTGCCGGTCACACGCAGGCCATTGAGGACCGCGGCGGCAACACAAATCGCCGTGCCGTGCTGGTCATCGTGGAAAATCGGAATATTGCAGCGCTTGCGCAATGCCTCTTCAATGATGAAGCATTCGGGCGCCTTAATGTCTTCGAGGTTAACACCCCCGAAAGTCGGCTCCAGTGCTGCGACGATATCGATAAATTTCTGCGGATCGGTTTCGTTCACTTCAAGATCGAAAACATCGATATTGGCGAACTTCTTGAACAGAACCGCCTTGCCTTCCATCACCGGCTTGGACGCCAGCGGGCCAATCGGGCCAAGGCCAAGCACCGCCGTACCGTTCGAAATCACCCCGACCAGGTTACCGCGCGCCGTGTAATCAGCTGCGGTATCGGGGTTTTTGACGATTTCCTCGCACGCGAACGCGACGCCCGGCGAATAGGCCAGGGCAAGGTCACGCTGGTTTGCAAGGGTGGTGGTTGCCGTTACGGACAATTTCCCCGGGGTGGGATACCGGTGATAGTCCAAAGCTGCTTCGCGCAGCTTGTCATTTCTATTTGCCATTATAATACCTTTGATTTCAGGTATTTACATAAATTAACCGTTAATCGGTTAAATCCTGATAATTCACTCTAGCGGGACCGGTAGACTAAATGAGTTTGGCCCGCGATTGAAGCACTCAGTTCATTCTTCGCCAAGGAGCTGCATTGCGTAATTTTCAACGCGGCACCGCACAATAAATCAATTGTTTATGCCGCAACCGCGTGATGACGCACACCAACCGATCCATTGCCGTATTCAAACCATTGTAGGGGATATATGGGGAAGGTCCACAAACGAAAAAACCCGCCATTGCTGACGGGTTCTTTTTCGTGACCTTCCCGATTGCCCGGGAGGCCAGATAATGGTGCGGTCGAGAAGACTCGAACTTCCACGGGGGTTAGCCCACAGCGACCTCAACGCTGCGCGTCTACCAATTCCGCCACGACCGCATATGTTAGTCAGCAAAACCCTTGAGGTAATTAAGTGGGCTTGCCTTGGTGCGGAAAGGGAGATAGCAAATTGGTATCCCCTGATCAAGGGCTCATTTCACTTATTTGACAGGAAAAATGCAAAGCAACGCCCCAACCGCGCAAATCCCCGAGTGGCGCACCACCCCGGAGTTGGTTTCCTACCCCGAAGCCCTTGCAGAAATGGAAGCCCGCGCAGAGGCCATTCACGCTGGCGAAGCCCATGAACTTGTTTGGTTTCTTGAACATCCACCACTTTATACGGCCGGCACCAGTGCCCATGCCGAGGACCTTGTCGATCCGGATCGCTTTCCGGTCTATGACGCGGGCCGCGGCGGGCAATATACCTATCACGGGCCGGGTCAGCGCACGGTTTATCTGATGCTCGACCTTAAGAATCGTGGTCGCGATGTCCGGGTCTATGTTCATAACCTTGAAGAATGGGTGATTCGCACCCTGGCCCTGCTGGGCGTCAAAGGCGAGCGGCGCGATGGCCGGGTTGGCATCTGGGTGGTGCGCGATGATGGCCGCGAAGACAAGATCGCCGCCATTGGCGTACGCGTGCGCCGCTGGGTGACCTTCCACGGCATTGCGATTAATGTCGCCCCGGACCTGACGCATTTCGGTGGAATCGTGCCGTGTGGCATTTCCGACCATGGAGTCACAAGCCTGAAAGATCTTGGCGTCGATATTCCTATGGCGGAACTTGATCGCCTGTTACAACAGACCTTTGGCGAAATCTTTTCGTAACCCCAATCCGGGCCTTCCGAATGAGTGACAAGTCGCAACCGGCCAAGGCAGACACCCCGCCAGCCAAAGGCAGATCCAAGGGCCATAAAATGCCCGAAAGCATTGCCGATGGCGGGATGGCCGACGCCGAACGCGACATTCTTGCCGAACTTGAAAAGGCGCTTGGCGAACATATCGCCCTTTTGCTGCGCTGGAACCGCAAGCTGGTTCTGGCGGATTCGGGAACGCCATCTGACACCGACGAAGACGATCATGATTGTGATTTCGGGGCATGGTACGCGCTTAATCGCCATAACCGCCTGATTGACCAACCCGCCATGCGCGCCCTGGCAACCACCCATCAGCAACTTCACGAGTCGGCCAAACGGCTTCTGAGCGCACATGATGTCGATCACGAAGTCGATTCGGCCGAGTTCGACATGATGGCCCTGCGCGCAGAATCGTTTTTTGCCCAATTGCGCCGACTTGAACGTGCGTTTCGCACCGCGCGATCAGATGTCGATCCTCTCACGGGCACCTATAACCGTCAGACCATGATGGGTGACCTTAATGCCGAACGCGAACGTGCGATCCGCACCGGGGTCCCGACCGCGATCGCGCTGGTGGACCTTGATCACTTCAAATCGGTTAACGACACCTATGGTCATCAGGCCGGTGATCTCGTTTTGCAATCGGTGGCGGGGATCCTGCAATCGCATGTCCGCCCGTTTGACAAGGTGTATCGCTATGGCGGTGAGGAATTCCTGGTCTGCCTGCCCAATGCCGACATGAAGCAATGCGCGCGCGTTCTCGAACGCCTGCGTCGCGTGATCGAGGCATCCCCGGTTGCCATCTCGGACGAAACGATATTGCCGGTGACCGCTTCCATCGGTGCCGCCCCGATGACCAAGAACCGCACGACCGAGCAAATCATCGAGAAAGCCGACAAGGCCCTGTACGCCGCCAAGGAAGGCGGTCGCAATCGCGTGCGCGTCTGGCGCAATCCGGATGGCAAGACCGCGTCCACGGCCACAAAACCCGGCAAGAACGCGACCTGAGGCGATCTACTCCCAGGCACCAAAGTCAAAAGTGCCTCTACCTGGCCCAAGCCACGCCAAATCAGGAAAAATTTTCGCCAAATTCTTCCGCAGCGCAGCAACGGCAATAGGCACCTGTTTTCAGATTGTTACGCCGTGAAAGTGTTTTTGTTCACTGCCAAGAACAAAAAATTCCGCATAAGCGAAATCTTGTCTTCACAAGTTGGCAACATATCTGCAAACTATAATAAGAAAAAGCAGCAGGGCTTTGCCCCATCAAGACCAAGAGAGCAAGGCCAAGAGATAATCGCTGCCGACTTGGGAGGGAATTCGTTTAGACCCGAACGGAGGCCCATGAATGTCCAGTTCTATGGATTTCGCGCCTGGCGACCCGACCTTGATGCTGACCGTACTGCGCAGCGCCGAGGCAAATCTTGATCGCAGCATGTTGCTGCGCCGTGTCCTGTCCCTTTTCTGTACCGACGATTATGGCAATCAGGTTGCCATCCAAGACGGCCCTGACTTGCAGCGCCGCATCGACAATGCCATTGCCAATCTTCAACTGGCTGGCTTGATCCGCATGACGGC
>NZ_DCAO01000101.1:25622-33577 GCF_002311515.1 Thalassospira sp. UBA1131
TTTCCGATGCCGCGATTTGAATACCCGGCACTGCCGGTGATGCCGTGCCACCTTGTGCAACGGCCGACACCTGCCCGTTTGATCCGCAACGATGGCAACATGCCATTGCCACTGCACATCACACGCGGGCAACGGTTCTCTGCCCCCTGATCACAACCGCCCCCGATCACAACCGACAGACCAGCAAAGCACGACACGCGGTTTATCCGCATGTGCCAGGCTCAGGACCTATTAATTTGATTGAATGATAGGGCCGCTATTTGACTTCGCTGTCGGACGGGTCATCAGATGCGAAGATTGAAACCACGTTATTTTCGCCAACCTCGAGGACTTGGTTTTCCTCACCACCGGTCGGCTTTTCACGCTTGTGCCCGTCATGCTGTTTGTCGGCGTTCTGACGTTCGTGCTCAGTCAGGGTGCGTTCGCCGCGCGTGCGCCCGTGCAGCAAGCGGTTCTGATCAGCCTTGCGTGCCTTTTCGTCGCGTTGCTTGCGTTTGCGTGCCTGACGCAGATTAACCAGATCGCCCATATCAGCCTTCTGTTTTCTGGCTTCTGTTTTTCCGGCCGACCGGATCAGGCGAAATAACCCGCCCGGCATGACCCGAAATAAAAAACGGGTGCTTCGATATCCCGAAGCACCCGCTAGCCGTTCTTAAAATCCGTTGGTGTCCGACAGGACTTAGCGCACGAAGACGTGCACCTCGTTTGCCGAGACAGATGCGCTGGTCGCATCGGAAGCACGCACGCGCGAGCTTGGCATGCCCATATCGGTCAGCGACCGAAGAACTGCCTGCGCGTTGCGCTTGGATTTATTGGCATTCAGCGCAACCTGCGCCGGGGTACCACGATTCGGTGTCACCGCAACCACATCAAAGCTTGCCTGCGGGCGACGTTCGAGAACGCGGTTCACCGCGTTATACAACGCCTGCTCGTACTTGACGCTCGCCGTATCAAAACGGATCACGACAAGCGGACGATCACTTGGTGCGGCTGCCATACGCTGACCGCTTGATGCCGGTGCAGCCTGCGACTGGAAGACACGTTTGGAAAGGGAATCCCCGAAAATTTCGCCATTCTTGACAGCCAGCGCCAGCGCATTGAGGTTCGCGCGTTCTGTGCTGACATAAGACGTCTGACGGGCAAGGCTTTCGCTGATTTCGTTCAGAAGACGATCAATCAGCACTGTGGTGCGGTTGGTTTCGTCTTCAAGCAGGGCCAGCTGACGGTGGTCTTCGTCAACAGCGCCTGAAACCTGATAGGCCGAACGAACCGACTCAAGCAGGAAGGTCGACAGCGTGCTGTCGGCAGCAACCTTGTTGGCCAGCGAGTTCAGCGCGGCAATGTCATCATTCACACGGTCCAGTTCGGCCTGTGCGGTGTTCCACTGCTGCACCAGAACCGGGTTGCCCGGCGTGGTGCCGACCTGCAGACGGGCACTGATCGCGGCAACCGTGCCGTGATAGGCCTGCGAGTGCGCGACGGTCTGTCCACGCAGCTGCTGCAGTTCGTTGCTATGATTGCTCAAAGCGGATTTGAGACGGTTCAGCTCCTGCTGCATGTTCTCGACCTTGGTACCAACAAAGGTTCCGGTCTGAGATACCCCAGTCAGCGGTTCCGTGCTTGCAGCAACGTCATAGCTGGTGATGGCATCGGCACCAACAGGCTGATTGGCAACGACGTTTTGCTGCGTCGTTTCCTCTTCACCGGCAAGTGTCGGCCACAGGGCCTCAGAAGAAAAAGAACATCCCCCCAGCATCAGGGCGGTGCCGATTACGGCGAGGTAGGTTTTACGAACGGCCATTTCGATCTATTACCTAAGTAGAAATATGCGAATCTCCCTGGGCCTGCCTTTTTATCTAGGTGAAACAAGCCCCTGCTCCCCCGGGATTGAAAGCATCTTAGTCTACGACCACTTATGGAACAAGACGCATTTGCCCCTTTTTTGCCGAGTCTTGTCCTTATTCACTTCAAAGCGGACAAAGCCGGGCAAAACAGGGGCGTAGCAGTCAGGTAAACCGCGCCCTGTGAAAAAATGGGAAAAATTCAAATTTACTGCTTGCAATGACATGCTCGTTTGCATAAGTTCCGCTCCGCCGACGGGGAGCAGCCCTTTGCAAACCGCCGGAAATTAAGGCAAGCGCCCGTAGCTCAGCTGGATAGAGCATCTGACTACGAATCAGAAGGCCGGAGGTTCGAATCCTTCCGGGCGCGCCAGTGAAAGGCTCGACGTCACCGCGTCGGGCCTTTACCATTTATACAAGCGTAAAAGCGCCCGTAGCTCAGCTGGATAGAGCATCTGACTACGAATCAGAAGGCCGGAGGTTCGAATCCTTCCGGGCGCGCCAGTCAAAGGCCCGACGTTACTGCGTCGGGCCTTTGTTGTTTCGCCCACCTGCTTTGCGCTTGCTTGATCCGGCATACAATCTGCAAACAAGCCCGATCAGAAAAAAAGCCCGGCACACATTTGCACCGGGCTTCGTATCTTATATCGGGTATTTTATTTCGCTGTTTGCGGGCTTACATGCCCGGCATGATCACGGTGTCGATCACGTGAATAACGCCGTTGTCAGCTTCGATATCGGCATTAACCACAGTGGCTTCATCGACCATGACACCGTTCATGGCATTCACATCGATGCTGTCACCCTGGACACTGGCAACCATCATTTCCTTGCCTGCGATGTCACCCGACATCACTTTGCCCGGCACCACATGATAGGTCAGGATGGAAACAAGCTTGTCCTTGTTTTCCGGCTTAAGAAGGTCTTCAACGGTGCCTGCCGGCAGTTTGGCAAAAGCTTCGTCGGTCGGTGCAAAGACCGTAAACGGACCTTCGCCTTTAAGCGTATCGACAAGTCCGGCGGCCTGCACGGCCGCTACAAGCGTGTTGAACGAACCGGCGGCAACGGCGGTATCAACGATGTCAGCTGCTTTGGCGGACATCGCACCAAAGGTCAGGCTGGCAGCGGTCGCAACGGCAATGAGAGACGATTTGATCGCAGACATGGTCCTATCTCCTGTTAACCAACGTGGAATTTCAACGTCGAATTGTTGCTGTCACAGGAATGCATACGGCCCATCATCGCGTATCAGTTCAATCATATGATTGTGATAACAAAGGCGCATCCAATCACCTTTGCACAACGTACTACACCCTTGGCGCGTAGCGGTCCGGTCGACAAAATCACTGCATCTTGTATCGCTGCGGTGTTATGGTCAGGTGATCACAAGGGCAAAGCCCGATAAGGGACCTAGGACGGAGCGCACCAATGAATGCCAACACCCGGATCACCATTTCCTGCGATGACCGCGTCGGTTTGATTTCCGATATCACCGGACGACTGTTTGATATCGGCACAAACCTTGGCCCAACGTCATTTTCGCTCGACGGCGATGTTGCGAAGTTTGAAACCAGTTGCGAACTTCCCGACGAATGCCCGATATCCGAATGCGAGGCTGTGCTGCGCGGACTTTCCCTTGGCAATGCCGACATCACGGTCGAAGCCATTGCCGCCGCCCCGGAAATGACCACGGCACCGGGTGCGACCCATCTGATCGAATGTTCCGGGATCGATCAGCCAGGCCTGATCGCGCGGCTGTCGGAAATCTTTATCGAATATAATGCTAACATCGTCCGTCTGGCGGCATCGGCAACCGATGAAAAGGACGCGCGGATTTATACCCTGCGCTTTGCCGTCGCCATTCCGCCGGAACGCGCCGCCAACTGCCAGGCAACCCTCGCCAACACGGCCGGCTCGATGCGGCTTGTTTTCAAGTTTGACGAACTTTAAGGCCTGTACAGCAGTCAGTGCTGCTGTACAGGGTCCATTGAAGTGGTGCGATCACAGATCTTCGATTGGCAATTGGCCATCATTGCCTTCCTCAAAGAAGACATGATCCGGTGACAATTGATCAATCGTGATCCCGTCGATCTGCACGCCATATTCGTAATGTCGACCATCGGCAAAATCGACATAAACGCCGGTATCATTTTCAGTCGCGTGATCGAGAAAATCGTCGAAATCCTCAATCCCGCTCTTTTCCTGAAACGTTTTGCCAAAAACAAACCGGTCGCCTTGTTCCCCGGTGTCAAAGTCTGTGATCCGGTCACGTTCCGCACCTCCTTCAAACACGCGCCATAAAAACGTATCTGAACCCGACGCCCCATAGGCATCGCGACCATCACCGGTCAGAAGATCATTTCCATCGCCCCCCTCAAGCGTGTCATTACCACCGCCCCCTGTCAGGACATCATGGAAATCACCCCCACGTAAATGATCGTCGCCATAAAAACCGTCCAGATGATTGCGCATTTCATCACCGGTGATCACATCGGACGCACGTGATCCGCGCACATTTTCAAACCCCGTAAACACATCGCCGCTGGGGGTTCCACCCGATGCCGTTCCGGTTGAAAGATCAATCTTCACACCCTCGGTCCCGTTGTCGTTGTAATCAAGGGTGTCCATGCCCGCACCGCCGGACAGGATGTCGCCATCCGCACCGCCTGCAAGTCGATCATTCCCGGCACCGCCAACCAGAATGTCGTTGCCGTCCCTGCCGGTGAGGGTGTCATTTCCCTCCCCACCATGAATGGTGTCGTCACCGGATTGATCCCCAAGATAATCTCCATAGATGAAATCATCACCGGCACCACCAATCAGAAGATCACTGCCACCACGGCCCCAAAGAACATCGCTTTGATCGCTGCCAATCAGCTGATCGTCTGTTTCTGTCCCATAGACCACCTCGATATCAAATAAGCGATCCCCATCGGCATCCCCGCCGATCCCGTGCCCGGTTGCAAGATTGACATAGACGGCGTCATCGGGCGTGCTGCCTTCGTAAAACACGGCGTCACGTGATTGCGGCCCGCCATATAACGCGTCTGCCCCTTCACCACCCGTCAGTTTGTCGTTTCCACCACCACCATACAGGGTGTCATTTCCTTCGTTGCCAAACAGCGAACTGATCCTGTCTGTCCCGAAAAGAACATCATCGCCGCCAAGGCCATAAACCGCCTGGCTGCCAATGGTTTCATAAAGAATATCGTTGTCTTCCGTGCCACGGATCACAGTCATGTCTTCCTCCAGCAAAAGCGGTCAGAAAAATACTTTGAAGCACTCACAGAATATCGGCTTCAGCTGTGGCAAGACGATCTTCATCATCTGCAAAAATGACGTTGTCAGCGCTCAGTTCATCAAGCGTCACATCGTCGATCTGGACGCCATATTCGTAATGTCGGCCATTTGCAAAATCGACATAGACGCCGGTTTCATTTTCTGTCGCGTGATCCAGAAAGTCTTCAAAACTCTCAATCCCGCTTTTTTCCTGAAACGTCGTTCCGAAATACAGATGATCGGTATAGTCATCACTGTAATCGTCCGCCCCGGTATTGAAATCGACGATCCGGTCACGTTCGGCACCACCTTCAAACACCTGATAAACAAAGGTGTCTCCGCGCATCAGGTCGTTGCCATCGCCGCCTTCGATCCAATTATCCAAACCGCCGCCGCCATCAAGAACATCATGGCCGTCACCGCCATAAATATGGTCGCCCCCCATGCCGCCATTGATGTGGTCACGGCCCGCGTCACCGTATAAACGGTCATCCGCCACGTGGCCCTTGATGATGTCATCGCCGTTCCCGCCGCGGGCATATGTCGGATCGGGCTCAAAGAAATCGTCGTAATAGACGTTGAAGACCGTCAGCGTATCATTTCCATCACCGCCGAAAAGCTGGTCTCCACCGTCATTCCCATTCAGCGTATCGTCGCCGTCGCCGCCAACAAGGGTGTCCCGGCCGCCCATACCGTGCTGCTGCCCCGACAAAATGTCATCGCCTGCCTCGCCATAGACATATGTGCCCGAAAGGGTGTCATTCCCGTCACCGCCATAGATCGAGTCAAAGCCGTAAAACCCGTCAATAACGTTGTCGCCGCTATTTCCGATCAGCACGTCCGAATGTCGGGACCCGAATATGTTTTCAACATCGGTAATGACGTCGCCCTCGGCATGCCCGCCACTTGCTATGGCGACGCCGTCGGTCAGCTCGACCTCTACACCTTCATTGGAATGAATGAAGGTGACTTCATCCTGCCCGGCGCCACCATTTATGAAATCGGCACCGGACCCACCGTTCAGACTGTCGTCGCCACCGTGGCCAAGCAGCGTATCATTCCCCCATTCGCCCCAGAGGTCGTTGGAGCGTGCGCCACCGACAAGAAAGTCATCACCGCCCGCCCCTTTCAGGATCCCGCCTCGCACGTCGCCGCCGATCAGAACGTCATCATGGTTCGATCCACGAATATTCAGGTCAGGCGTTTCGGTGGTTTCATCGAGAATGGAAATTTGATCGCCGGTCGCATCACCGCCAGTGCCGCTCATACTGTCCTGATCAAAAATCACAGCTTCCGGTGACCGGACATAAGTAACGGTCGGCTCATAGGAATAGAACGGTTTGATATCGCGGTAATCGAAGACGATTGTGTCCGCTCCACCCCCACCATCGACGGAATAGAGTTCGCCTTGAATGTGATCGTCATTATCTGAGCCCGTGATATCGAACTCCTGCTGATCGTAACGATCATCATTGTAAAGCTCGAGCGTATCCCCCTCGGCATCACCACCCCGCCCAATGAGTTCTATATCGCGTGTTTCGCGATCATCATTAAAGTTGTTGTAGAACTCGATATGGACTGGATCGTCGGATAGCGCGTAGGAAAGCGTGTAATTCTCGTTATGGATCGAAATGAAGGTGTCCGCACCGGCACCACCTTCAATCGTATCTCCACTGCCGACATAGATGGTGTCATCGCCTTCAAGACCATAAACTGTGTCACGGGTCCATTCGTTGCGGATCACGTCGTCTTCAGGTGTACCGATGATGCGTGCCATAATGAGGCTCCATAAATCATGAAAGACCTCACAAGCGTAGCATCACAAAAATGATCGTAAAACGACAATAAAACTAAATATACTGAACTAAAAATTGAACAACATCGAAACAAATTTGAACTAATTTCTTTCGATATAACTTTTACTTATTCAAAAGCATCGAAACCAGGCACAGATATTACTTAAACCACAATACGATTACGACCGGATTGCTTGGCTTCATACAGTTTCTGGTCTGCGCGCTTAAGTACCGCCCATGGATCGGTCGTATCGTCATCGCGCTCCGAAACACCGACTGAAATCGTGACCGATACTGCCTTGTTCTTTTCCGACGGGGTGATCTTGTTGTCAGAAATCCGTTTGCGCAGGGCTTCAAGTGGCTCATGCGCCCTTTCGGCTGAACGTCCGGCAAAAACGACAGTGAACTCCTCGCCGCCAAACCGGAACGCCTTGCCGCCCCCGCCGACACGCGCAAGCTCACGCGCAACCTTTTTCAAAACGATGTCGCCAACATCATGGCCATAGGTGTCGTTGAACTTCTTGAAGTGATCAACATCAAGCATCGCAATCGCATATTGATTGCCAAGTTCCGCCATCGCGTGTCCCAGCGCGCGGCGCCCCGGCAATCCTGTCAGATCATCAACAAACGCCATCCGCCAGGCTTCCTGCGCAAGCCCCGCCAGAACCACACCGGTTGCCGCAAGATATCCATATTGAATAACGCCGGTGCCCATCACGGTTGCCACATCAATCGCAATGATCGCCGCCGCAAAGCTGGTTTCAAGTGGCTTGTGCCGGATCAAAAGCAGGACCACCGCGATGACTGATATGATCATCGCCGGATGGGGCATTGCGCCCAAAATACCGGTGCTGACAAAAAAGCGCGTATCGAGCACGCGATGCAGTGCTGACCCGACATCGGGTTGACCGGCAAGCATCAGCATGACAAAGATCTGAAGCCCCAGAACCAGCATCCGGGCAATGCCCCGCGGGTTCAAAACACCGCGTTCGGCCGTAAAGCCCAGCAAAAGCAGATTGATCGGGATCAGATAAAGTGT
>NZ_DCAO01000101.1:33737-38350 GCF_002311515.1 Thalassospira sp. UBA1131
GACAAAAACCGCACGCCCGCGGTTAAACCACCAGCCAATCGCCCCGCCCAGCACCGCCAGCAAAAATGGCCCGTATCGGACCAATCCGGAAAGTTCGGCTGGCACCAGCGTCGGTGAAACGGCCAGCACCAGACACGCGCCCAAAATCAGGGCAGGTGCCAGACCGGCAGAAACAACAATGGAATAAGCGCGACGCATGGGGCGTTCGATACTACCTGCTGATGGGGTCTAAGGGCCCGCAACCGACGGCGTTCCCGGTATCGCCGGTAATCTAACGACAGTCCGGTTAAGGGGCTATTGCTTTATCCGGCTTATCTCGAGTTTTTCTGATTTACGGGTCGCGTGCGCCGAAAGCACTAGAGACTTAAGTGTTTTAAAACTTGCCAGCATTCGCATCCGCACCCTAAATTACCCACAGGTTTACTGCGACGCACAATGATCGCAGACCACATAACTGTCACGGCGGCCACGGTACGATCCCGAAAACGGGACGCAAGAATACGCGACATGCCTCCCGCGATGATCGATTGATGATCCATCGCCTGCGACGCACTGATTGAAATGACAGGTTCTGGAGAAACGTTACCATGAGCTTCACCACACCGACCCCGGCCCCGGCACGCCTGAACCGGTCCGAACTTGCCGTTCCCGGCAGCCGGATCGAACTGTTTGAAAAGGCTGCGAAATCCAAGGCCGATGCCATTTTCCTTGATCTGGAAGACGCCGTTGCGCCCAGTGACAAGGAACAGGCGCGCAAAAACATCATCGAGGCGATCAACGATATCGACTGGGGCGACAAGGTCCTGTCGGTTCGCATCAACGGTCTTGATACCCATTATATGTATCGCGACGTCGTCGATGTTCTTGAACAGGCCGGTGACCGGCTTGATCTGATCATGATCCCCAAGGTCGGAACCGCGGCCGACGTTTACGCCCTTGATATGATGGCAACCCAGATCGAAACGGCCAAGGGCCGCAAAAAGCGCATCGGGTTTGAGCTGATCATTGAAACCGCCCTTGGCATGCAAAACATCCATGAAATTGCCGCGGGCTCCCCGCGCAATGAAAGTCTGCATTTCGGTGTCGCCGATTACGCCGCATCGACCAAGGCGATGACCACCGGCATTGGCGGCCCGAACCCGCATTATGGCGTTCTGACCGACAAGGATGGCGATAATCCGCGCGATTATCACTGGGGTGACATGTGGCACTATGCCATTGCCCGCATGGTGGTTGCGGCGCGCGCCAATGGTCTGCGCCCGATTGATGGTCCGTTTGGGGATTTCTCTGATCCTGATGGCTACCGCGCACAGGCGGCCCGCGCCATGGTTCTGGGTTGTGAGGGCAAATGGGCGATCCACCCAAGCCAGATCACCCTCGCCAACGAAGTCTATTCACCCTCTGATGCCGAAGTCACCAAGGCCAAACGCATCCTCGAAGCGATGGAAAAGGCCCAGTCCGAAGGGGCCGGTGCCGTCGCCCTTGATGGTCGCCTGATTGACATCGCGTCGATCAAACAGGCCGAAGTCATGGTCCGTCAGGCCGAAGCCATCGCCGCACGCGATGCGGGTTAAACGCCTCATATACAGATCACATCAAAAGGGCCGGCGAAAACGTCGGCCCTTTTTAGTATTATCTAGGATGCCAGTCGGCGTGATTGCCTGCCCTGCCCGTGCAGGACTTCCTGGGGATCGCCTTCACGCACCAGATGCATGTTGATGCCATCTGAACCACCACCGAGTTCCGGTTTCAGGCGCTGCTCGCCATCATAATGGCCACCATTTTGGGTGCGGTACGGGATTGGATTATCGGTGAACAAACCGGCGAGGCGTTGCTTGAACGCGGTCTTCACTTCTGCCCAGCCGTCTTCATCCATGCGATCGGTGCTATAAACCGGGAATGGCGGCATGACGTCCATACCGGGATAGAAAAGCGCACCATGCTGGATCGGCCACAACACATCATCGATGCTGCCATTAACGCCTCGGTCACTGTAATGCGGCAAATGTCCGCCAATCGGCACAATCAACATCGCGCGACGCCCGGCAAGCGTGCCCTCGCCATAGCGATCGCCCCAATGTTTTTCGTTATGTTCACCAACTCCATACGCAAAGCCATAGGCAAACACCCGATCAAACCAGCCTTTCAGGATGGCGGGCATGCCAAACCACCACAGTGGAAAGCTGAACAAAACCGCATCCGCCCACAAAAGCTTGTCCTGTTCGGCGGCGATATCCGCCGTCTGAAAGCCGGACGCATAGGCATTTTTGGACTCTGCCACATAGATCAGCCGATCAGGATTACGACGTTCGGTGAAATCGTGCGCATCAGCCAGCGGCTTCCATCCCATGGCATAAAGATCGGAAACCTGCACGGCGTGGCCGTCAGCACGCAGCGTTTCAACCGCAACATCCTTTAATGCACTGGTCAGCGATGCGGGCTCGGGATGGGCATGGACAATCAAGACATTCGACATTGGGCCGTCCTTTCCAAATGGGATCACGTTCGATGCGTGATCATGGCCTGATGTTCTGCTATCTTTGAAATTCAATAATTTTTCATCTGGTATAAATATGACAGATATCAGCAAGCTTGACCTGAACCTGCTTGTCACACTCGACACGCTGCTGGCCGAACGCAATGTCACGCATGCGGCAAGGCGCCTGAACCTTAGCCAGCCAGCGATTTCAACACGGTTGACGCGCCTGCGCGATTTACTGGGTGATCCATTATTACTGCCCGCACAGCGCGGCATGATCCCGACCGAACGCGCACTTGAACTCCAGGAACCGCTGCATCAGGCACTGGAAGGTGTGCGCCGGGTGGTTGCGGAAAACAGCCCGTTTGATCCATCAACAATCACCGCCACCATCGCCATTGCCGCCAGTGACTATGTGCAATACGCGATCCTGATGCCGCTTCTTGACATTTTGCGGCGTGATGCGCCGGGGATCAAGGTCGCCTGGCGCACGATCAACACATCCATGCTTGATACCCAGATGGCGCGCGGCGATGTCAGCCTTGCACTTTCAACCCCTGAAACAGCGCCAGAAACGCTTCGGATGCGCAAAATCTATCGCGAGGAATATGTCGCCATCGCCAGATGCGATCATCCGGCAATCGGCCGTTCGCTTGATCTCGACAGCTTTTGTGCGCTTGACCATGTGATTGTGTCCCCCGAAGGCGGCGGCTTTGAGGGGCCAGCGGATGATGCCCTGGCGGCACTTGGTCGCAAACGCAATGTTGCCCTGTCTGCGCCGGGTTTTCTTGTTGTCCCCGAAATCGTCGCGCGCAGCGATATGATCGCCCTTGTGCCCCGGCGGGTTGCCCACGGTCGAACCGGTCAGATCCAGATATTTGATCCCCCGATGCCCGTTACCGGTTTTGATATGGCGCTGATCTGGCATGATCGCACCACCACCCATCCCCTGTATCGCTGGCTCCGCGATCAGATCACAGCATTGATCGCAGATGCCTCCGCCGACTAGGGCCTGAACCCACAACAAAAAAGGCCGACCCGCGACATTCACGCGGATCGGCCCGTAATTCTGATGCCTGTTATTTTATGGCACTGCGATCAGTCGGCAATGCCATCGAAGATGATCTTGCCAATGGCCTTGCCACTTTCCAGCAATGCATGCGCTTTTTGCAGGCTTTCCGGTGACAGCGCGCCAAAGCTTTCATTCGCGGTATTGGTGATGGTGCCCTCATCAACCAACTGGGCCACCGTCGCCAGAAGCTTGTGCTGTTCAATCATGTCAGCCGTCTGGAACATCGAACGGGTAAACATGAACTCGTAGGAAAAGCTT
The DNA here is from genome assembly GCF_002311515.1 of Thalassospira sp. UBA1131. Taxonomy (GTDB): domain Bacteria; phylum Pseudomonadota; class Alphaproteobacteria; order Rhodospirillales; family Thalassospiraceae; genus Thalassospira. The sequence goes on from NZ_DCAO01000101.1 coordinate 37,547, forward strand.
GCCGACTTGGCTTTCAGAAGATCCACATTGTGATTTTCCTGGGCCTCGGTGATCGTGACGATCCGGCCCTGCGGCGCGATGACAGTCGCCATCACATCAAAATACTGATCGGTTTCCGACGTACAGAAGACGTAATCAACATTGGCAACATCAATCGTCGCCAGTTCTTCATCCAGCGGATTGCGATGGTTGATCACCTGATCCGCGCCAAGCTTTTTGACCCACGCCGTGGTTTCCGGGCGCGATGCGGTCGTGATGACTTTCAGACCGGCAAGCTTGGCCAACTGAATGGCAATCGATCCAACACCACCGGCCCCGCCAATGATCAGGATCGTTTTGTTTGCATTGGCATCAACCGCCGTGCGGTCAATCAGCAAACGATCAAACATCGCTTCCCAGGCGGTAATCGTCGTCAATGGCAGGGCTGCGGCGGCGGCAAAATCAAGTGACTTCGGCTTGGGCGCGACAATGCGTTCATCAACAAGTTGCAGCTGGGCATTCGAACCCGAACGGGTCACATCACCGGCATACCAGACTTCATCGCCCGGACGGAAAAGGGTGACGTCTTCGCCAACAGCCTCGACAACACCGGCCGCATCCCAACCAAGCACCTTGAAGGCACCGTCATCCTGCTTGCCCTTGCGGACTTTGAAATCGACCGGGTTCACTGCAACGCCCTTTACCCGCACAAGGATATCGCGACCCTCGGCAACCGGGGCATCGGTTTCGATCTGGGTGAACAGGCCGTCGGTTTCGACCGGGGCAGATTTATAAATACCGATGGCTTTCATCTTTGGCATTTCC
>NZ_DCAO01000125.1:0-2181 GCF_002311515.1 Thalassospira sp. UBA1131
GTCATGGGTGTTCAGCACCGCCTGCTGATTGATTTCACCGCAGGCTACGGCTTTGTCGGCATTGCTGTGGCGCTGATGGGGCGCAACCATCCGTTTGGCATCTTCTTGGCGGCATTGTTGTTTGGGATGCTCTATCAGGGCGGGGCGGAGCTTTCATTTGAAATTCCGACCATCTCGAATGACATGGTCGTGGTTATTCAGGGGCTTGTCATCCTGTTTACCGGTGCGATGGAACACATGTTCCGTCCGCGCGTGACAAAGATCTATACAGCCTGGCGCCTGCGCCAGTATGCCGGGGAGGGCGCATAATGGATACATTTCAGCTGATTATCCTGTTGCTGGATGCAACGCTGCGCACCTCGACACCGCTTATTCTCGCGGCCCTGGCCGGGATGTTTTCCGAACGGTCCGGGACGATTAACCTTGCCCTTGAAGGCATGATGCTGGGCGGGGCGTTTTCGGCAGCTGCGGTTGCATTTTATGTCGGAAGCCCGTGGGTCGGGCTTCTGGCTGCGATTGCAACCACGATTGCGCTTTCGCTGTTGCATGGTTTTGCCTGTATCACGCACAAGGGCAACCAGGTGGTTTCGGGGATGGCGATCAATATCCTGATGTCGGGTCTGACCGCCCTTGTCGGGATTGCACTTTTTGCACAGGGCGGCAAAACGCCAGCGCTTGATAAAGGATCACGTTTCCAGCCGATCACGTTCCCGGGTGCCGACGCCGTTCAGGACGTTCCGGTTCTGGGCCTGATTTATTCGGAACTGCTAAGCGGTCATAATATACTGGTTTATGTTGCCTTCCTTGCCGTTCCGGCAGCCTGGTGGGTGATGTATCGCACCCGGTTTGGCTTGCGTCTGCGCGCGGTTGGCGAAAACCCGGGTGCTGTTGATACGGCAGGCATTGGCGTTGTCTCGATGCGCTATCGCGCCGTGATTTGCAGTGGCGTGCTTGTCGGTATGTCAGGCGCCTATCTATCGACTGCGCAAGGCGCATCCTTCCTCCAAGACATGACCGCAGGCAAAGGCTATATCGCGCTGGCCGCGATGGTGTTTGGCAAGTGGCGTCCGTTCCCGGCATTGGCAGCCTGCCTGTTGTTTGGCTTCCTTGATGCGGCAGCCACACGTTTGCAGGGTGTCGTTCTGCCCGGTATCGGCGAAGTTCCGGTCCAGTTAGTGCAGGCATTGCCCTATATCCTGACGGTCATTCTTCTGGCCGGGTTCATTGGCCGCGCCATTCCGCCAAAGGCGCTTGGTCGGGCATACGTCAAGGAACGCTAAGCTTTTCGTGGTTCGGGTCTCGGCCTATGATGCAGGCAGTCCCGAACCACATTCTTCCAAAAATATGCGCTTTGGTCAGGCGCGATAGGTAATCAAAACAGGATCAAACAAATGGTTGCTCATAAACAGGCTCCGCGCGATCTGATTGACGCGGCACTTGCGGCTCGTGACAAGGCATATGCGCCTTATTCGAAGTTCTTTGTCGGTGCCGCGCTGCGCACGACTGAGGGCAAGGTCATTTCAGGCTGCAATGTTGAAAATGCGGCATATCCCGAGGGCGTCTGTGCAGAGGCCGGCGCGATTTCGGCAATGGTACTGTCAGGGGAAACCCGTTTTGACGAGATCGTCGTTGTCGGGCTGGGCGATATCGCCTGTACCCCGTGTGGTGGGTGCCGCCAGAAGATCCGCGAATTTACCGGTCCCGATGCGACCATCTTCATCATCAATGATGCCGGTGAAACGCTTCTGACGCTCAGCCGTGAAGAACTTATTCCCCATTCCTTCGGGCCGGAGAACCTCAAATGAGCAACGTAAAAGCAGCGCTTGATGTCATCGCCGCCAAGGCGCCGGGTTTCAGGGCAGAAGTTGCATTGGTTCTGGGCAGCGGCCTTGGTGGTGTAGTTGACGCCGTAAGTGATGCGATCAGCATTGCGTACGAAGAATTGCCTGGCTTCCCGCGCCCCACGGTGGTCGGACATGGCGGGACACTTGTTCTTGGCCGTATTGGCGGTGTGCCTGTCGCTGTGATGCAGGGGCGGGCGCATTATTACGAGCATGGCCGATCGGATCTGATGGCCGAGCCGCTTGAAATTTTGCACGAACTTGGCGCGGAACGTCTGCTTTTGACCAATGCTGCCGGGTCACTGATCCCTGATGCCGTACCGGGCAGTCTGATGCTGAT
>NZ_DCAO01000125.1:2284-3221 GCF_002311515.1 Thalassospira sp. UBA1131
CCTTATGATCCTGAAATCGGGTCTGGCCTGCATGGTGCGGCGGCCAAGCTTGGCATCAAACTGTTTGAGGGAACCTATTGCTGGTGCACCGGGCCAAGCTTTGAGACGCCAGCTGAAATCCGAGCGCTCAAAGTTCTTGGCGCCGATGCGGTCGGCATGTCGACCGTGCCGGAAAATATTCTGGCCCGCCGTCTTGGATTCAAGGTCGCCGCGGTTTCAAACATCACCAATCTGGCCGCTGGCATGAGTGCGACACCGCTTAGCCACGAGCAGACATTGGAAATGTCGAAAGCCGGTTCGGCCAATCTTATCAAGATATTACTGCAATACTTTTCAAGCGCTTCCTGAAGTCGTGTGACTTCAAAGCGTCTTATTTGAATTAATGACACGTGCGCAGGAGACAGCACATGCTGCCCCAAGAAATCATTCGCCGTAAACGCGAAGGCGAAGTTCTGACAGACGCTGAGATCGCCTTTTTCGTCAAGGGCATCACAGATAACAGCATCAGCGAAGGGCAGGTTGCCGCCCTTGCCATGGCTGTGTTCTTTAATGGCATGACCATGGACGAGCGCGCGGCCCTTACGCGCAACATGCGCGATAGCGGTACGGTTTTGGACTGGAAGGCGCTTGGCCTTGATGGACCGGTGGTGGACAAGCATTCGACCGGCGGCGTCGGTGACAAGGTAAGCCTGATGCTGGGCCCGATTGTTGGTGCCTGCGGGGCGTTCGTGCCGATGATTTCCGGCCGTGGCCTTGGCCATACGGGCGGGACGCTGGACAAGTTTGATTCCATTCCGGGCTATCGCACCACACCAAGTCTTGACGAATTCGCCAAGGTCACCCGTGAAGTCGGCTGTGCCATTATCGGGCAGACAGCCGATCTGGCGCCGGCGGACAAACGGTTTTATGGCATTCGCGACGTGACTGCGACGGTCGA
>NZ_DCAO01000125.1:3344-10342 GCF_002311515.1 Thalassospira sp. UBA1131
GCCACCCGCAACGGTGTTCCCACGGTCGCACTTCTGACGGATATGGAACAGGTGCTGGGTGACACAGTGGGCAATGCACTTGAAATGCAGGAAGCAATAGACTTCCTGACCGGAAAGCACCAGGAACAACGTGTCTATGACGTCACCATGGCGCTGGCGGCAGAAATGCTGACCGTTAGTGGTGTGGCAGCCGATGTTTCCGATGGCCTGCGTATGGCAACAGAGGCGCTTGAAAGCGGCAGGGCCGCCGAGACCTTTGGCAAGATGGTATCAAGTCTTGGTGGTCCTGCGGACTTTGTCGAAAACACCAACAAGTATCTTGAAGCCGCCCCGATGATAAACACGATAACGGCCGCCAGGACCGGCCGTGTTCTTTCGATGGATGCCAGAAAGGTCGGCCTTGCGCTGGTGTCGCTTAAAGGCGGGCGCACGCGGGCGGATCAGAAGATCGACTTTGCGGTCGGCTTTACCGATTTTATCAAAGTCGGACAGCCGGTTTCGGCCGAGACACCAATTTGCCTGGCCCATACCCGTGACGAGGCACAGCTTGAAGAAGCAACCGCCTTGCTGCGTGAAGCGATTGTGATTGGCGAGGGGAATGTCGATCCCACAGGTACCGAACCAGCTGTACGTGAGCGGATCGTGGCACGCAAAAAGGCGTGATAGGCACCAAGTCAAAAGCAAAAAGCCGGGAATGAAACCCGGCTTTTTTGTTTTCTGCGCTTATCGAAGTTCGCCGCCAGCGTTGTGCGTGCATTTGCTTTCGGCGGACAAGGCTTGCCAAATGGCTCAAGAGAAAGCATTTTGATCAGGAATGAAAATTTTCCAATAAAGATGAAAATTGAAAACAGAAGGAGAGAGGCATGGGGAAACTGGATCGGCGTCGTAGAGAGATTTTGGAGCTTGTCGCCTCCAACAGCTTTATGACCATTGATACCCTTGCCGAACATTTTTCTGTTACGCCACAAACCATCCGACGCGACATCAATGAAATGGCCGAGGAAGGCCTGATTGCCCGCTATCACGGGGGGGCGGCCAGTGTCTCGACCACCGAAAATACCGCCTATACCGACCGTCAGGTTCTAAACCTTGGCAGCAAGCGCGAGATCGCAAAGCTGGTGGCGCAACATATCCCCGAAGGCGCGTCTCTGTTTATCAATATCGGAACAACCAACGAAGAAGTCGCACATGCGCTTCTGGGGCATAAAAGCCTTAAGATCATTACCAATAACCTGCATGTTGCAGAAATCTGTGCCGCCAATCAGGGCTTTGAAGTGATCATTGCTGGCGGCGTTGTGCGACAGCGTGACTTCGGTGTCATCGGCGAGGCCACCATTGATTTCATCAACCAGTTCAAGGTTGATTATGCGATTGTCGGGATATCCGGCGTCGATGAAGATGGCAGCTTGATGGATTTTGATTATCGTGAAGTGCGCGTCGCGCGGGCGATTATTTCCAACGCACGCCAAACATTCCTGTGCACGGATGCATCGAAGTTTGGTCGTCGTGCAATGGTGCGCCTGGGACATCTTTCTGAAATCGACGCTCTGTTTACCGATCGTCATCCGGGGCCGGTTTGGGCCGATGTGATCCGCGAAGCCGACGTTTCGGTCTATACAGCCAACTAGTTCCAGCACGGGGCAGGGTGTTTGCGCCGTTAGCTATAGACGTGGTCTTCGCGTTTGCCGGTTCGCATGGTGATCGGGCCCTGTGACGATCCGTTTAGCATCTGGGTCAGATGCGCATTATGTGCGTCATCGATATCTTTGGTTTTACCTGCCCAATAAACTTTGCCGTCATGCATCATCATCAGGTTCTGATAGCGGGTGCGGGCAATGTGCATATCGTTGGTGATTGATATCACCGTGGTCCCGCGTTGTTCTGCAATCTTGCCAATCATGCGTTCGATATGGTTCGACAGAACCGGATCAAGCCCGGCGGTCGGATTGTCCAGCAACAGGATCGCGGGATCGGTGGAAATCGCCCGTGCGACACCAACGCGTTTTTGCATGCCGCCAGACAGATCACTTGGTGTTAAATCCGCACTTTCTGATGCCAGACCGACGAGGCCCAACAGATCTAGGGCACGTTCCCGGGCCTCCTTGCGGCTGAGAGTGCCGGTTTCAATCTGACGAAAGCAGATGTTCTCCCAAACCTTCAGGCTGTCAAACAGGGCATTTTGTTGAAACAGCATGCCAATGCGTTCGGCCCATGCGGCGCGTTTGGGCGCATTGGTTTGACTGACATCATCGCCATCCAACAGGATTTTGCCAGCATCGGCCCCGTAAATCCCAACCAGACATTTCATCAGAACACTTTTGCCTGCGGCAGACGGACCAATAATGGCCATGGTTTCGCCCTTGGGAAGATGCAGGCTGACATCATCAAGGGCAAGCTTGTCGCCAAACCGTTTGCTGAGATTTTCAACCGAGATAAAGGCCGGATGGGTCGCGGAGCTGGTTTCAGGCGTGGTCATTGGCAATCCGGATGATGAACGTGTTGGGCCGAGTTTCGGCAATTGCGCGGGTCTGGGCAAGGATCATTTTTACAAAAATGAAAACGGCCCCGCAAATGGGGGCCGTTTTGCAAAGATCGGGTGTTTGATAGCCGATTAATGCGACAGGATCTGGCTGAGGAACAGCTTTGTACGATCGCTTTTCGGGTTATCAAAGAACTCCTTGGGACCAGCCATTTCGACGATCTGGCCAGCATCCATAAAGATCACACGGTCAGCGACCTCTTTTGCGAAGCCCATCTCGTGGGTCACGCAAAGCATGGTCATACCTTCCTTGGCGAGTTCGACCATCACGTCGAGAACTTCCTTGACCATCTCCGGATCAAGCGCCGAGGTCGGTTCATCAAACAGCATGATTTTCGGCTGCATGCAGAGCGAACGGGCAATCGCCACACGCTGCTGCTGACCGCCGGAAAGCTGACCTGGGAATTTGTGGGCCTGCTCGGCAATTCGCACACGCTCAAGGTAGTGCATGGCCAGTTCGTTGGCTTGCTTCTTGGGCATCTTGCGAACCCAGATCGGGGCCAGCGTCAGGTTTTCCAGCACGGTCATGTGCGGGAAAAGGTTGAAGTGCTGGAACACCATGCAGACTTCGCGGCGCACGGCTTCGATGTTTTTGACATCGTCGCCAAGCAAAATGCCATCGACGTAAACTTCACCGCTTTGATAGGTTTCAAGGCGGTTCAGGGTGCGGATCAGCGTCGATTTACCTGAGCCGGACGGGCCGCAGATAACGATACGCTCACCTTTGCGAACAGACAGGTCAATATCCTGAAGAACATGGAAATTGCCATACCATTTGTTCATCTTGTTGACGGTGATGACATCCTCTTTGGACGGAGGAGGCACAGCGCCGGTAGTGGGTTCAGTTGCTACAGTCATTGTTTTTTCCTCACTCCTTACCTTTGTTCGCCTTTGCGAAGCTCTTTTTCAAGATAGGCGGAATATTTCGCCATCGAGAAACAGATCAGGAAGAATATTGCCGCGGCGAAGGCATAACCTTCGACGTAATATTTGGTCCAGGCCGGGTCACTGCGCAGTGCCAGCTTCACCGTGCCAAGGAAGTCAAACAGGCCGATGATCACGACCAGTGTGGTGTCCTTGAACATGGAGATAAAGCTGTTGACGGTCGGCGGGATCACCAGACGCAGTGCCTGCGGCAAAATGATCAGACGCATCGACTGCCAATAAGACAGCGCAAGACTGTCACCAGCCTCAAACTGACCACGCGGAACGGCCTGCAGACCACCACGGAATACCTCGGCGAGGTAGGCGGCGGTAAACAGGATAATACCGATCTGCGCGCGCAGCAGCTTGTCGATGGTAACACCATCGGGCAGGAACAGCGGGAACATGACCGATGCCATGAACAGAACCGTAATCAGCGGCACACCACGAATGACTTCGATGTAGACCACGGAAACGGTTTTGATGGCCGGCATGTGCGACTGACGACCAAGTGCCAGCAGCAGCCCGAACGGGAAGGCAAAGATCACACCGATCGAGGACAGGATCAGGGTCAGCGGCAGGCCACCCCAATAGCTGTTCTGGACATAGGTAAGGCCGAACACACCACCCCACATGAGGATGGCAATAATCGGCACACCAATAACCCACATCGGGATGATTGCCTTGCGCAGGCTCGGATACTTAACCGCACCCAGACTGCCGCAAATGATGCCCATAAGAAGGATCATGGCAAGAAGCGGCCGCCACTGTTCTTCAAACGGGTAGGTGCCAAACAGGATCAGTCGTAAATTGGCATTAACGAACCCCCAGCAGGCACCTGTCGCTTCCGCGCAGGCCTCAATTGATGGCGCCAACGTCGCATTGATGATGGCCCACTCGACGATTGGCGGGATCAGCCAAACGAGGAATGCAATCGAACCAAGGGTCAGGAGGGTGTTGAACCATCCATCAAACAGGTTCTTTTTCGACCATGCCACGGCACGCTCGGAAAAGGTGCCGGTCGGAAGAGGAGGTAATTTTGCGTTTTCTGACATGTTACCTCTCCACCAGTGTCATTTTCTTGTTGAACCAGTTCATAAAGAGCGAGGTCAACAAGGACAAACCAAGATAGATCGACATGAAGATCGAGATGGCCTCGATCGCCTGACCTGTCTGGTTCATGGTCGTGTTGGAAACAGAAACCAGATCCGGATAACCGACGGCAACAGCCAATGAGCTGTTCTTGGTCAGGTTAAGGTACTGGTTGGTCAGTGGCGGGATCGCGACACGCATGGATTGCGGCAGGATCACCTTGCGAAGCGCAATAGAACGGCGAATGCCCAAACTGTCGGCAGCTTCCCACTGGCCATTCGGAACAGCCTGAATGCCGGAGCGAACAACCTCGGCAACATAGGTCGAGGTGTAAACCGTAAGCCCGATCAGAACCGCCATGAATTCAGGCGAAATGTTGTAGCCACCCTGAATGTTAAAGCCTTTGAGGGCCGGCATGCTCATGTCGGTCGGTGCGCCACCTGCCAGATAGGCTGCCAGAACGAGACCGACGAAAATACCGATCCCGGCAAGAAGCATCGGGAAGGGCTGACCTGTGGCGTCCTGGCGTTTCTTGGCCCATTTCTTGACGAAATAGATCACAACGCAGGCAATCACGGCCGCAATGGTCATAAGGGTATAGGCGTTATCAGGTTCCGGCACCGGCAAATACATACCGCGCGACGTCAGCAAAACACCGGGCAGAGGCTCCAGCGCGTCGCGTGGATGCGGGAAAGCGCTTGGAATAAGTGCGTACCAGAAGAACAGTTGCAACAGGACCGGAATGTTCCGGAACGTTTCAACATATACAGTCGCAAGTTTGCGAACGATCCAGTTCGAGGACAGGCGCGCGATGCCAAAGATTGTCCCGATAATCGTACACAAAATGATCCCAAGTAGTGACACCTTCACAGTGTTCAGAAGACCGACCATCAACGCCGTCGCATAGTCGCTTTGGGCGCTGTAATCGATCATGGTTTCACTGATCTCGAAGGAAGCTTCAAGATCAAGGAACCCGTAACCGGTTGAGATGTTCTGTTGTTCAAGGTTGTACAAGGTGTTGGACACCAGGTACCAGCCCGCAAGAACGATCAGTCCAATTGCGACGACTTGATAAAGCACCGCACGGACGTTTTCGTCATTGAGATAATCAACGAGGCCCTTGGAACGAACATCCCCCGGGGCATTTTGAGGCTTACTCATATGACCCTCAGGTGTAGATTGTATCCAAAATCAGCAAGCACCTAACGAAAAGCTCCGCCCATGCGTTCAGGCAGTGGGGCGGAGCTTCGTAGGTTTAGGCAGTCGGTTTGCTAGCGATTAGCGAACTGGCCATGCATACTGCAGGCCACCATCGGTCCACAGAGCGTTCAGACCGCGCTCAAGACCGAGCTTGGCGGTAACGTTTTTCTCATAGCTTTCGCCATAGTTACCGACCTGCTTGATGATGTTGTATGCCCAAGCTTCGTCAAGACCAAGAGCTTCACCCATGCCCGGTGAAACGCCAAGAAGACGCTGGATACCCGGGTTGGTGCTGTTTGCTTTCATGTCGTCAACATTTTCCATGGTGACGCCATACTCTTCTGCTTCAACCATTGCAGCAAAAGCCCAGCGAACGATGTCCGACCACTGTTCGTCGCCTTGGGCGACAACCGGGCCGAGCGGCTCTTTGGAGATGATTTCCGGAAGGATCACATAGTCAGCCGGATTTTCTGCCATCTGGGTACGGATGGAAGCAAGACCCGAAGCATCGGTGGTGTAAACGTCGCAACGACCAGAGAAGAAGGCAGCGGTTGCTTCGTTGATGTTCTCGATAACGACCGGCTCGAAGGACATGCCCTTGGCGCGGAAGTAGTCAGCGAGGTTCAGCTCGGTCGTGGTGCCCGGCTCAACGCAGACGGTCGCACCGTCAAGCTCGGTTGCGCTGGAAACGCCGAGAGCTTTCGGGATCAGGAAGCCCTGACCGTCATAGTAGTTGATGCCGACAAAGGTCAGACCCAGTTTCGCATCACGGGTGGTGGTTGCAGTGGTGTTACGCGACAGGATGTCGATTTCACCGGATTGCAGAGCCGTGAAGCGCTGTGCTGCGGTCAGCGGGGTGTATTGAACAGCGTTCGCGTCGCCAAGAAGTGCAGCAGCGGTTGCGCGGCAGACGTCAACGTCAATACCTTCCCATTTACCTTCGGCATTGGCAGCGGAGAAACCCGGAAGGCCGGTGTTCACGCCGCACTGAACGAAACCTTTGGCCTTGATGCCGTCAAGCACGGCACCTGCCTGTGCGTTCTGCGCGGCAACGGCTGCAACGGTCATTGCGCCAGCGGCAAGGATCGTCTGGATTTTCATAAGATAGCTCCCTTGTTAGCAAAGCATTGTTTTTAGCTTTTGTGCCACCCTGGATATGCACAGCCGCATATCCATCTGTCCGAAGAAGATCGAACCGCCAAATTAAGAAATTTTAGGCCGCCTTGTGTCAAGTGTGAAAAAA
>NZ_DCAO01000125.1:10581-11438 GCF_002311515.1 Thalassospira sp. UBA1131
TGCAGTGCGGAATCGGGAGCGGCATTCGTTAACCCGCGCGGCCGAGCATCTTGCAAAACCGGATCGGTACGAAAAAGCCCCGCTTTGAGATGCGGGGCTTGTCTTGATCAGGTTTTCAGTTCCGACAGGTTCGAAAACAGTTCCAGTGCCGTCGGGTTGGCCAAGGCTTCCTGATTTTTTACCGGCCGTCCGTGGACAACATCACGAACTGCAAGTTCGGTAATTTTCCCCGATTTTGTCCGCGGGATATCGGCAACCGCAAGCACCTTGGCAGGGACGTGGCGTGGGGTGCAGTTGTTGCGGATCTGCTTCTTGATCTTGTCGATCAGTGCGGTATCCAATTCGTAATTGTCGCGGAGCACAACAAACAGGATCACTCGAACGTCGTTATCCCAGTCCTGGCCGATCACAATCGATTCCTGAATTTCAGGTAGTTTTTCTACCTGGCGATAAATCTCTGCCGTGCCGATACGAACGCCGCCGGGGTTAAGGGTGGCATCCGAGCGGCCATAAATGACCATGCCGCCATCATCATCAAGCTCGACATAGTCACCATGGCACCAGATGTTATCAAACCGGTCAAAATAGGCGCTGTGATAACGCGAGCCATCCGGGTCGTTCCAGAAGCCGACCGGCATGGATGGGAATGGTTTGGTGCAGACCAGTTCACCTTTTTCGTTCCGCACGGAGTTGCCGTCGTCGTCAAACACATCGACAGCAACACCAAGGGCACGGGTCTGGATGACGCCACGTTTGACTGGCAGGACAGGGCAGGCCAGCACAAAACAGCCAAGGATATCTGTACCGCCTGAGATGGACGCCAGATGGATGTCTTCCTTGATGTCGCGATAAACGTA
>NZ_DCAO01000125.1:11689-15057 GCF_002311515.1 Thalassospira sp. UBA1131
CCCGCCATCAACCAGTTCCACATCATCCAGCCACAAGTGGTGAAATAGAAAACGCGATCACCGGGCGCGACATCACAATGCAGGATATGTTCCGAAACCTGTTTCAGCAGCGTTCCGCCCGTGCCGTGAACAATGCATTTCGGCTTGCCCGTCGTCCCAGACGAGAACATCACATAAAGCGGGTGATTGAACTCGACCTGTTCGAAGACGATTTTCTCGGTCCGGAAGGGGGCAATGAAGTCGTCATAGGTGACGGCGTTGCGGATATCCGTCGTGTTGGCGCCGTCAAAGGCATAGGGCACGATGACGACCTTTTTCAGGCTGTCGATCCGCTCGACAACATCGTGAACCTTTTCGCGGATGTCGTGTTGCTTGCCGTTATAGTGATAACCGTCAACGGTGATCATCACGGTTGGTTCGATCTGGCCAAAGCGGTCTACAACACCCTGAACGCCGAAATCAGGTGAGGCGGAAGACCAGGTTGCCCCGATGGCTGCCGTCGCCAGCATCGCAATCACGGTTTCAGACATGTTTGGCATATAGCCGCACACGCGATCACCCTTGCCAACGCCCTCTGCGCGAAGGGCCTGCGAGAATTTCGATACCGCAATATTAAGTTCCGCCCAGGATAGGCGGCTTTTGACCTTGTCTTCACCCCAGAAAATCAGGGCGTCGGTGTCGTCATCACGGACCAGAAGGTTCTCGGCAAAGTTCAGACGCGCATCCGGGAAGAACTGGGCGCCCGGCATTTTGTTGCCGTCGATCAGGACACGGTCGCCCCATGTTTCCGCTTTCAGATCGGCATATTCGATAAGAGCAGGCCAGAAACGCTCAATCTCGGCAACGGACCAGTCATAGAGTTCGGTGAAACTCTGAAGGTTAAGCGCATGCTTTTCATTCACCCAGTCGCGAAAGCGGGTGACGTTTGCATTTTCAACGCGTTCTTTCGTCGGTTGCCAAAGAAAGTCGCTCATCATGAGTCCTCTGTTTCCTGCCGAACGTTTCGATCTCGTCGGCGCATCCTTTGAGGGCGCCAAATTGGTAGTCCTTTACCGCTTTTCTAGGCGTAAAAATGCGGACCAGCAAGTGAAGTAACGCGGATGTCCTTAATTGGTAATACCAATTGTCTTGTTTTTCGTCATATATAAGGTGAGAAGATTTTCATAAGTATCTGTTTAAAAGTGATAAATATCGAACATTGTGATGCTCAAAAATATTGCGGGTTGGAGCATAAAAATAGCCCACTAGACTAATAAAATATCAAATGATGGCCGGTTTTTGTTCTATCGTGATTCGTCGGGTTGCGATGCAGGCGTGTCTTGCACGTGAAAACGCTTGCACGCCTGTCTGGGCATATTAGGTTGACACAGCATTTTACGAGACATGGAGATAACCGTGGCAGGTATTGACGAAAGCCAACCCTTTTTATCGATCAATATTGCCGTATTGACTGTCAGCGATACGCGCGATCTCCATAACGACACCTCGGGCGAGGTTCTTTGTGAACGCATCATCGCCAAGGGCCATCACGTTTATGAACGCAAAATCCTGAAAGACGATCAATTGGCCTTGCGCAAGCAGCTCGGTGCTTGGTGCTCAAACCCGGATGTCGATGTGATCATTACCACCGGCGGCACAGGTGTTACCGGGCGCGACGTGACGGTAGAGGCCCACCGGGCAATCTACGAAAAGGAAATACCAGGCTTCGGCGAACTGTTCCGCTGGATATCATATCAGAAAATTGGCACATCCACCGTGCAATCACGGGCGACTGCGGGGGTGTGTATGGGAACCTACATGTTTGCGTTACCTGGATCGACCGGAGCATGCAAAGATGCCTGGGACGAAATTCTGACCTATCAGCTTGATATCCGCCATCGGCCGTGCAACTTCGTCGAGCTCATGCCGCGTCTTCTTGAAGAATAAAGGCGCACGCCGTCCATATCCATTGCCCGCGATCCCTGAATTCCCCAATTAACAAGGACTTCCGATGGAATTTATCTCGGATCCGTTTTTCTATGTTGTCGGCATTCCCGCCGTCTTGATTGCCGGTGTTTCAAAAAGCGGCTTTGGCGGCGGGCTCGGTGTTGTGGCTGTGCCTTTGATGGCGTTGGCGGTATCGCCACAGGCCGCCGCGGCGATCATGCTTCCCATTCTGTGCCTGATGGACCTTGCAAATGTCTGGGCCTATCGCAACCGCTGGGATCGCCGGAACATGAAGATCCTGGTGCCGGCCGCATTACTGGGCATTCTTGTCGGGACATTGTCTTTCAGCTACCTGAACGAGGCAGCCGTCAAACTGATCATCGCAATGATCGCGATCATCTTTACCCTTGATCACTGGCTTCGTGGCCGGAAGCAAACCGGCGCACCGGGCAGGGCAACGATTGGTAAGGGTACGGTTCTTGGCGCACTGGCAGGTTTTACCAGTTTCGTCGCCCACGCGGGCGGGCCACCGGTATCGGTTTATCTGCTGCCGCAGCGAATGGACAAATCGATCTTTGTCGGCACGACAGTCATGTTCTTCATTGTCGTCAATTACGTCAAACTGATCCCGTATGCGCTGCTTGGGCAATTCGATGCATCCAACCTAGGAACATCACTTGTGTTCGTGCCGATCGCGCTGTTCGGGACGTGGCTTGGCTTGTGGGCGCATGACAAAGTCAGTGTCAAATTGTTCTATCGGGTTTGTTACAGCCTGCTGTTCCTGACAGGGATTAAGCTGCTCGCAGATTCGATCCTGGAATTTACCGCCTGAACATCGCAGCGATTTGGGTGGGGCTTTACAGCACCACACTAACTGTCGGCGTGTCGATCAATGGTTTTGATGCTGTGTGTCCACTCGCTTTAGGGTGGAAATGGCATATGCCAATGAGATAGCCGTGTGGTCCGAGTATAATCCTGTATTTACGTAATGGTATAAGTGGCTTATTAGATATCAGTGCTGCAAAGACAAGCAGAATGGATGGCGAATAAAAGCACGCGATCAGCAGCCAGGAGGAAACCTGATGCGCATATGGGAGCTTTATTTAAATGCCAGAAAGAATTCTGCAGGTTGCGACAGCAATTTCCGGGCAAGCCAATGATAAAATTACCGAAATCAAGGCCGTTACACGGGCAACACGAACCCTTGCACTGAATGCGTTGATCGAGGCAGCGCGCGCAGGCGAAGTGGGCCGGGGGTTTGGCGTTGTTGCCAACGAGGTCAAGGAAATCTCGCAACGTGTGAACGTGATTACCGAAGAACTTGAAGACATGTTTCTGACGCTTGCCTCCGATCTGGAGAAAACAGCGCAGACGGTTCGTGGTGATCGTTTTGCCGACCTTGCCCGTTATTCTGTCGAATTGATGGACCGCAACCTGTACGA
>NZ_DCAO01000120.1:0-3050 GCF_002311515.1 Thalassospira sp. UBA1131
CGATCTTCGCGCTGATCTTGATCGCAAGAATTTTGAAGACCCCATTCCCTTTTATACGCGTCTGGCGACCAACCTTGCGCATGAAAATGGCGTGCTTGAACTGGGCTGCGGCACGGGCCGGATCAGTGCCGCGATTGCCAAACTTGGTGTTGCGGTCGAGGGGCTTGATCTGTCACCCGCCATGCTGGGTCAGGCACGCGCCAATTACCCCGATCTGACATGGCATCTTGGCAACATGTGTGACTTCGATCTGGGACGGCAGTTTGATCTGGTGATCATTCCGTTTCGCGGCCTTCAGGAAGTCACCGATGCCAAGGGTCAGCGTCGCGCCCTTGAACGCGCCTTTGCCCATCTGAAACCCGGTGGGGCAATCGCCCTTGATCTGATGGATCCGGATTTGCGTTATTGTCTGCCGGAAGGTGACCCCGAGCACGTCGAACTGCCGATCTTTCCGATGCCAGAGGGCGTCGGGCAACCGGGCAGTCGGCTTCGCATCACGGCGATGGAACGCACCAATGATCCCCTCACCCAAAAGTTCAGCGAACATTGGCGGTTTGAAGAAATCAGCGATCAGGGCGATGTGATTACGCGTGAGGATTGCTGGCATCATCTGCGCTGGGTTCATCGCAGTGAAATGCGGCTGATGTTGGAGCTGTCCGGTTTTGTTTCGATATCGGAATTTTCGGATTTTCAGGGCAATCCCCCGAAATATGCCAGCAACCAGGTCTGGATGGCAAAACGGCCGGACTGATGCCCGGCCGCTCAATTACGTCTATTGGTGTTGATCCGTCAGCTGCTCAGTTACCGGCGAATTTTGCGGCACTGGTCATGGTTTCAGAGCGTTCCTCATTGGTCAGCGGTACCAAACCGTTATCTGCCAGAAGGCCCTCTTCACCAATCACCGCTTCCGAGACATAGGTCGAGATAAAGTCACCCAGGCTCTGGACCAGCTGTTGATGGTCATCCTTGACGTAAAGATAAAGCGCGCGCGATGCCGGATAGCTGCCATCAAGAATTGTTTCATAATCTGGCTCAATGCCGTTGATCGGAACACCCTGAAGACGTTCGCGGTTACGCTCCAGATTGTTGAAGCCCATCACGCCGTATGAGGTCGGGTCTTTTTCAAGCTTGCTGATCACCAGCCGGTCATTTTCCCCGGCTTCGATATAGGCGCCGTCTTCGCGAAGGGTCCTGCACAGCAGGCGGAAGCTGTCAGGATCGGTTGCCTCAAGGCTTGCGATGTCAGAAAATGTCGCACAACCCTGATCAAGCAACAGCTGCCCCATCAGGTCGCGCGTACCCGAAGTTGGCGGCGGACCATAAACACGGATTTTAAGGTCCGGCAGGCTGGGATCGATATCAGACCATTTTTCATGCGGGTTTGGCACACTGGCACCATTGACCGGCACGGTCCGCGCCAGGGCGAGATAAAGCTGACGGGCGGTAAGCTCCATGCCCGGTGCTTCGCGGGAACCCAGCATGACAATGCCATCATAGCCGATTTTGATTTCGCTGATGTCGCGGACAGAATTTGCCGCGCAAATCGCGGTTTCCGACCCGGTGATCGGGCGCGATGCGTCAACGATATCGGGGAACTCTGCACCAATGCCGCCACAAAACAGCTTGAAGCCGCCGCCTGAACCGGTGCTTTCAACCACCGGGGCGGGTGCGCCGGTGGTCTTGGCGAAATGTTCGGCGACCTTGGTGGTCAGCGGAAAGATCGTCGAAGATCCGACAATCCTGATCTGATCGCGGGCCATTGCGGCATGTGATGTCAGAAGTGCCATCGATGCGGCAAGGGTAGCCAAGGCAAGCGTGCGACGCATTTCGTCCCCCAAAACGTATCCGGTGATGGTCCGGCAAATGGTTCTACCGGTCATATACAAGGAAATCGGTCACCGTGAACCTGTTTTCTAAACTGACGGTCCCCGTCAGTTCGATTCGGTGCGAACATCCATCTTCTCTATATTCGCTTTTGCCGCGTCAGCAACAGGGGTTCCATTTGAAAGTTCTATGACAGTTAACCAGTCCTGCCGTGCAAGATCGTTATCACCGGCAATCTGATGGAGCTTGCCACGTTCGAAAAGTGCCTGAACATTCTGGGGTTCCCGGTTCAGAACTTGTTCGATATCAGTCATTGCCAAATCGTAACTTTCAAGCAGTCGCCAGGCAGATGCCCGGTAAATCAGCGCCTCGGTATGATCGGGTTGAAGATCAAGTGCGGCATTGAGGTCATCAATCGCCTCCCAGTACTGCCCTGCAAGGCCAAGCGCCATGGCACGATCGACCCAAAGCTGCGGGTTGTTGGGCACCAGTTCAAGCGCGCGGCTTTGGTCACGCCAGGCGAATTCAAGGTTATCGGTCATCATCCAGGCCTGACCGGCCTGGGCCAGCATCCCGGCTACCACACCGGGCCCGGCCGTGCTGTCCTTGGCAAGTGCGTCAAGGCGGGTGGCGGCTTCTTCATATTTGCCAAGCGATATCAGTGCCACGGCAACACAGTGGCGGGCCGGTTCCCCGCCACCCAGATCGCGCCAGGCAATCGCGCTTTCAAATCCGTCTTCCGGTTTGAGTTGGGCCAGCTTGATGCAGTCACGATATTGCTGGCTTTCTTCCTGTGTCATGCCACCGTTGCTTTCGGTCTGGGCCATGGCGGAAGGCAGTCCTGCGCCATAGATGCCGACAAACCCCGCCAGACACAGCAAGCCGGTGGCGCGCGCTAGGAACGAGGTCGCGAAAAGTCGTGACATGAAAAAGCTCCGTCTTTGGCAAAATTTCTGGCAGTCACCATAGAAGATCACATGATCGATCCACCATGGCTGAATGCGCATATCTGAAAACGCATATTCGTGAAGTCTCACACCATGAAAACGGCAACAAGATGATAGTTGTTCCCGAAAGCCACGGGTTGCGGGAACAAATCATGGTCCAAAAGGTTTTGCCAAAAGACTTTGTTTGTCTGTGGCAAGGCCGTTACTGTGCCCTTCACACGAATTTGCCGTCACAAAAGGTGCCTTGATGACCAATAAGCTGTTCTGTTTCGGATTGGG
>NZ_DCAO01000120.1:3329-5780 GCF_002311515.1 Thalassospira sp. UBA1131
GGGCACATGGATTGGCTATTTGTCGACCACCGGGGTTTACGGTGATCGTGATGGTGCCGAAGTCACCGAAGATGATGACCTTCTGCCAAGTGGCAAGCGCGGGCGCAGGCGCGTGGCGGCTGAAAAGGCATGGTTTGATCTTGGCCGTCGTCATGATTTGTGTGTGCAAAGCTTCCGACTGGCGGGCATCTATGGCCCCGGTCGCAACGCGCTTGAAACCGTCCGGTCAGGTCGTGCGCGCCGGATTGTCAAACCCGGTCAGGTCTTTTCGCGCATCCATGTTGATGACATCGCCCAGACGGTTCTGGCATCCATCAAACAGCCCAATTGCGGGGCGGCCTATAATGTGTGTGATGATGATGCTGCCCCGCCGCAGGATGTGATTGCCCATGCTTGTGGCTTGCTGGGTATTGACCCACCACCCGAACAGGATTTTGCCACCGCCAAGCTAAGCCCGATGGCCGCCAGTTTCTATGAGGACAACAAACGGGTTTCAAATGCGCGGATCAAACAGGAACTCGGTGTTAAGCTGCGCTATCCGGATTATCGGGCCGGTTTGCTGGCGCTGCATGATGAAATACTGGCCAAATTGCAGGGCAGAGACGAAAACGTTTCATAAAACCGCATTGTTGACCACAATTGCGGGTCGTATATAACCCAAGAGCCTGCTGAAAATCATATTGTCGTCTGTTTGGACACCGCATGTTCAGGCACCATATGATTTTCCACAGGATCAGTTTCGGACCGGATCGTTTTGGCGTTCCGGACCCCAAGGCCACCGAGCACGGGCATCTGATGCGGGCATCGTCCGCATCCTCCCGACCGGCAAGGAGAGAGCAAGCATGGATCGTCGTATCGTAACCGTTTTTGGCGGCACCGGATTTGTCGGACGTCATATCGTCAAGCGTCTGCTGGAGCGTGATTTTATCGTTCGCGTCCCGACCAGAAGCTTTGAACGCGTCAAAAAACTCAAACCGATGGGCAATCTGGGGCAGGTCGTTCCGGTCCATTGCGATGTGCGCGACGAAGACAGCATCAAGGGCGCGCTTGAGGGGTCCGAAGCGGTGATCAACCTGCTTGGCATTCTCTATGAACGCGGCAGCAAGAATTTCCTCAATATCCACGTCAAGGCGGCCAAACGCATTGCCGAGGAAGCCAAGGCAGCTGGTGTAAAGACGCTTTTGCATATGTCGGCACTGGGTGTGGATAAAAACACCTCTGCCAACTATGCGACGTCAAAGCTGGCCGGTGAAAAGGCCGTGCGCGAATTGTTCCCGGATGCGGTGATCTTCCGCCCGTCGGTGATTTTTGGCCCGAATGATAACTTCCTGAACAAGTTTGCCACGATGGCGCGTTTTTCGCCGATGCTGCCGGTTGTTGGCGCACCGGGCCTTCCGAAAGTTGATCTGGGCGAAGGCAAGGTTGATCTGCACGGCGAAGGCGGCCCGAAATTCCAGCCGGTCTATGTTGGCGATGTTGCTGATGCCTTTGTCACCGCACTCACCGAAGGCAAATCGGCTGGCAAGACCTATGAGCTTGGTGGACCGGAAACCTATTCCTTCATGGCGCTTTTGCAGGACATGCTGCGCATCACCCGTCAGCGCGCCATTCTGATGCCGGTTCCGTTCTGGCTGGCTTCGATCAAGGCATTCTTCCTGCAGTTCCTGCCGGTCCCGCCGCTGACCCCGGATCAGGTTCGGTTGCTCAAGACCGATAACGTCGTTTCCGAAGGTGCGGACGGTTTTGCCGAACTTGGCATTACCCCCAACAGCCTCGAAGCAATTGCGCCGTCATACCTCAAACGGTTCTGCCCGCCGCGTAAATCCGGTGAGTTCCGCCGTTTCGTCTAAGGCGCACGGCTGATCAGACGATCAAAAAGAAAACCCCGCCAAACTTTTGGCGGGGTTTTTCTTGTCTCGAAGGTGCCAAGGCTATCGGCCAGCGTGCACAGGACCGTCAAACCTTCTTGAGGGTCTCACGAACGGTATCGATGATTTCAGAACGTGACGGGGCCTGAATGACCGGCTCCCCGCCCGGCCGTTCAATCATGATCACCGGAATGCCAAGGTTCCGCGCGGCTTCGATCTTGGCAAAGGTTGCCTCACCACCGCTGTTTTTGCTGACGATCACATCAATTTCGTTGCGTTCAAGAAGCTCCGTCTCGCTTTCAACACTGAACGGGCCGCGCGCAAAAAGCCATTCGCCAAATTCCAGATCAAACGGATCACGCGGGGCATCAACAGTGCGAACAAGCAACCATGTTTTTTCAAGCCCTTCAAAGGCATGCAGGTTCTTGGCACCGCTTGCGATGAGCGCGCGATTGCCAACGTCAGGCAGGATTTTGGCCGCTTCCTCAATCGATTTTACCATGATCCAGTTGTCATCTTCGGTCTGTTCCCAGGCCGGACGGTGATACTGAATGCAAGGCATTGCCACGGCATGGCAGGCCTT
>NZ_DCAO01000120.1:5933-19877 GCF_002311515.1 Thalassospira sp. UBA1131
AGTTGCAAACGAACATCCCGGCCAAATTCATGCATCAGGTCCTCTGCAATGCGATTTGCGTCTCCGGTCCCGCCAAAAATAAGGATGCGTTTTGGACGTTCGGCAGGGCGGGAGAGGGACATGGGCAAAGAACCTTGTTGTTGCTTTATGACCTTGGATGGCCTGTTTGTTGCGCAGTCACGGGAACAGATTAACGAACTGCTGCTTAAGATGCCACCGGTCGGAATTGATCAAATTCGCCAATCCCGTGGCGGGCAATGATGGTGCCGTTGCGGTCGGTAATAACAACCTCAACGGCCGATGCACCGTCCAATGTGGCGCGCGCGGATTCGCAGGCCTGACGGGCAATCGCATCTTCAATCTTAACGCCCGCCGCCTGACAAAGTTCCAGAACCTGTTTGGCGGTATTGGCCGTGCGGCACTGGTCTTGCAGCGTTTCATCCCCGCCACACGTTGCAATCGTTCCTGCCAGCCGATCAAAATCGACCTGTGATCGGCTTGAATGCAAATCGAGATGCCCCTGGGCAAGTTTGACCAGTTTGGCAAACCCACCGGCGATGCTGACAAAGGCAATCGGGTTTTTGCGAAGATACTTCAACATCCCGCCAACAAAGTCGCCCATATCAAGAATGGCTTCTTCCGGTAGGCCATAGAATGCACGAATGGCCGCCTCGGACGTTTTGCCGGTTGCGCTGGCAACATGTTCACGCCCGGTCGCACGCGCGACGTCAATCCCGCGATGGATCGAATGGATCCACGCTGAACAGCTAAACGGGATGACAATCCCCGTGGTGCCCAGAACCGACAAACCGCCAACAATGCCCAATCGCCCATTCCACGTTTTGGTGGCAATTTCAGCACCCCCGGGAATGGAAATCTCGATCTCGACATCGGGGCTTGCGCCATACTGATCACAAAGTGCTTCGATCTGTCCGACCATCATTTCGCGCGGCTTGGGATTGATCGCGGGTTCACCGGGCGGCAATGGCAGGCCCGGCTTGGTAATCGTACCGACCCCGTCACCGGCATGGAATGTGATGCCGCTTCCGGGTTTGCCGACGCGCACCGTCGATATGATTTCCGCCCCATGGGTGACATCGGGATCATCCCCGGCATCCTTGATCACGCTGGCGCGCGCCCAGCCATCGCCCTTTTCCGCCTTGATCAACTTGAAGAAC
The DNA here is from genome assembly GCF_002311515.1 of Thalassospira sp. UBA1131. Taxonomy (GTDB): domain Bacteria; phylum Pseudomonadota; class Alphaproteobacteria; order Rhodospirillales; family Thalassospiraceae; genus Thalassospira. Next base: position 7,112 of record NZ_DCAO01000120.1, read on the forward strand.
GGCGTTTCTCCGCCGGGCAGGGTAATAGTGACCGGATCGGGAAAATCGCCGGACAGCAATGCCTGCCATGCGGCACGGGTTGCGGCGGTGGCGCAGGCCCCCGTCGTCCATCCCTTGCGCAGTGGTCCTTCCGGTTTTCTTGCCATCAGTCAGTTTTTTTCCTGTTAATCCTGTCGGTGTTTTCGCTATTGAGGGCGGGGATAAGATCCGATTGGGAAATTCAATTAAACATCAATATTTATGTGATTTAAAAAGTTATACGAAAAAATATCGGAAATATGTTGTGCGTATCGTTTGATTGCTGTTTAACATATCCTCTTGATGCGGTCCTGCACAGATGGCTGCATTTCATTTAAGTAGAAGTATCGCGCGATGACGAACCTTGGTGTTGATTTTCCGGTTTTTGAACCGGGTTGGGTATGGCTTGTTGGGGCGGGGCCCGGTGATCCCGGTCTTCTGACGCTGCATGCCGTCAACGCCATGCAACAGGCCGATGTTGTTGTCTTTGATGCACTGGTCGATGAACGGATTTTGAACCTTTTGCGTCCCGATGCCAAACGCATCTATGCGGGCAAGCGCGGTGGCCGCCCATCCTCCAAACAAACCGATATTTCCCTGCAGCTGGTTGAACTGGCCAAACAGGGCCTGCGTGTTTTGCGCCTTAAGGGCGGTGATCCGTTCGTGTTCGGACGCGGCGGTGAAGAAGGCATGACCCTTGTCGACCACAATGTTCCGTTCCGGGTGGTGCCGGGCATTACCGCCGGGATCGCCGGTGCGGCCTATGCCGGCATTCCGACCACGCACCGCGACTGCAATTCGTCGGTCACCTTTGTCACCGGCCACGGATCCAGTGGCGAAGTGCCAGACAACATCAACTGGGCAGCCCTTGCCAAGGGTGCGCCGGTTCTTGTCATGTATATGGCGATGAAACATCTGCGCCGGATTTCTTCGGAACTGATGGCAAATGGCCGGGCTGCGGATGAACCGCTTGCGGTGATCAGTCAGGCGACCACACCGGGACAGGGTATTCTGATCACCACCCTCGAAAAGGCGGCTGATGACGTCGAACGCGAAGGTGTTGAGCCGCCTGCGGTGTGCATTCTCGGCAAGGTTGTCGGTCTGCGTGATCGTCTGAACTGGCTTTCGCCGCAGGACGATGTGACCGCGGTGCGCCATGTGCCGTTCGAACAGGTGCTTGATCTGATCACCGCACCGGCAGATCCCCTCAAAAACTGAACTTCGATCCCGTCCGAAAAGGCGGCAACAGATTGATATATATCGTTGCCGGTGGGACGCGCGACTGTACAATCGCGCGCATATGTTTTGACCCGGATGGATCATGGACGAACAGCAGGTATTGATACGCATCCTTGAAAGCGGTTGGGCGCAATGTGCCGATATCGTGCGCACGGATGGCGGGGTGCTTCTGACTGCGTTGGTGGCGGGACTGGTTGGCAGTGCGACCCACTGTGTCGGCATGTGCGGCCCGTTCGTGATCAGTCAGGTCACCAGCCGGATGGAACAGCTCCCGGTCGAGAAAATGAGCGAGTTTCGCCGTCTCACCGGTGCCGCACTCCTGCCCTATCAGTTCGGGCGTTTGTCGACCTATTGCTTGCTGGGCGTGCTGGCCGGCTATTTCACTGACAGCATCAGTGCGCTCACCCGTGTGTGGTGGATCGGGCCGGTCTTGCTGATTACGGCCGGTGTGTTTTTCCTCCTGTTCGGCATTCTGGGCCTGATGCCCCATCTTGGCGGTTTGTTGCCATCAACCGGTGAAACGCGCTGGTGGAATAAGCTGGTTGGCAACCGCGCGCGTGGGCTTTTCCAGGCCCCCTATGGCTGGCGGGGATATCTGCTGGGCGTGATGCTGGGCTTTATTCCCTGTGGTCTGGTTTATGGCGCGCTTGTGATGGCGGCCGCCACAGGTGCGGCGCCTAATGGTGGGGCGGTGATGCTGGTGTTTGGCCTTGGCACGGTGCCGATGCTGTTTGTCACGGGCTTTGTTGGGCAATATGCCGCACAGCGTTTCCGGGCCCTGATGGTGCCAGTGGGCCGTGGACTCATGATTATTAATGGCCTGATCCTGTTTGCCTTGGCGGCAACGACAGTGGGCTGATGGGGGCGGGCATCGTGATCAAGTGTGAGCTTTCCCACAGGTGCTGACCTTGCAAGAATGTGTAGGGTATTTATAGTGCCCCGTCAGTTTGTGGCACACAAAGATCGGTTGCCCGTAACCGGCAAAGAGATGAGGGTGGACGCGTGAGCAAAAAGACGCTTCTGGCAATTCTGGGTATTGCCCTGGTTCTTGGTATCGGCCTGACCTATCGTCTGATGATGATGGGCACGGAAACCAATTCTTCCGGTACTGCGTCGATTGGCGGTCCGTTCACACTTGTCAATCAGGATGGCGAAACTGTCACCCAGGATGACTTCAAGGGCAAATATATGCTGACCTATTTCGGCTATACCTTCTGCCCGGATGTTTGCCCGACCGAATTGCAGGTCATGGGAACAGCACTTGATATGATGCCCCAGGACATCGCAGATGAAATCACACCCGTCTTTTTCACCGTCGACCCCGAACGGGACACGGTCGAAGCGGTTGCTGAATATGTGCCCTACTTCCATGATCGGATGGTTGGGTTGACCGGCACCGTCGAACAGACAACGGCGGCCGCCAAGGCGTTTCGTGTTTACTACGCCAAAGCAATCCCGGAAGGTGAGCCTGAGGATACCGATACCTATCTGATGGACCATTCATCCTTCGTCTATCTGATGGATCGCGAAGGCAAATTCGTCCGCCACTTCAATTACGGCACCAGCCCCGAAGACATGGCAAAGGGCGTGACCGAGGCGGTCAAAAACAACGGCTGATTATTCCGTCGCGTAATGCCATGATCATGGCAAATAAATTCGGCTCGGAGAGCAGCCCAAAATGCCTGACACCATTCCGGGGATCGTGATTGCGGCCCCCGCGTCAAACAGTGGCAAGACCGTCATTACCTTGGCGCTTCTGCGCGCGCTGACCCGCAAGGGCCATAAAATTGCGGCGGCCAAAACCGGGCCGGATTATATCGACCCCGCCTTTCAGGCAGCTGCCTGTCGCGATACCTGCATCAATCTTGATCCATGGGCGATGACGCCGGACCAGATCAAGGGTCTGACCCGCGATCACACGCACGGTAAATCCTTTTTGATGTGCGAAGGCGTCATGGGCTTGTTCGATGGTGCCGCCAACGGCGATGGATCGACCGCCGATCTTGCTGCCCGTGTCGGATGGCCGATTGTTCTTGTGGTCGATGTGAAAGGCCAGTCGGCCTCTGCGGCGGCGGTGATTTCCGGCTTTGCCAAATTTCGTGATGACATCAATGTTGCCGGTATGATCCTTAATCGGGTGGGCAGTGAACGCCACAAGCAGATGATTGTTGATGCCTGTGCCAAACATCTGCCGGATCTGCCAGTGCTAGGTGCGGTTAGGCGCAGCGAAGACCTGATCCTGCCGGAACGCCACCTTGGTCTGGTGCAGGCCGGCGAACATGCCGAGCTTGAGACGTTTCTGGATCGTGCTGCCGATATCATCAGTGAAGATGTCGATCTGGATGCCTTGATCGCACTGGTGGGTGAAAACGCCGGAAAGGTCGAGAAAACCAAAAAATCTGCAAAGGTTACCTCGATCGCACCCGTAACCGTAATTGCTCCGCTTGGCCGTCATATTGCGGTGGCGCGTGATGCGGCCTTTGCGTTTAGCTACCCTCATCTTCTGGATGGTTGGCGTGCGGCGGGGACGAAAATTTCCTTTTTCTCGCCATTGGCGAATGAGGCTCCGAACCCGGATTGTGATGCAATTTATCTGCCCGGCGGCTATCCGGAACTGCATGCTAAAACCCTTGCCGCAGCCAAGGTTTTCAGGGCTGGCATGCACGATGCTGCCCAACGAAGCATCTTGATTTACGGCGAATGCGGCGGCTACATGACCCTTGGCAACGGCCTTGTTGATGCCAGTGGTACGCGCCACGAAATGCTTGGTCTGTTGCCGCTTGAAACCAGCTTTGCCAGCCGCAGGCTGCATCTTGGCTATCGTGAGGCACAGCTGGGCATTCCGACGCCGTTTGGTCCGGCAGGCATGAAGCTGCGTGGTCATGAATTCCACTATGCGACTACGCTGTCCGAAGACGGCATGCCGTTATGCCGGATGAAAACCGCGACGGGTCTTGATCTGGGCCCTGCCGGTCTGGTGGATGGAAGTGTTTTTGGCTCCTTCTTCCACATGATCGCAGAGAGTTGATCAACCCGTTGTCAGACTTGAATGCGACGGGGATTACGCGCGGGTTAGACTATGTTATGTCTCAATGACGGCCCGACTGAGAGAGATCATGGATAAAAAAGACCGCGTCGCATTGCCACCTGAACCGTTCTGGGAAACCAAGACTCTTGCTGAAATGACGCAAGCGGAATGGGAATCCCTTTGTGACGGGTGTGGCAAATGTTGCCTGCACAAGCTGCAGGACGAAGAAGACGATTTTGTCTATTACACCTCGGTCGCGTGTCGTTTGCTCGATTGTCATACCTGTCGCTGCAAGGATTATCCCAACCGGACCCAGCATGTTCCCGATTGTGTGCAGCTCTCCAAGGAAAATGTCGAAACCCTGTCCTGGATGCCATCCACCTGTGCCTATCGCCTTATGGCAGAGGGAAAACCACTACCCGACTGGCATCCGCTTAAGACAGGTGTCGCAGACTCGGCCATTATGGCAGGCATGTCCGTGCGCGGCATGGCCATCCCCGAAGACGAAGCCCATCCTGATCTGACACGCTATATCGTGAAGTGGCCTGCCTGAATTCACTCAAGTTTCGCAGATTTGATCGCAGGCTTTCGGATGTTAAGCCAAAATAACTGAGGGTATCTTCTCTTCGCAGCAAGCGACCGATTCAGCAACATTTTGTCAATTAGGCAAGACTTGACTTAATATCCAAAAAAACAAGTAAAAGTTGTAGAACACGTTGTTATAAACTTTTTAGTAAAATTTATCCACCGCATGGTTGAAATTATATCTATATAGCTAATATCTATCCTTAATGGTCTCTCCAAAAGTATAGTTATCTGGCGATAGGGGTATCAACGTGGGATTTCAATTTTGGCAAAGTGATGCTGAAGCGCGCAATGAAAAGCAGGTAACTGCAGCACTCGGTAAATCGATGGCGCGCATTGAGTTTGATATTGATGGCAATATCTTGGGTGCCAACGAAAACTTTTTGAAAGTGATGGGGTATTCGCTTTCCGAGGTTGTCGGCAAGCACCATTCGATTTTCGTTGCTAATGAACTTGTCAAGAGTCCAGCCTACGCCGATTTTTGGAAAAAGCTGAGGTCAGGAGAGTTCGCCTCTGGCGCGTTTCAACGTGTTCGCAAGGACGGCGAGAAAATTTGGTTGGAAGCAACCTATAACCCGATTTTTAACGAGCGCGGCAAACTGATCAAGGTGGTGAAATTCGCTGCTGATATCACGGCCAGGCGCAAGGAATCGGCTGTAAAAGACAGTGTCTTGAAGGCGATTGATCGCTCGCAGGCTGTGATTGAGTTTGATCTTGATGGCACGATCCTGACAGCGAATGGCAACTTCCTCAAAGTCATGGGATACGAACTCAAAGAGATCGTTGGCAAGCATCACCGTATGTTTGTCGAAGAAGCTTTCACTAAAAGTCCAGAATACGCCGTCTTCTGGGAACAACTTGCCCAAGGCGAGTTTCAGGCAGCCCAGTTCAAGCGTATTGGCAAAAATGGCAAGGAAGTCTGGATCGAAGGAGCTTACAACCCGATCTTCGATCAGGATGGCAAGCCCTTCAAGGTCGTTAAATTTGCAATCGATATTACAGAGCAGGTCTCCCTGCTGATTGATCTCAAGAAGATGATCGATACCAATTTTTCCGAGATTAACCAGAATATCCAGAAGCTTGAGCAAGCGGCCCAAAGTGGTGCCTCCTCAGCTGAGGAGACTTCGGCAACCGTCCAGACAGTTGCGGCAAGTGCGGAAGAGCTGGCAGCTTCAATTTCGGAAATAGCGCGCAGCATGAATAAATCTCGCGACGAGACGGAACGCGCTTTTGAACAGACACAGGCCGCCAACAGCTCGACACAAAAAATGTCAGAAGTTGTCGCGTCTATGGGCAGTATCGTAGAGGTTATTCAAGGCATTGCCGGCCAGATTAACTTGCTGGCGCTGAATGCTACGATCGAAAGTGCTCGCGCAGGTGAAGCTGGCAAGGGTTTTGCCGTGGTGGCAAACGAGGTAAAAAATCTCGCCAATCAGGCCGCCAAGGCGACCGACCAGATTTCTGAAGAGATTTCAGGAATCCAGAACATATCTAACGAAGTCGTCAGCGTGCTTCAGGCCATCAGCGGTTCAATTGAAACCGCTCGTGACAGCGTGACCAATATCGCGTCTGCGGTCGAGGAACAAACTTCAGTAACCGGTGACGTATCGCAGAACATGCAAAGTATGGCTCTGGCGGTAGAACAGCTCTCATCAGATCTTGATGAAATCAATCAGATATCCACTCTGGTTGGAGACTCGGTTGATCGCACTGAACGTGCAGCAGAAGTTCTTGCCCGCTAAAGTTCTTCAAACTCATGTGCATCTATATAAATGGGCCAAAGCTGAAAGGCTTTGGCCCATTTGTTTGTGACATCAAAATGCGGACTCATGCCTTGTCTTGGTGCAGAAGGTTTACCAGGTTTCGAACGGGTCTGATTGTACAAACACGCTGTTGCCTAAGAACATCGACGCACGTTCAACGGAACGGATGATTATCTGGTTGCGCTCACAAGCTCCTGTCCGCACTTGGGTAACTTCTTCGATGTGGTGCAATAGCTACACGCATTGCATTACTTTCCGAGAGCTATGCAAAAGGGTTGCAAGCTAGGGTCCAAGCATCCTCTTGTGCGTGAGAAAAATCTCTTTGAAAAACGGTAGAATATTTTTGTCTTTGCCAAGAAACTTTCTAAGCATCTGTAATATAATAAATAAAATTAAAGATTGTTTCTCACGAACTGACTTTTTCTGTGTAGCCAAGCAAATTCACTTGCTCTAATCAAAAGTATATGTTTGGTATATGTGATCATTTGTTCAAATTCGGATCAATTGCTTATCGGCAGAAATATTTCACACTTCGCCCGGTATGGCTGAGAGCCTAGCGTACCCGATGCAAAGTTTGAAAAACTGCAAGAAATTCCGAACATCTGACTCATCAAACGCAAGTCGTTTGAAAACCGGGAATGATCTGTGTTGAAGATCTCACCGTATCCTCTCGCATGAGAAGTGAACGCTCTTAGGGCTAGGTTCGATCATGCATGCGTATGAGAGACTGGTTCACGCGTTCATAATTACGACCAAACGGTCAATAACCCCGCGAGGCTGACGGGAATTAGCGGGATAAACCCGTTTACGCAAAGGGTATAAAAGTGGGTATTGGATTTTTTAAGGGTGAGTCCGAGGCGCGTAATGAACAACAAGTCACCGCTGCGCTCGGTCGCTCAATGGCACGCATCGAATTCAACGCGGAAGGCAAGATCCTCTCGCTGAATGAGAACTTCGAAAAGACGATGGGCTACAAGGCCAGCGATCTTATCGGCAAACATCACTCATTGTTTGTCCCCGAAGAGCTCATCAGTTCGGCAGATTACAAAAATTTCTGGAAGAGACTGGCGTCAGGCGAGTTTCTGACCGGGGCCTTCCCGCGCAAACGTCGTGACGGATCGTTGATTTGGCTTGAAGCCACTTACAACCCGATCCTCGACGCGAAGGGCAATGTAACCAAAGTCGTGAAGTTTGCGACCGACATCACCGAACGTCGCAACGAACGTGCGTTGCTGCAAAGCGTATTTGATGCGATCAGCACCTCGCAGGCGGTGATCGAGTTCAATCTGGATGGCACGATTCTGACCGCCAATGAGAACTTCCTGTCTGTGCTGGGCTACAACCTTGATGAAATCAAGGGCAAGCATCACAGCATGTTCTTGCCGGAAGATCAGAAAAATTCGTCAGAGTACCGGGCTTTTTGGCAAAGCCTGAACCAGGGAAAATTCCAGGCCGGTCAGTTCGCCCGTGTGGGCAAGAACGGCAAGCAAGTCTGGATCGAAGCAACCTATAACCCGGTGCTTGATGCTGTTGGCAAACCGATCAAGGTGATCAAGTTTGCCACCGATATCACCGAAAAGACCAAGCTTCTGATCGACCTTAAAAAGATGATCGACGGTAACTTTACCGAGATCGACAACAATATCACCGAGCTCAACACGCGCACGGTTCAAAGCGTTGATGCGTCGACCAATACGATGGAACTGACCCGCAATGTTGCGGCCAGCACCGAACAGATGGCCGCCTCGATTGCCGAGATTTCCCAAAGCATGGCCCAGTCACAAGGCGCAACCGAGCGCGCCTACGAGCAGACCAACACCGCCAACGAAATGACCCAGCGCATGACAGGCGTGGTCGATGAGATGGGCAATATCGTTGAAGTCATTCGCAATATTGCCGGGCAGATCAACCTGTTGGCGCTGAACGCGACGATTGAAAGTGCCCGTGCGGGTGAAGCCGGCAAAGGGTTTGCCGTTGTTGCCAACGAGGTCAAGAACCTTGCCAATCAGGCGGCGCGTGCCACCGAAGACATCACCCAGGAAATTACCGGTATTCAGGAAATTTCCGCCGAGGTCGCCGGTGCTTTGGAGACCATCCGTGGTTCGGTTGAAACCGTCCGTAACGATGTCACCAACATCTCTTCGGCGGTGACAGAGCAAACAGCGGTTACCGAAAATGTCAGTACCAGCGTGCGCGACATGGCCCGGTCTGTCGAAAACATGTCAGATAACCTTGCCGCCATTCGCACGACGACCGATACGGTCGCATCCTCAGTACAGCGCACGCGCGAAGCGGCCGAAGTGCTGACACGCTAATCAAGGCCGATTTCTTCGATCGAAAGCTGCCATTAAAAGGGCGGAGCCAAACGGCTCCGCCCTTTTGTCGTGGAATATGACAGTTTGAAGATGATCAAGGTATCCCGCGGGGAACCACTTGCCTTAAGCAGGGGGAAGTCACAAGAATGTCGGCTTAAGACACTTGGAGCTGATATACTCCGGGCTTGCAGGGGAAATACGGGGCGATAAGGAAATGAACAGCGATCATCTGCGCATTGATGTTCTTGGTGTGGGCGAGGCCTTCGATCCGAACTTTGAAAATTCGTCTGTCGTGGTGTCTGCGGGCGATTTTCGTCTCTTGATCGATTGCGGGGCAACGGTGGCCGGGCGGCTGATGGCCAAGTTTCCCGATCCCGACGCGATTGATGCGATCTATTTCACCCACATGCATCCCGATCATGTTTTCGGTCTTGTGCCGGTCATGCTCAACTGGCGCGATGATGGCCGTTCAAAGCCGTTGCGCATTCTGTGCAGCCCGCAATTGCGTACTCATCTTGAAAAACTGATGGAGCTCGGCTTTACCGGGCTTGGGTCCGCCTGGCCGTTCACCATCATCTGGCATTCGATTGCCGAGACAAATTCAATCGGTCCGTTTGAATGCCGGTTCGCGCGGTCCGATCACAGCGTGCAGAATCACGCGATCCTGTTGCGCTACGCGGACAAGGGATTTGCCTATTCCGGTGATGGCAATGTAACAGCAGAAACCGCCGCCCTGTTTACGGGTGCGGATCTGGTGTTTCAGGAAACCTATCTGATCAAGCATGACCCGCAGCATGCAGCTCACTGTGATCTGGAAACGGTTTTAAAACTGGCCTCTGACATGCCTGGCGCGCGATTCTGGCTTTATCACGTTAAACGCAATGTCCGTGCGGAAATGGCCCAGATGATCAGGGGAAATGAACAGGTCCGTATCGCGGCACCCGGCGAAGTGATTGAAATCCGCTGAGCGGGCCAGTGTTCCCGGAACCGAAGGCAAAACAAAAATGCCCGGCACAAGGCCGGGCATTCGGGCATTATTGCAGGAAACACATTCCTGATTAGTGAACCGCGCGTGGCTCCATGTCGTGCTGGCGGATGGCAGCATCCGCGACGGCATGGTTTTCGAACGACGCGATATGGGTACCGTCGGCGGTGAAGACGCCATAGACCAGTTCGTCACTATCGTTCTCTGTATTGGGAACCGGACGCACATAGGCAAAATCATGGATACCCAACAGGGCGAAGTCACCGTTTGACAGAAGACCGGTATCCTGGCCGATCCGCTGATCGCTTTCGGTATCGTGGTTATTTGTTCGATTTGTCATTTGAACCACTCCTTGGTTAGGCTTTGCCGTCTATTTGATCAGCATTGCTATCCTCGTCTTCGACATTCATGTCGATGGTTTTTGACGGCACAGCTTTTTTCTTGTTCGAGCCAATCGCGATTTCACGAACGACCGGTTCCGGCAAGGGTCTGTTCAGGTCAACATGCAGCAGACCATTATCCAGATGCGCACCGACGACTTCGATGCCTTCGGCAAGGACGAAGGAGCGCTGGAACTGTCGTGACGCAATGCCACGATGGATATAAACACGTTCGCTGTCATCATCGGTATGTTTGCCGCGAATGATCAGCTGGTTGTCTTCAGTGGTTACCGACAGGTCTTCCTCGGCAAATCCGGCAACTGCGACAGTGATTCGCAGTTTGTTTTCACCAATCTGTTCGATGTTGTAGGGCGGATAACCCTCGGCCTTGGTTTTCGAGACCTGATCAAGAACGCGTTCGATCTGGTCAAAACCCAAAAGCAACGGGCTGTTGAACATTGAAATTCGTGACATTTGCAGCACCTCCTCCATCAGAGCGAGTGTGGTTGTTTTCAGATCCCACGCATCCTGCGTTTCGGGCATCTAATTGTTCGACCCGAGGCATTCGGCACCGAACATTTCATCTAGGGTCTGAACCCACTTGAATGCTTGAAATGGTCGCGAGGCATTTGTGCGGATATCAGGAGCTTTACCGCAGAAAGGCTTACTGCCTTTCAAGGTGAAGCGACGCAATAGCCCGTGCAAATGCCTCCGATCCGAAGGACATCAGAAGAATCTGCGACCTGCTTCGTCAATCCCCTTGCGCGGGGATCACCCCGCGCTGCGGCGATTTTCTTGCATCTCTTGATTCTTATGATGCCATTTTAAACATTCAAGTGGGTTCAGACCCTGACTAAATAAATGTGGTTTTCCCGCCAATAGTCAAGCCTTGCCTGCGGCACAGACATAAGACATCGACTAATTCTTGGTTTGCGTCAGATCTGGCATGGTTTCAAGCGCATAATAGGCAACCGACTGATCCTTGCCGCGGAGCGCAACCTCGTGCATCACGGCGTTTTCCGGCAAGGGAATCGGCCCGTGATCAAACAGCGTCTTGGAAATCACCAATGGCACGCCATGCCCCTTGGTCTGGGCTTCAAGGCGGGCGGTGGTGTTGATCGTATCGCCGATTGCACTGATGTTTTCCCGGCCGGGCGGGCCCATTTCACCAACAATTGCCTTGCCCATATGGATGCCGATTCCAATGCGCAACGCATGGGGAAGTTCCGATTTGAGATGCAGGTTAAGGCCCTCGATCCGGCGCAGCATCTCGGCGGCTCCCTCAAAGGCCTGCAGGATGGTGCTTTCGGTGTCATCACTTTCATGGCCATAAAGCGCCATCAGGCCATCGCCGGTAAACTGCGCGTAATAACCACCTGTGCCGCGCAGTGCCTCTGTCATCTCGGCAAAGAACTGGTTGAGGATGAAAAGTACGTCATAGGGCATCTTGCTTTCGCCAAGCTTGGTCGAATCGCGCAAGTCGATAAAGATGCAGACAACCTGTCTTTCACTGCCCGAAAGTCCGCCGGGACGTCGTCCGTCACGCGCGGTGGCGTTGGGCGGCAAAAGCGGTGCGACCGCCAGATCATTATGCGGTCTGATCTGACAGGCAAGGCGCATGCCCTTGGGTGCCTGAATGCTTTTGAGTGCGGCAGCCTCGATATCGCCGGGAGGGGCAAGATGATCACTGCCTGATCCGCAGTGAATCCTGCACGTCGTGCAGCGCCCGTGCCCGCCACAAACCGACGCCATCGGAACGCCTGCATCGCGCAGCGCCTCAAGCGCTGTGGCACCGGGCGGTACACGCACGAAACGCCCGTTTGGCAGGCTCAACATTGGTCCGCGCTTGACCCGATCAAAGGTCTGACGGATCTGGCGCACACCAAATGGTGCCAGCGCAAGGGCGATACTCAGGATCGTGAACGGCAAAATGGCGTTTTCATAGAAGGTGATGGCGTCCTGATTGACATTGGCGGCATCAATCACCCCAAACACATATTTGCGTCCGCCTTCCTCTGCGCGGCGGATCACCTCGGCCGCCGCGGCCGAATAACCGGCAAGCGAAAGTGTCGGGATCAGAATTGCCAGCGTGCCAAGCGTATTTCGCCATTTCGGATAGAACGGTTTGACTCGCAGCCAGAAATGAATGCCAATGCAGCCATGCGCCCAGACAACAATCACCGTGATCGCCTGCAAGATGCCCTGATGCGGAATGAACACGGCCAGATCCAGAAGAACGCGTTCAAACGGTGAATCAACATCAAAGCCCAGATCGATAATCCGGGTCGCGATGATATGCCTAAACAGCAGGAACGGGATGCACAGGCCAAGGATCATCTGTGCCCATTCCGATTTGCGCAGGCGCAAGGTGCGGCGGCTGGTCAGGCGTGCGGTTGCCAACAAAAAGTGAGTTATCAGTGACAACACCAACAGGATCTCAAGCGGTGGAAACT
>NZ_DCAO01000120.1:20027-38908 GCF_002311515.1 Thalassospira sp. UBA1131
TATGGTTCAGCAAATGCGTCAGCACATAGGCAAACATGGTCAGGCCGGAATACAGCCGCAGATTCTGGATCATCGCTTCGGGTGCCTATTCTTCATTTGCGCGGTCTCTCGGTGGTCCACACTTGAACGTCGACATTCTGCGGTCGATCACATCATTTTGGTACGTCCATGGTTGAACAGGATCATGCAACACCTTTGGTTGATAAAGTGTTTTGCATCTTCAGGCACGAAAAAAGCCACCAGTATTTCCGGTGGCTTTCTGTGATTTGCTGCGTGATGGCGATATGATCTGCGGCCTTAGGCCGCGGACTTGATACGCTTTCGTGTCATGAACTTCACGAGCGAGCGCGCGAAATCGACACTCGTGATCGGCGTCTCAAGTGACTTCATGGCAGCTTCATGCACATCATCGGGGATCAGGTCATAACGGGCCTGCAAAAGGGCGGTCTCGTATGGTTTCATGAACTCCGGATGCGGCTGGATCGAGGCGGCATTATCGCCATATTGCAAGCCGGCATAGGGGCAGAAGTCGGAACTTGCCCAGACAGTTGCACCCTTTGGTGGCTCAACCACCTGATCCTGATGGAAAGCATTGATGCGGATCTTCGTCGGGCTGTCAGACAGCCAGTCGCTGTTGCGTGCATCAACCGCGTATTCATGTACGCCCACACCCCAACCCTTGTCGGACTTGATGACCTTGCCACCAAGTGCTGTTGCCAGGATCTGATGACCAAAGCAGATACCAAAAACCGGCTGACCGGCAGAAACCGCATCGCGCAGGAAGTCCTGAAGGCGGATCATCCACGGCAAGTTTTCATAAATGCCATGTTTGGACCCCATGATCACCCAGCCATCGGCATCGCGGATTGAGTCCGGAAAAACGTCTTCCAGAACGGTCCAGGTTTCGAACTCCAGACTTGGGTCAACGTCGCCGAGCAGCTTTTCGAGCATCCCGGGGTAGGAGGCGAAATCGTCGCGAAGTTCTTCCGGGGCGAATCCGGTCTCAAGAATGCCGATCTTCATGCAAAAACCTTTATGGACGTCAATGTGGCGCTAAGGGTCAAAACTCATTCACATGATCATCCCGGTCTCCCGGATTTGTGCGGATATGCGGAGCAAAATCGCCGGAAGATCAATATCTTTCAAGATTTTGCGACAAATTAGCCCGTGCAAATCCGGGTGATCCGAAGGACAACTGATATGGGAGAAAGCCTCTGCGTCAAATCCCTTGACCGGGGATCACCCCGCTCTGCGGCATTTTCCTAGCTTTTTCTCTCATATCAGTTGCCGGGCGGCTCATGTGAATGAGTTTTGACCCTTAGCTGAGTTATGGGATTTTAACGCTAAAGACAAGCCCGGTGCTGCGAGATTTTCAGCAAATTTTGACCGGAAATGCGAAACCGCCCGGCGTAAAGCGCGGGCGGTTGCAAAACCTGCGGCCAGCGTCTGGGGGATCAAACCGGCCGCAGATTATCGGGTTCAGTCTTTGGCCGGGTTTATTTGTTAAGACCGATGGCACGGGCACTGCCCATGCCGGCAATCATCGCGACCACAAAAATAATCGTATCGGTATGGCCGAAGGCCAGTGCACTAAGGGCCGGACCCGGGCAATACCCAACCAGTCCCCAGCCGGTACCAAATAACAGGCCACCAACAACCAGTTTGGTGGTGATGGCACGGTTGGTCGGCAGGCTCATCTCGCCGCCACAGACCGCCTCGGTCCGGTTCTTTGCAAACTGGAAGATTGGAATGGCAACCGCCAGCGCACCGCCCATGACGAACGCAAGGCTCGGATCCCAACCACCATCGGCAATCGCCCAGATATCAAGAAAGCCCAGAACCTTTTGCGGGTCGATCATGCCCGAAATGTAAAGGCCAAAGCCGAAAATCGTGCCGCAAATAAGGGAAACAATTATCCGCATCACATGCCTCCCATCAGATGGCGGGTGACAAGAACCGTGACAAAGCCCGCTGCCATAAATGACAGGGTCGCAACCAGCGATCGCAGCGAGAACCGCGACAGGCCGCAAATGCCATGACCACTGGTGCAACCGCTACCAATCGTGGTGCCAAGACCAACCAGAAGACCGGCAATGATGATGACCGGTAATGAGCTTGTCACAACACTCTGGGCTTCGATCTCGGTTGCATTCATCAGGATGAACGGACCAACAATCAGCCCGACGATAAAGGCCAGCCGTTCAAAAACAGCAGAACCACCCTTGGTCGGGGTCAACAGACCGCCAAGAATGCCGCTGATCCCGGCAATTCGCCCATTGAGCAAAAGATAAAGGCCAGAGGCCAGACCAATAAGTCCACCGCCAATCAGGGCGGAAATCGGAGTGAAGTTTTCCATCATTCAATCCATCAAAATCAGAATTTATATTAATGTATGATAATTAATTGATTTTATCAATGGTTCAGTGGAATTTTGTGCCAAATTTCTTTGTAGAAACCGTTGCTAATATCGATGCAGCCGCACGCGAAAGCGCCCAATTATCGGTCAACACCACGTTTGCATTGGTATGCGATTCCCGAAAACATATAAGGTGTTGATTTTTCGATATTTTATCTATCTTGCAAAACACCGAAAATAGGAAGATATAGCAGTATCTTTGGTTGTGGTTTCGGCATGTTGCCCAAACCCCCTTTTCGGATTTCATGCATGAGCAAAGATCGTCTGTCCGCCAGTCGGCGTCTTGATGTCGCATTGGCGCTGGTATCACAGGGTGACTACACCGCTGCGATTGACGTGGCGCGTGCCGCATTGGCCGCTGATAGTGACTGGGACGAAGCCCATTTTACGCTGGGCGACATCTATGAACGTGCCGGTGAAACCGAAAACGCCGTTGAGGCTTTCCGTCAATATCTGATGCTTGATCCCAAGGACCGCATGGGGGCAGAGGTCCGCCTGACATTGCTTGGTGCGGCTGCCCTTCGTGATCGCTTGCCGCCCGATTATGTGCGGGCTCTGTTTGACGATTATGCCCCACGGTTTGAGATCAGCCTGCGGGATCGTTTAGCCTATCGCGGACCGGAGCTTTTGTTCGAAGCCATCCGGACTCATCTACCGGAGATGTTGCGTCCGATGGATGTGCTTGATCTTGGCTGTGGTACCGGGCTTGTGGGCGAAGTGTTCGCTGGTCATGTTGATGCGATTGATGGCATCGACCTGTCGCCGCGCATGATCAACCGCGCACGCGCCAAGGGGCTTTATCGCACCCTTGTCGCTGGCGATATCACCGATATGCCCGCCGATATCGGAACGGATTACAGCGTTGTCATCGCGGCGGACGTTCTGAACTATCTTGGCGATCTGGTGCCAGCCCTTCGCGCCGCCCATGACCGGATGAAGCCCGGCGGGTTGCTGGTATTCACGCTCGAGCACGGCGATAACTTCCCGTTCGATCTGGGCCCCGGGCAACGCTTCCGACATCACCAGCGCGCGATCAGCGAATGGCTGGTCGAATGTGGCTTTAACGTTCTTTCAGACACTTTGGGTGTTCTGCGTCAGGAAAAGGGCAACCCGGTCGAAGGTCGGGTCATCGTCGCACGCGCAAGTGATGCACTGGCGCTGATGGCGGGCGATCTGATCATTCCGGGCGATCCCGATCAGGCCTCGGGTCAAACCCTTCACTGACCTGCAGTTGTGAACTGCTTAATGCAAAACACCCCTTAGCCTGTGGCTGCGGGGTGTTTTTATGTGCCATTGATCTGGTCTTAGACCGGTGTGCCGCGAATGACCGCCACCTCGTGATAAAGCGGCACATTCGGATCATCATTGATCATTTCCTGGGCCTTGGTGGCCGAAAGCGGCTGTTTTCCTTCCGGGTCGCCATAGAATTTGCAGACAAGCTGCTTTTCATATTCGGTCCCGTTCAGCGCCTTTTCCAGTGACACGAAAAACGAAATGTCGGTGCCTGAATGTTGCAGAACGATCTTTGACGCGATCTTTTCGGGTTTGTAGCCGTTGGCCTCAAAGCATTCGCAAATAATCTCGGTGCCAATGCGGCAACCGAAATTCATCACCAGTTCGGCCTTTGGCGCGTGTTCGCGAATACGGCGCATAAGCGCCTCGTTCAGGCCAAGCCCGACCGAGTTGTAGGGGTACTGGTCAAACAGGCTCCATGGATAATAATGCGCGATATGGTCTTCGGCCTCGTCACCGGCCCCTTCGGCCAGTTCGATGGACTGGGCTTCGCGAAAGGCTGTCAGGCGTTCATCACTGGGCTCGCCGACCTGTGGGATGCAGGCAATCACCACATCGGTCATTGCGATTTTTTCGCGTGCCTCATTGGTGTCAACAAGGCTGACACTGCCATGGACAGGTTCGAAATGTTTGGCATGTTCGGGGGAAAGGATTTTGATGTTGCGCTCTGCCAGAACGACAAGGCGGGGATCAAGGTCGCTGCCGTAAACGCGTCTGGCGCCGCAGCTTTGCAAGATAAAGGCGACATTGATGCCAGTACCGACACCGACTTCGTAAACGGTTTTGCCTTTCAGATCAGCGCGCGCCAAGCCTTCCTGGAATGTTTGTGTCCAGGGATCATCGGGATCAAAGGCAAAATCTGGTGTTTCGGGATCACTGGCGTATGGGCTGGATGTCTCGCTGCTCTCTTCTAGCATTGTGCTTCCTGTTTTCTTGCGCATCAGCCGGTCGCGGGACCCCGCAGGCATGGCAAAAAGCGCCATATAATCCGGTGACAAGGCAACCGGATGGTGTTGGCGCGACAAGCCCGCATGAACGGTACCGGGATCGACAAGCCAGTGCCGATGCGCAGCGTTTTATCTTATTCTTGACGCGGTCAGGTGAGCGCGACGTGACGCCATACAGGCATCATGGACGGGAAGATTGCCGGCAATGGCACCGGCATGGGCAGGGCAACAAGCGCCCCTCAGTTTACAGCGGCAAACTGTTTTGCGTCGCTGGCCAACTGAACGTCTTGGGCAAGCGGGCCAAGCGAAACTGCCAGACTTTCACAATTGCAGTCCGCGCCGACCAGAACATTGAGTGGGGATGTGCTGTCTTCACGGCCCACCAACGCCTGCATGATCCGCAGAAGGGTTGGTGCCGGGGACAAACCGTTGCAATCAATTGTGTTCGATACTTGCATGTCGTCTTCTCCTTGTCTGGCAAGCAGGAGCTTCGGCACACCGCCGGGGACGGTTAAGGATGCCGCAGCATGACGTGTTCCCGATGCCCGACAAGATCTGCGGGCAAGCTAACAGAAACACTCTCGACCTTTGCGCGATCCCAGCGTCAAGCCACCACGCGGTGGCATCATCGGAATGACAGAAGGCCCGATCCAAAGACCCGTTCTGTCAGCTGGGCGGTCATAAGGGTCAACTTTTGCAATTAACCCGTTTTGGTCATCAAACTCGTTTCGCATCGCGACTGTCGCGCATCAGCACAAGTTATGATTTTCAATGCGTTGGGATTGGGTGCGCCATCAAAGTGGCTTTCTCCGAACCCCGACCAAAACACACCGGAAAATTCTCCGGCCCGACCTTGTTGAATTCAATCGTAGCAGTCGGCAGGTGGGTGTCAAGGAAGGATTTGATTATCTTTTACGCAATTGGTCGAACAGATTAAATTTTAATCACAAATGTCCCTCTTTCCCACCCACGCATTTGGACAGGTTGGGGGATGGTTCCAGAAATATGAAAACCAGCAAGTATTTACCGCGCTTGCGAAGGGGGAAATGCAGGCTTCTTGCGTGATACCCTAATCTCGGAAACCGGGGTCCAGACGGTCGGCAAGGCGCATTTGCGCCTCCCACTCCAGGGCAACATCACCGTCGTCATAGGCCATCTGGCTGAACTGTTCGGAAACGCGTTTTATCACCGCATCATCAATCTTCCGAAGGGGTCTTCCCATCGCCAGGGTAGACTCCTGAATCTCGCACGCCCGGTTCAGATAAAACATGTTTGAAAACATCTGCCCGGCGGTGGCACCCACGGTCAAAAGACCATGATTGCGCAGAATCAGCGCGATGTTGGCGCCAAGCGCTTCAACGATTCTTTCGCGTTCCTCAAGATCAAGCGCGATGCCCTCATAATCGTGATAGCCGATCTGGCCATAATACTGCAGGGCGATCTGATTAAGCGGCATCAGACCTTCTTCAAGGCAGGAAACGGCAAATCCGGACCGTGTATGGGTATGCATCACCCACGCGGCATCATGGCGACCGATATGTACGGCACTGTGGATGGTAAAGCCTGCCGGGTTCACCCGATAGGGGCTGTCCGCGACCTTGTTGCCGTCGACATCGATCTTCACCAGCGAAGAGGCGGTAATTTCCTCCCACATCAGCCCATAGGGATTGATCAGAAAATGCCCCGGTTCACCAGGTACCCGGGCCGAAATATGGGTATAGATCGTGTCGGTCATTCTGTAATGGGCCGCCAGCCGGTAACAGGCGGCAAGTTCAATGCGGCACTGCTTTTCGCCGTCGCTGATTTGTGGATCACTCATGACGCTGGTCTCGGCGTCCTTCTGTGTCGCGATATGCATGCCGACCTCCATTGAACTGATCAAACGGCTTTACTCTTTGATATACACTTGTTTAACTGAGGATGAAACCAAAGCGCAAATTTTCTTGGTATGGTGCCCGCAAATTGGCTGCGCCAACAGGGATCAGCAGCGCAAAGGAAGATGATGTAAGGGGCTTTGACTGATGGCGGTGGCGGAACCGATTTACGGTGTTCTTCTCAGCGATGCGATGGATCTCAAAAGCTATTATTCGCTTGATTTTGGTGATGCGGCACCCGATGTCTACCTGCTTAACCCCGATGAAGTCACCAACCCCGAGCTTATCCGTTTTGCGGTGTGCTGGCTGCCGGGCCCGGCCGCGTTTTCGCCTTATCCCAATATTGAAATGGCGATGTCGGTCGGGGCTGGCGTGGATGCTTTGCTGAAACATCCGGGCTTGAATGATGACGTCGCGATCTGTCGGGTCCGCGACCCCAATCAGGCGGACCTGATGGCGGGTTATGCGGTGCATGAAGTTGTTCATATCGAACGCGGCTTTGCCAGTATGCAGCAAAGTCAGGCCAACGCCGAATGGGCCCCGCCTGCGATCCGGCCGCCGCGTGATCTCAAGGTCGCTGTGCTTGGTCATGGCTCCATGGGGGCATCTGTTGTCAAAGCCTTGGCTGCCTGTGGATTTAGTGTTTCGGTTGCCTGCCGCCGTGATCCGGCGGACCCCGTCGAAGGTGTGCGCTACTTCACCGGTGACGACTCGGTTCTGCAATCGGTGGCTGGTCAGGATGTGGTGATCAATGTCCTGCCCCTGACGGCCAAGACCGAGAATATCCTCAATGCAGCGCTGTTTTCAAAACTGGCCAAGGGCGCCTGGCTGATTCAGATCGGACGTGGCGAACATCTGGCCGAAGATGACTTTGTTGCCGCCCTCAATAGCGGGCAGCTCAGTGGCGCGACCCTTGATGTGTTTCGCACCGAACCGTTGCCGTCAGGCCATCCGTTCTGGGCCGATCCGCGCCTGCGCATCACGCCGCATATTGCCAGTGATACAACGCCGCGCATTGTCGCCGAACAAGCCCTGCAATCGGCCCGTGAACTGCATGCAGGCAAACCGCTCAGCCTTGCTGTCAGCCGCGGCCAAGGCTACTGAGCGATCTGTTCAACATATCCACACCCGATTGCACGCTTGAAACCCGATCAAAATTATTCAATTGTATAACAATGAGCCGAAAAACATTTCAACGCCTGTCGCTTGATGTCCGCCGTCGCAGTTTGATCGAGGCGACATTGACCTGCATTGCCCGCGACGGGCTGCATGGGGCATCGGTGCGCCGGATCACTGAAGAAGCCGGGGTGACTGTCGGGCTGGTGCGCCACTATTTCGGCAGCAAGGATGACATGATCCGCAATGCCTATGCCTATCTGGTCGGCCAACTGACGGCACAGGCCAGTGAAAGCGCACGTGCCACCGAAGGCACGCCAGAGGCCAAGCTGGCAAGCTTCCTGCGCGCCAATCTGACCAAGCCCAACATGGACGAACAAACCGTCTCACTTTGGGCGACCTTCATCGGCCGGGTGCGTCATGATCCGGACTTTGCCGAAATTCACCGGGATGGCTATCGCGAGTTTCTTAATGTCCTGGAAACCCTGATCGAGCCTGTCCTGATCGATCATGGCTGCCCGCACAGCGTGGCGATTTGCCGCAACCATGCGATTGCACTCAATGGCCTGATTGATGGGCTTTGGATGGAAGGGGCATTGAATTCCGGCTTGTATGCGCAGGATATCCTGCCCGATCTGATTACCGGTGCCGCCGAACGCCTGCTTGAATTGCCCGCCGGTGCGTTGTCCGCACCCGATATTGCCCTTCAATCGGCACGCCACCAGACACACTCCGAACAACAAAGTAAGCCGTCATGAGATATGCCAAGATTACCGAACGTCTTGCCGAGCTGGGTGGGGCCAAATGGGCCGTCCACAACACCGCCCGTGATCGCGAGGCCCAAGGTGTGAAAATTATCGAACTGACAATTGGCGAGCCCGATATTCCCGTCGACCCGGCCCTGATTGACGCGTGCGAAGCCTCCATGCGGCGTGGCCGCACCCATTATTCCAATGGTCGGGGCGAGGTCGGGTTGCTTGATGCGCTGGTGGAAAAATACAAACCCGTCTGGCCGGATGTTACGCCCGAAAACATCCTGTGTTTTCCCGGCACGCAGACCGCCCTTTATACCGTCATGACGGCTCTTGTGGATGCCGGGCAAGGCGTGCTGGTCGGTGATCCCTATTACGCGACCTATGCCGGGGTAATCCGCGCATCGGGCGCAGAACTGCAATCGGTTCCGTTGTCGATCGAGCATGGCTTTATCATGCAGCCGGGTGACCTGCGCGCGGCCATCACCAAGGACAGCCGTGTGTTGCTGCTTAACACGCCACACAATCCGTCCGGCGCGCTGTTGGATCGCGCAACACTGGTCGAACTTGGCAAGATCGCCATCGAACATGATCTGTGGATTGTCTGTGACGAGGTCTATGAGGATCTGGTGTTTGAAGGCACCTTTGCCTCCCCGCTCGAAATCGAAGAGCTGCGTGATCGCACCATCGTCACATCCTCGATCTCGAAAACCTTTGCCGCCACCGGCTTTCGCAGCGGCTGGGCCGTTGGCCCCGAAGAACTCTGCACCAAGGTCCTGCCGATTTCCGAAACCATCCTGTTTGGCAATCAGCCCTTCATCGCCGATGCGACGGAGGTGGCTCTTCGCGGCAATTTCGATACCGCCAAACGCATGTGCAAAAGCTATGCGGCACGCGTTGACATGATCGAAACCGAACTTGCCGGATGCGATGTGCTTAAACCGGGCAAGGTATCCGGCGGCATGTTTGCCATGATTGATGTCGGTGCGACCGGCATGAACGGCGAAGAATTCGCCTGGGCGCTTTTGGATGATCAAAACGTCGCCGTCATGCCCGGCGCATCCTTTGGCGAAAACGCCAAGAACCTGATCCGTGTGGCGCTGACCGTGCCGGATGAGGAGTTACACGAAGCCATTAAACGAATTCACATGTTTGCGGTTTCGGGGTGCAAGGTAGCGACTTGATCGTCGTTGATCTTAATGTCTCAAAGAGCGGTAACAAGGGCAGCTTATCTGCTGTTTGAAGGTTTGCCCTTTCTCAGAAAAAACTGTCGTGAAAAAAAAATTTATGATCACGACTATTTTGAATTGCTGAAATAATTGTTTGTTCATAATCGTTGTCATCCAAAGAGCCGAAACCATATGTTAGGATATGCATGGTGGATCCGAGTACGTCGAGTAGTATCCAATCGTCATGGTTAAGAGTGCGAATTCCTGAAGTTAAATAATCGTGATTAGAGCTAGAACTTCGTGTCCGGACCAAAACGCTAGGCAAATATCCATCACGTATTGCCCAAGGGTAGTGATTGAGGTTGAAGTACAGATCTGGTAATTCTTCAATTATGTTTTGCATTAATTGGAATGAATCACGTAAACCCTCAAATGATTTTGCTAGCAATGAGTTCGAATCTTTTGGTATGCTTGCAAGCCGTTTTTCGGAAATGCTACTGTAATATTTGGCCATTTCCATGGGGAGGATTAGCCCCCATTCATTGCAAAAAGTTTTTATCGCGGTTGAGGTCTCTTCGATTCCCACATATCCAGACTTTCGGCTCAGGCATTCTACAATCCCTTGGAATATGATGCATGGGTGAATGGATAGTGACATATTCCCTTTATTGGGTTTCATTGCCATTAATGATGCCCAAATTATGTAGTTAATCGCCTTGGTTTCGATTCCCGTTATTCCGTCCGCTGAAAGGTGGTCCACTACGCTTGTTCTACATTTAAGGTATTTTTTGGCAGCAGGGCTTTTTGCAATCAGTGCATAGCAATGTTCTGCTGCTTCTCTTCCCAAAATATCATGAATAAATTCGATCTGCGCGTTAACGGCGCTGGTCTCAAGTAAATCAGTTATGCTCAGCGACGCTGGCCTGTCCAATGGTGTTTGGTACTTCTGAATCTCAGATATTCTCTCCTTATATCGAATGCAAACTGTGCGAGCATCTTGACTTAAGCCTGCCCAGTTGTCAGTTGACGGTAGAGGGACGGGTATTGGTTGCCCGGTCTTTACCTGCCAGTCTTTAAGTTCATTCAAAATAGCTGCAGAGTTTTGGTAACTGTTTGCAAGGGTAAACAGTATGTCTTGTCCATAGCATGTAGCCATCAAGTCATGCGCATGTCTAAGCTCATGGAAAAAACCAGATAAATACAAAATAAAAAGATCGTATTGTTTTTTACTGGTATCTAGTGCAATGACTTGATCCGAATAATCTCGAATCACGTCATCCCAGTCGTCACGTTTAATATGTGTGTTGAGGCGTTCGGGCGTCTGAATGCCTAGTATATGTCTTACCTTATGCTCGACCTCACTTTCCATCTTCCCATGTGAGTTTTCATTAAAATTTAGAAAGATGGAGAGAGTATTTTGTGAGGCGCGCCCAAAGAATGACGACTCGTTCAGCGTAAAAACACTCATTTCTCAATTGTTCCGAAGCTCTTTTTCAATAATTTTTAGAGTTTCAGGATTGCTCTTATTGAAGAGAACACGCTTCCCGTTGGAGAAACGTACTTCCATTTCGAATTCTTTATCTTTCCTGCCGTGCTTCTTAAATTTATCGTACAGGTAATTTGTAATGAGGCCCATGGCCACGGTATCTGCATGAGGTGCAAGTATTGTAAATGCTTGCCAAACTAGATCGCCTGCTTGCGAGAGATCAAAGGCCAGGGAGGTTTCTGATTTCACTGCTGTTTTTATTTCTACAGCGATTTCGACATTAGGTTCAGATGACGGGACAGAGGTGTCAGCATCTTGAGGTACTAATATAGCAAAATACACCGTCTCTTTTTTCATTGAGCACCCTCGTAATTTTGTTTCCATTTTATACGTACTTGTTTAGCTAGGTCGGGATGTCCTAGCTTTGAAAGCTTCGTGGAAAAATTGATTGTCTCTTCAAGTGACAGTTTCTCAAGAATCTCACAAATAAAATATTTAAAGTTGTTTACTCCGTTTATGACGCGTGCATGAACCTCTCTTACGACCTCCCCTGTGATTGTAGTGCGTTTCATCATTTCACTGCAGAGGTATATCTGAAGATCGGAAGAAAGAAGTTTCCCACGCATTTTTATCAACATTTCGTAATGGAAAGTCACATCCTCTGCAGGGACCTCTGAGCTCAGAAGCAATGCCAAATGAGCAGCTGCGCCAGTATCTTCACCTTCGCGTGATTTTGAACTGAGAACGTGATTGTAAATACTCGTTGCTTCTTGCATTAGACCTTCAGTTTCCAGAAAATTTGCAAAGATAACTAAGTTGGAGAGAATTAGAGTACGGCTATTTGATGAGTAGGCGGCTTCAACAATTAAGCCCATTAATTTAGAACGAATCTTTGGTTTGTTTTCATAGGCGCCTTCCTTGGCTATATTACCTAACTTAAAGGCAATCCAAGGCGTTATCGGCCAAAAGAGTTCGATTGCAGAAAGACGAGCATCGGCGTGGTTTGCTTCTAAAGCATTCAGCAAGTCGTCGAGGACTTGCATTTCGTTCGCTTTGTCTAGAGGTTTAGGGGGATGTGATGTTCTTAAGTTTATGGATCGGCTTTTTATCGACATTGCTTAAACCTTTGAACAATCTTCAATTTGCCAGTCAAATACTTCCTGAGAACAAAACACAATACCGTAAAGCGCGAAAACTGCCAAAATAAAACATCTTTTGGTTTTATTGATTGAGTCAAGGGATACTTGGCTCAAGGGCGCTTGTCCTGCTCAATCTGATGGATGAGGTTTGCTAAGGTATAGTATAGGAGGGCCGAATTGGTCCGAATCATCCTAAAACGACAAAACCCGTCGCCAAAGGCAACGGGTTTTGAATGGTGGAGCCGATCAGGATCGAACTGACGACCTCTACAATGCCATAAAACAGAAAGCCCAGCAAATCAGCGGGCTTGAGGCAAAAACTGGCGGAAAGCCGGTTCCAGTAAAATCAACAACTTACGGACCTTGCGAAATCGTTTTGTGTGCATGCTCACGAAACGGTCGATTGGTGTTATCCGCTTGGAGGGTTTTGCCATGACCTCCAAACGGGTGAACTATGAAGGTGGCCGGATTTCGATAGAGCGGGTTGCCGGTGCGATAACGGAATACGTTCTGTCTATCCATTTGACGCAACAGGAACTGGCAGAGTTGCTTGGCTCTGTTGTCAATGTCCGTACCTTAACGACACAGGCCCAGAGGGCGCAAAAACGGGCGATCCAGAAGGAAGAGAAAGCCCGCAAGGAAGCAACCGATAAGCAAAAGTCTGAGTTTCTTGAGCTTGGCCGTGCCCTTGTTCGCGATCATGATCGACATCACGCACGTGGGTTGTCGTATGGCGAAATCCTCAGAAAGCTAGTTCGTGATTATGGTGTGTCACAGCAGCGCGCCATTTCACTGATCACGTTTGCCAGAAAACAGGATCGGCAAGAGCGTGATAGCCACATCATCAGCCTTTTCAACGAAGGGACCAGCAAGGCGGAGATTGCCCGTCAGGTTGGTTGTTCTGCGCCGACTGTAACGAACGTAATTGCTGTTCATAAGCGCCGCCAGTTGCAGCTTGGAGGTGCCAAATGATCCGCACCACCGTTGCTTATTCGTTCCATCAGGTGACCGGAGCCGGGTCAAGAGGCTTCTCGGGAGACCGCGCTTTAGCGCGGCGGAAGCCTCTTGACGCGGTTGCGGTTGCCATAGCGTCCCGCATGGGTGGCAGGAAAGAACACGAAGCGAAGCGCAGTGTTCCTTCTCCTGCAACCCTGCCCGTTGGCGAAACGCGGGGGTTCGGGGGCAAGGCCCCCGAGTGCTTAGACAGAGATTTAGGAGCTTTTGAGGCCATTCTGAGAAGGTTCATCGGGGTCCTGTGTGTCGGGAAGTTGCAAAGGCACCGTAAACTGAACCCTGTTGGCGGAAGTTGCTGTTGTTTCCGAATTAATAGTTCCGTCGGCTTTCAAGAAGGAAACAACCTTAATTCCTGCGCCTACGGCAGAGTTGCTTGTGTCAGCGGCACTAACAGCAACATCGAAACTGACGGGCATGATCAGATCGTAGCGGTCTTTATCTGCGTTAAATTTACCCACGAAGAAATGATCATGAGCCTGGGCTTTGGAATGCAAGAGAGAAGGATTAGGGCTTGCGCCAGTGTTTCCCCGTTCATTCGCAAATTCGGACATCGCGTCAACTATTTCGGTAAGCGTCTCTTTCACAAAATCTTTCAACGTAAGCATTTGGGTGCCTTTGCCAGTGGGTTGCAACTCAGCCAGTGGATACTTGTGCAAAGTGTATCGGTGGCGATTGGCCGCGCCCAGAGAAATGTCCGGGGGGCGGTTTTTGTATCACGCCCCCCGCTGGTGACAGGGGGTAAGATATGGAACTGATTTATGCAGGCTTTGACGGCCTTGACGTGACGTTTAAGGGGTCCATTCCGCTCAGTGCGGTTGATGTGCTTGAGGCCGGTAAAGAGGTCGCACAGGAGCTCAAAGAGCGCCAGTATGTCGAAATAGGCGATTTCAAGGGGCATGTCGGCCCTACGGGCCTTCGCGATGGTGGTTATTCCTACATCGTTGATACAGGCGATTTGGGCTTTACGTGGTTCATCTCAAAATCACAGCGCAAAGAAAACTGGGGTCTCCGCGTTTCCTGCAAAAGCGCAACTTTGGCAGCGTTCGGGTTCGAGCAAACCGTTGCCCGGATGTATGGCGAACTGGAGGCAATTGGCGCGACGGTTCTTGAGGAATCGATTGGCCGTGTTGATTTCGCGATGGATTGGCGGGTTTCCGGTGATTTTCGGATCGATCCAGACCGCTTTTCAATGCACGGGACAACGACGCTGGGCCAAAGCGGCGATGAATGGAACCAAGCATGGCGCGGGCAACGTTGCACCGGTTTCACGATTGGTAAGATGCCCGGTCGCCAGATTTGCATCTATGACAAACGCCTTGAGGTGGTGAAGACGCAAAAGGCTCATTGGTGGTCTATCTGGGGCATTGACCGCGACGAACTGGATAGGGCGGAAGATCAGATTTGGCGGCTCGAAATCCGCGCTGGTAAAAAGCACCTCAAGGAACATTGGGGCATTAGCCGCTGGGCTGATTTGCGCAAGGCACTAGGCGATATCTTCGAAGATGCTTTGGTGCAGGTCCGTTACAAATCCCGCCCTTGGGAAGACAACGAAAACGTTTCCCGCATTGAAGATGATGAATTCTGGCTGGCCGCGAAGGATTGCATAACCCGCGATCTGTCCGACTGGTCAAGCAATGCCACACCGGGCGTTATCAAACAGGTCATGGAAGATCAGCAGCGCCAGACCATCACGGCGCAACTTGTCGGCCTGTCCGCAAATCTGGCTGTCCTGAGCGGCATGGATGAAGACGAAATTTCGGCCGATCTGCCCAGCCAAATAGCGACCTTGATCACGCAGCATGTGCGTGGGCCAAAGGCCAAAGACTTCAAACGAAAAATGCGAAAGGTCACGCGACGATACGAGATCATCGACAGCGATGGTGTCGTGCGTGGTGGCCGTTCGGATACGCGATACGGGCAATGCCCGGACAAGGTTCCCGAAGTGGTTTCGGGAAGTCCCGCAGGTGCATAGAGCACACGGGATCAAACTGCCGGGGAATGTCCCCGGGAAACTCCCATGCCCTACGTTAACGTTACGTAGGAAGGTGGGATACAGGAAAGGAAACCAGAATGGTTAAACAAGTTCGTGATCTACCGGAAAATGATGCCATCGTAACGATGGGTGCAAAGCTGCGTGCTGCGCGTGATGAACTCGGTTTTTCCCGTGCCAAGGTACAGGAAGAAACCGGCATTCCTGCCAAGACGCTTGAGCATTACGAAGCCGGATCGTCGGAGCCGACGCTGACCCGTCTCAAGGCACTCTGTGATTTGTACAAACTGCCTTTCGGTGAAATGGCAGGGGCCGAGGAAGCGCCCAAGGAAAGCTCCAAAGAGCCTGTTGGGGGAACTCCCATAGAAGAACAATCAGTTCCAAAGGAAGTTGACGGGGAATTGCCGGTTGTTGAGGCATTGCTTGAAGAGTTGGCTGCGTTTCGAGTTGCCGGGTTCGATGGTTCGCAGCGTCGCGCCATGGCTCTGGTAAGCGAATTGAATGCAACAATGAAACGTCTTGAAAGTGACGAACTGGAAGCGTTGGCCGAGACACGAGGCCTGTTTGAAGGTGATCGCCCTACCGCAGACGGTATTTTCGGCCTGTTTGTCGAGGATGTCGACGAAGCGCAGCGTTTCTGTGGTTTGGTTGAAGAGCGCATTATTGATACGGCAATTCTGGGGGCTGATCTTTACGCCATCGACCGGGAAGCATTGATCACAGTTGCCGACGACATCAAAGACGAATTCAACATTGAAGAGCCGCGCTATCTCGGCTGGTCCGATTGCTGGGGCGATTACGCCGAGTTCGTGCCTCTTATCCGTGAACCTCTGCGCAAGCTGGCCTTGATGGGAAAGGGTGTCGATTTCGCCGATCCGGGGCAATTCCCGGCTCGGGAACTGGAAGTTGCGGCCTGATCGCATAACGGCGCGGGTGATCCAATGCCCGCGCCACTCAATCAAATCGAGGAGTTAAAACGATGAATGCACCTATGAGCAAAACCGCGATCAGACAGCAAGAACACCGTCAAAAAACGACATTTGGTGTGGCTGGAATGATGTTCTGTGATGTGGTCGATCATGATCAGATTGTCGTGGCCAGGGCGATCTTACGGGCCGCGCAGCAAGTTGCGGAGTATGCGGATATAGACGCGATAGATTTTTTGACCGATGCGATAACGGCCCGTGCGGTGGACTATGCAAAGCGGGGTTTCATTAATGCAGATCAGGCAGAGGCAGCAACATTGCCGCTAAGTTTCTTTGCAGACCAGTATCTTGGCGAACAGGAGGAGCGGCGCAGTGTTTAACGCAGGGATCGGACAAATGGGGCTTTCGTTTGCCAGTTGGCAATCTATGCGAGAAATGCCGTTGACAAAATTGGTCAAATTCGGCACCTTCAAAAAGGTAATGAATTTACACCATGTTGAGGTTTCGATGTCGCGGCGTAAGAATGCTCAAATTCCATTGGGTGAACTGCTCACCAAGGCTCGCTTAGAGCAGGGTCTGAGCCGTGCACACGTTGCGAAAGAAGCAGGTGTTAGCGAGAACTCGCTAGTTCGTTATGAAAAGGCTGGTTTGGAAGATGACGGACAGTTTCCGCCAAGTCCAAAGTTGGCGGCTCTGTGCTTTTCGTTGGAGATCAGTCCTTTGACTGCTCTTCTAAGCTGCTTGGGCGAGGAAGAGTATAAAGACTATTACATGAAGACACATGAGGATTGGCTTATGGATCATCCAGCTCATAACTATGTGTCGGAACAATGGTTTGCTTTGCTACGGGATAATCATTTATTGCGCGAAACTGTCCGTGTGTTTGTGGACCCCGACAAAGCAAAAGAGAAGTTTGGTTCCGATGGTGTGGAATGGATTAAAGAGGAGGCAAAAAAGGTAATCGAAGCAGAGGATGCATTTGAGCAGAAAATGCTGGAACGAAAAGTTTTCCAGCCAAATATGCACGGGATGGGCATACCGGGGCCCGTTCGTAGTTCTGAGGAGGACCCTTACGACTATGCAGCACAAAGTCATGACTACACCGGTAAGAAAAACGGCCCGGATGGATGATCCGAGCCGCTTCTAATCTGTCAACCACTCAAGCTGTTGGAGCAGCTTGAACCAACCCAAAAGGATTAATTCGTGAGTAGTCTCAACACCCATGATCCTAACGTTTCCAGAATAACAGCGCAAGCACTTGATAAGCTATTGACCTTGCATGAGGTCGCAGTCCGTCTCGGTGTTTGCTACGAAACGGCACGGCAGTTGGTAAATCGGGGCGAGATGACCTGCATCCGTCGTCCCGGTTGCACCATCCGTGTGCCTGCATCGTCCCTGTCCGAATATCTGGAGCGTTACACATGCCCCGCAAGGAAGAACCACCCCGCCTCGTCAAGCTCAAGAACCGCGAAAACTGGTATATCCGATATCGGGGTGAAGCACAGTCTACGGGCACAACAGATCGCACGGAGGCTGAGCAATGCTTGATAGAGGTCATCAACAAGCTCGAAGCCCCGGCCAGCCATGCAACCGTATCGGAGCTGCTGGAAAAGCGGTTGGCGGACATTCAGGCCAAGGGACGCGCACGGGCAGAAAACACGCCCTACTATCACAAGCCTCTGCACGAGCACTTCGGCAAGCTATTGCCGGAGCAGATCACATCCAGCCGGGTCTACGCCTATTGGAAGAAAAGGGAACACCGTCCCGGCGGTTTGCGGGCGGAGCTCATCGAGCTCCGCACCACCTTGAGCCACGCTTTGAAAAAAGGCTGGATCGAATCGGTGCCGGAAATCGATATTCCTCGCAAGGCTCCTCCTCGCGAAAAGTGGTTAAAGCAGGAGGAAGCCTATCGGTTGCTGGAGGCTGCAGGGCCGCAGCATTTGAAGGTTTTCATTCTGATTGCCATGTCAACCGCAGCCCGGAAATCGGCAATTCTGCAACTCACATGGGATCGGGTAAATTTGGATCGCCCGCACATCGACTTTCAGGACCCGGACAAGGAAATTACCGGGAAGCGCCGAACGGTCGTTCCGATCAGCTCGGCCACGGCAAAGATGCTTTCCGACGTAAAGCGGTTTGCGCAGACGCCCTATGTGGTCGAGTACAACGGAAAACCGTTGGCCGATATCAAGAAGTCATTTCGACAGGCATGTGTGAATGCGGGGCTCGATCCGGTATCGCCGCACGTTCTGAAGCACTCGGTAATTTCGTGGTTGGCAATGGCCGGACATTCAATCGATCAGATTTCGGATATGACTGCGACAACACGGGAAACCGTGACGCGGGTGTATCGGAAATGGTCGCCGGAATATCTGTCTTCGCTGGCCGAAACGCTGGCTCCGAGGGCGGATATCGTGAGCATGTTCACGAAACCGGCAAATTGAGCAAACCCGGAAACAACAAAACCCGTCGCAGAAAGCAACGGGTTTTGAATGGTGGAGCCGATCAGGATCGAACTGACGACCTCTACAATGCCATTGTAGCGCTCTCCCAACTGAGCTACGGCCCCACTTTGTCCGCGACGCAGTCTGATGAAACAGGCTCTGCGGCGCGGCGCATATTTAGAAGGTTCGCCAAATGTTGGCAAGACCCTTTTTCAAAATTTCTTAGCGATCATCGTCGTCTGATTCGACATGCTCATAGACTTCGCCAAGATCATCATCATCTTCGCCAAGATCAGAAGCATCTTCGAGAATATC
>NZ_DCAO01000120.1:38991-39944 GCF_002311515.1 Thalassospira sp. UBA1131
TCTTCTTCCGGTGCCGGTTTTGCAACCGCGGATTTCTTGACCTTTGTCACCCCGTCCGGCGTTTTGCATTTCGGGCAGACAACCGGGGTACGGTTCAGGTCGTAATACTTGGTACCACAGGCGAGGCAGTGACGTTTCTTACCGCGTGCTGACATTACGGCAAATCCTCTTAATTACCGTTATCAATTAAGAAAAAGACTTTGTGTCGCAAAAGCGCAGCAAGGCTACGCACAGCGTCTTGTCCGAGAGGCCCAATTGCCATCTTGCGAGCACCTTGTCAAAAGGAAATTGCGCGTTTTTCCCTTTGGCAGGGCGATGGGACAAATCTGCCGCACATTCGTGCAATTTCCTACACCGAATTTCGGGTTCGATACTGGTGCCTGCCAACCGCTTGTGCTAGAGCATTGGTCCCCTGATTGAAAGGCCCGCGCGCGCCTGAAAACATGGCCGCAGCGCAGTGCAATTTCAATCAGCCTTTTGTTGATGATAAAACAGTGACTGGCAGGTACGAGCCCATGAGTTCTTCGCAAACCAAACGTCCGCTTTCCTCGGCCAAGGCCGGGCCGCTTTCGGGCGATATCCGGGTTCCGGGTGACAAGTCTATTTCTCATCGCTCCCTGATGTTTGGTGGTCTGGCAATCGGTACAACCAAGGTTACCGGCCTTCTGGAAGGCGAAGACGTTCTGGCAACGGCGGACGCCATGCGTAAACTTGGCGCCACTGTCACCCGCGATGAAGACGGCACCTGGCATATCACAGGTGTTGGCGTCGGTGCGCTGCGTGAACCCGATAGCGTGATTGATATGGGCAATGCCGGCACCGGCATTCGCCTGATGGCCGGCATCGTTGCCACCCATCCGATCACGACCTTCTTCACGGGTGATGCGTCACTGTGCAAACGCCCGATGGGCCGCGTTGCTGATCCGTTGTCCGAATTTGGCGCGCAATTCATC
>NZ_DCAO01000120.1:40053-57447 GCF_002311515.1 Thalassospira sp. UBA1131
CCCGTGATCGCGGTCGCCCGCCGATGGCGGTGATTGGCACGGACGAAGCCAAACCGGTGACCTATACCCTGCCAATGGCATCAGCCCAGGTGAAATCGGCGGTGATGCTGGCCGGTCTGAACACGACGGGCACCACCACGGTGATCGAACCCAAACCATCGCGTGATCATACCGAACGCATGCTGCGCCACTTCGGGGTCGAGGTCGATGTGAAGGTCAATGACGATGGCGGCCGCACCGTCAGCCTGACCGGCCCGGTCGAAATGAAGGCCGCCGATATTGTTGTTCCGACCGATCCGAGCTCGGCCGCCTTTCCGATGGTGGCGGCCCTGATCAATCCGGACTCCCACGTCACCATTCGTGATGTCTGTCTGAACCCGCTGCGCACCGGCCTGATCACCACCCTGATTGAAATGGGCGGTGACATCACGATCACCAACGAGCGCGAAGAAGCCGGGGAAACCATCGGCGATCTGGTGGTGACCGGCAAGAACCGCCTCAAGGGCATTGTCGTTCCGGCCGAACGCGCCCCGTCGATGATCGATGAATACCCGGTTCTTGCCGTGGCTGCGGCCTATGCCGAGGGTGAAACGCGCATGTGCGATCTTGAAGAGCTGCGCGTGAAGGAATCGGATCGTTTGGCAGCGGTGGCCGCCGGTCTTGAAGCCAATGGCGTCATTCACCGGATCGAAGGCGATGATCTGATTGTCACTGGCGGTGTTGTACCGGGTGGTGGCATCGTGGAAACCCATCTTGATCATCGCATTGCGATGTCGTTCCTGGTTCTGGGGCTTGGCGCGGAAAAGCCGGTTGCGGTCGATGATGCCAACCCGATTGCCACGAGCTTCCCGAACTTCGAAACCCTGATGGCGGATATGGGCGCGAAATTTGCCCTTCATTCCTGATCGGACCCACCAATATATAAGTCACCATTCGGGACTTATGGATGCACCAGATATAATCACAGGGAGTGACCCACATGATCATCGCCATTGATGGGCCGGCCGCGTCCGGCAAGGGGACCTTGGCACGTCGAGTCGCAGAAGCAATGGACTATGCCTATCTCGATACCGGCCTGCTGTATCGTGCGACCGGTGCGAAAGTTCTGGCCGAAAATGGCGACCCTGCTGATGAAGCCGCCGCCGTGGCCGCGGCCGAAAATCTGAGCGCATCCGATCTCGAAGGTGAGGCCCTTCGCAGCGAGGAAGTCGGGACCGCTGCCTCAAAAGTTGCAGCGATTCCAAGGGTTCGCGAGGTGTTGCTTGATTTCCAACGCACCCTTGCTACCACCCCGCCGGGCGGCAAACGTGGTGCCGTATTGGATGGTCGTGATATCGGAACGGTCGTCTGTCCGGAAGCACCGATCAAGTTTTATCTGACAGCCAGTGTCGAAGAACGTGCAAACCGTCGGTTCAAACAGTTGCAGGAAAAAAATCCCGCTGCTATATACGAGCGCGTTCTTAAAGAGCTTGAAGAACGGGATGCCCGAGACAGTGCTCGCGATGTCGCACCGCTCAAGATGGCAGATGACGCAATCCATATTGATACGGACCGTCTGAATGCCAATGCAGTGTTCGATGCCGTCATGGCACATATCCATACCCATATGGGTGCGGATGACTGATCAAAAGGCGTTTTAACCGTCAGGCGTTGAACGATCCCGAGGTACCGGTCCTTTGGCCTGTTCCTAAGGTGAACGACTTGTGCGTTCACCTTTTCGTGTATGGAAGGTTCGCCTTCACATGCGTTCGGGTTTGAACACTGAATGACAAATCGCCGCGATTTTGCGGCAAAGACCACCGGACACAACCGGTTGGCCAGAATATAGTGACGATACTCGAAAGGAAGTCTGGTTTATGACCACCGCTGAAGAAGCACAATTCTCGACTGGCGAAGATTTTGCCGCCCTGCTGGCTGAAACCCTTGGTTCTGAAGACGAAGGTTTTGTTGGCCGCGTAATGACCGGTTCGGTCGTTAAAAAAACTGACGATGATGCCATCGTCGATGTCGGCCTGAAATCCGAAGGCCGCGTTCCGCTTAAAGAATTTGGCGCAGGCGAAGTAAACATTGGCGATACCGTTGATGTTTATGTCGACCGCTATGAAAACAAGGATGGCCTGATCGTCCTGTCGCGCGAAAAAGCGCGCCGCGAAGAAGCTTGGGTTGAGCTGGAAAAACAGTTCTCCGAAGGCAAACGCGTCGACGGCACCATCTTTGGTCGTGTTAAAGGCGGCTTCACCGTTGACCTGTCGGGCGCAGTTGCGTTCCTTCCGGGTTCCCAGGTTGATATCCGTCCGGTTCGTGACGTCACCCCGCTGATGAACAACCCGCAGCCGTTCCAGATCCTGAAAATGGATCGTTCGCGCGGCAACATCGTTGTTTCGCGTCGTGCCGTTCTCGAAGAGACCCGTGCAGAACAGCGTGCTGAACTGATCCAGAACCTTCAGGAAGGGCAGATCCTTGACGGCGTCGTCAAAAACATCACCGATTACGGCGCGTTCGTCGATCTCGGTGGCGTTGATGGCCTGCTGCACGTTACCGACATTGCTTGGAAACGTATCAACCATCCGTCCGAAGCGCTCCAG
This sequence comes from Thalassospira sp. UBA1131, assembly GCF_002311515.1. GTDB lineage: Bacteria > Pseudomonadota > Alphaproteobacteria > Rhodospirillales > Thalassospiraceae > Thalassospira. The sequence continues at coordinate 42,639 of NZ_DCAO01000120.1, forward strand.
ATCGGCCAGACTGTTAAAGTCCAGGTTATCCGCTTCAACAGCGAAACCCAGCGTATCTCGCTTGGCATGAAGCAGCTTGAAGCTGATCCGTGGGAAGGTGTCGAAGCCAAATACCCGGTCGGTTCGAAATTCGAAGGTCGTGTCACCAACATCACCGATTACGGCGCATTCGTCGAACTCGAAGCTGGTGTCGAAGGCCTGGTCCACGTTTCCGAAATGTCCTGGACCAAGAAAAACATCCACCCGGGCAAAATCGTTTCGACCTCGCAGGAAGTCGAAGTCATGGTGCTCGACGTCGATGCCCAGAAACGCCGTATCTCGCTTGGTCTCAAGCAGTGCACCTCGAACCCGTGGGATGCCTTCCTTGCAGCTCATCCGGTCGAGTCCGAGATCGAAGGCGAAGTCAAGAACATCACCGAATTCGGTCTGTTCATTGGCCTCATGGGCGGTATCGACGGTATGGCTCACCTCTCGGACCTGTCATGGGACCGCGCTGGTGAAGAAGTCATCAAAGAATACAAAAAAGGCGACATCGTCAAAGCCAAGGTTCTTGACGTTGACGTTGAAAAAGAACGCATCTCGCTCGGCATCAAACAGCTGTCTGGTGATCCGTTCAAAGACGCCGTTGTCGGCATCAAACGTGGCGACGCTGTAACCTGTGAAGTTACCGAAGTTAACGACGGTGGCATCGAGGTTTCGGTTGGCGACACCGAACTCAAAGGCTTCATCCGTAAAGCTGAGCTGGCGCGTGAGCGTTCTGAACAGCGTCCGGAACGCTTTGCAGTTGGTGAAAAAGTCGACGCACGCGTTACTGCAATCGACTCCAAAACCCGCAAGGTTTCCCTCTCTGTCAAAGCTCTTGAAGTTGCTGACGAGAAGAAAGCAATGGCGGATTACGGTTCGGCAGACAGCGGCGCATCGCTCGGCGACATCCTCGGCGAAGCTCTGCGCAAGAAACAGGAAGGCGGCGAATAAGCCACCCTCCGACGAAATACGCTCTGCAGTCTTGCAGAACGAAAAGACGGGTCGCGCAGTGCGCGGCCCGTTTTCTTTTGTCCGGATTTCTAGTCTGGCAAGTTGATGCGCGGTGGATGGCCGATATATGCGCCCAATGCCCGGCGGACCTGTAAAGGGCGCCATATTGTATATCATCTGCTTTTAGGGGCTGAATTTTAGCCCGACTCTGCCGATATTGGCATTTTTCGCGAAAATTTTGATTTTAAACGCTTTTTGTTCTTGCCTTCCGGGTCGATAAAAACCATTTGAAGAGACGGGTTTGAGCGATCACACTCGTCTAAGTATTTGATTGAACAATTGGAAACGGACACGCCGATGGCACTTGATGCCGATATCCTGCTGGATCGACGCCGCTTGAAAAAATCCATCTTTCGCTGGCGTGTGGTGGCGGTGATTGCCGTGATCGCGGTGATCGTGATCGGCTTGTCTGGCACCGGTGTTAAGGACAGTGTTCTGGGCGGACTGGGTCCGCGCATTGTTGAAGTCACCATCGAAGGTGTGATCACCGAAGATCCCTATCTCCTTGATGCGCTGAGCGCGATTGAAGAAGACAGTGACGTTGTCGGCGTGATTGTCCATATCAACAGCCCGGGTGGCACCATGGTTGGTGGCGAAACGCTGTTTGAGGCGCTGCGCCGTATCGGCGAAACCCGGCCAATCGTTGCCGAGATGGGGACTGTTGCGGCGTCCGGCGGTTACATGACCGCGATTGCCGCCGACCACATCATTGCCCGCCGTGGAACGATCACCGGCTCGATCGGGGTGATTTTCCAGTCGATGAATTTCAATGGAACGCTTGAAAAGCTTGGTGTTGAACCGCTGACGGTAAAAAGCGGTCCGCTTAAAGCTGCACCCAATCCGTTCGAACCTGTTGATGATGTTGCAAAGTCGGCCATGCAGGGCCTGATTTCAGACATGTTTGACGTGTTTGTTGAAATGGTTGCGACCCGCCGCGATATGTCGGTCGAAACAGTTACGACTCTTGCCGATGGCCGCGTCTATACCGGACAGCAGGCCGTTGCCAACGGATTGATTGATGAAATTGGAGGCCGTCGTGAAGCCTTGCGCTGGCTCGAAGAGGAAGCCGGTATCACGACGGATGCACAGGTAGTGCCGCTTGAAATCGAATACCCGGAAGACGATTTGATGAGTGCTGTTCTTGAGGGAAGCCTTGGAAAAGTGCTGTCATCTGAGGGGCTTAAACTTGACGGTTTGCTGACGGTCTGGCAACCTGAGTGAGAGCTTCTTTAAGACATAATCTAATCCGTGGTTGAGTGAGACTGTCAGCACCAACAGGATGGGGCCTGGAAATGACAAAATCTGAATTGATTGCCCGCCTTGCGGAGATGAACCCGCATCTCTATCAGCGCGACGTTGAGCGGATTGTCGCCACGATCTTTGACGAGATCACAGACGCGCTTGCGCGCGGCGACCGGGTCGAGCTTCGCGGCTTTGGCGCATTTTCCGTAAAACAGCGTGAGGCCCGCGTCGGCCGTAACCCGCGTACCGGGGATGCGGTTCCTGTCGGTGAGAAAAAGGTTCCCTATTTCAAAACCGGCAAACAGCTTCGCGAACGTTTGAACTGATTCCTGCCTGATTTGTTTTGACCGGCAATCGGGCCTGCGCCACCCGCAGCCCGCCCGATACGACCAGCATGCAACACACAAAAACTGTGTGACTGTTGCCATGGCTTTTGTCCGGTTCTTGCCCCATACTGATCAGAACATTGATCAAACGAGACCTGCTGCCGGGTTTTGATCCATCCTGTTTTCGGGGTGGGACAGGCACCGGCACAAGGAGCTAGGTAATGCGCTTCCTTTACTGGATTATTTCCATCCCGCTTGCCGTATTGATTGCGGTGTTTGCAGTTTCCAACCGGGCATTGGTCACGATTTCGCTTTGGCCCTTGCCGTTTGAAATCGACCTGCCGCTGTTCCTGCCGATTATGATTGCGTTGTTGATCGGACTTGGGATCGGCTTTGCCTTTGAATGGTTGCTGCAAGGCAAGCACCGCCGTGCCGCACGGCGCATGGATAGCGAACTCAAGCGCATCAAGACGGATGACACCACGCCATCCACCCCAAATACCGATCAAAAGGCCATCGGCCAAAGCTGATCAAGTCAAAGGGCTCCGTTTCGGGGCCCTTTTGCTTTTTGCCGCATGGCGTCAATGTCTGTTCGAAAGCCGATTTGACATTGGCCTTTGTGGCCAAATCGGCTAAGCCATGTCCGGTCCGCTATGAAATTTGCTGCGAAAAGCTGGGCCATGACCCATTGCCAGCCCGCCGGAGGACCCCATGACCCAGACCCTTGCCGCCAAAGACCGCATCTATTGCGCGATTGATACCACCGATCTTGATCATGCAATCAATCTGGCATCGAAGCTGTCAGGTGTTATCGGCGGGGCCAAGCTTGGCAAGGAATTCTTCGCGGCCCACGGGCCACAAGGGGTCAGGGCGGTTGCCAAAACCGGCATGCCGATCTTCCTTGATGTTAAATATCACGATATCCCCAACACGGTGGCCGGGGCCATTCGCGCTGTGACGCCATTGGGTGTCAGGATCGTCAATGTCCATGCCGCCGGTGGTTTGGAGATGATGAAACGTGCCGGTGATGCCGCGCGTGAAGCCGCCGACAAGGCTGGCGTCGACGTACCGTGGGTAATTGCCGTAACCATCCTGACCAGCATGGACCAGGGTGATCTCGATGATGTCGGCCTAAAGGGCCCGATTGAAGATCGCGTGGTCAAGCTGGCGGAACTGACCCAAAAGGCGGGTCTTGACGGTGTTGTCTGTTCTGCACAGGAAATCACCCCGGTGCGCAAGGCACTCGGCCCGGATTTCAAACTGATCACGCCGGGTATTCGTCCAAGCTGGGCGGCAAGTGACGATCAGAAACGCATCGTTACCCCCGCCGATGCCGTCGCCATGGGAAGTGACGTTCTGGTGATTGGTCGCCCGATCACCAAGGCCGAAGATCCGGTTGCTGCGGCGCAAAAAATCGTCGCCGAACTTTCCTGATCCAAGATCCTCAATCTCTGCCTTTGCTGCATCATGCCTGTGCCTTGCTGTAATTCGGGCAAGACAGGCTGCCATGCAAATTTCGCGATGGATTTGTTCAGCGCATTATCTCAGAATTGAATCGTTTCAAAATTTGCTGCATGATGCATATCTCGCAGTTGCACAAAACGTTGGCCGCGTCACCCGCGCCACCCGCGTCACTCGCGCCACCTGCGCCAAAGTTGATCTGGATATTCTGACATGACAGATACCGTCACCCGCCCCGGATTTTTCGGGAACCTGCCGATTCTGGCCCTCGCCCTTGCGTCATTCGGGATCGGCACCACCGAGTTTGTCATTATGGGGCTTCTGCCCGATGTGGCGCTTGATCTTGGTGTGAGCATTCCCGATGCCGGGTTGCTGGTGACGGGCTATGCACTCGGTGTGACGTTTGGTGCGCCGTTTTTGGCGATTGCCACCGCGCGCATGGACCGCCGGCGCGCCTTGTTGCTGCTGATTTCGATCTTCATTCTCGGAAACTTCCTGTGTGCAATTGCCCCTGATTACTGGCTTTTGATGGCGGCCCGTGTGGTCACCGCCTTCTGCCATGGTGCGTTTTTTGGGCTTGGCGCTGTTGTCGCCTCAAACCTTGTCGCGCCACATAAACGGGTTCAGGCGATTGCCCTGATGTTTTCCGGTCTGACGCTGGCCAACGTGCTGGGCGTGCCGTTTGGCACGGCCCTTGGTCAGGAACTTGGCTGGCGTTCGACCTTCTGGGCAGTGGTGGCGATTGGTGTTGTTGCCGCCAGCGCGCTTTATGTTGCCCTGCCACGCCAGATTGCCGCATCGACGGGCAGTCTGTGGCTTGAAGCCAAGTCGCTTGGCAAAAAACAGGTCCTGCTGGCGATGCTGATTTCGGTTCTGGCCTCGGCCAGCTTGTTCAGTGTCTTTACCTATATCACTCCGATGTTGCAGGAAATCACCGGCATTACCCCGCGTCAGGTAACCTATGTGTTGCTGCTGTTCGGGGTTGGCTTGACGGTGGGCAACTATATCGGTGGGCGTTTAGGGGACTGGCGTTTGATGCCCGCCATCATCATGGCCTTTGCCTTGCTGATTGCGATTCTTGCCCTGTTTACCGAAACGCTGACGTCGGTCATTCCGGCCGTCGCAACCGTGATGTTGTGGGGTGTGGTGGCCTTTGCACTGGTGTCCCCGCTTCAGATGCGCGTGGTGAACGAGGCGTCCGATGCGCCCAACCTTGCCTCCACCCTTAATCAGGGGGCCTTTAACCTTGGCAATGCGGCGGGCGCATGGTTTGGCGGTATCGCCATCACCCAGGGCGTTTCCTATCAGCATATCCCGTGGTTGGGGGCGGCGATTGCCGTTCTGGCCCTGTTGGCAACGGTCTGGAGCCATTTGCTTGATCGCCGCGACGAAGTCCTTGTCGAAAACGTTGCCAGCGCCTGAGTAAAACTAAACCCGTCAAGCTTGAGGCTGACGGGTTTTTCTTTGACCGGTCGATGAACGATATAGCTCAGCTTACCCAGTGGCGAATCTGATCCCAGCTTTGGCTGATGGTGGTTCCATACTGATCAATGATCAGCTTGATCGATATCGCGATTGAAGTGACGACCAGAAGCGGCCGTACCAAACGTGCACCGACCTTCATCACCATATGGGATCCGATCTGTGCCCCGATCAAGGCGCCAACGGCCATCACCCCACCAACAATCCAGACGACCTCACCCCCGGCGATAAACATCACAAGCGACGCAAAGTTCGACGTGAAATTCAGAACCTTGGTATGGGCGGTGGCCTTGGTCATGTTAAAGCCAAGCAGGGCAACAAAGGCGATGGAAAAGAACGATCCGGTGCCCGGCCCAAAGAAGCCGTCATAGAACCCGATGCCAAACCCGGCGGTAAACGCAAAGGTCGCTTTGCCAATCATCTGATGGGCGTCAATGTCACCCACACGCGGCGAAAACAGGAAATAAAGCGCAATCAGGATCAAAAGCCCCGGCAGGATGGTCATCAGAATGCCCGGATCAAGCATCTGTACCAGAACCGTACCGAGTGCTGATCCGGCAAAGGTCAGGACAATCGCCAAAACCATATCGCGCGGATCAACATGCCCCTTGCGAATGAAATTAAGCGACGCACTGAAACTGCCAAAACTGCCTTGCAACTTGTTGGTCGCCAATGCCTGGGCCGGGGTGACGCCTGCCCATAACAGGGCCGGGATGGTAATCAACCCGCCACCGCCTGCAATCGCATCGACAAAACCGGCAAGGGTGGCAACCGCAAACAGGATCACTAAAAGATCTAAACTAAATTCCATCTGGCCGCTTTCAAACTGGGGCGCGACCGCACAACTGGGGGCGATGCGGTCTGTCAAAACAGCGCACATCATATGGCTTTGCGGGCACGCGTCCAGTGGGATCGATTTCAGTCGTTGAATTGCGCGCAACGCGTAGTCTAAAAGTCACACACCCTTGTTTATATGAGTTCCAGATATGCCCGAATTGCCAGAGGTCGAAACAGTCACCCGTGGTCTGACACCCGTCATGGAAGGGCGTGTGGTCAATCATGTGGTACAGCGACGTGCGAACCTGCGCTTTCCCTTCCCGGAGGGTTTTGTTGATCGCATGGCCGGGCGCACCATCAATCAGCTGACCCGGCGGGCAAAATACATTCTGGGCTACCTTGATGACGGGCAGGTGCTGCTGATTCATCTTGGCATGTCTGGTCGCATGACCATTCACAATGATCCGACTGTCGAGGTGCCCGAAGCCGGCAAGCATGACCATGTCGATTTTGTCATGGCCGATGGGGCCGTGGTGCGGTTCAACGACCCGCGGCGCTTTGGTGTCATCACCTTGATCGCGGGCGACGAGGTCGCCAGTCACAAGATGCTGGCTGGTATCGGGCCCGAGCCACTTGGTAATGCGTTTAATGCCGATGTGCTGGCGGCGGGAATCGCCAAACGGGCAAGCCCGATCAAGACCGTACTGCTGGATCAGAAACTGGTGGCTGGTCTGGGCAACATCTATGTCTGCGAAGCCCTGTTCCGATCGGGCATCGCGCCGGATCGTCTGGCAAAGGATCTCAAACCCGGCGAAATCGAACGGCTGTATCGTGAAATCCGTCTCGTGCTTGAAGATGCGATTGCTGCCGGTGGATCAAGCCTTAAGGACTACCGCCAAAGCAATGGCGAACTTGGCTATTTCCAGCACAATTTCCGTGTCTATGGCCGCGAAGGCGAAACCTGCATCGCCGATGGCTGCGATAGCACCATCGCGCGCATCGTACAGGCCGGCCGGTCGACCTTCTTCTGCCCAACCTGCCAGAAATAATATGGACGGTACCCGTCTCTGAAAGTCGGGGAAGGTATGGCGCCGATAACAGGTTCGGTTGCGGCCCGGGATCAAAATCGGTAAAACAGTATCAAATTATGGTTTCAGGCGAATCGGCCCGATAACCCCACAGCGACTCCCACCCGGAGTCCCACGGGCCGAACAGCGATAAAAGGATCACTTGCATGTCTTATGAAAACATCATCGCCGAGAAAAAGGGCAATGTCGGCCTGATCACGCTGAACCGTCCCAAGGCGCTCAATGCGCTTTGTGATGCGCTGATCAAGGATATCGGTGCCGCCCTTGATGATTTCGAATCCGATGAAGACATCCGCGCCATCGTCATTACCGGGTCGGAACGGGCCTTTGCCGCCGGTGCCGACATCAAGGAAATGGCCGATTACGACTATATGGACGTCTATAAGAACGACTTCATCACCAAGGGCTGGACCCGGGTTGCAAGCTGCCGCAAGCCGACCATTGCCGCGGTCGCCGGATTCGCATTGGGCGGTGGCTGCGAAATGGCGATGATGTGCGACATCATGATTGCCGCCGACACTGCCAAGTTCGGTCAGCCGGAAATCACCATCGGCACCATTCCCGGTGCGGGCGGCACACAGCGCCTGACCCGTGCAGTTGGCAAGGCCAAGGCAATGGAAATGTGCCTGACCGGGCGCATGATGGATGCCGAGGAAGCCGAGCGTGCCGGACTGGTCGCGCGAATCGTTCCGGCCGACTCGCTACTTGATGAAGCCATGCAACTGGCCGAAAAGATCGCCTCCTTCTCGGGCCCGGTATCGATGAAGGTCAAGGAATCGGTCAACAAGGCCTATGAGATGACCCTGACCGAAGGCCTGATGTTCGAACGTCGCGAATTCCATTCGACCTTCGCACTCGAAGATCGCGCCGAAGGCATGAAAGCCTTTGGCGAGAAACGTAAGCCCGCCTTCAAGCACCGCTGATTGCGGGGTGATCAGGGTAAGTTGACCTCTGATTCCATGCCTGCATATCTGCCTTGCGGCGCAAAAGAGTCCGAAGCCGCAGAAATTGGCGGCATCGGGGGTTGACGAGGGTTTCGGACAGAGCTATAAGCCGCGCTCCGAATTACGTAACATTTGTTTGAAGAGACAGGTTCGCAATGGCTCACCATAAATCGGCCAAGAAGCGCATTCGCCGCAACGCCGCACGTGCAGAAGTTAATGGTGCACGTATCGGTCGCATTCGTACCTTCGTTAAGAAGGTCGAGGCTGCGCTGAACACTGGCGATAAAGATGCTGCTCTGGCTGCGATGAAAATCGCTGAGCCGGAAATGGCGCGTGGCGCACAGCTTGGTGTTCTGCACAAGAACACCGTTGCTCGCAAGGTTTCGCGCCTGACCGCGCGTATCAAAGCGCTTTAATTTATCCCTTACGGGATGGCGAGTCGAAGGCCGCACCTCGGGTGCGGCCTTTTCGCTGCCCGGATTTCGCAGAATCACCTTTTGTTCCTTGGTTGCGCGGGTGCAAGAAACCGCAGAAAACAAGGGCCGTTTTGGTTGCGAAATCCTTTTAACGTTCTGTTAAAGATCGCCTTGCCTGATGTGGGTCACATCAGTACAGTGTTTGAACTTCGCAGGCCGCGCAAAGCGACCAGTGACGAAGAACTAAAAACAAAAGGCGCGAGTACACTTCCTGATTTTGTGGAAGGCCAACGTGTTGGTCACTGCGGTGATCAACGCGACACAGTATCGTTTTGTCTTTTGCGGTCTTTGTGGTGGTGAAATCGGGATATCGGGGAAAGGTTCTTACAGTGCAGCACGCCGTGAGGGACACACAATCGGCACTTGGGCAATCCAACGGGGGGATTGCGGGTGACCAGCACGCAGCACTTGATGATCACGCAGTGGCAACCTGGCAAGTCGTACGCGAAAAGCTGCGCGCCGAATTTGGCGCAACAGCCTATCGTTACTGGCTGGAGCCCGTTGCCCTGATGGCGGTTGAAGCCGGTGTGGCCCGTTTGGGTGCGCCGACTCGTGCCATGCGTGACTGGGTGACGCAGCACTATCTCGACCGTATCCAGAATTTCTGGCACGCCGAAGATTCCGATGTGCATTTCGTTGAAATCAATATCGTTTCGGGCGCGGCTGCGCAGAACGATGCGTCTGCTTCGGGTTCTTCTTCGGCCAAGTCGACATCGGCAAACGCCACGACCGCGCGTACCAAATCCGCGCGCAATCCCCATTCCTCAGGCCATTCCCCAAGCCATTCCACGGAAAACAATACCGTGGTCAGTGCGCCGTCCCCGTCAAACGGATCGGGCCGCACTGCCATTGCCAGCATGTCTGATGACGGCATCTCGGCTGCTCTGGATCCGCGCTACACCTTTGACAATTTCGTGTTGGGCAAGCCAAACGAGTTCGCCTATGCCGCCGCCCGCCGTCTGGCAGAAGCCGAATCGGTGCCGTTCAACCCGCTGTTCCTCTATGGTGGCGTTGGTCTTGGTAAAACCCACCTGATGCATGCGATTGCCTGGCATATCCGCCGCACTCAGCCGCATCGTACGGTGATCTACCTCTCGGCCGAAAAATTCATGTATCGCTTCATTCGGGCGCTGCGCGACAAGAACACGGTCGATTTCAAGGACCAGTTCCGCTCGGTCGATGTGTTGATGGTTGATGATGTCCAGTTCATCTCGGGCAAGGATTCGACCCAGGAAGAATTCTTCCACACCTTCAACGCGCTGGTCGATCAGGGCCGTCAGATCATTGTGTCTGCGGATAAATCGCCCTCAGATCTTGAAGATATCGAAGAACGCCTGCGTTCGCGTCTGGGCTCTGGCCTTGTTGCCGATATTCACGCCACCACCTACGAGCTCCGTTTGGGCATCTTGGAGGCCAAGGCCGAACGTCAGGGTGTGGAACTTCCCCAGCGTGTTATGGAATTCCTTGCCCACAAGATCACCGCCAACGTGCGTGAGCTCGAAGGCGCGCTTAACCGCGTGATCGCTCATTCCCAGCTGGTCGGTCGCGAGATCGGGCTGGAAATGGTTCAGGACATCCTGCACGACGTCCTGCGCGCTTCCGAGCGCCGGGTTTCGATCGAGGAAATCCAGAAACGCGTGGCCGAGCATTTCAACATCAAGGTGTCCGACATGCATTCCGCCCGCCGTGCGCGTGCGGTCGCCCGTCCGCGTCAGGTGGCAATGTATCTGTCCAAGCAGCTCACCACCCACTCGTTGCCGGAAATTGGCCGCAAGTTTGGCGGTCGTGACCACACCACGGTGATGCATGCGGTGCGCAAGATCGAAGAACTGCACGGAACCGATCCGTCACTCTGCGAAGATATCGATCTGCTGCGTCGGATGCTCGAAAGCTGATTGCGCGTAAAAGCGTGTCGAAATGTTGTGATTCATGATGAAATCCGCCGTGTTTTCCGGCGGATTTTGTTTTTGAATCAGCTGGATTTTTAGCTGCAATTTTATTGTCGAAACTGCGAGTCGCACGGTTTACGCCGCTTTGCGCGTTCGGGGCGTATTTTTGTCCGCCGACTCCTTTTATTTGCTTGGGTTTAGGCCGTAAAAATCCTTCGATTTCCAAGCCAGCATGTTATAATGCGATTTCCGCACCCGAAAGGGTGTGGGTCAGGTAAGAAAACCGATTAAAAATCAATTTGTTAAACGAATACTGACAGACGGATAGGACGGGCATGAAGCTGACCATCGAACGCGCGGCGCTGTTGAAATCGCTGACCCATGTTCAAAGCGTTGTTGAACGACGTAACACCATTCCGATTCTGTCCAATATTTTGCTCCGGGCAGAGAATGATCGTCTTGCGCTGACCGCGACCGATATGGACCTCGAAGTCATCGAAACCACGACGGCCGAGGTGTCCGAACCGGGCGCGACCACCACCCCTGCCCATACCCTCTATGAAATCGTGCGCAAGCTGCCCGAAGGCTCCCAGGTGCAAATTTCGCTTGAGCCGGGCGCAGGCCGTCTGACCCTTTCTGCCGGTCGTTCGAAGTTCAATCTTGCCGTTCTGCCGGTCGATGATTTCCCGGTAATGTCGGGTGGCGACCTTCCGGTCAGCTTCGGTCTGGCTGCGGCTGAGCTGCGCGGCCTGATTGACCGTGCCGAATTCGCCATTTCGACCGAGGAAACCCGTTACTACCTCAACGGTATCTATTTCCATGCCACCGACGCCGAAGGCACCAAGATCCTGCGCGCGGTTGCAACCGATGGTCACCGTCTGGCGCGTGTCGAAGCCCCGCTGCCCGATGGTGCGGAAAACATGCCGGGCGTCATCGTGCCGCGCAAAACCGTTGGCGAACTCCGCAAACTGATCGAGGAAACCGGCGAAGCGGTCGATATCGCGCTGTCTGATACCAAAATCCGTTTTGGCTTTGGCGATGCGGTCCTGACCTCCAAGCTGATTGACGGTACCTTCCCGGATTACGAACGCGTGATTCCGTCGGGCAATGACAAGACCCTTGATATCGAATGCAAGGCATTTGCCGATGCGGTCGACCGTGTATCGGCGATCTCGATTGAAAAATCGCGTGCGGTGAAGGTTGTTCTGTCGGGCAATACCCTGACCCTTTCGGCCTCCAGCCCGGAACACGGTACCGCGTCCGAGGAACTTGAAATCAACTACGACGCCGAGGATATCGAAATCGGCTTTAACTCGCGCTATCTGCTCGACATCGCCAAGCAGGTAAAGGGCGACACCCTGAACCTTCTGATGTCGGACGGATCCAGCCCGACCATCCTGCGTGACACCGACGACCTTTCGGCATTGTACGTTCTGATGCCGATGCGTGTTTGACGGTTAGTACGATCAAGCTGTGGCTGCTCTTGCCAATAACCTCATGCCAAAAGACGGGGTGTCGATGACAAGCCGTCTTGCTGTTTCCCGCATCCAGCTCAGCGAGTTTCGCTGTTACGAAGGCCTGCGCCTGTCGCTCGACAGCTCGCCGGTCGTGCTGACGGGGCCAAACGGGGCGGGCAAGACCAACCTGCTTGAGGCGGTCTCGCTTCTGGCACCGGGCGGTGGGTTGCGCCGGGCCAAGCTGGGTGAAATCGCCCGAAGCACCCCGCCAACCGCCAATGGCGCACTTCGGGCCTGGGCCGTGGCCGCAGATGTCGATACGCCGGACGGGGCGTTTCAATTGGGCACCGGGCTTGATCCGGCCGCCCTCGAGCAGGGGCGCGAACGCCGTGCTGTGCGCATCGATGGGCAGGCCCAGCGTGGGCAGGCCGCCTTGGGTCGGGTTTGTGCCGCGGTTTGGCTGACGCCGCAAATGGATCGTTTGTTTCTGGATGGTCCGTCGGCCCGCAGGCGCTTTTTGGATCGGCTGGTATATGGCCTTGATCCCGACCACAGCAGCCGCGTTGCCGCCTATGAGCATTCGCTGCGCTCACGCGCCAAGCTGCTTAAGGAAGGCAAGGCTGACGATAAATGGCTGACCTCGATCGAGGATTCGATGGTGCGCCATGGCATTGCGGTTGCGGTCGCACGTGCAGAATTGCTTGAACGGTTGCGACGTGCCGGGACCATGGCGATCGGACCATTTCCGGCCGCCCGTCTGGCGCTGACCGGGGACCTTGAAGACTGGCTCGAAAACCTGCCTGCGGTCGAGGTCGAAGATAAAATGCGGGCCGCATTGCGCGACGGACGTTCACGTGATGCGACCTATGGCGGGGCGGTGGTCGGCCCGCAACGCAGTGATCTGCTGGTCTGGCACGATGCAAAGGGCCAGTCGGCGGATCAATGTTCCACCGGGGAACAAAAGGCGTTGTTGCTGTCGATCATTATGGCCAATACCCGCCTGCAGACAAAGGCACGCGGGGCTGGCCCGCTCTTGTTGCTTGATGAAGTGGTTGCGCATCTCGATGCAGAACGCCGCAGCCACTTGTTTGATGAAATCGTGGCGCTTGGCGTCCAGGCCTGGATGACAGGCACGGACCGGGCGCTGTTTGAAGGTTTGGACGGTCGTGCGCAATTCTTCCGCGTGGAAGATGCCACACTGACCCTTGAAACCACTTAGTGAATGCCGAGGTTCTGACCCTATGACCAACGAAACCGAAACGCCGAACACTGGTGAACAGTCGCAGGAGTATGGCGCAGAATCGATCAAGGTTCTTAAGGGCCTTGAAGCTGTGCGCAAACGTCCGGGCATGTATATCGGCGATACCGATGACGGTACCGGTTTGCACCATATGATCTACGAAGTCGTCGATAACGCAATCGACGAAGCCTTGGCCGGTCACTGCGATACCGTCTGGGTCCAGCTTAATGGTGATGGTTCTGCCACCATCCGCGATAACGGCCGTGGCATTCCGACCGACATGCACAAGGAAGAAGGCGTTTCCGCCGCCGAGGTCATCATGACCCAGCTGCATGCCGGCGGTAAGTTCGACCAGAACTCCTACAAGGTTTCCGGTGGTCTGCACGGTGTGGGCGTGTCGGTGGTGAACGCGCTGTCGACGTTGCTCAAGCTCCGCGTCTGGCGCAACGGCAAAGAACACTACATGGAGTTTTCCGGTGGGGACGCGATCAAGCCGCTTGAGGTTGTCGGCGATGCACCGCTGACCGCGGATGGCACGCCGCTTTCAGGGACCGAAGTGACCTTCTACCCGGATGCCGAAATCTTCACGATGACCGATTTCGACCTGCCAACACTGGAACACCGCCTGCGTGAACTGGCCTTCCTGAACTCTGGCGTGATCCTGACGCTGCGTGATGAACGCAGTGGCGAACCGACCGAAATGAAACTGCATTACGAAGGCGGTATTCGCGCCTTTGTCGAATATCTTGACCGCAACAAGGCGCGTCAGATCGAAGAAGCCATTTGCATCGAAGGCGAAAAAGACGGCATCACCGTCGAAGTCGCCCTGCAATGGAACGACAGCTACCACGAAACCACGCTGTGCTTTACCAACAATATTCCGCAGCGTGATGGCGGGACGCACATGGCCGGTTTCCGTGCCGCTCTGACCCGTCAGATCAACAACTACGCCCAGGAAAGCGGCATCGCCAAAAAGGAAAAGGTCGCCCTTTCCGGTGATGATGCCCGTGAAGGTCTGTCTTGCGTGATTTCGGTCAAGGTTCCGGATCCCAAATTCTCGTCCCAGACCAAGGACAAACTGGTCTCGTCCGAAGTCCGTCCGGTGGTTGAAAACATCGTCAATGACAAGCTTGCCCAGTGGCTTGAAGAACATCCGCAGGACGCGCGCAAGATCGTCTCCAAGGTGGTCGAAGCGGCCTCTGCTCGTGAAGCGGCCCGTAAGGCACGCGAACTGACCCGCCGCAAGGGCGCGCTTGATATCTCGTCCCTGCCGGGCAAATTGGCTGACTGTCAGGAACGCGATGCGTCCAAAGCCGAACTGTTCATCGTGGAGGGTGATTCCGCAGGTGGTTCGGCCAAACAGGGCCGCGAACGTGGTTTCCAGGCCATCCT
>NZ_DCAO01000120.1:57608-73915 GCF_002311515.1 Thalassospira sp. UBA1131
GACGCCGACGTCGATGGTGCGCATATCCGAACCCTGCTTCTGACCTTCTTCTATCGTCAGATGCCCGAACTGATCGAACGCGGCTATCTCTATATCGCACAGCCGCCGCTTTATCGCGCCAAACGCGGTAACTCGGTCCAGTATCTCAAGGACGACCGCGAGATGGAGCAATACCTGACCGCACAGGGCACCGAAGAAGCCGTGCTTACCCTTTCCGGTGGCCAACAGCTTGCCGGTCCGGATCTGGTGCGTGTGGTCGAACTGGCGCGTAAGGCCAAGGGCTTCTTGGAGCCGCTATCGATCAAGCTTCCGATCTCCGTGCTCGAACAGGCAACCCTTGCTGGCGCGTTGAACCCGGCTTTGCTCGATGACGATGGCAAACGCCTCGAAGCGGCCGAAACGCTCGCCAAACATCTTGATACCCTTGAAGAAGACTATGATCGCGGCTGGCACGGCGAAGCACCGCTTGATGAAATCGTGCTCTGGCGCATGTTGCGCGGCGTTGAACAACGTCACGTGATTGATGGCAACATCCTGCGCTCGGCCGAGGCCCGTGCGATTGCCGGTATCCTTGGCGAACTGCGCGAACTGTTTGAAAAGGGTGCGGAATTCGTTGCCAAGGACAAGACCTGGAAAATCAACGGTCCGGTCGATCTGGTCAATGCGGTGATGGAATATGGCCGCCGCGGCATTTCGGTCCAGCGTTATAAAGGTCTGGGCGAAATGAACCCGGATCAGCTTTGGGAAACCACGCTCGACCCGAACGTTCGTTCGCTGCTGCAGGTCAAAGTCGCCCACGCCGACGAGGCGGAGGAAGTCTTCTCGACCCTCATGGGCGACGTCGTCGAACCCCGCCGCGACTTCATTCAGTCGAACGCATTAAAGGTCGCGAACCTCGACGTATAAGCGACCTTGACTGTGAATTGACTCATAAAACTGGAAACGCGACACATAAATTTAGAATCTGTGACGCATAACCTTGGAAAGGCCTGCTGATGCGGGCCTTTCTTGTTTTTGGAGCTCCATGTTGCAAGTTTTGAAAACACCATGGTTATTCGCGTTCGAATTCACCTAGCACCTTGTTCTCATTGATGATCGTCCAAACATAGTATCTTACAACTTTTTGTAGATACACTCTGTGGGCTGTTTACACATGAAAGAACCAGTGCGGCAAGGCGTTGCCAAGGCTGTGACGGCGGCACGTGATAAGGGCAGCTCTACGGGCTCAATCATTGCCATACCGGCCTTGGCACTATTGCTTGGGCTGCTCATCTCATTTGCGCTTGGTTGGTCCTGGAACACCCGAAACGAAGAGGCCATCAATGCCGAGTTGTTGCGACTGACGGATCAGGCCGAAGAACTGGTCAAAACCCGCTTTGGTGTTTATGAGTACGGTTTGCGTGGTTTGCGTGGTGTGGTCATCACGGCTGGCCCCGAAAACCTGACCCGCGCCGAAATACAACGCTATATTGCGTCGCGTGAAAACAGGCGGGAGTTCCCCGGTGCGCGTGGTTTTGGCTATATCAAGTTTGTTGAGGCCGAAGATACTCAGCAATTCCTTGAGCGTGCCCGCGCTGATGATTTCCCCGATTTTGGCATTCGCGAACTATCGCCAAATTCCGGTGACCGGTTTGTTATTCAGTATATCTATCCCCTTGCCGGGAACGAAGGCGCCACGGGTCTTGATATCGCATCTGAGGCAAACCGGCGGGCTGCCGCGCTCGAAGCAGCACGCACCGGCGATGTAAGACTAACCCAGCCGATTACGCTTGTTCAGGCCGATGGTAATGTCAGACGCGGCTTCTTGGTGCTGTTGCCTGTTTACCATCCGGGTATGCCGATCGGCACTCCGGATCAGAGGGAACAGGCGATCGCCGGTTGGTCTTACGCACCACTCGTCGTTGACGAGGTCCTGTATGACTTTGAACCCAACCTTGGCAATATCAGCCTGACACTTACCGATTTGTCGGAGTCCGAACCATTCTTTGTGTCGGACACGTCCGGGCAGCAACCATCGGAAAGGCTGACTCAATCGCGTCAGATCAAGGTCAAGGGGCGCGACTGGTTGATGCAGACAGCCGTTTTACCCGGGCTATCTCAAAGCATTGGTCTGCTTAGCCCATGGCTGATTTCTGCGCTTGCCGCGGCTCTGTCATTTGCTGTTTCAAGCATTATCTGGTGGCAGATGATTTCGCGGAGGAAGAATTTCCATCAAGCCTATGACAAAGACCTAAGTCTTATCGTCTTTCTAAGACAGCCAATCGCGATTTCGTCAACAACCCTGCTGTTGGGTTTGTCTTTGTTGGTGTGTTTGGTGACAGCGGTTTACATCTGGCGCACCAATATATCGACATTTTCTGATGAGCTGATTGACCGTACAGCCGAGGCAATCGACGCGCACCAGGATAATTACTCGGATTACAAAGCAGCCGTGAGCTTCTTTGCGACAAGCGTTCAGTCAATGGCATCTTTTCAGAACTATCTTGATGATGAAAAGGTCGCGCCCGCCGTCTGGAAAGATCAAATTGCAGATTCCTTTGTCGCCTTCATGCTGTCTTCTGAGGCCGTTACCCAAGCACGCATTGTTGGTGTCGCCAATAATGGACGCGAGCTGGTCCGGGTTCAGTACGAAGACGGCCATCTCGTTAAATTTGATCAGTCACGGCTTCAGGAAAAAGCTCAAGAACCCTACATGCAGGCCGCCAATTCTTTGCGTCCCGGCGACATTTGGATTTCCGATATTAATCTGAACAGAGAGTTTGGCGAAATTGTAGAGCCTTTCGAGCCGACGGTTCGTTTTGTCTCGCCGATTTTTGACAACAGTCAGCAGCTGTTTGGTATCGCCATTCTGAATGTCGATGCCGAGGGGGTGCTTGCCGAGAGTCTTGCAACTGAGGCGCACGATCTTCTGGCGATTGCACTTGATCGGAATGCCAACATTCTCTCCTATCCAGACGCTAGCCGAAATTTCGCCTTTGAAACGGGTGATGCCCCCGCATGGGACAAATTATCTCGTCAAATTGCACTTCCTTGGGGTGCAGATAGTCGACTACAGATGTTTGACAGCGAATTTGGCGAAATTCTGACCGCAAGTACGACAACCCAAGGCACTTCCAACGCGGCAAGTGGCAAGATCACCTACATCTTTGGCAAGCCGATGCGCAGCATCTATACCACATTCCTTCGACCAGTAGGTGTTGTCGCGCTCGCCTTCTTTATCACCATCTTTGTTGTCCTGATGACTTTGTATACGTCATGGCGCAAGGGACGGCAGGAGCAGTTATTAGACGAGCAAATTGTTGCCGCAGACAGACTAAAGGAGCAGGAGGAACTATTTCGCGGAATTCTTGCCGCAGCGCCAGAGGCGATGCTGGTGATTGATGATCAAGGCATCATCACTCTTGCCAACGATCAGGCCGGATCAACATTTGCGTATGATACCGATGAACTGTTGGGCCGTTCCGTCAGCATATTTGTCAGACCTCAAGACGTCGCCGCCCATGAAGCGGGCATGAAGCAGTATATGACAAACCCTGGTTTGGTGGCGATGGGTCGTGACAGAGAAATCATCGCACAAAGGAAGGATGGCTCAACCTTCCCGATTGAAATAAGCCTCGCCCCGGCGCAGCTTTCGGGCAAAACAATTGTCATTGTGTCCCTACGTGATTTGACCGAGGCCCGCCGTGCTGAGGCGGTGTTGCTTGCCGCAAAAGAAGCCGCCCTGAAGGCAAGTGAAGCCAAGGGCGCCTTCATGGCCAATATCAGCCATGAAATCAGAACACCGCTCAATGCGATTATCGGTCTGACCAGCCTGTTGTTTGATGATGACTTGCCTGATCGCCATCGGGATTATCTGAACAAGATCAATCTTGCAGGCCGTTCTTTGCTTGGCATCGTGAATGACGTTCTTGATCTTGCAAAGATCGAAGCCGATGAGATGACCCTTGAAAAGGTTGTCTTCGCCCCAAAAGAAAAACTGACCGAGATTGAGACAGTTCTTAAGAATCAGGCTGAGAACGCTGGCATAAAGCTGATAAGCGAAATTGGCCCGGGCGTGCCGGACTTCGTGATTGGCGATGGTAACCGCCTTGGTCAAATTTTGACCAATCTTGTGGGCAATGCCATCAAATTCACGGAAAAAGGTTCTGTGACGCTCAAAGCCGAACTGGTCGAAACACAAAATGCCGATACGGCAGACAGTGTCACTTTGCATTTCTCGGTAACCGATACCGGCATAGGCATCCCCGAAGATGTGCAGGCAAAATTGTTCCAGCCATTTTCGCAAGCCGACAGCAGCACGTCGCGCAAATTTGGCGGAACAGGACTTGGTCTGTCGATTGTACGAAAAATGGCCGATTTGATGGGCGGAACTTGCAGCCTTGTGAGCCAACCTGGGAAAGGCAGCACCTTTGCTGTGACCATTCCGTTTGAACTGGTCAAAGCAGATGGCAGTAACGAACAAGATAGCGGGTCTGATCCCCTGTTTGTCTTTATTGTCGAAGACAATCAGGCTGACTGCTTGCGTTTGAAAGAACTCGCGACGTCTTTAGGGTGGCGTGCAATTGCGCTTTCCACCGGCCAAGAGCTGGTGGATGAGTATATGCAACGCCACAAAAACAACAGGCGACTGCCAGATGCCATCATCATTGATTGGCAATTGCCCGACTTCGATGGGTTGCGCGCTATTCAAATGCTTGCAGATGAAGTCGGTGAGGACACCTTGCCGGCAGCCCTGATGATTTCGGCCTTTGACAAAGATAAAATTGCCGAAATAGACGCAAGCAGGCTGGTCGATGAAATCGTCAATAAACCGATTGACGGCTCCACCCTGTTTAACACCGTCAACGAGATCGTTTCGGCGAAAACCGGTCGTCTCAATAAAGTGCTGGAGCTCACAAGCACAGCCTCTTTGAATGCGAACTGGCTGGCTGATATCAAGGTTCTTGTTGTTGATGACAGTGCCCTTAACCGCGAAGTCGCAGATCAAATACTTAAAAGAAATGGCGCGCATTCTGTGGCTGTCGAAAGCGCAGAGAAATGCATAGAACTGCTCGAAAAATCATCTCTGATGTTTGACGTGGTGCTGATGGATATTCAGATGCCCGGCATGGACGGGTACGAAGCTACGCGGTTTATTCGCAACAACCTGAAACTGGAAAATCTGCCGATCATTGCCCTAACAGCTGGTGCGCTTGTTGAGGAAAAGAAGGCAGCCCTCAATGCCGGGATGAATGACTTCCTGACCAAACCGATCGAACCGCAGAGCCTCATCACCAGAATAAGAGCATGCGTTGAACAAAGTCGCGGCCAATCAATTCCGGTAACCCCGCATGTATCGGCCGCAAAACCTCAAACGGCTGTGTCGGAAGTACCTGATCGCAATGCCACTGCCATCCCCCCTGCATCAGCAGATCTGGCGTCAAATGACGCCGAGGCATTACCCCTATGGGATAAGCAAAGGGGACTGACGTTGGTTCACGGCAACGAGGCGCTGTTGATCAGGATTGCCGGCTTGTTCCCGCCCCAGGCACGCGAGATCATCGATAAACTGCGCACGGCTTTGTCCGATGAAGATGCTAAAACCTGTGCGATGTTGCTGCATACGTTGCAAGGTGCCGCGTCGCAAGTTGCCGCCCTCAAGGCGGCTGCACACGGCAAGAAACTTGAAAACGTCACACTTGAAGAAGGCATCTCCACCTTGAAAACGCAGTTCGATGAGTTTGCCAAAACTGTCGAAGATACGGCAATCTATATCGAAGCGCGGTTGACGAATGGCGTATCAGAAACCGCGCCAGCCAACGGCCAGAACGAGGACCTGATAAACTTGTTGAATTTGCTTGAAGCTGGAAGTGCTGATGCGATGGAAAAATTCAAACAAGTGACATCAGAGCTGGCGGAATTGACCTCTCACGATCAAGTAGCAGTCATGGAGAACCATCTGCGCAATCTTGACTTCGACATTGTTGCAGAGATGGTCAAACCCATTGTGAAAGGTAGATCAGAATAACAAACCAGACGCAAAAATCCGGTTGTTAAACTCTTACTTTATCGCTGGCGCGTCCCAACTCAGTCGCGAGATATGAAATCAGCAATTTGCCAATATGCGAAACATGATCAAGGTGCGCAACAAACCGCGTAATAGAGTGCTTGAGTGCATCTTGATCCGACTGATTTGCCTTAACCATCGCGAAGTCATTGGCCAGTGACTTCGCGTACTCACTGCCCTTGGGATCACCGACCAGAGACAGCATACCACCCAGTGTTTGGAGTTCTCTTACAATGTCCTCTTGCACATTTTCTGGAGTATGTTCGGCCAACTGACCGCGGACACGTCCGATATCAAGGATAAGGCTTTCAAGCGCACGATTATATGATGCGATGCTGCCATCAAAATTGCCAATCGCAGCTTTAAGGTCGATCCCGAATTCACCTGCAAGTGACGTCGTGCGTTCTGACAAATTGATATATTCCTTGTCCGACGTCTCGGCTGGTTTTTCACGCAGGTTGTTGACAATGGTTGCAGCAATCTCTTTTGCCAGAAACGGCTTTTGCACCACGTCTTGCGCCCCTGACTTAAAGCAATCGCTGCGCACGGTTTCCGATGTATTTGCTGTCATAATGACAATTGGCAAAGAAAGATAACCAAGTGACCTGATCTGCTTGACCGCAGACAAGCCATCAAGATCGGGCATATGTATATCCATCAGAACAAGGTCAAGCGCACTGGCGGCGTTCTGGATTGTCGAAATTGCCCCATATCCGCCACCGGCCGTAATGACCTTTGCCCCGTACAAAGACAGGAACTCCTTGGCGACCTCAAGGTTCATGGCATTGTCATCAACCACAAGAATTTTCCGTCCCGCCAACATGTCGACCTCCGGCTGTTTCTCGATGCTCGCGAGCACAAATTTTTCAGGCTCATATTTGTGGGCCATGGCATCCGCAACCGCGTCCAGCAACATGGTTACACTGACCGGCTTGGTAAGAAATCCGTTGATGACTTTCGATCGGTCCAAGGAGCTTTTTGAAACAAAATCGTGACTGTGTGCCGTGATCATCACGATAATTGGAAGCCGCCCACCTTCAATTTCCTCACGGATTTTTTGTGAGGTATCCCAGCCGTCAATGTCTGGCATACGCCAATCGACCAGTACGATGTCATAGGCCGCATCCAGGGCGGATTTAAAATTCATCATATGCAACGCAGCCTCTCCCGACGCTGCGACGTCTGCATGCCAGCCTATTTCGTGGGCAAGTTCCTGAAGCACTTCGCGAGACGCCGGATTGTCATCAATGATCAGAGCGCGAAGGTTTTTCAGATGATTCGGGACAACAAAGGCCGCTCCCATATCGTCGGTGACGATCCCCTTTAAAGTCAGTTTAAAGCCAAGATTATCTGCGAAAAAGCGGCCAGCCTGAAGTTCGCCTTTGACGGCACCCGCAAGGCGCCTTGCGATTTCAAGATCAAGACTGATCTTGTCGGGATCGTGAATGGAGCCAGTTTTGTTCCGGGGCAACGTCGCTGAGTTCTGCAGGACCTCAATGCTCAGTTCAGTCGCACTGTTATTGCTCTCAACAATTCTTGGCCTGACAATAACTGATCCGTCCAGGTCGGTCTGGACGATATGCGCCACAAGATGGCCAATGAGCTTCTCAAGCACCTCCCGCGGGAACCGTACATTTCGGAAAACAGAGCGATCCGTATCGTACAGCACCTCGAAAGTGTCGGAATCTGTGCGACGGTTCAGAGTATCGGAAAGGCCACGCAAAAGCTCGTCAATGCTATAAACGTTTCCAGCCTTGCCGGAATACTCGTCGATTTCGAAGAAATCTATGAGGGTGTCAACACTCTCAAGAATCAACTTGGTAGAGCCATCAAGGGCTTCAAGATATTTTGTTTGCTGCTTGGGATCAGGGCCACCTCTCAGAAGCTCGATCATGCCGAGCAACCCTTGCAGCTCGGTTCTCAAGCCATGATTGAGCTCTTTTAGCAAGGAGCGGTCATCGTCACGCAACCGCAAGGCCTCTATCATTTCAATTCTTCGGTTCTCGCCAAATTTGGCTTCGGACATGGGTTCGGCGATCTCAATAAACAGAGCCCGATCCTCAGGCCCGGGATACCCCACCCAAGTCAGATGAAATACACCGTGACTTTTCACCTTGCCGCGCAGGCAAAGCTCTCCGGCAAGATAGCCAGACTTGCCAATTGCCAGTTGGGACGTTTCGATGTCCCAAACGTCGTCGCGTGAGGAGTGATTGTTAAAGGTAATATGTGCTTCTTTAAGGCGGTTTCTTGAGACGCCCCAAAGGCTCTCAAGAATCTGATTGCTCTCAAGAATCTGTCGGTTTTGGTTGATGATCAGACAAGGCGACAAAGAGATTTCAAGGTAATCCTTGAGGTTCTCCAGACCTGCGTGACCGTTCGTTTCTTCGTTATCTGTTGATCGACGATCATCCCAAACAAGCTCATTGGGCAAAAAGTAGCCAGCAAAGAACGCAGCAATGCTCGACATCAAAGCCGCAATGACAATGGCGGGATGAAGTTCATAGTCACCGCCAAGGGTCGCAAGTGAAATAACAACCAGAGCGATAGATACACAGAAAACTGTCAACGGCCAGAAACGACGCTTGTTCAATACCTTCTCCAAGACGGAAATGTTTATCGGATTGATATTGGGATGAATTGTTGTCGTTCAAGTTGCGCTGTACCTTTGATTTATTTTGCAGAACACCTTGCGTTATCCGAAGAAACAAAAAGCCGGAGACAAGTGAACATCTTGTCTCCGGCTTTGTTTTTGAGGTGTCGTGACCTTGTCGGTCGTCACTTCCTGATCACAGCATCCCTTCGGACTTGGCCCAATCAAGCGCCCGGTCAAGGGCACGGCCGAGGCGGGCGTGGATTTCGCGCACGTCATCCTTGGTCACGATCAGCGGCGGGCAAAGTGCCACCGTGTCATAGACATTGCGGCAAATAAGCCCTTCTTCGGCGGCAAGGGCCACGACCTTGGCGGCAACCGTGCCCGGTTTACCAAACGGTTGTTTGGTTTTCTTGTCTGCCATCTCAAGGCCGGCAATCAGGCCGACACCGCGAATTTCCCCGATCAACGGATGATCGGCAAAGGCGCGCAAACCATCCTGGAACATCGGCTCCAAGCGTTTGGCGTTGCCCATCAAATCGCGTTCTTCGATGATGTTGAGGTTTTCCAGGCCAACCGCACAGGCAACCGGATGTCCGGTGCCGGTGAAGCCGTGGCCGAAATTGCCAAGCTTGGCAGTGTTATCGGCAATCGCGTTATAGACCTTGTCATTCACCACAATCGCGGCAAGCGGCATGTAGGACGAGGTCAGCTGTTTGGATGTCACGAGAATGTCCGGCGTGAAGCCATATTTTTCACAGCCAAAACGCGCACCAGTCCGGCCGAAACCGTTAATAACTTCGTCGGAAACGACCAGAATGTCGTACTTGTGGCAGATTTCCACCACACCCGGCCAATACCCTTCCGGCGGCGTCATCACACCACCCGCACCCATCACCGGTTCGCCAATAAAGGCCGCAATGGTTTCCGGGCCTTCGGCGATGATGGTGTCTTCAAGTTCCTTCAAAAGGCGCGCGGTGAATTCGGTCTCGGTCTCGCCCTCTTCGCCATAACGCCAGAAATGCGGGCAGCTCAGATGCGTCACCGGAATGGCCGGAAGGTCAAAGTCCTTCTGGTTGCCGGCAAGCCCCGTCAGCGAGCCCGAGGCAATCGTAATCCCGTGATAGGCCTTGGTGCGCGACAGAAACTTCTTCTTTTCCGGGCGACCCAAACCGTTATTAAGGAACCACGCCATCTTGACGACGGTATCGTTGGCTTCCGACCCGGAATTGGTGAAGAACACGCGGTTCAGACCCTCGGGCGTCATTTCAACCAGCTTTTCGGCCAGACGGATCGATGGCTCATGCGCCTTGTGGGCAAAGCTGTGGTAATAGGGCAGGCGTTTAAGCTGCGCATAGGCGGCATCGGCCAGACGGGTTTCGGAAAAACCGACGGCAACCGACCAAAGCCCGGCAAGACCTTCGATATATTCCTTGCCTTCGCTGTCGGTGACGCGGGCGCCATTGCCCTCGGCCATGATCATCGGGCCCTTTTCTTCGTGCAGTCGCATATTGGTGTATGGATGCATCGAATGCGCGATGTCGGACATGTGGAGCGAATTCGGCCGATGGTTCATGTGAAACTCCCGTTCTGATGATGAGGCCCTGATATGGGGCGGCCATTTTGTTCTGCAGTATATGCGGTTGCGATCAAACCCGCCATTGGTGGCTGATGCGGGTCAGTTTCTCTCAAGTGCGGGTATTTTTGCGCCCAAATAACCCGAAAGAAAAGATGTCAGCGACGTGGTCAGTGATGGTGTCAGATATCCACCCTCTTGCACAATAACCGTCGGATAGCCCGCCGCAGCAATTTTTTCACCGGCACGGCGCAGTCCGTCCCAACTGACTTTCATGCCAAGCAATGGGTCATCCTCGTGCGTATCAAGCCCAAGGCTGAGAACCAGCGCACCGGGATTGAATGTGGCAATACGGTCAAGGGCGGTATCGATTGCGGCAAGCCATGCTGCATCTGTGGTGGTGCGAGGCAGGGGCAGATTAAGGTTATACCCTTCGCCATCACCCGTTCCGGTCTCATAGGCAAAGCCGGTAAAGAACGGGTAATAGTCCGTGGGGTCGGCATGGATCGAAACGCTTAGGACATCGCTCCGATCATAAAAGATATCCTGCGTGCCATTGCCGTGATGGACATCAATATCAAATATGGCGACGCGATCATGTGCGGTGCGCAGACGTGCAGCCGCAATGGCGGCGTTATTCAACAGACAATGACCGGCGGCAATTTCGGCACTGGTGTGATGGCCCGCCGGCCGACACAGCGCATAGGCCTTGTCATCCCCCGCCAGCACAGCATCGGTTGCGGCAATGGCGCAATCGGCGGCACGCAGGGCCGCCTGCCAACTGTGCTGGCCAATCGGGGCAGACGTATCGCCCATATGCCAGCCTGCTTTGGCCAGAATCGTGTGCGGATAGGACGATGTTGCGGCACGCGGAAAGACGTTGGGGACGACTTCCGGGCCAGCATCGGGCTGCTTTTGCCATTCATCCCACGCCGTTTCGAGGAACTTTAAGAACCGCTTGGTATGAACGGTTTCAAGGGCCGCCATTGCGGCGCGTCTGGGTTCGGTTACCGACAGGGAAAGCGCATCAAGACCAGCCAGCAAAAGCTTGGCGCGTTCGGCCTGTTCGGCATTGCGCTGGATCTTGCCATAGGTCAGGCGAAAAATCGGATCGTGTGTTTCGGTTTCTGGGGCGTAGAAGCATTTCATGTCGACGTTTTGCCTTCTTCCAGAAGGCGGAACTGATCGATCACGATGCGTTGCGCCTCCGAAATGTGGTAGCGGATGGCCGAAACGGCCTTGGTGGCATCGCGTGCCCGCAGGGCTTCAAGAATCGGTTCGTGGGTTTCTGCAATGCGGGTCGGATCGTCATATAGCTGCCCGATCAGCATGATGCTGAACTCGGTTTCTATGGCGACCTGTTCGAACACCTGCAGGAATTTCGGGTTGTCGCTGCCAGTGCACATCAGCCGGTGAAACTGCATGTCGGCCTCGACCTGGGTGAAAATATCGGCCTCTTCGGTGGCAACCCGGTGAAGTTCGGCCACCTGCGCGGTCAGGGCTTCCTCGATCTCGTCGTTCCAGTTCTGCACCAGACGTTCGACCACGGCCGTCTCAATCGCCAGTCGCAACTCATACAGATCATTGAGCGCCTTTATCGAAACCTGACGCACGAAAAATCCCCGGTTCGGCTCGGATCGCACCAGTCCCGAACTTTCAAGCAACCTTGCCGCTTCACGGACGGGGGCCCGGCTGACCCCCAGTTCGCGGGCGACGACCGATTCGGATAACCGCGCACCCGGTGCAAGCTTTCCGCTGACGATTGCTTTGCTCAACAACTTGGCAACCCGTTGTACGAGCCCTTCACGATCAATCTGTTGGAAGCCGGAGGACGGCTGTGTCTGTGTCATATGTAAGCCCGCAGAAGGTGGATTTGAATTCTTTGAATTAAGCCCGCAACAGACGCCAAAGAAAGATGCATGACTCCGGTCAGTCTAGGCAACGAATTGTAGATTGTCGACAATTTACTTGACTGCGCCGGGATCATCCCGCAGCCTTGAAGCAATCAAAAAAGCGACATAACGAAAGGGCGGCATTAATGCGCGATGCTATGAGTGATCAATCGATATCCGAAATCCGCCGCGATCTGGCGGCGGCCTATCGGCTGATCGCACTCGAGGGCATGGATGACGGCATCTACACCCATATTTCCGCACGGCTCCCATCCGGACCGGGGGGCGAGCAACGCTTTCTGCTCAATCCGTTCGGCCTGCGGTTTGACGAAGTCACCGCGGCCAATCTGGTAACCGTCGATGAAACCGGTGCGGTGATTGATGACCCCTATGGTGCGGGGGTGAATGCCGCGGGCTTTACCATCCATTCGGCGGTTCACATGGCGCGCCACGATGCAGTTTGTGTGCTCCATACCCACACGGTCGCGGGTGTGGCGGTGTCATCAAACCAGGAAGGATTGCTTCCGCTTAATCAATGGTCGGCACAGTTTTATGACCGGATTGCCTTCCATGACTACGAAGGCATTGCGCTTAATCTCGAGGAACGCGCCCGCATTGTTGCCGATCTCGGCGATAAATCGGTGATGTTGCTGCGCAATCACGGAACGTTGCTTTTGGGTCGCTCGGTGGCCGAGGCGGTCAAGCTTGCCTTGAACCTTGAACGGTCCTGCAAGGCACAAGTGGCTGCGCTGGGAATGGGCCTGACACCGGTTGTGCTGGGCCATGACGTTGCCGAACACACGGCATCCCAATACCAGTCGATGTACGATTCTTATGAACAAAAGGGCAAACCAGACCCGGAATGGGCCGCCCAACTGCGCCGGCTTGATGCCAGCGCCCCGGGTTACCTCGGGTAACCTGTGCACCTGGGTCACGCCTGTGGCCTTTGGTTAAACAAAACGTGCGTAACACCAATAAAAACAAGAACCTAAATGCAAAACACAATCAGGGAATGCTATGAAATATTTAAAGGTGACTACTTTTCTCATCGCCGCCGCCCTGGCCTCGCCAGTGGCGGCACAGGAAGCTGGCGGTCGGCTTGATATCGTTGTTCAGCCCGAACCACCGGGACTGATGCTGGGCCTTGTGCAGAATGGCCCGACCCAGCTGGTTGCAGGTGATATCTATGAAAGCCTGCTGCGCTATGACAGCGAACTGACCCCGATGCCGAGCCTGGCCAAAAGCTGGGAAATCTCCGACGACGGTCTGACCTACACCTTCAAGCTCAATGAAGGCGTCAAATGGCATGACGGCGAAGATTTCACCGCCGATGACGTTGTCTTTTCCGCCGATGTTTTCCTGCGTGAAACCCATGCGCGTCTGCGTGCGTCGCTGGCCTATGTCAAAAGCATCACCGCCCCGGATCCGATGACGGTTGTCTTCAAACTCAAGGAACCGTTTGGTCCGTTCATCAACGCCTTTGAAAACGGCACCATGCCGATCGTGCCCAAGCACATCTACGAAGGTACTGACTTCGCCAACAACCCGGCGAACGCCACCCCGATTGGCACCGGTCCGTTCAAGTTCAAGGAATGGGTCAAGGGCAGCCACATCCACCTTGTTAAGAACGAAGACTACTATGTCGATGGCCTGCCGTATCTCGATGAAGTCTTTTACCGTGTGATCCCGGATGCGGCTGCGCGTGCGGTGGCGTTTGAAACCGGCGAAGTTGATGTCCTTCCGGGTGGTTCGGTTGAAAACTGGGATATCCCGCGTCTGGCCGAAATGGATGGTGTTTGTGTCACCGAAAAGGGCTGGGAATTCCTGGCACCGCTGGCATGGATGTGGCTTAACAACCGCGAAGGTCCGACCGCCAACGAGAAGTTCCGTCAGGCTGTCATGTACGCCATGGATCGTGAATTCATGCGCGATGTGGTCTGGAACGGCTTTGGTAAGGTTGCGACCGGTCCGATTGCGTCGAGCACCAATTTCTATTCCGATGACGTGACCATTTATGATCACAACCCGGACAAGGCCAAGGAACTTCTGGCCGAGATGGGCTATGACGGCGAACCTGTCCGCATCCTGCCGCTGCCATATGGTGAAACCTGGCAGCGCTGGGCCGAGGCCGTGCGTCAGAATCTCAGCGAAGTCGGCATCAATGCCGAAATCGACAGCTCTGATGTCGCTGGGTGGAACGAAAAAACGTCCCAGTGGGATTACGACATGGCCTTCACCTATCTCTATCAGTACGGTGACCCGGCCCTTGGTGTGTCGCGCAACTATACCGCCGATCGCATCAAGAAAGGCAGCCCGTGGAACAATGTCGAAGGCTATGAAAACCTGGCACTCGACGAAAAATGGGCCGCTGCTGCGACGATGGTAACACCCGAAGAACGCGAAGCAGCCTATGCCGAAATCCAGAAGGAAATCGTCGATGACGTTCCGGTCGCCTGGATGCAGGAACTGACCTTCCCGACGATCTACCGTTGCAATGTCAACGATCTGGTGACCACGGCCATCGGTATCAATGACGGTCCACGTAACGCCTGGATCAAGAAGTAACATTGCGGGCGGACCGATTGCCGGTCCGCCCCCTTCTTTTCCTGATTGCCCGCGTTTGGGCGGGATTTCAAATACGGGATGCTACGGGGACCTATGACCATATTCGCTGTCGTGGTGTCGCGGCTATCCAAGGCTATTCTGACCTTGTTGGCCATTGCGATTCTGAACTTTTTCCTCATCCATGCCGCGCCGGGTGATCCGGCTGTCGTGCTGGCCGGTGAAGCCGGTGCCGCTGACGAGCAGATGATCGAACAGCTGCGCGAACGCTTTGGCCTTGATCAGCCGCTTTATGTCCAGCTTGGCAAATATGTCGCCGGTATTGTGCAACTTGATCTTGGCTATTCCTTCCGCCAGGGCGCACCTGTGGCCGAACTTATTGCCGATCGGTTGCCGGCCACATTGCTGCTGACATTAACCGCCTTTGTCGTCTCGCTGGTGTTGGGTATCGCCTTTGGGGTTGCCGCCGCCGCACGCGTTGGCAAACCGTCCGATACCGTCCTGACCACGATGGCGCTTTTATTCTACGCGACCCCGCTATATTGGCTGGCGCTTATGGCGGTTCTGGTGTTTTCCGTATGGTTTGGATGGCTGCCGGGCTTTGGCTATGAAACTGTCGGGGCCAATTATACCGGTCTGGAACGCGTCCTTGATATTGGCAGCCACCTGATCCTGCCGGCGCTGACACTGGGCCTGTTCTTTACCGCGGTCTATATGCGCATGGCGCGCGCATCGATGCTCGAAGTCTCGCAGCTTGATTTCGTCAAAACCGCCAAGGCCAAGGGCCTGTCGGATGCGGTCATTCGCCGTCGTCACATCCTGCGCAATGCCATTTTGCCGGTCGTGACACTGGCGGGTCTGCAGGCGGGTCAGCTTGTCGGCGGGGCGGTTCTGACCGAAACGGTCTTTGCCTGGCCCGGTATTGGACGCCTGATGTTCGAAAGCTTGGCTGCACGTGACTACAACACGATTTTGGGCGTGTTCCTTGTCTCGGCGGCCATGGTCATCCTGTTCAACATCGTGACCGACATTGTCTATCGCATTGTCGATCCCCGTATCGGAGCCCGTAGCTGACATGTGGAAACGTTTCAGAAGCAATATGGGCGCCATGATCGGTGTCGTCTTGCTGATCTCGGTGATCGTCATCGCCCTGATCGCCCCCTTGATCTTCTCCGACGGGCCTTGGCAAATGGTTCAACGCCCGTTCCTGGCACCCTTTGCCGTTGATGGTTTGCCCCTGGGCACAGATACGCTGGGCCGTAATGTGGCAGCCCAACTGGCCTATGGTGCGCGGGTGTCCCTTCTGGTCGGGCTGGTTTCGACCGTGGTTGCCTTGCTGATCGGTGTACCGTTGGGCGCGTTGGCCGGGTTCTATGGCGGCTATGTCGATGAAGGTGCGATGCGCTTCACCGAGTTTTTCCAGACCATCCCGAACTTCGCGCTGGCCATCGTGCTGGTGGCGATATTTGAGCCAACCCTGACCTCCATCACCATTGCGATTGCCATCGTCAGTTGGCCGCCCGTCGCCCGTCTTGTCCGTGCCGAAGTCATGTCGGTGCGCACCCGTGAATTTGTCGATGCGGCGCGTTTGGCGGGGCTTTCAAAACCCCGCATCCTGATCCAGCAGGTGCTGCCAAACAC
>NZ_DCAO01000120.1:74079-77705 GCF_002311515.1 Thalassospira sp. UBA1131
GTCATCCGCACCAGCTGGTGGCTCAGCTTCTTCCCCGGCATTGCCATCGTGATCACCGTTTTGGCGCTCAACCTGATCGGTGAGGGGCTCAATGATGCCTTCAATCCGCATCTGTCGCGAAAGGGCAAAGCATGAGTGCGACACTGACAATTGAACGGCTGACAATCGGCCTGCCCGAGGGCGCAGACCGCCCCTTCGCGGTCGAAAATGTCAGCTTCGACATCGACAAGGGACAGATCCTTTGCGTGGTGGGCGAATCCGGCTCTGGCAAGTCAATGACGGCCAATGCCCTGATGGGGCTGCTCCCGCAAGGGGTAGAAGTCAAATCCGGCCGGGCCATGTTCGAAGCCCGCGATGTCCTGCGCCTGCCCGAAGTTGAAAAGCAGGCCCTGCGCGGTGCCCAGATCGCCATGATCTTTCAGGAACCGATGACCGCACTCAACCCGTTGATGCGCATTGGTGATCAGATTTCCGAGGTGTTTGCCGCACACGGTCTTTATACCCAGTCCGAACGCCGCAAACGTGCATTGGACCTTGTCCGTGAAGTCGGGCTTCCCGACCCGGAAAAAATCATCCGCGCCTATCCGTTTCAGCTTTCGGGTGGCCAACGCCAACGCGCGATGATTGCCATGGCATTGGCGCTGGAGCCCAAACTCCTGATCGCCGATGAACCGACAACAGCCCTTGATGTCACCACCCAGGCACAGATCCTGAAGCTTATTCTCGATCTGCGCAAAAAGCGTGGCATGGCGGTCATGTTCATCACCCACGACTTTGGCGTGGTTGCCGAAATCGCCGATCAGGTGATTGTCATGCGCGAAGGCAAGGTTGTTGAGCGCGGTGATGCGGCATCGGTTCTTGATAACCCGCAGCACGAATATACCAAACGTCTGCTCGATGCTATTCCAACCGGAAAACTTCTGGAAGCTCGCCAATTAAGCGATACACCTGCGCTTGAAATCAAAAACCTGCGGAAAACCTTCCGGACGGGCGGTGGATTGTTCAAGCCCGTACGTGAAGTTCATGCGGTCGATGATGTCTCGCTTACGGTGGCGCGTGGCGAGGTGCTTGGTCTGGTGGGAGAATCCGGGTCGGGCAAGTCGACATTGGGCCGAACAGCAGTTCGGCTGGTGACACCCGATGGCGGCCACGTCATGGTTGGTGGCGTTGATCTTGCCGCACTGTCAGAGGAAGAACTCCGCCGTCAGCGCAACAAGGTCCAGATGGTTTTTCAGGATCCCTATGCGTCGCTTAATCCGCGCCAACGGATCATGAGTGCGCTGACAGATGGCCCGATCAACCGTGGCGTGCCCAAGGAACAGGCACAGGCCAAAGCCCGCGAACTGCTTGAAATTGTCGGCCTTGGTGCCGATGCCGCCATGCGCTATCCGCACGAATTTTCAGGCGGGCAACGCCAACGCATCGGGATTGCCCGTGCACTTGCCATGGAACCGGAACTGATCATTGCCGATGAAGCCGTTTCGGCACTTGATGTGTCGATCCAGGCACAGGTGCTTGATCTGCTGCGTGATTTGCGTGAACGCCTGTCTTTGTCGATCCTGTTCATCACCCATGATCTGCGGGTTGCGGCACAGCTTTGCGATCGCATTGCCGTAATGCAAAAGGGCAAGCTGGTTGAAATTGGTCGGGTCGATGAAATCTTCCTGTCGCCCAAACAGGAATATACCCGTCAACTTCTCGCCGCCGTTCCCGGTGCGGACTGGGCCCAAACCGAAGAAGTGCCAGCATGATTGGCGTTCTGTCTTGTAGCAAAGTCGATTTGCGGGGCATTTACGGCCCGCATTTCGATGCCCTGGCACCCGAACTGGACCTGCGCCTGCCCGGCGAGATCGACCGGCCCGAAGATGTCAGCTTCATGGTCACCTTTGTCCCGGCGCCTGATGCCTTTACGCGCTATCCGAATTTGCGCGCGATCTATTCGGTGGGGGCCGGTATTGATGCCATCATGGCGTGCCCGTCCTTGCCACCGGGTGTGCCGATCCATCGGGTAGAAGACCCGGATCAGGCGCTTCAAATGGCCGGTTTCGCCACGTTCCATGTGCTTTGGCACCATCGCAATATGGGCAATCTTCTGGCCAATCAGAAAATCGCGCACTGGGAACGCCAGCTGACCGGACTATCGCCGCGTGCAAAGCGCATTGGTGTTCTGGGCTTTGGTCTGATGGGGCGCGCGGTGGCAAGGGCGCTGGTGGCGCTTGGCTATCCGGTGGCAAGCTATTCCCGTTCCGCCCCAAAGCCACCCGAAGACGGGGTAACGCATTATATCGATGGCGCGTTTGATGAATTTCTCGCCCAAAGCGACATCCTGATCAATGTCCTGCCGCTCACTGATCAGACCAAGGGACTTTTGGGCGCAGAAAATCTGGCAAAATTGCCAAAGGGTGCCGCCCTGATCCATCTTGGCCGGGGTGGGCAGGTCGATGAAACCGCCCTTGTTGATGCCCTTGATCGTGGGCATTTGTCGGGCGCGTCGCTCGATGTGTTTGAAGCCGAACCCCTGCCGGCCGGACATCCGTTTTGGCACCATCCCAAGGTTTTTGTCACCCCCCATGTCGCCAGCATTTGCGAACCAAAGGCGACCGTTCTGTCGATCCGTCGGAACCAGCTTCAGTCCGAGCCGATGACAGCTTAACTCAAACCCATAAGGTAGCGCCCCACATGACCAGCGATCCGAATTCCCTGTCTGCCCGCGAATTGGCCCGCCGCATCAAAAGCCGCGAAATACGCGCCACCACGGTCATTCGCCAAATGCTTGATCGTGTGGCGCGGGTCAATCCGGCCATCAACGCCATCGTTCAGGATTGCGCAGATGACGCCATGCAAGAGGCAGAGCTGCTTGATGCCCGCATCGAGGCCGGGGACGCGGTCGGTCCCTTGGCGGGCGTCCCGGTCACGATCAAGGTCATCTCCGATCAGGCGGGCTACGCCACCACCAATGGCACGACGCTGGCCGCCGATCTGATCGCAACCCAGGACAGCCCGTTTTTGCGCAACATGCGCAGCAAGGGCGCGATTGTGATTGGCCGCACCAACACACCGGCCTTTTCCTATCGCTGGTTTACCTCCAACAAGGAGCATGGCACGACGCTTAATCCCCATAACCCGGCCCTGACACCGGGTGGATCCTCCGGCGGTGCGGGTGCTGCCACATCGGCCGGATTGGGCCATATCGGCCATGGTACGGATATCGCGGGTTCCGTGCGCTACCCGGCCTATGCCTGCGGCATTCAGGGATTGCGCCCGACCCATGGCCGCATTCCGATGTTCAACCAGACCGGCGGTGATCGTCCGATTGGCGCACAATTGATGGCGGTATCAGGGCCACTGGCACGCAGGGTTGATGACCTGCGGCTCGGGCTTGAAGGCATGGCGGGCTATTCCCCCGATGATCCCTGGAGTGTGCCGATGCCGCTTCGCGGCCCCGATTTTGCCAAGCGTGTCGCCCTTGTCACCCATCCCGGCGGGATTGATACCGATCCGCGCATTCTGGCTGATCTCGAACGTGCCGCCGAGATTTTCCGTGCCGCAGGCTGGACCGTCGAAACCCCGGAAATCCCCGAAATTCGCGAGGCCGTCGATCTTCAGATCGACCTTTGGCTTTCGGA
>NZ_DCAO01000120.1:77813-78502 GCF_002311515.1 Thalassospira sp. UBA1131
CGCCGCTCGGCCCTGATCCGCGACTGGCGCGCGTTCCTTGAAGATTATCCGGTCGTCCTGATGCCGGTTTCGGCTGAACTGCCGTTCCGCAAGGACGAGGACCTTGAAGGTCCCGCAACCCTGACCCGCCTGTGGAAGGCACAATTGCCGCAAATCGCAATCCCGCTGCTGGGGCTTCCGGCGATCTCTATCTGCTCGGGTGTCGAAAACAACATGCCCTCGGGTGTTCAGCTTGTCGCCGCTCCCTGGCGCGAAGACATCTGCCTGACCGCTGGCGAGGTGCTTGAACAGGGCTTCGGCCTGCCACAAATGACGATGTGATTACTGTTCGTCTGATGTGCTGTTTAAGTAATCATCTAATTTAGCGTGAAGCGAATATGAAAAAGCCAAAGGTGACGTAACTTTCATCTTTGGCTTTGCTTTTGGCATATGATGCCATCACCGGCTTTTCCTGCCAG
This sequence comes from Thalassospira sp. UBA1131, assembly GCF_002311515.1. Lineage (GTDB taxonomy): Bacteria > Pseudomonadota > Alphaproteobacteria > Rhodospirillales > Thalassospiraceae > Thalassospira. The sequence continues at coordinate 78,272 of NZ_DCAO01000120.1, forward strand.
ACGCCAGATTCTCGATCAGGGTCGTTTGCCGATCCAGACACCGTCGAAGGTCAAAGTGATTAAGGATCGTCTTGCGGGCCCGTTCACAAAGGGGTTTGAGGTCGTCACGATGGGTAAGGCAAAACGCCATCTTCATCGCCAGCGCATCGCTGTCCCAGAAATCGGTCAGAAATCCGTTCTGCCGATCACGGATCATATCGTGACAGGGCCCGGTGTCCGAGGCAATCACAG
>NZ_DCAO01000120.1:78627-93547 GCF_002311515.1 Thalassospira sp. UBA1131
TCGCGCGCGACATAGGTAATCACCTGATCACGCGCGGTCAGCACCCGCCCATCGGGCAAGGTCAGGCTGGCTTGTGGATTTGGCTGACAGCGGTGGGTATCAATCCCGTCATGGCAGACGCCGATCTTGTGGTGATAGGCCGCGGGAAACGCCGATTTCTGCCATTTGGTTGGGCTGATGGCGGCATCAAGCTGATCAAGTGTGGTCAGTTGTGTCGCATTGCGCACGCGAAGCTGGGCGCGTTTCGCCAACGTGATGTCATCATCAGGGTCAAAGCCAACGTCGCGTCCGGTGGCGTGATAATAATGTTCGCAATAACCGATCAGGGGTGTTTTGGGCAAGACGTCGCGGGCGAACATCATGCTGCCCCAACCAATATGGCCGTAAACAATGTCCGGTGCGCCTTCTTCGCGCACAAGGCTTTCAAGGGTTCTGGCAGCCTTAAGTCCCACATCCTGATGATATTGCGCAAACGGTATGGCAGGCGGTGGGGCTGTGACAGGCTGGCGGAGTGTCCGGATACCGGGCAGGCGCACATTCATTGCTTCGCACAGGAAGGAAACCTGCCATCCGGCATCGGCCAGATGGCAGGCAAGATGTACAAACTGTCCCGGTCCATGACGATGAACGAGGACAATTTTCATCGTCTGTTTCGTGCCTCCTGCACGGCGACGGACCCATTGATGGGAACACCCCCGTATCTGAGGGTTTGTGTCCAGAATTCTTCCAGTCTGCGTAACGTACGCAGCGCTGTCTCCATCTCCTGCTGGTCTTCAAGATTGTTGGTCAGGGCGTCGTGATATTCTTCGTGGAATTCGTGCAATGCCTGACAGAGTTCATGGCCCTTTTTGGTCAATTTCAAACGGGCAGAACGCCTGTCCCGTGCCATGACCTGACGTTCGACATAGCCCGATTCCGCGAGCTGTTTAAGATTATAAGACGCGTTTGAACCCATATAGTGGCCACGATCAAGAAGATCGCGCACCGAGAGTTCATCTTCGCCAATGGTAAAAAGCAGCGCCACTTGCGCCGGGCTGATGTCATCCTTTCCGAGTCGAATGAGATCTACCCGTAACAAATCCGCAAACCGCCGATAGATCCGCTCGACGGTATTTGCCAGTTCAAGATGAGTGACGGTCATGAGTTTCGATCCGTTATCTGGTCCCAAGCGAGAGTTGATGCCAAGGCGCGATTGCCCTGACACAAATTTCGTATTGGGGAAGATAACAAGACGTTGTTCTTGAACAATTTTTCCGAACGCCTCTTTCTTCCCGCAGGTTTGCTCGTTGTCCGGAAGTAATTCGAAAGTGTTTTTATTTTTGAATTACTTCCATTGTTAATGTTTTTACATTGTCTAATCATCAACATGAGATCGACATATTTAATTTTATTGTAGATCATCCTGTCATCGCAACTATGTGATTAGATTGCGGAAAAACTATGACTTTTGCTTAATTGGATGATTTTCGATGCAATTTCGCCGCAAAAAGCTGGCAAAACCGGTGGATTCGCCTGTGAATTCGCCCGTGAATGCGAAGGAAGCCCGGCCCGTACTTGATGCAAGATCGGTCATTCGCGAGGCCCGCTTTACGTTCGTGCGCGGGCTCGGATGGGCCGGTGTCATGAGCGGCTTCATCAATATCCTTCAACTTACCGTGCCGCTGTTCATGCTTCAGGTGCATGACCGCGTGATCAACAGTCAAAGCACCGATACCCTGCTGTTGCTTCTGGTGATCGCGGTCTGTGCGATCATTCTGTATGGCATCCTTGATTTCGTACGCGCGCTTGTCTTTCAGGAAATGGCAAAGTCGCTTTTGCGCCGGTTGAACCTGCCGGCAATTTCGGCGGCCATGCGTGTGGCGCTTGAAAAAGGATCGCTGCACGGCACCCAGGTCCTGCGCGACCTTTCAGATCTGCGCAACTTCATCACCGGCACCACCATCGCCGCCCCGCTTGAAGCGATCTGGTCGCCGATTTTCCTTTTCGTGATGTTTGCCCTGCATCCCTATTACGGGATTGCCGGGCTGGTGGCGGTTCTGACCCTGATCGGGCTAAGCCTGCTCGGTGATATGATGGTCCGTCAGGTCACCAAGGAAGGAACCGACGCCAATCTGCGCAATATCGGCGACATTGGGTCGACCGTTTCAAACGCCGAAGTCATCGAGGCAATGGGCATGATGCCAGCCCTCGCCCTGCGCTGGCGTCAGGCACAAATCCACGCCAGCGAATTGCTTGATGTCGGTAACGTGCGCAGCAAGGGTATGTATTCCATCACCCGCTCTGCCCGGTTTGGCATGCAGATCATTGTTCTGGCCATGGGGGCCTACCTTGTCATTCAGGGCGAAACCACGCCCGGTGCCATGATCGGCGGGACCGTGATCATGGGGCGGCTGTTGCTGCCGTTTGATAATGTCACCCGCGACTGGCGGGCGTGGGTCGGGGCGTTTTCATCGTGGAAACGCATTCGATTGATGCTCGAAGAAAGCCAGTCCGAACGCGAAATCAAACCAACCCCGCGTTCCGAAGGCCCGCTGGTTGTCGATAATCTGGTCTATGCCGTCCCGGGGTCAAATGTGCCGGTTCTGCGCGGGATCAGTTTCGAACTGTCGCCGGGCGATATATTGGGTGTGGTCGGGCCTTCTGCCGCCGGGAAATCAACCCTTTCAAGATTGCTGGTTGGCACGGCAAAGCCTGCGACAGGCGGTGTCTATCTTGACGGGCATAATGCCTATCTGTGGGAGCGCGGATCATTTGGCGATATGGTCGGCTATCTGCCGCAATCGGTATCGCTTCTGAACGGCACCATCCGCGACAATATCAGCCGTATGCGCGACGCAAGCCCGCGCAAGGTGATCGAGGCTGCCCGTGCAGCCGGCGTGCATGAAATGATCGGTCGATTGCCGCTGGGCTATGACACGCCGATTGGTGCCGGGCGACATACCCTGTCTGGCGGGCAGCAACAACGCATTGCTTTGGCGCGTGCGCTTTATGGCTGGCCGCGTCTGCTGGTGCTTGATGAACCCAATGCCAATCTTGATGCCGAGGGCGAAGCATCCCTGATCCGTGCCGTGCGTCAGGCCGCGGATTCCGGTGCAATGGTGGTGCTGATCGCGCACCGTCAAAGCATCATGCAATATGCCAACAAGCTTTTGGTGATGCAGGACGGGCGGGTCAAACAGTTCGGCGAACGAACAGACGTGATCCGTAATCTGTCCAATGAAAGCGACGACATCAAAAGCCTCCCCCCGGTAAAGCGTAAACATGAAAACGGAGGAGCGGCATGACCCGTGTCATTAATCTTGAAGGCGGTGGCGCGGCACTCCCGGCCGAGGAACCGCAAGTCGCCTGGCACCAGATCCTCTCGGAAGAACGCGAAGCATCGCGCCAAAGCCTGCGCAAGCCGATCCTAGCCGGATTGTTCGTCATTGTGTTGGGCTTCGGCGGGTTCTTGACCTGGGGCTTTACCGCCGAACTCGATAGTGCGGCTGTTGCGACCGGCTCGGTGATTGTCGATTCCAAAAAGAAAGTCGTTAATCACTATGAGGGCGGCATCCTCAAACAGCTTCTGGTCGAGGAAGGCGAAAAAGTCACCGCGGGCCAGACCCTTGCCCTTCTTGATGGCACACGCAGCGAGTCGGAACTCGGTCAGTTGCGCGGCGAACGGTTTGGCCTGATGGCCAAGCTTGCCCGATTGCGCGCCGAACAGCGCGGGCAGGAAAACATCACCTTCCCACAGGAACTTCTCGCCAGTGACGAGGCCTATGTCGCCGATATCCTCAGCGATGAAAAACGCCTGTTTGCCAAGCGCAAGGAAGTCTATGCCGCCAAACGTGATGCCCAGGCCAAACAGATCGAACAGTTCGAGGCCGAAGCCGAGGCACTGGTCTCACAGATCAAGGCCCGCACACGTCAGGAAAAGCTCGTCGCCGAACAACTTCAGGGGATTCGCCAACTGGCCGAAAAGGGCTTTGCCACCCGCACCCAACTGGTCGAGATTGAAAATAACTGGTCTGATCTGGTCGGCGATATGGGCGAATTCAAAGCCCAGCGTGCTGCCGCCCAACAACAAAAGGCCGAAGCCGAGATCAATCTCGCCTCGATCGAAATGGAATGGCAAAGCGATATCGCAACCGAAATTCAGGAAGCCCAGCTTGCGCTCAATGATGTCACCCAACGCATCCGCGCAAGTCAGGACGTGCTTGATCGCCTCGAAGTGCGTGCACCCCAGGCCGGAACGGTTGCCAATATCCAGATCAGGACCCCCGGTGGTGTTATCAGTCCGGCTGAACCGATCATGGATATCATCCCCGAAGATGAGCCACTGGTGATCGAAGCACGGATCAACCGACAGGATATCGACTCGGTCCAGGTCGGATCAAAGGCGCAAATTCGCCTGACCGCCTATAGTCAGCGTCGACTGGCCCCCCTGAATGGCGAGGTAAGCTATGTTGCGGCTGACCAAACCGTCGATGAACAGCGCGATGCGTCTTACTACATCGTGCGCGCAGCGATTGATCCGGCCGAACTGGCAAAACATGATGACATCAATCTGCGTCCGGGCATGCCAGCCAACATTCTGGTTCTGAAAACCCCGCGTAAGGCCATCGATTACCTGATTGATCCCATCACCCAAAGCATGGAAAAGGCCTTCCGCGAAGAGTAATCCTCCCCCCGCGAAATGTGGGTCGAACTAAGGGCCTTTCCCGGTTTTTTGCCGGATTGGCCCTTTTCTTTTCAAGTATAGATCGAATTTTGAACCAAATAATAAGTAAAATTGAACTAGTATTCAGACAATAAATGTAATGAATCTCAAACTAAGTCATAATGTTGACAAAATAAAACCACGACAATACCCTCCAATGACAAAGTAAAAAAATATAGGATTTCTGAGTGGTCGTTTCCACGGGGCTCAGAACGTCCAGAGGGAACGGCCATCCTCTCGTGAGGGAAATATCCCCACGATGTCATTAATGTTGGGACACGAAGGAGGATTACATGGCAACTCTCGAAGGCGGCGCCTTTGATGATGCGCTTCTCGGATCTCGTTTCAGTGACGTCATTTTCGGACGTGGCGGAGACGATACAATCTTCGGACAAGGTAATGATGACGTGCTGTTTGGCGAAGAAGGCGATGATGTCTTGTTCGGCGGATCGGGCGACGATGTTGCCGTTGGTGGCGAAGGTGATGATGTCCTGTTCGGTGGATCGGGTGACGATGCACTGATCGGGGGCGACGGCAGCGACCTGATGATGGGTGGCTCCGGTGAGGATGTTCTGTCAGGGGGTGCGGATTCCGACATCCTGCTTGGCGGTTCAGACAATGACGTTCTCGACGGCGGATCAGGCAATGATGTCCTGATTGGCGGTGCAGGCGACGATATCGTTCTCGGCGGTGGCGGAGACGATGTCATGCTTGGCGGTTCTGGAGACGATGTGCTTCAGGGCGGCGAGGGTGATGACCTGATGCTTGGCGGCTCCGGGGATGATGTCCTCGAAGGCGGCGCAGGCGATGACATCATGTCTGGTGGTTCCGGTGCAGACACCTTTGTCTTCTCCGGCGGCGGCGGCAACGACGTCGTACTCGACTTCCAGGCTGGCGAAGACATGCTTTCCATTAGCAGCAACATCAACGACACCGGCATCGCAAGTGCCGATGATGTCGCTGCGCGTGCAACGCAGGTCGGTGCCAACACCGTCATCGATCTTGGCAATGGGGATTCCATCACCCTCAACAATGTCGATGCCGAAGACGTACAGGACGATCCGGACAGCTTCTTTAGCGTCCAGTAATCCGTTGGCGGCGTCCGCAGCTTCGGCTGCGGGCGACCCGTCCTGAACTTCAAGTTAGTGAAAGATTGTCATGCTTGAATTTGCCTCGTCCGATGCAGTGCGGACGACCGGCGAAGCGCCCGGTGTTTGCCTGCTGAACCCTGATACGTTGTTGTTAAGTTGGGATACACCCACCCGTTTGTGGGAAGTTCCCCGGCTTGAAACGATTGATGGTGCTGCGATTTCACCGCAGGCCACATTGCGGTTGCCACTTGACGGGGGCGGGACCCGATTGTTGCGCGTCATCCGCCGTCCCAAGGATGAACCGATCACAATTCTGGCCGAGGCCGGAACGCTGGGCCGCAAGGACGAGATCACAATTGATCCCGATGGCGATTTTGAATTTGCCAGTGCATCAACGCTGCTGAACGGGGTGACGCCGGCCGGGCGGCTTTCGCTGGTCTCGACCCTTCTGGGCATGTGGGCCAGCCTGTTTCGACTGCGCCTGTCCAAAAGCTACAACAGTTTCCTTCTTCAACTGGTGGCCGAGATTGTCGATCGGCCCAAACCGGCCAAGGCGGTCGCAAAGCTTTCCGGTGAAAAGATCCTGCTGGCTACGGCATTGCCCGATGCCTTTCACGATATCGAGGCCGTCTTTATCGTCGCACCTTCGGGGTTCAAGCGCTTAACGCAGCTTCCCCATATCAGCAAGACCGGGCCGCGCGGCCAGAAACTGGTTTACATGATTGCCGACCAGCCAAGCACCGCATCCGGGGCCTATATGGTTGTGACCGGTGTGCGCACGCTTGCCATTCGCCATTTGCCCGATGTCTCAACCCTGCCGTCTCTGGCGCGCTGGTGGCAAACCAAGGGCAAATCGGATGCCGATTTGCGCGAATATATCATCGGGTCGCTTGCCCGTGCCGACATGAAATCAAGCAAGGCCGCGATTGAATTCCAGCTCCGCTGTCCGCTTTCAAGCCAGCGTGTCTCAGGGGGCGGATCGCTTCCCAGTGGCGAAGTCGATCTGGCGGTCACGACCGCGCGCGGCACGTTGATTGGCGGCTGGTATCGCGATCCTGTCGATATGATTGCCAGCATCGACCTTCTCGATAGCAACGGTATCGCCCACCCATTCGGCGACGGGTTTTATCGCTATCAGGGCAATGTGCAGGACGATGGCCAGACGGTCCCGGCAACCGGCTTTGTCGGTTTTTATCAGGATATCCAAAGCCCAGTTCCCATCCTTCAGCCCCGAAGCCTGATGCGCCTGAAATCGGGCAACCGTCATCTGATGGTCCCCCCCGCCCAGCCGATTGACCCGGCCGAGGCTCGTGCGCGCATCCTGCGCGCCGTGCCGCCGCAACACCTGACGTCAGAGATTATTGAAAACTGCCTGGCACCGGTGATTGGCGATCTGCAGCAAAAACTGATGGCATCCGCCAAGGTTGATCGGGTGATTGATATCGGCACCCCGCACGATGACCCGGATGTGTCGATCATTGTGCCGCTTTATCGTGTTCTTGGTTTCCTGCGCGCGCAAATCGGCGCCTTTGCCTGTGATGACTGGGTCGCGAAATATTGCGAACTGGTCTTTGTACTCGACTCCCCCGAACAGGCTGAAGAATGCGAACATCTGCTGCGCGGTCTGCATGTTCTCTATGGCATCCCGATGCGTCTGGTCGTCATGACCCGCAATGGCGGCTATGCCCGGGCATGTAATGCCGGTGCCGAAAACGCAAACGGCCATTATCTGGCGATGCTCAATTCCGATGTCATTCCCCATACGCCCGGCTGGGCACAGGGGATGGCGTCAAAAATGGGCGGTCCGGATGAGGTCGCGGTGGTCGGGCCGAAACTTCTGTTTGAAGATGGCTCGATCCAGCATGCCGGGATGTATTTTGCCCGCAATGAAAGCGGCAAGTGGCTGAACTATCACTATCACAAAGGCATGCCCGACCAGTTCCGGGATGCCAATATTGAACGCTCGGTCCCCGGTGTCACTGGTGCCTGCATGATGATCCATCGCGATGCCTTTGACGCGGTCGATGGCTTTACCGAGGACTATGTCATTGGCGATTACGAAGACAGCGACCTTTGCCTGAAAATTCGCAAGGCCGATTTCGACATCAAATACGTCCCCGATGTCAGCCTCTATCATTTTGAGCGCAAATCGATCTCGACCCATGCCGATTACATGCGCGGGGTGGCTGCCGAATATAACGCCTGGCTGCATGCGTCGCGCTGGGCCGATGCGCTCGAAGATCTTCACACCAACGGTGTGCCGCAAAACCGATCGCGAAAAACCCCCAACGGAGAAGCGGCATGAGCCAGGTTCTTGCACTGTCCGAACACCAGTCCCCGCTGACATCCGATATCAGTGATTCCCAGCTTTCCTGGTTGTGCGAACAGATCATTTCCAACCGTTTCCTCCCGGTTCCGCCCGAAGAAGACGTCTTTGTCGGCGATGGCGATTACCGCGCTATCGGGGCGGAATTCCTTGGTCATTTTGTGCGCATGGCCGGGCTTAAAACCACCGAGGATGTTCTTGATATCGGCTGTGGCATCGGCCGGATTGCCGTCCCCCTGACACAGTTCCTCAATCCGAAACAGGCGATCTATCGCGGCATGGATCCGGTGCGCGGCGGGATTGACTGGTGCAAGCGCGCCGTTACGCCAGCCTATCCGAATTTCCGGTTCGAGTGTTCGGACATCAAGAACGAACTCTACAACCCCGAAGGCGAAATCAGCGGGCGTGGCATGCGACTGCCCTTTCAGGACGGAACATTCGATTTCACCGCAATGATCTCGGTGGCGACCCACCTGCCGCCAGACGAAATCGAAACCTATTGTTCCGAGGTCTTTCGTGTGCTGCGCCCGGGCGGTCGGTTGTTCCTGACCGCATTTGTCATCCGCGAAGATGACGATCCATCCAATCCCGGCCGCGATGCGCGTCTCAAGGGGTTTGAGAAAGCCGAAGGTCAGCCTTGCTGGCACCTGCGCGGTGAAAATCCGATGGCTGCCGTCGGTTTTGACGATGCGTTTCTTGAGGGTGCCCTGACCGGTGCCGGGTTCGATATCCACACCAAAAGCTTTGGCACATGGCGCGGCAAAACGGCCGCCCATTACCAGGATTTCCTGATTGCCCAGAAACCACGGAGGACCGCATGAATCCCCGGATAATGGTGCTTGCCCATAATCACCCCGATCTGCATCCGGGTGGGACTGAAATTTTCGCCCATGATCTGTTTCATGCCTATAAGCGTGCGGAATGCGATGCGCTTTTCATCGGGGCAACCAACGATGTTCACCGCGAACGCCGCCCGGGCACAAGTTTTCAGGCGATCAATGATGCCGGTGATGAAATGCTGTTCTGGGCCGGGCATTTCGACCGGTTCAACATGTCCCAGACCGATCTTTATGCCGTCGCCCCGGATTTCGCGCGCCTTTTGAAAAGTTGGGCACCGGATGTGGTGCATATCCATCATCTGGTCCTGTGGGGCATCGAATTGCCGATGCTGATTCGTCGTGTTCTGCCGAACTGCAAGATCGTGATGACCCTGCATGACTATTATCAGATCTGCCCCAATGACGGCCTGATGATCCATCGCGGGACCAAAACCCGCTATACCAGGGCCGATGCCACCGGGCGTCTGTCCGGGCTTGATGGCTTTACCCCTGATCAACATGCGATGCGCGCGGTCAATCTGCGCAACCATCTGCGCGCGGTCGATCATTTCATCTCGCCCAGTGAGTTCTTACGCGATCGCTATATCGAATGGGGCATCAACCCGGACAGGATTTCGGTGATCAACAATGGTCGCCCGACTGTCCCCGGCGCGCCCAAACGCGATATCGGGGCGGCCGGCATGCCCAATGTCTTTGGCTATTTCGGCAATCTCAACCCGTGGAAGGGCGCAGATGTCCTGCTTGAAGCCGGGCGAATCCTTGCCTCGGACGCGGTCGATTTCAATCTGCGCATTCATGGTGCTGCCCTGTATCAGACCGATCAGTTCACCAGTCGCATTGCCGATCTGGTCGAACAAAGCGGCCCGCAGGTAAGCCATATCGGCGCCTATCAACGCGAAGATATCCCCGATCTGATGGCACGGGTCGACTGGGTCGTTGTGCCCTCGATCTGGTGGGAAAATGCGCCTTTGGTCATTCAGGAAGCCTTCCAGCATGGCCGCCCGGTGATCACCAGTTCAATTGGTGGCATGGCCGAAATGGTCCGCCATGGCCATGACGGCATTCACGTCCGCCCCGATGATCCGGCCGAACTGGCGCGCGTCATGAAGGACTGCGCAACCAATCCGAAACTCTGGAAAAAACTGTCGGGCCATGTCCGGCCTCCGGCCGGGATTGATGATGTTGCCGAGCAATATCTGGCGATGATCCGCCGCATGGTTCGCCCTGATTTTGTTGCCGCCTGACGTTCAACAAGGAGGCCACTATGGCTGTTGCCGAAAAACAGACGATGGAAGAAAACCCGGCGTCAACAGGTGCGCAAGATGCCGAACAAACCGCACCGACACTCGAAGGGCGGGTTGATGCCATTGATCAGAACCGCCTCTATGGCTGGGTTTGGTCGCCGCAAAGCCCGGATGCCCGGATCGAGGTGGTCGTGCGCCTGAACGGTCATGCCCTGCTGCGTGAAACCGCCGAAAACGAACGTGTTGATCTGCGCCGTAACGGTATCGGCGACGGAAAACACGCCTTCGAAGTCGAATTGCCCGACGCCGCGGTTGCCAGTGTCGACAGTCTGACGGTCTGTGCCGTCATGCCCGGCACCAAGGAAGAAATCACGCTGCGCATCCCGTCCCAAAGCGAACAGGAAGCCCACACGGCGCTCAATGCCCCGCTTGGCAAAATTCTGGATCGTCTGGATCGCCTGCTGGCCGCCCAGCACATCTTGCAAAACGGCCAGCGCGAAGCCGCCAAACGTCTGGTCAGCGCATCCAAACGCATGGATGAACTGGCGTCCGCCGATGATGGCATCGAAGCCGGCGTGAAACTGGTGCGCAACGGTCAGGAAGAACTTTCAAGCCGGGTCGATGAACTCGAAGTCTTTCTGGTGCGCTTTGATAAATCGCTGGGTGGCTTTGACGAACGGCTTTCGGCCCTGACCGCACGCCACACCAATGATCTCAAAACCCCGTTGCTGATCCTGTCCTGCCTGATTGGTGTGACCACCGGGTTGGCAATCGGCGCCTTTGTCTGGTGATCGCCATGGCACGGCAATCATTCGTTTTAGAGCACATGCGTAAACACAAGGAGGCCCGGGCATGACCGAACAGCATGGAATGCCACTGGATGGCAGAACCGTCGTCGCCGCCTTGGTCGATGAAGGTCTGGCTTTGATGGTCGGGGTGGGGAATGCCCTGCCGGCAACGATTGATATTTACCTCAACAGCCAGTCTGACGCCAAAGTCCAGGCATCCATCATTTCATGGCGCCGCCACGATGCGGAACCCGACAACGCCTATGGCTTTGTTGCCCTTTTACCGATGAAGGATGTCTCCGCACGTCGTTTGAAAACGGCCCTGTTCCGGGGCGCGGGCAAGCCGCGTGAATACCGCATCGATAACCGTCAGCAACGCATTGAGGCGGTTCTGTCCTCTGTTGCCGATCAATCCGGCCCGGCCTTCGCCACCGTGATTGATGGTTTGATCGAGGCCCTGCTGGCAGGCGACCCCGATAAAAAACGCCTCAGCAAGGTGGCCGCACTGGTGCAAAGTGCCGCACGCAGCAACGGCTTTATCGAAGTACTCGGCGGGCTCGAAGAAGGTGATGTTTATATTCAGGGCTGGTCAAGTGGCTTCCCCACCGGGCGCACCCGCGTCATTGCCATGGCGGATTCTCCGATACTGGCGGAACTGACCAGCGCCGATTTCCAGCGCGATGACCTGGGCGACGAGGCATCCGGTGTAACCGGCCTGATGCTGGGTGATAAGCCGATCAATCCGAAAAAACTCAAACGGGTTTACTTCCGTGGCCGCGACACCTGGTACTCGATCGAGGTGTATCAGCACCGTGTTCTGGTCGCACCACCTGATGTACCGGCCCATATTCGTTCGGTCCTTGATCGTGTGCGCGCGCCGGAAAAAATCCTGCATACCCTTAAAATGGCCGCACATCGTTTTGATGGCCGCGACACGGTATCCGAACTCGATCGCCCGGTCCGCATCGGCATCGATTTCTCTCTTCTGATCGAAGGAAGCGGGGTGTTGATTTCCGGCTGGATGCTTGATCCCGACCGTGCGGTCAAGGATGTGTCACTGCGGGTTGGTGGTGAAGTCGTGCGTATTGATGATCACTGGACGCGTCAGTCACGCGCCGACGTGACCGATGCCTTTGCCAATGATCCGATGTTCTCTGGCATGAACCCGGCCCGGAATAATCACGGCTTTTTGGTGTTTTGCCCGTTGGACGTCACCCCGCCATCTGATCAGGCAACCTATCTTGAACTGGGCATCAGTGATGCCTTTCCGGCCTATTGCCCACTGAACCCGACGCGTGCGTCCGCCCGTCAGGCCCTTTCACGGGTTTTGCCGTCGCTTGATCCGCGGTCGGTCACGGCTTCAAACAGTATCGAACGTCAGTTCGGCCCGATGTTGCAGGCCATGACGGCACAGCGTCCCTATGCGGTGGATATCCATGATATCGGCGATTTTGACGAAGATGCGCCGGTGACCCTTGTGGTCGGTGTCGATGACACGATCAATGATATCGGCGTCACCATTGCCCTGCTGGGCCTTGATAGTGCCACCCGCCATCTGCCGATTGTCATTGCCGGGCCGGTCGAAAGCTTTGATCAGGTCGGCAGTGAAATATTGCGCCTTGCCGCCTTTTACAAACTCAACACCCGGATCGTTTTCGCCGAAGGGGTCGAAGACTATTGCGATGCGCTCGAAGTCGGTGTGGATGCCACCAATTCCGAAACAGTCGGGCTGGTGTCAGCACACATTCTGCCGCGCGATGATGGCTGGTTTGACCAGTTGCACGCCGCCTATATCAAACGCGGCAACAAGGTTCTCGTATCGCCGACCATCCTGTTTGAAGACGATTCTGTCCGTTGGGCCGGGACCTGGATCAACAGTAATGCCAATGGCGGGCAGTATCTGTCGGATCGCTATGTCGGCTACCCTTGCGCGGTTCTTGCCGATGCCCAACCCAGCGAAGTCAGTGCCGGCACGTTGGAATGCTGCATTCTGCCGCGCAAGGCCTTCAAGGACAGTGACGGCTTTACCCGTGGCTATATCGGTCCGGCGGAAAAAAGCCTCGACCTTGCACTCAAGCTGCGCATGGCGGGGACGCCATCCTACTGGATCCCCGATGTCGAAGTACTGGGCAGCGAACAATCCATAAGCAAAGCCCCTGCCTGGGAGGAACTATCCAATCGTCTTGACCGCTGGGCGTTTGATCGCCGCTGGTCATTGGTCGTTTCAAACTTGCGGAGCCACAACAATGCCGTCGACTGATTTACGCGTCCTCGTTATTTCGCACGGCCATCCCAGCATCTCGCTGGGCGGGGCCGAAGTGGCCTCCTACAACCTGCATAAAGGGTTGAACAAACTTGACGGGGTCGAAAGCTTTTATCTCGCCCGCGTTGGCAATCCCGTGCCGCGTCACGGCGCCTCGGCCCTGATGAGCCTGCGGCAAAAGGAAAACGAAATCCTTTATCACGCGGAAAACTATGATCACTTCCTGCTGTCGAACGGCAGCACGGATGAAATTGATCGTGATTTCCTGCGCTTTGTGAAGGATTACGAACCCGATGTCGTGCATTTCCACCACTATCTGGGCCTTGGGCTCGAAACCATCTATGCCATTCGCGAAGCCCTGCCCGAAACCGCGATTTTCTTTACTTTCCACGAGTTTTTGACGATCTGCCACAATCACGGGCAGATGATCAAAAGCGGCGGCACCAAGCTGTGCAACCGGGCCAGCCCGATTGATTGCAATGGCTGTTTCCCCAATATCTCGCCGGCCTCGTTCCTGCGGCGTGAACGCTTCATCAAGGCGATGCTGGAACTGGCCGATCACTATGTCTCACCCAGTGAATTTTTGGCTAACCGCTTCATTGACTGGGGCATGAAGGCCGAAAAGATGTCGGTGATCGAAAACGGTCTCGACATCAATGAACGGGCCAAGGACCGCCCGCTTTCCAAAACCCAGCCGCGCCGGTCGCGCTTTGCCTTTTTCGGGCAGCTCACGATGTTCAAGGGGGCTGACATCCTTCTCGATGCGGTCGGGCGTGTGCCTGATGAAATCTGGGGCGATGATGCGCGGCTGATGATCTTTGGCGGCAACCTTGATCGCCAGCCCAAGGAATATCAGGACAAGGTCCATGACCTGATCGAAAAGGCCGGCGAACGTGTCCGCTTTTACGGGGCCTATCAGAATACCGAAATGCCCAAGCTGATGGAACTCGCCGACTGGACGATCATTCCCTCTATCTGGTGGGAAAACTCGCCAGTCGTGATCCAGGAAGCCTTCTTCCACGGGCGTCCGATGATCTGTTCCAACATTGGCGGCATGGCCGAAAAAATCACCGACGGTGTCAATGGTCTGCATTTCCGGGTCGGAAGTGCCGAAGACCTTGCTGATCGGATGATCGAAGTTCTCAGCGACAACAAGATCTGGGATCGGATGCGCGAGGGAATACCAAGCGTGACGACCTATCAGGAATGCGCCGAGCAACATCTCGCGCAGTATCGGGAGGTTCTGGAAACGCGCCGTATGTCCGCAAAGGCTGCGAGCCCGCAAACCGTGGCAAGCACGGCATGAATTCAGAACAAAAACGTGATCAACCAAGGAGAGACAACATGGCGCGCGTTCTCGTAATGATCCCGTCCGGCGAAGTCTACGACCACGACTGCGTCCGATGGTACAACTATCAGGATGTTCAAAAGAGCATCAATCACTACCACAATATCGGGGATGCCTTTGTCTTCGATTCATCGCTCAAACTGATGAATTACGACAAGCTTGGTGTCTTGCCGATTGCCGATCCCAAGATGGAAGATATCGACCGCCTTCGCGAGGAATATGACTATGTCTTCCTGCGCGGGTCGAACTACATCCATTCCGATATGGACTGGCGCAATACCATCGACGTTCTCAAACGTTTGAAACTGCCTGTTCTGGG
>NZ_DCAO01000100.1:0-26576 GCF_002311515.1 Thalassospira sp. UBA1131
GCGGTCGCGCAAAAGGCGGGGCTTGATGGCCAAACCGTTGCCGATACCTTTGCCATTGGCGCAAATGCCAGTGGGTCCGGCCTTATGACGGTTCCCGGCATGGTCAGCGGCAATCACCACGAAAACATCCACTTCACCAACACCTTGCGCGCCAAGGATGCATCCTATGCCCTTGCGCTTGTAAGGGACCTCGGCATGGCGACACCCGTTGGTCAAAGTGCGTATGAAGTCTTTGAAAAGGCGACAAAATCCGGCCTTGGCGATCTGGCACAGAGTGCGGTGATTGAAACGCTGAAAGCCTAGTTTGCTTTGGCCGCCTGATGCTGTTCCAAAAGCGGTTCATAGCGCGCGTCGGTCAATGTCTTGAGGAAGGCGACAATGGAATCGATGCGCTTTTCATCAAGCGCATCGCCCTGCTCAAGCTCTTTAAGCGAAATGGTCTCGGCCACTTCCGGTTCGCCCCACGGCTGGCCGGTTTCCGGGTTGGTCTGATTGACCTCGGCCTTGCTGTTATATTTGTTATAAAATCGAACCACTGTTTCAAGATCGGCAAAGACGCCGTTATGCATATAAGGCCCTGTCACCGCAACATTGCGCAGTGACGGGGTTTTGTATTTACCGCGATAGGCCGGATCGTCGATGGCTGCGTTATCGAGCAACCCGTTATCGGTAAAACCGACATCCTTTTGAACCGCATCGCGCGTTGCGACATTGCGCGGCACGCCGATATTGTGGAACTCGTAATTGGTGAAAGTTTCGCCCTCTGCCGTCGGGCTGGTTTTCAGCATGTGGCAGGTATTGCAATTGGTGAATTGCTGCGAAAAGAACAGGACACGACCCAATTCTTCCTCGGGCGTCATTTTGTATTCGCCGCGCAGGAACCGGTCATATTTGCTATCGAACGGTGCGAACTGATCGCCCTCTTCAAAGGCTGCAATCGCCTTGGTCATCGCGCCATATGCATCATCCGCATCCGACCAAATATCATTGCCAAACAACGCCTTGAAGCCTGCAACATAATCGTCTTCTTCGCGCAAGCGCGCAACCACACTGGCCTTGTCCGGCATCCCCATCTCAATCGGGTTTAGTGGTGGCCCACCGGCCTGCTCAGCCAGATCCATCGCCCGTCCATCCCAGAACTGTCCACCAACCGCGACACCATCTTCGCGCACATGAAATGGCGGGGAGAATTTGGCATAGCTTGCGGTCGGTGCATTACGATCGCCAAGGCTTTCGCCATCATCGCCCAATGAAAACGCCCCGCTTGCGACATCGCCCCGCGGATCACGGAACCCCGTCGATGGATCATGGCAAGTTGCGCAGGACATGGTGCGATTGGCTGAAAGGTTGGTATCGAAATAAAGTGCCTCGCCGAGGTCCGCCAGATTTTCAAAGGGTGACTGCGCCGCTGTGGCCGTCGCAACTTCCGACACACTCGCCGTTTTGCGATGTCCCGTATCGGCAAGCCGATGCAGCATCGCCGACGCCTCTTCCGCCAAGGCAGGACCACCCGCGAAGCAGCCCACAAGGGCGAAAACAGAGGTTAGATGCAGTAACGAACGAAGATTGTGGGGCATCGAAAACACTTTGATTTGGTCGATTATCGGGTGAGGGTCACGCATTTTCTCAATCGCGAACGCTTTTCATTTACACCCACACAATTGCCCCTTGCCTTGATCAAAGTCAATGGCTGGCTGCCTTTGGCTTCCTTTACATCCGTTTATTCAAGCGCGCACGGACTATAACCGGCATCCCAGGACATCAGTCCAGATGATCGCTGACCCGCGTGCATTGCCGGTGGATATTATGCAAGGTCCTCGGGGATCGATTTGACATATTCCTGCGCAAGATCGGCATAGCGATCAGCCGACACCTTGAAGAACTCGATTTCTTCCTGCGTCAGATCCCGCACCTTGCGCGCCGGAACACCGGCCCAAAGCTCTCCTGCTGGAATGCGTTTTCCCGGTGCCAAAAGCGCATTGGCACCCAGCATCCCGCCCTGCTCAATCACGCAACCATCCATCACGGTCGCGCCCATACCGACAAAGCTTCGATCTTCAAGCGTGCAGGCATGAATGATCGCTGAATGGCCAATGGTGACATCATCGCCGATATAGGTGCCGAACTTGCCCTTGGCGACATGGACCATGGTCAGGTCCTGAATATTGGTGCGCGATCCAATGCGGATTTCATGCACATCGCCACGAATGACGCAACCAAACCAGATGCCGGTCTCGGCCCCGATTTCAACATTACCAATGATCGTCGCATTGGGCGCAATGAAGGCGGTTTCATCAATGGTGGGCTTCACCCCGCGATAGGACAAACGCATTTTATCCGGGCCTTTCTTTATTTATTCACATCCGGCCCATGACACGCACGGCCGCACCCGACCATGTTCGGGTATCCCCGAAGCCTAACACGGGACATTGCAATGCTTCATCACAATTCAACAGGCATATGCCCGCTAAACAATCGCGCGTGCTTGTCCCCAAGCTCGCAAGCAGGGCATGTCCATTTGCGTCAATGACCAAGTCGTGCAGCTCAACCTCAGGCAACTGGAAACGTTCACATATCTCCGTGGCGTGCGTCAGAAAATAGCCTTCGGGCATTTGATCACAAAAAAGGAGTTATCCATGATCAACCTCGAAACACCGCTTCCGACACCGGAAGCTCCGAAAAATGGTGCTTTTGCTGCCATGACGTCAGCAAAACTGTCATCTGAAATTGCTGCGGCGCCGCTTGGTGCCGGTCCAGAGCCATTTCTTGATACTACCAAAACCTGCGCTGACAGATGTGGCAACACCAACTGGGCAGGTTGCACCAGCGACTGCATTTCGTCGTAACTACAGCGAAATAGCAAAAATCCACTAGAGACGTTGCGACGGGGATTTCAATGTATCTGACCAGCGAAAGCTTGCCTTCCTACATGTTGCAACGTGCTGTTTTACAACCGCAGGACGTAACACGACCGGGGCTTATGATCATCGAAATGTCCCGTCGCAATCGAAACTTCAAAGTTCTTCGATCAGATCATCCTGGCTGCTTTATAAAGCAGGCAAGCAGTTCCAAATTGATGACAACGCGCACGCTGCATCGTGAAGCTGAGTTTTACCGGCAGGCCCAAAACACGCCGCAGCTCGCAGCATTTCGCGCCATGGTGCCGGAATTACGGGACTATGATCCAGTACGCCACACCCTGACTCTTGAACTCTTGCCAGATAGCCAATCCATCAGCCAACTAATCATGGGTAAAGACGACTTCCGCCCTGATATCGCAGCGGATCTCGGTGAAAAACTGGCACATCTCCATTCGAGCTGTCCGCTGGAAAACCTCCCGGAAGCAACGAAAGCACTGCTCCCGGGACAAGTATCGTCAAGCCTTAAGCTGATCTGTGATGGCAAGGCGCAGCCATTGCTCCAGTCACGTCTGACTGATGGCAACTGCATTGAAAAGCTGCAAACCATCCTGAAGAACTGGCGTTATGAACATCTTATCCATAACGACCTCAAACTCGACAATGTTCAGATATGCAATGCATTACCGGACAAAAGCCATGACACGGGCAAAGAACATCATCTGCGTATCGTGGATTGGGAACTGGTCGATATTGGCGATATCTGCTGGGATCTCGCATGCGTATTGATAAGCTATATTCAACTTTGGGCACTGGGATGCTGCGAGACCGAAGACTATCCCGAAATTATCGACAAAGTGGCTACTGAGCAGCCCTATCTCCCCCCGAAGGTCACAAGCGCAATTCAGGCGTTCTACAGCTCATATATCTCGGTCGCAGGTCGTTCTGCGATTGAAAAAGACCATCTTGACGATGCTCTTCGCGCAAGGCTCGCAGTCATTACCTACGAAATGTCTTTCGAAAAGGAAGAACTGCCAACGGGCGCGATATTTTTTGCCGACATGCTGACCAAATATTGTCGCAAGTCACTCCGGAATAAGTACCCCTCAATCATCGACCAGATCACGAGGAGTGCCGCATGAACAGAGCCTCGACATTCTCAGAGCCAAAATTTAACTGCGATGATGCCGCAAGGCTGTCTGTAATGCTCGAACATCTCGACATCAAAGATAACCATGAAATTCACCTTGGCGGGTATCGTCATCAAAGCCTCTATAATGAGGACGCATCAAAGAAATTCAGAGGGCAAGGTGTCTCCCCGCAAAAAAGGGAACTGACGTTTATTCTTTATCACGCTGTGTACGCACGCGACCTTGATGTCTGTCTCAACACGAAACAGCTAAAGCAAATTCTTGATCTGAGCGCAACGAACGAGGAAGTTTGCGGCCTCCGTGATCGACTGACATCGGCACACTCCAGTAAAACCCGCTGGGATACCAATTGGAAAATTTATCGTGTCGATACAAACGGTACCGTTCATGCTTGCAAAGGTGATCGTCACCGGATCTGCCTTCCCGGAAGCTACATTATCACCGGCAACCCGCAGAGGTTTCCCCGTATCGACGATTCCGCTCAGATACTCCAGCCAGCCCATGCCCATGATCTTCAACCAGGGTGCCTCTATCTGTTCGGTGTGACCCCTGACAGTCACTATGACGAAAACGCCATTAGCCGCGTGTACCTGAATATCAAGCAGCGACATCTTGCCAATCTCGTTCATGAGATCGGCTCCCGGCTCAATCGCTATTGCGTCCCCTACCGTCTGAAATGTCAGCTTCTGGAACGTCATCAGGACCGCACAGATGGCACCGTTCTGTATATCGCGCGCCGAAATATCCAGATCGTTCTGCGTGTGCTTTCGCACGTTGCCAAACACTATCGGGACTGTTTTTGTTCAGCGGCACCGCTTTTCACCAAGCGTCTGGCACCCGGTATCGCCGCAGCAGAGGACGCAGGCTCAGGCGAGAGCTTTGGCCTTCAACGCATGGCTGTTGTTGCCGATGCTTTGCTAGCGGCAGCAACAAACGGCAATGAAAGGCTAACTCTGGCTGAAATTGAACAGCATTTTCTGACCAGTCAAATTGCACCTGACAGGCCTTTTATTCATGCAGGAAATGTCGACTTGTTCTATTGGCCAAGGAGCATATGAATGCTGAAATCCCTTCTTGAGGCACCAAGAGCCATTTCGCCCGAGGACGGTTACTTTCTTGCTGCACAGCAGATTGCATTCACATTATGCCGTGACGCAGTTTGGGCAGATGAACATTGCAATTGGCTTGGCTGGTCGATGGTGCCGCTCGGCCCCAAGAACTTACCGGTCTATAGCAACTGCGAAGCAAACATATATTGCGGCACTGCGGGCATTTCACTTTTTCTGGCCCATATCCAGAACCTGGCACCTGATGACGTGATTTTTGACACACTGTCAGGCGCATTGAAGCATGCAACCCACTATGCAGACTTTTATGGCATCGGATATTTCACCGGCAAGGAAGGTATTGCAAGCGCCCTGATCACCGCTGGGTATTTGTGTGAGCAACCAGCATGGATCGATATCGGGCGCGACATCATTGTCAAATCGGCAAAGGCAATTGATCCTGCATTAATCGGCGACAAACAACTCGATATGATTGGCGGCTTGGCAGGTATCATACCGCTGTATCTGCATTACGCGGATCTGTTCGACCTGAAATTCTTGCACAACAAAGCCGTCGAACTCGGCCAATGTCTGCTTGCCAAATCTCTCCAAGACACACGAGGTATTTCATGGCCATCGGAGATGCCAAGAACAGCGAACCTGACGGGTTATGCACATGGAACCTCTGGCATTCTGTCTGCATTGACCGACTTGCACAAAGCGACCAACGATCCGGTCTATCTCGACGTTACTGCCAAGACCCTGACATATGAAAGCAGCAGTTTTGATACTACGTCACAACGCTGGCAAGACTTTCGGATTAAGGAAATTGATCCCGCCCCTGCAAGTCCAACCGGGAACGGAACCCTTAAGGCGCCGCACATCATGCAAGCAGAAGTTTCCGATGTGAGCCAACCGGTCGCTTGGTGTCATGGCGCGCTTGGTATCGGCTATGCGCGGTTGCGATGCCTTGAAACACCACTGGAAACAACAAAGTGCCGTGATGAAATCGAATTGGTTCGAAAACTTGCACAAGGACTTTTGAAAACGCCACGGACAGCCGGCGACTTTGGACTTTGTCACGGGCTTTGCGGGGCTGCCGATTTTCTGCTTGAAACGGACCGTTGTTTCAAAACAACTGCCTCCGAAACGGCCAAAGATTGCATCGCCGATTTCGGCGATCTTCTTAAAGAATGGTCACGTTCGGGCCTGCCATGGCCTTGCGGGGTCGATGACCAAGGCGACAACCCGACCCTGCTTCAAGGCACTGCCGGAATTGGCATGACGCTATTGCGCATGTCCAATCCCGACAAGATTTCTTCGCCGCTCGTGATAAGTGCCGCGTCGTCCTGAAACACAGTCAAAGTCCGTGGTTAACCGCGTTGCAAGACAGCTTTTTCTCGCCGTTACGGGAACAGCGGTTCGATCTCAAGGCCCATGGTTTCGGGCAAGCCCAGCATGACGTTCATGTTCTGAACCGCCTGACCGGATGCGCCTTTGACAAGGTTGTCTTCGACCGCAACGATGATCACGCGGCCCGGCACACGATCCTTGACCACGCCCATAAGGACATAGTTGGACCCACGCACATGGCGAGTTTGCGGCGTGACGCCGAACGGCAGAACGCGCACAAACGGCTCGTCGGCGAACCGCTTTTCAAGGGCGGCCTGAATGTCCTCGGCCGTGGTGCCATTGGTCATTTTGACGTAGATGCTTTCAAGAATACCGCGGCTCATTGGCATCAGATGCGGTGAAAAGTTCACCACAACATCACTGCCGCACGCCCACGCAAGACCCTGCTCGATCTCTGGCGCATGGCGGTGCCCGCCGGTGCCGTAGGCATGAATGCCTTCGGTCACTTCGGCATACAGCGTCATTTCCTTGGGCGCACGACCAGCCCCGGTCACACCGGATTTGGCATCAATTATGATGTCGTCAGCATGCACCAGCTTGCCTTCCAGAAGCGGCGTCAATGCAAGCTGCACCGGGGTCGGATAGCAGCCCGGATTGGCAACGACACGTGCCTTTTTGATCTTTTCACGATGCAGTTCGGTCAGGCCATAAACCACTTCTTTCTGAAGGTCTTGTGCGGCATGTTCCGCGCCATACCATTCCTTGTAGGTCGCCGGATCAAACAGACGGAAGTCGGCCGACAGATCGACGACCTTCACATGTTCAGGCAGACCGGCAATGACTTCCTGTGTGGTGCCATGTGGCAGCGCACAGAAAATCAGATCGACGGTCGACCAGTCAGCCTCGGCAATCGAGATCATGGTTGGCAGTTTGATATGGGCAAGATGTGGGAAAACTTCCCCGAACGGACGTCCGGCGCGTCGGTCGGCGGTCAACAGGGTAATTTCCGAAGCTTCGTGATGCGCAAGAATGCGAACCAGTTCCGCCCCGGTATAGCCACTGGCACCGAGAATTCCGACTTTGACCTTAACGTCGCTCATTTCAATTCCTACTCCATATTTAGCACCTGCTCGAAAACAGGCATTGATAACGCCCGGATGTTGGCAAACAAGCCCCGCAGATGCAAGCAATTAGGCGGAAAATACCCCTTACGATTTGCAATATGCCCATGCGCTTTGGTCATGGTTGCAAATCATTGCCCCCTATTTCTTGCGCGCACGACGCACGGTATCGGGACAGGCGCGCGCATCCTCGGGCAAAACGGTATAGAATTTCTCAATCTTCTCGTATCCCGTGGGGCTTGCGACGGGATAGCTTGCAACGTAGCGCGCGTCAGACAGCCCGAAGTCACTGGCCTTTAGCCCGGATCGTTGCAACCACATGCGCCGATGGGCATCCGACACCACCACATCCGGGTCATCCACCAGAAAAATTGCATCACGTGCCAGCCGGTCATTGTATTTGTGATGCGTCGGCAGCCAGGCGGCCAGTTGTTTACGCAGCTCGCCCGGGCTTGGCACATTGCGCGTCCGGGTAACGAATTTTGTCATCCGATCGACAAGATCACTGATATCGCCGGGCGGTACGGAGCCATGGGTTGCACGGTCAATGAAAAAGGCCAGATCAATTTCGGTCGGATCGCGATTGATCACCGGTTTCAGGGCGTTATATAATTTGAAAAATCGCGCTATCTTGCCGCCGTCGGCATTGGCGGCGTCATATACCCGGTGATAGGCCGCCTGTACTTCATACCGCGCGCCATAGGCGGCAAAGCGTTTTTCGAACGCAGTACGCTTACGCTCATCAACCCAGATCGCACAGAGTATATCAAACGCCGCATCATTGTTGCCAAGTGCCAGGCGATGCATATCCTCGGTAAACGGGCCAAAGACGTTTTGAAGCAATCCGGGATTGGCGCGCTCGGCGGCAAACAGAATTTGCTGAATTTCCGCCCCTGCCCCAGCCGTTGCGCCGCGCGGCCCCCATGTCAGATAGGCGCGCGGGTCATTGGTATGGCAATAAGGATCACCTTCCAGAAAGGTCTTGCCGCTGCGGGGATTTTTCGACTGACAGAAATTGAACTGGATGACGTCGTAGTCCGTGCCCTCCAGCGCAAAGGTCAGATGGTTGGCCCGCGTGATCGCGTCAGGTGGTGGCAACTGGCCTGGCATCAAGAGCCGCCAAAGCCCGACGGTGATCGCGCCGTAACTCTCGGCTCCGACGGCAGCCCGCACAGCCGCATTCAAACACGGCTGCAGATCAATAATCGCCTGACGCGTCTTTGCACCGACAACCCCGTCCGGCGCGCCAAAGCTACTGGCCGATTTGCCCGCACAGTTCGCGGCCTGCGTAAAAAGCCGTTCCTGAAATACCGCCACCGCGCCATACCGCCCCAAGGTCAACGCCCGGTTTTCAAAGCGATAAAGGACCTGTGACAGGTTCTCAGCTGTTGCCGGAAGCACTGCCCCAAAGGCAATGACGCAGATAAGCGCGAACATGGCACCGGCACGGCACGCTGCAACTTTGATACGCGTGTGTGCTCGGAGCATGTCGATCAGCCTTAGTGCGTGAATTCCAAAAGGGGTTTGGTAAATTCAACCTGCGGATATTTGATGAGGCTGTTTAACGCGCGGCGCTGCAATGCCTTGCGTTTGGTGGTGTCAGCAACCAAGTCACATACCGCATCCACCAAACCGGCATAGGGCACATCAATGACCCCTTTGCGGAATCGATCCTCGATCACGGTTTCCGGGTTTACTTCCGCGACAACCGCCTTGGCATTGGTCAAAAGGTATGAGACACGCACGATTTCAAAAATCTGGCTCTCATAGAAGTGGTGGTTCAGGATGACTTTTGACCGCGCGATCCACTGATCACGTTCCTTGCCATAAACCCCCATCAGGACCTTCAGGTTAAGCCCCTTGGCTTCGATCTGGTTTAAGATGTCCCGGCGGCGTTCATTGATCGATCCATAAAACAGAACGTCAATGTCCTGTTCGACGGTAATATCGATCCGCTGGAGCTCTTTTTGAAAGCCAATCGGCAAGTAGCGGACCTTTTCAGTCCCCAGCGCCTTGATGACCTCGATATTGGCCGGGCTGTAATCCCAGATTTCAAGACCTGACTCAAACCAGCCTGTCAGTTGCTCCCGCCATTTCTCGCCAACACCCGTGAGCTGCTCGGTATTAAGGATAATCGTTCCCTCTGGCACGGCACGCAGAGCCGAAACATCAAGCAAATGCGCCCCGACAATTATATTGACCGCCCCTTGTACAAACTGATTGGTCTGAATCTGTGCCGGATGCCCCGCCTCGCGGATCGAATACATCAAAAGCTCGGCCAACTCCGCAAACGCCAGCGAATGAATATAACCCGGAGGCTGGACGATGCAGATGTTGTAGAGTTTCTGAGCATTCATAACCAAAAATCTTTTCTGTTTAAATTGTTAGCTTTAGCTGGCTACGCGCTTGAGATATCCATCCGGCGCAACACTAATCAGAATCTTGTCTGAGATGGCCTGGTCGATTTCAAACTCGGGGTGAGTTTTCAAATATTCCCAAACCGCTGTTTTCGGATTGTCCCCAACACCCCAAGGGCGATCAGGAAATGCATCATTTGAGAGATCTTCAACCACTGTATCAAACACGACGCAGTAACTCTCGACACTAACCAGCGGCGCGTAAAGTTTTAGCTCTGATAAAACATGGTCATGGGTGTGGTTGCTGTCGAGCACAACCAGAATTTTCGAATAGTTTGCAGCGACCTTCTTTACCTTGGAGAAGATCTCATCCGAAATACTGGATCCTTCCAGCATTTCAATCCTTGGATACATGGGATGTGCTTCGATGGCCTTACGGTTATGGGCACGAATATCAATATCAACGCCCAGAACTTTTCGCTTTGGCTTAGAAGGATCAAGCATCTCACCGTTCAGTACTGCTTCCGACATTTCCAAAAGCGCCAACATTGAAGCGCTAAAAATCAAGGACCCGCCGTGTGCAATGCCGGTTTCAATGATCAAATCCGGCTTCACCGTCCAAATCAGCTCCTGCAGGGCACATATATCCTGCGGATACTGTATGATCGGCCTTCCAAGCCATTCAAAATTATAAGAATATCGTTCCGATATAGACTCCCGCATAAACACATCAGCAGCATTTTTCAACGTATTGGATTTTTCCATTTTTGCGGACCCGCCTCTATTTTCTGGTATCTGTTTCAATAAGGTTGAACCTATCCGATGTTATCCGGCGAATTTCATCAGTGTAATTAGAGTTCATCACATAGACATCAGACCCTTGCTTTAGTGACGCCATCGCTTCATCCGGAGAAATCACCGGCACACCAGTTACGGGCAGGTATTTTCCCTGCTTAGCTGGGTTAATATCAACCGCTGCCTTCACATTGTATCCAGCACGCATCATCAATAATGCAAAGATAACGCCTTTTGATGCACCACCCCAAATAACGATATTTTTTTCAGGGTGTGTTGGAATATTCAAAAAATCTTCAGGAAAGGGCAGTCGCTCATCTGAACCCATTTCAGGTGTTCCAAGCGAAGCCAGGTCTGCAACGACATAAAGATACTGCCCACCGAAAAGTCGCCCCTTCTCCAGGATGCGGCCAAATATTCGGTCAAAATCGCTTAGACGGAAATAATTAACATGCTCATAGAAAATATCGAACCAAACCTTGTTTTCGCAAATCCAGTCAAAACACGGAACTTCGATATAAATGAGCCCCTTTTCACCGTTCGCGACCTTAAGCTGTTCAAGAAACGAAACGGGGTCAGGAATATGTTCCAATACATGTCTCAGAATCAGCCCATTGGATGGCGCCATAACTCCGGGCTCGAAGTATCGTTTCTCAATTTTTGGATTGCTTCCTTCGTAGGTTGGATCAAACCCTGTAATCGTTGCTCCTTTGGATGACAGGAGCTCCAGAAAAAGGCCTTTCCCGCAGCCAACTTCCACAAGATCGGACAATTGCATTGTCCGCTGGATGATCTCAGAGACAACTTCAAGGTGATCCTTGAAAAAAGTGCTATGACCCTGCTCATTGTCGTAGTTCGCGTCGTAGTCGATAATTGACGGATCAAATGCGATATTGCGAACTAAACCCGTTTGGAGGTCTTCGACAACTTCTATATCACCCGTAACACAATTTATTGCATCACTTTGGCTTGCATAAACACGGTTCTGAAGTACTGGAAACGACTTCTGCCGATACAACACATTGACACCTGAGCTTGAAGTCATAAAGTTGTTACTCCCCAACAACATAGGGCGGATCAATCACGTTGTCTTCGCGCGCGCCAAAGCGCAGAAGATCACGTCGCCCAAACTCGTCCGCAACTTTTTCCGCAAGTTCTCTTACAGTCGTTGCCCTCCTGCTGCATATGTTAACCGGCCCCTGAACATCTCCCAGTGCGACCTCGACAATTTCTCGCGCTGCATCGGAGACATCCATAAAATCCCGAACCTGGGCACCCGATGTCAATGCAACCGGCTCTCCTTTCCGGATTTGGCTTCGGATATGCGAAACCAATCGTCGTTCGTCTTCACCTTCTCCGTAGAGATAAAATAGACGGCACCAGGCAAACTCAACTGCTTTCCCTTTCAGGTTTGAAGAATTCAGGAAAAACTGTGACAGTGCCAAGTATAGTGCCGCCTTGGCAGCCCCGTAAGGTGAATTGGGCCTAAGCGGCGTGGTCACTGGCAAAACCTTTTGGGAAAGGTCATACTCAAAGCATGTGCCAATTCCGACGAACCTACTGACATTCGAGGCTTCGCAGGCTTGCGCCAGTTTTAAGGATCCAGACAAACAATCAATGTTACGTGCTGATGTTTGGTATTTTCCCGGTTCAGCATACCACGCCAAATGGATAACGGTATCAACACCCTCCAGATGGCGCTGCCACCATTCTACACTTTCTTTAAACAGGTCGGTGGTGGAAACTATAACTGGCGCAAACTGATTGCTGTCAATGACGGTCAAATCAGGCTGCTGACGGGCAACAAGCTTTAATCTGACGTCCTTCTCACACAGCGATCTCAGCACATGTCGGCCGACAAATCCCGTTGCACCTGTAACAAGGATCGACCGCGTCATACAATTTCCAGTTCAGGAACAGCAATTACAAACTTGGTATTGTGTTTGGTCAGGTAACCAAGCTGTTCGCGTATTTCAGGCAGCAAGTTCCAAGGCAGTACAAGTACATAATCAGGTGCATTTTCCTTAAGCACTTCTGGTGCAAAGATCGGGATATGGCTTCCGGGCAGATATTTCCCCTGTTTTGAGGCAGCGGCATCGCAAACAAAGGGCAACAAATCCTTTTTGACACCCGCATAATTCAAAAGCGTATTGCCCTTTGCCGCGGCCCCGTAAGCGGCAACGGACTTCCCCTGCTTTTTGCAATTGATCAAGAACATCAGCAGGTCATCTTTGATCTTATCGGCGCGTGCCTGAAAACTCTCGTATGTCTGCGGCTTACGAAGTCCCATTTTTTCTTCTTTCGACAGGACTTCGGAAACAAATGACGTTGTTTCGATATCTGCATCCTTATGACAGCCATAGACCCGAAGACTGCCACCATGAGTTGTCAGCTCCTCTACGTCATAAATTCGCAGCCCCGCATCGTTAAAAATCTTTCCAACGGTGTAGAGAGACAAGTAAGAGAAATGCTCGTGATAAATTGTATCAAACTGACACAGCTTGATAAGCTGCATCAAATGCGGAAACTCAAGTGTAATGGTGCCTGACGGCTTGAGCATTATTGCCAAACCACGCGCGAAATCATTGATGTCGGGAACGTGGGCAAACACGTTATTGCCAATCACCAGATCCGCCTTCCCATGACTGGCCGATAGTTTTTCGGCAACAGCCTGACCGAAAAATTCGCGCACAACTGGAACGCCCAAGAGTTCTGCCGCCCGTGCGGTATCATCTGTCGGTTCCACACCAAGACACGGAATTCGCTGCATCACGAAATTTTTCAGGAGATATCCATCATTTGATGCAACCTCGACAACAAAGCTTTCTTCGTCGAGGTCCAAGTCACGGATTACCTTGTCACAATACTTTGCAGCATGCGCGAGCCAGCTTTTCGATGTACTGGAAAAATAGGCGTAGTCGGAGGTAAAAAGGTCAGTTTCCTTCGTATAGTCTTCTGTCTGCACCAACCAGCAATGATCACAAACCTGAACCCGTAGCGGATAGCAAACTTCCGGATCCGAAAGATGTTCACGAATGACATAACCATTAGATGGCGGCGCAAAGCCTAAATCAAGAAATCCGCGCGTCAGTGATGCATTGCAGTGCCGACAGTTCATAGCTTGATCCCTGAAAAATGTTCATCAATCATGGGATGCCCTTTGTCTCGCTTAGACAAATTCGCGCAAGGCAATGGCCATTTTATTCTTAATTCAGGGTCATCCGGATTCAGGCCATCTTCAGACGCAGGTTCGTATGGGGCTGAATGCAAATATATCAATTCGACGTCATCCGTCAGCGTTTGAAATCCGTGTGCAAATCCTTCCGGGATTAGTATTGCTTCCCCGCGCTCTGACGATATCTTTTCGCCGTGCCACTGAAGGAAAGCACTGGAATCTCGGCGGATATCGACAACCACATCCCAAATCTCCCCATGAAGGCAAGTTACCAACTTTTTTTCGGAATATGGAGGACGTTGAAAATGGAGCCCCCGCACTGTGCCCTTTTCCGACGTCAGGGTATGGTTGATTTGCGCGATAGAAGTATCCCAGCCAGCTTTTTCAAACTCGTCACTGCAATATAAGCGGCTTAAGAATCCCCGCTCGTCCCCCCTGAAAGAACGCACAATCTTGCTGACCCCCGCCAAAGGCAGGTTATGTATTTCAAACCTGCTCATAATAGGGGAAGCCTTTTTTCAAAATCATAAATATCGGCAAGGCAAAGTTTACGGGCATCAGCCCCATCCAAAAATTTGCGGTACCACTTCATGGTTCGCTCAATGGACTCTTGCAAACTCCAGACCGGTTTGACACCAAGTTGAATTCGACTTTTTGAGCTATCAAGGCGCAGCGTTTTTGCTTCGTGCAAAGCGTCCTGCGCAGCACCGAAAACAACCTTTCCACCACCAAACTTGCTGGCTGCCAAATCGGCAACAAATCGAACGTCGTCAGCCCCCTCATGGCTGGGACCGAAATTATATGCCCCGGCAAGCGAAGCGTCATTAAAAGAGCGCTCAGCCAAGGTCAGATACCCGTAAAGTGGCTCAACCACATGCTGCCATGGCCTTACAGCATTTGGGTTACGAACCTCTAGTGTGCGTCCTGATGACCATGCCCGAACAGCGTCGGGCAACAACCTGTCTTCCGACCAGTCACCGCCGCCAATCACATTTCCGGCCCTGGCAGATGAGATACTCACGCCCTTCTCTGCAAAGAAGGAATCACGAAACGATGAGATCACATGTTCGCTTGCAGCTTTGCTCGCACTGTATGGATCGTGACCACCAAGCGCTTCGTTCTCTCGATACGGCCAGAGCCATTCCTGATTCTTGTATACCTTATCCGTGGTAATCATGACCGCGCATTTAAGCTCGCTGCACTCCCTGAGGGCATTTAGCAAATGCGCCGTTCCCATGAAATTTGTATCAAAAGTCAAAAGTGGATCGCGGTAACTAGCCCTTACCAACGGCTGAGCAGCCAAATGGAAAACGATCTCGGGATTGATGGCCTTAACGTGTTGCGCCAAAGCATCACGGTCACAAATATCGCAAAACACGCTGCTGTTTATCACTGACCCGACATTGGCTGCATCAAACAAGTTCGGATTGCTATCAGGGCTCAGGCTAATCCCATAGACATCAGCCTGCATTTCAGCCAACCAGAGGCTCAGCCAGCCCCCTTTGAAGCCGGAATGTCCTGTTAGAAGAACTCTCTTTCCTTTCCAAAAGGATGAATTTTGCATTTTTGGAGCGCCTATTCCCAAATCTTCCAAGGGGCGGAACCCGTTTCCCACAAACGCTCGAGCATGTTCTTGTCTCGTAAGGTATCCATGGGCTGCCAAAAACCGTTATGTTCGAATGCTTCAAGCTGCCCGTCTTTGGCCAACCCGGCTAGTGGTTCCGCTTCCCAACTGGTTTCATCACCTTCAATTCGTTCAAGCACTTTTGGCGACAGAATGAAGAACCCACCATTGATATAGCCACCATCACCGCGTGGTTTTTCCGAAAACCCTGTTACATGCGTTCCGGATCGCTCCAATGCGCCGTAGCGTCCCGGTGGCTGAACTGCTGTTACCGACGCTAGTTTCCCATGTTTCTTATGAAAATCTATGCTAGCGGTGACATCAAGATCGCAAACACCATCGCCATACGTGAAGCAAAATGCATCGTCGTGCTGAACATAGTCTCGCACACGTTTAAGGCGCCCCCCGGTCATGGTTGCCTCACCGGTATCAACCAAAGTGACACGCCACGGCTCTGCCTTGCGTTGATGGACTTCCATCTTGTTAGATTGCATGTCAAACGTGACATCAGACATGTGAAGGAAGTAGTTCGCGAAATACTCTTTGACTAGGTACCCTTTGTAACCACAGCAGATAACGAAATCATTGACGCCGTGTGTGGAGTACACTTTCATTATGTGCCAAAGGATCGGCTTACCGCCTATTTCAATCATGGGCTTCGGTTTAAGGTGCGTTTCCTCAGAAATACGCGTCCCCAACCCACCAGCAAGTATAACTGCTTTCACCGCCCCTCCTTACGATCATAGACGTCACAGACAATGACGTGCTTGGCAAGCTATCAGGTTACCAGTTTTAACCAGTCTAAAAGAACGCTGATTTTAGGATTCTCCACATAACTCGTTACGATAAAGATAAGGCCCATCCGAACCAAATATTTAGCCGCTACAAGTGATCAGCGAAAACAGTTACTGAGGTCGACAATAGTCGCGTATCTCAAGCGTTAGCGCCCGGGAAGATAAATATCCCCCTCTGAGACAGTATGCATCGTTCCCATAAAGCTCATCGGTATGTTTCCTTTGTTGGTATTGCTCAGATGCATCAACAAAAAGTAACTACCCAATCGTTCAGAACAAAAAGCAACAGCACGTTTCTGCACAGGATTGTCAGGGGCTTTAACTTTGAACTGATCGACAAACGCTAAATTACATCTGAAGACCTTTTCAGCTGCCACCTTCCACCAGTCGGTCTTGAAAGTGCCCAATTCAATCCCCCCTGGTATCAGGAACTTGAAATTGGAAAACTGAAGCGTCTCTTTGGGATTAAGCACACCTGTTTCAAGCGTACAAATCAGATACTTATAGAAATCCTCAAGATGGTGGACAGAAGCGTAGTGGTTGATGATGCTACCCAAGTTAAGAAGAGACGGGAAAAAGAAATCTGATGCATCTGAAACAACCGGAGCAACTTCTTCCCCCTTGTTAACCGAGTACATGCCGGGATAGTTTTTCGTTGGCTCGCCATATTTTGTCTGGCTCACGAATTTTCGATATTGCCAGATGGTGGTCTTTTCAGGAGCTTTTTCACCTTTCTCAAGTAATAGCTGCAATATCACATAGGCCCCAAGGGAACCTGCGAGGTAATTGTGAACATGTTCGGGATTTTCACAGAAATCATATCCATGAATGATTTCAAACTCATCTGACTTGGGAGCTTTCTCTGAATTCAGCCAGATGACCTTGGCCCCTTCAGGCAACCGGTAAAGCGGCATTTCGCTATTACAAATGACGTATACTGACATCCGGCTCCCCTAAACACACCGTAAGATCCAGATTTAATTGTATATATGGGGAACCTATCTCAGTCCACCATACTCTCTGATTGCATCTCGGCGTACCCAGGAATTTCGGCGGTTTTGATAGTTGCCCAATCTTGATGCACCGCCAATATCGCCAACCGATACCGCCCGATCTTCTTAAACCCAAGCGCTTCATAGGCCTTTGCGGCCGCTTCGCTGTCGGTTGATAGAATAGCACGTTTAACGCCCCGCGCTCGCACTGCCAGAAGCGTTTTCGCAACCAGGATACGAGCATAACCGTTGGAGCGTTCCTCGGGTGGGGTCCAGACGGGGCCGACTTGCACCATGTCGGGCAAGGTTGCGTTAAAGCCTGATAGCGACACCGCCTTGCCGTCGACGATCAGGCCCCACATGGTCCGAGCATCCAGTGCATGGACAAGGCGTGAAGCGATTTTACTATCAAGGCTTGGGGTGTCTTCTGCGCCAAGTGCCTCTATCTCGTAGGCACGCAGCCAGCGCAACAATGTATTGCGGTCAATCTTTTCCGCATCGACCATCTGAAAATCATCGGCGCGGGCGTTTTGCGGCACTATCAGGTTGCTGAGATCAAGCTCGTAAAGCACATCCGATGCATTGATCGCATAGGCCGCATCCTCAAGCCCCAGCTGGCACAGCATATCCTGCGCCGCATCAGCATCACCAAACACACCTGCAACCGGTTTCAACGGATCTGCAACAAACGCCGCCGTCAGTTCCTTTGGAATGGCCTTCTGGTCACCGGCCTCGACAAAGACATTGCCATTGCCAAATTGCGCGACAATCGCGCTGATGCTGCCATCAGGGGCCACTTCCCCAAACCAGTTGCCAGAAAGCGGATGGCGACGTCGTTCAATACCGGCAGTTCGCAGGTTCCCGCGCAGCACCATGCAGGTCGCTGCATGGTCGACAAGGAATGCGTTTGCGGCATCAAAATCGGCGTCGTGCAGCTTTCTGTACTGCATATCGGGGGTCCCTTTCTTTGGGCTTCAGGTAAGTGCCAAACTTTCAAACTGGCATAAAAAAAGACCGCTCCATTAGCGGCCCTTCACATATCGCAAGGTTATCCAACAGAGGTTCAAACAGTTATGTTTTGAAAACTCGTCGCATCGTTCCAACCATTGGATCACACCTTAAATTCAAAAATTTATCGCGTCAGAGATTTGTTAATATCACAACCTTCCGAATTTTCGATCCCTCTTTTTAAAGTTCTTTGGTGCCAACAACATCGGTCTGAATCCGACATCTGAAAACAACAACTCAAAAGCTGATTTTCAATTCGGTTTGCGACAACCTCGGAAAGTGGTATTACCAATACAAGGTACATTTTATTCGGAGTTGACCTCATGCCAGTGATTACCTGCGTCGAAGACCTTAAACGCATCTATAAACGGCGCACCCCGCGCATGTTTTACGATTACGCAGAATCCGGAAGCTGGACTGAGCAGACATTCCGTGAAAACACCACCGATTTTCAGGAAATTCACCTGCGTCAGCGGGTCGCAATCGACATGGCCGGGCGCACCACCAAAAGCCAGATGATCGGCCAGGATGTTTCCATGCCCGTCGCCCTTGCCCCGGTCGGACTGACAGGCATGCAAAGTGCTGATGGCGAGATCAAGGCTGCGCGTGCGGCAGAGAAATTCGGCGTCCCCTACACGCTGTCAACCATGTCGATCTGCTCGATCGAGGATGTTGCCGAGAACACATCCAAGCCGTTCTGGCTGCAGGTTTACACGCTTAAAGATGACGACTTCATGAAACGCCTGTTTGATCGCGCCAAAGCCGCCAAATGTTCGGCCGCGGTCATCACGGTCGATCTTCAGATGCTGGGCCAGCGCCACAAGGATCTAAAAAACGGCCTGTCCGCCCCGCCCAAACTGACTTTCAAATCGGTTACCAACATGATGACCAAGGTCCAATGGGGTCTTGGCATGCTCGGCACCAAGCGGCGCTTCTTTGGCAACATTGTCGGTCACGCCAAGGGTGTTGCCGACGCGTCATCGCTAAGCACCTGGACGGCCGAAGCGTTCGATGTATCCCTTGATTGGGATCGTATTCGCGAGTTCCGCAAAATGTGGGACGGCCCGCTGATCATCAAGGGGATCATTGATCCGCGCGATGCTTTGGAAGCATTGAATGTCGGCGCAGACGCCATCATCGTCTCCAACCACGGCGGTCGCCAGCTTGATGGTGCCCTGTCCTCTATTCGCGCACTGCCGGCGATCATGGATGCCGTTGGTGACAAAATCGAAGTCCACCTTGATAGCGGGATCCGCTCTGGCCAGGACGTGCTAAAGGCCTTGGCCCTTGGGGCAAAGGGAACCTATATCGGCCGTGCTTATGTCTATGGCCTGGGTGCGATGGGCGAAGCCGGTGTCACCAAGGCGCTTGAGCTCATTCACAAGGAGCTTGAAGTCTCGATGGCGCTGTGTGGACGCACGGACGTCACCAAAGTCGATCGTGACATCCTGATGATCCCGCGCGATTTCTCGGACCGCTGGCAATAAGCAACAGACACGTCTTGATACGAAACAAAAAGCGGCGCTCTCCTATGTGAGAACGCCGCTTTTTTATTGGCTTTCGCAAAAAGAAAAAGCGCCACCCGAGGGTGACGCTTTTCCAAACTGTATCGCGAGCCTTGTGCCCGAAAACGACTTAACGTTTCGAGAACTGGAAGCTACGACGTGCTTTGGCGCGACCGTATTTCTTACGTTCAACCGCACGCGAGTCACGGGTGAGGAACCCACCAGCTTTGAGTGACGGACGCAGTGCCGGCTCGAACATGGTCAGTGCACGGGAGATACCGTGACGAACGGCACCGGCCTGACCGGAAAGACCGCCACCAGAAACGGTGCAGACAACGTCGAACTGATCTTTGCGATTGGTTACGCCGAACGGCTGGTTGATCACCATGCGCAGAACCGGACGTGCGAAGTAGTCTTCGAACTCACGGCCATTGACGGTGACTTTGCCCGAGCCCGGTTTGATCCAGACGCGTGCAATTGCGTTCTTACGACGGCCGGTTGCATAGGAACGGCCCTGTGCGTCGATCTTCGGCTCCGGCAGGGTGCCTTCTGCAGCAGCAGCAACTTCGCCGCCCTGTGCCAGATCCTTGAGATCTTCAAGAGTTTTGGTGTCGGCCATTATTTGCCACTCCGCTTATTCTTTTCGTTCATAGCCGCTACGTCGAGGACTTCCGGCTTCTGAGCTTCATGCGGATGCTCGGTACCAGCATAGACGTGCAGTTTGGAAAGAACCTGGCTGCGCAGCGGGCCACGGCTCATCATACGCTCAACAGCTTTGATGATGACGCGTTCCGGATGCTCACCGTTCAGGAGCTTGTCCATGGTGCGTTCTTTGATGCCGCCCGGGTAACCGGTGTGCCAGTAGAACTTCTTGTTCTGAAGTTTACGGCCAGTCAGTTTGACTTTTTCGGCATTGACGATGACGATGTGATCGCCACAATCCATGTGCGGGGTAAACATCGCTTTGTGTTTACCACGAAGACGGTTGGCAACAACGGCTGCAAGGCGGCCAAGGACGACGTCTTCTGCGTCGACCACGAACCATTTGCGCTCGATGTCGCTCGGTGTCGCAGTGAAGGTTTTCATTATTTCTATACTCGAAAACTGGGTTCCACGGAGGGAATGTTCCCTCGTTGAAAGTCGGCGCATTATGCCAGCATCCAACAGGAAAACAACAGGAATATTTCACATTAAATCAATGACTTAACTGTTGTGGTATTATTTTACCACAACAGTTAAGTCTATTTTTCGGCCGGCGGCATCGCATAAGTCCCGATCACATGCGCACAAAGGCTGTCATCAACGGCAGATCGAATATGGCATTCGGCAATCAAAAGCCGCCTGCCCGCCTTCAGGATTTTGGCCTCTGCAATCAGATCACCGGGCTTTGCCCCGGACAGGAAGTGTACTGTCGCCTCGGTTGTTACCGCCAGATCCGCCTTGGGGACCACAAGCCATGCCACGGCATACAGTGCAATATCGGCCAGCGCAAAGATCGCGGGCCCGGTCACCACATTGCCCGGACGCAGGTAGCGTTCCTTGAATGGCAGACGCAGGATCGCGGTATCGTCTGAAAGGCTTTCGGTCCTGACATCCATATCCCCGACAAACGGGACTTTCTCGCGCATGATGGCATCAAAGTCGGCTGGCGTTACGCCGGTCCGGGTCACGGAACTGTTCATGGCTTGGATGGCCTCCCTCTGGAGCTGCTTTGACGCAGCGTTTTTGTTTCAGGGAGATAGCCTGACATAACGTTTACGTTAACGTCAACAATTTGCGCATACACAGACCGCTTTTAGGGGACATCAGATCCCCAAGCACTAGCGGGTCAAAATCCCGGCCACGTCGGTATAGATCGCCACCACGACACACAGGATCACGATTGCCGCAATCGCCGTCGCGCCGAGCCCGGGCAAATTTTCACGCATCCACTCACCGGGCGACATACCCGGCCCTTGATCAGATTTTTGCCTGAAACGGGCGTGAACCGGCCCACGCGAAAGATCTCGCAGCGGCTTGTCGACTTCGTCGTTGGATGCCCAGTGAAAGCGGTTTTCTGGCAAGTAAACAGGCTGACGGTCTTCCTGACCGGTTTCGTCATACATCATGGCGAC
The DNA here is from genome assembly GCF_002311515.1 of Thalassospira sp. UBA1131. GTDB lineage: Bacteria > Pseudomonadota > Alphaproteobacteria > Rhodospirillales > Thalassospiraceae > Thalassospira. The sequence continues at coordinate 21,894 of NZ_DCAO01000100.1, forward strand.
TTCACAGCATCAATTGCTGCCTCCTGCAACAGGGTGAACTGTTATTTCGCCCTGATCCCGGCATCATGTCCATCATGCCATGATCACGGCGGCCCCCGCCTCGGATGATTTCGCTCTGTCTTCCCCGTACCTTGTTCTTATTGTTGCGCGACCTGCCAAGCCCAGACGGCCCTGACGTCACACCACCGAATTCCTTCTTGATATATGGGGATTAAGGCAATCGTTCGGCAATAGTTTGTTATCTGTGTTATCTGCCGAGAATTGCCAAAAATTCGTTGACCGTCAGAACCAGCACATAGCCCACAGCCACCGCAGCAATCATGTAGGCTGCCAACCGCGCGATCATCTTGTTAAAGCCTAAGGGTTCACCCGGCTGTTTACACCCCTTCGATGATTGCCCTTTTGCAGATCCCGCCGACTTTCCCTGCTTTTGTAAAATCGCCTGACGCTTGGCATCAAGGTCTTCATGCAGGGCCCAGTTGTCTTCGCTATCTGGCAGATTGATGCGGGACTTTCGAACCTCGGCCTCTTTCAGGTCGTCTACCCGGCCTGCAATGTCATTGTCAACATCCCCGCCCTGGCTGTCCTTTTCCCGAGTCCGATCAAGCAATGTCTTACCGCCATTCAGGCTGTCGACATAGTCGTCATAGGCGCTACGTTCCTTGTCGATGGCAGCACTTTGGGCAGCTTCATGGGCTGCACGATCCTGCGGTCGCACCAATTGCCCGCCCGCTGCGCCGGCCGCGTCTGATGCACCAGATTTCAGCTGGCTATCGTCTGGCAGGAACATCGAAACAAGCCCGCTTGCCTTGTCCGGGACATAGACATGGCGATTAGGTTTGACCTTTGCCGCGGCAACAGCAGCCGGATTTTTGACATCAGCGCGCTTTTCACTCTTAACCGGCATGGTTGGCTTTGGCCCGATCATGGCTGGCGGACGCAGATCTTCCTCGATGACCGGATCAGGTACATCACCGGCGTCCTCGTCTTCAGGATTGATCTTGGGTTTGGGCATCAGAAAGGCTGGAATATCAAAACCGTTCTGTAAAAGACGTGCACGGGCCTCTGCGCGATATCTTTCAAGATCGCGTTCCATCATGTCCTTGCTGTCAAACCGCTTGATGGGCGTTTCACGCACGGGTTTCGTCAGCCGCACAGACTCACGGACTGTCCGGGTCGGAACAAAACGCCCCGGTGCCCGCCCCCGCCGATTTGGGAAATCTTTACTCATGCACAACCACTTGCCGAATTAGTTTTTATCGATCAGGCAAAGACAGAATAACATTCGGCACATCCCCAGGGTTTTATTATTGGCACAGGCCGCTAACCCTTTGCGTGTAATTCTACTACGGTATACCGTGTTTTAAAAATCAAAAAACGTCAAACACATACAGCTATCCGGGAGGCCTGCCATGACCGTTTCCACAACCGAGCCAGAGCTTGTCACGCGCACAGACGATGACGGCTTTGTCACCCTGACGATGAACAACCCCAAACGCCGCAATGCCCTGTCGGGGGCGATGATGACGGCCCTTAAGGACGCGTTTGACAAGATCGCCAAGGAGACCACCGTCAGATGTGTCATTCTGGCAGCAGAGGGTCCCGTCTTTTGTGCAGGCCACGACCTTAAGGAAATGAATGGCATTACCGAATGTGATCAGCATGCCAGCCTGTTTACGCAATGCAGCGACCTGATGATGACGATTGTCAGTCTGCCGCAACCCGTCATCGCGCGCGTGCGCGGCATGGCAACAGCAGCCGGTTGTCAGCTTGTCGCCAGTTGCGATCTGGCTGTTGCCGCCAACAGCGCCAAGTTCGCCACCCCGGGGGTCAATATCGGCTTGTTCTGCTCTACCCCGATGGTCGCACTTAGCCGCAACATCGCCCGCAAACATGCCATGCGGATGCTTCTGACCGGCGATCCGATCAATGCCGACACCGCCTTTGCCATGGGACTGGTGTCTGATGTGGTCAGCGATGAGGAACTTGAAGAACACACCAACGCCCTGGCCGCCGGGATTGCCGCTCGGTCGGGTATGACGGTTCGGCTTGGCAAACAGGCATTTTACAAACAGCTCGAAATGCCACTGTCGCAGGCCTATTCCTATGCATCCGATGTGATGACCGCGAATATGCAAAAACATGATGCCCGCGAAGGGATCGGCGCCTTTATCGAAAAGCGCCATCCGAGCTGGCGCCACGAATAGACTGCCCTATATCGGGTAAATTACCTTATGATGGTATTTGCAAACCCTTCGGAATGACGCATTCTGTGAACAGGTACCTTTTTCGGAGTACGCCCCATGTCGTTTGAAATCTGGCTTGCCTTTGCTTTTGCTTGCGCTGTGGTTCTGGCCATTCCCGGCCCGACCATCATGCTTGTCGTCAGCTATGCCTTGGGCAAGGGCAAACAAACTGCATGGGCAACGGTTCCTGGGGTGGCACTGGGCGATCTCACCGCAATGACGATCTCGCTGGCCGGAGCTGGTGCGTTACTTGCGGCCTCCGCCGAGGCGTTTACCGTGCTCAAACTCATTGGGGCAGCGTATCTGATCTATCTTGGCATCAAGATGTGGCGTGAAAAGCCCGAAACCCTGCATGACAACCCGGATGCCAAACGCAACCGTCCGTCGCGCATGTTCCTGCAGGCCTATATCGTCACCGCCCTGAATCCCAAGGGCATCGTTTTCTTCATCGCGTTTGTGCCGCAGTTCGTGACAGCCGGTGATCCGCTTTTGCCTCAGTTCACGATTATGACCGCGACGTTCGTCATATTGGCTGCGATCAACGTTGCGATCTGGGCGGTGATGGCAAGTGCGCTGCGTGAACGGTTCCGCCACCCATCCGCCTTGCGTCGCCTGACACGCATCGGAGGCGGGGTGATGATTGGTGCTGGATTGCTGACCGCCCTCACCCGCCGCGCAGCGGGCTAAGCAGCCCACCCCGCCCAAAAGACCGTCGCCTCCTCCAATCGTCAAAAATTTGCTTTAGGCAATTGTTTGGAGGTTTTCCTATACTTACCGCAATATTATAACTTTTAGATATATAAATACCCGTATTATTTGGTATTCACATAAACTCAAAGTTGAGTTTAGATGATCTCCGCAAGTCTTCAGAAGAATGAATATTTATAATTCTTCTAAGAAAAACAATAGATAGGCGGGGAAGTGTGGACATGCTGAAATCTTTGAAAATAGGTCCGCGACTAAGTATCGCGATGATCTTTATAACCTTTGCGACAGCATTGGTGATCGGGCTTATCAATCTTTCCATTGAACGTGACATTGTCGCAGGTGCTGAACAACGTGAACTGCGCGTCAATTTCGAAAAGTTGCGAAGCGCGCTGGACATGGAAGCCGCCCGTGCGCTTGCGATGGCGGATTTTGCTGCAACCATCCCCGCCGCCCAGAAAGCCATGGCGGAAGATGACCGCGATACGCTGGCCGATATTTTCGGCCCTGGCTTCGCCGAACTCAAAGAAAACCATGGCGTTCGTCAGTTCCAGTTCCATAAGGCCCCGGCGATCTCGTTCCTTAGGGTTCATAAGCTTGAGAAATTCGGCGATGATCTGTCTTCGTTCCGCAAGACCGTGGTTGAAACCAATACAAAACAACAACCCATCAGCGGCCTGGAAGTCGGCGTTGCCGGTCTTGGCATGCGCGGTGTCACGCCTGTTTTCAACGATGGGACGCATGTCGGCTCGGTTGAATTTGGATTATCCTTTGGTCCGGCCTTCTTTGAAAACTTCAAGGCACACTCCAACACCGACGCGGCCCTTCTGATTGACCGTGACGGCACCTTTGAAGTCTTTGCCTCAACCTTCCCTGAAGGTTTCCTTGATATCGCATCGCCCACCCTTGCCGCGGCACGTGACGGCGAACAGATCCTTGCACCTAAGGATGCCGAGGGCACCGAACTGGCCCTGATGGCGCGCCCGATCACGGATTTCAGCGGCCAGAACCTTGGCATTGTCGTCATGGGCGTTGATCGCAGTTTCTTTGCAAGCGCGATCAACGACGCCACCACCCTGTCATTGGGTGTAAGTATCGTGACCCTTCTGGTCGCACTTCTGATCGCCTTTAGCGTCAACCGGTCGATCTCTCATCCGATCCGGGCCATGACCGTGGCCATGAACAAGATCGCTGGCGGCGAACTCGACACCGAAGTCCCGGCAAAGGATCAAAAGGACGAAATCGGCGAAATGGCCAGCGCGGTCACCATTTTCCAAACCAACGCGCAGCGCATGAAAAGCCTTGAGGCCGAACAACAAGAACTGCGTCGGAGAAACGAGGAAGAAAAAAATGCTCTTGGCCGCAAGCTTGCCGATGAATTCGAAAATACAGTCGGCGCCATCATCGACGGCCTTGAAAACGCGGCACGGGACATGGATGACGCATCGCGCGTCATGTCCGGCACGGCTGATGAAACGACCCAACAGGCAAAGATCGGCATGGATGCTGCGCAAAATGCGTCAAACAACGTTGCGACCGTTGCGGCCTCGTCCGAGGAACTATCTGCCTCCATCACGGAAATCAGCCGTCAGGCCAATCATTCAAGCGAGGTAGCCGCCAATGTCTCGAACAAGGCAACCAGCACGCGCGAAACGGTGGACGGCCTTGTCGAGGCCTCTGCACGTATTGGTGATGTCATAGCCCTGATCAACGACATCGCGGCCCAGACCAA
>NZ_DCAO01000100.1:26644-27136 GCF_002311515.1 Thalassospira sp. UBA1131
CTTCTGGCCCTGAATGCCACGATCGAGGCCGCCCGTGCTGGCGAAGCTGGCAAGGGTTTTGCGGTTGTCGCCAACGAGGTTAAAAACCTCGCATCCCAAACCAGTCGCGCGACACAGGAAATTTCCGAGCAGATCGAAAGCATCCAGAACGCGACCAAACTGTCCTCGACCGCAATCAACGAGATCACCGATATTGTTGGTGAACTTAACGAAAGCGCATCCGCCATCGCGGCGGCGGTCGAAGAACAAGGCGCTGCGACTCAGGAGATTTCCGGCAGTGTGGAAAATGCTTCTGTCGGGACCAGCGGTGTGACCGAAAGCATCAGCTTGGTCAGTGCGGCGGCTGTACGGTCGACCGAAAGTGCCGATACGGTTCTGAAATCAGCCCATGAACTGATGGAGTACTCGGTCAATCTGCGTCGCGAAACCAACAACTTCCTAAGCAAGATTCGCTCGGAATAAAGCCAATCGCACCGGTCCACTGTCAGTCAG
>NZ_DCAO01000097.1 GCF_002311515.1 Thalassospira sp. UBA1131
GATCAGCACCCAGAACGCCTTTGCCGCACTGGCAGCCCTTAATTCCGGTGTTACCGGCTTTATGTGCACCATCCATGCCGAAAGTCCCTGGCAGGCCATTCATCGCAAGTTCGATCAGAACATTGCTTGGGCTGGGGAGACCATGCCCCGCGTGCCAGAGTTTCTGGCCGAACTGGTTGATGTGGTCGTTCAGATCAAACGTAACCCCGATGGCTGGCGGCGGATCACCGATATCTGGGAGCCGCGCAATGATCGCTATGTGCTTAAAGACGGCAAGGAGGTGGTGTGATGACTGCTCTTTACCGCCTCTCTCTACCCATCATCCTGCTTGGGATGATCACTGCCATTCTCTGGCAATGGCATCTGGCTGTTGGCTTTGATGCGCTCGATCTGCGCTGGTGGCAATGGTCGCTCGATGCCGCCACGCATCCGGCTGGTCTTCCCGATGAAATGCTCTATCCAGCGCTTTGGATCGGCATCACTGGGTTACTTTCGATGTTCGGCGTGCTGGCGCTGGCCGCTCGTGCCAATAACAGCACCCTAAAAGGAAATCGCAAGGGAGATGAGCTGCATGGCTCGGCCCGCTGGGCAAAGCTGAAGGATCTCAAGAAAGCCCGGCTGTTTCGCAAAGACGGTGTTGTCATCGGTGGCTGGCCATCCTGGTTTGGCCGGATCCGTGAACTACGCCATGACGGGCCGGAGCATGTTCTGGTCTGGGCACCAACCCGTACTGGCAAGGGTGTCAGCCTGATCCTCTCGACCTTGCTCAGCTGGCGCGAAAGCATTCTCTGTCTTGATATCAAAGGTGAGAACTTTGCCAAGACCGGTGGCTGGCTTGCCAGCATTGGTCACAGGGTATTGCGGTTTGAACCTGCCGCACCTTCGGGCTCAGCACGGTTTAATCCGCTGGCCGAAGTTCGGATCGATAGCGAACAAGATATTGCCGACTGTCAGAACATTGCCGCAATGATCATTGATCCGGACGGCAAGGGCATGTCGGGGAATTACTGGCGCGAGGAAGGCTGGGGCTGGCTCTCGGTCGTACTGCTTCACGTCATCTATCGGGTAAGGCGCGATGAAAACCGGATAGCCTGCTTTGATGACGTGAACATCTTCCTTTCCGGCATCACCGGACAACCAAGCGAAGACGGCCAGTCTGAACAAGCCGATGACAATTTCGAGCATATCCTTGCAGAAATGGCCGCCTTTGATCATGGCAAAGCTCATGTGAACAAGGAAGTTCGGCGCGGAGCCAACAGCATGATGATCAAGGCCCCGCAGGAACGTTCTGGCGTACATTCAACCGCCAAAACGCAGCTCACCGTCTTTGCCGATCCGATCATTGCGCGGAATACCGCAACCAGTGACTTCCGCCTTCATGATTTGATGAATGGTGATGCGCCAATGGCACTGTTCCTAGTTGTCTCACCTGCAGACAAGGATCGCTTGCGGCCCCTGCTGCGCATCATCCTCAACCTGTTCATGCGTCGTCTGACCGAGCGCATGGAGTTTGGGTCTGGCCAAACCCTCGCCGGATACAAACACCGCCTGCTTCTGATGCTCGATGAGTTCACCTCCATCGGCAAGCTTGAGATTTTCGAGGAATCACTGGCCTTCATGGCGGGTTATGGCCTCAAGGCCATGATCATCGTTCAGAACACCGAACAACTGTTCAAGCATTACGGACGTGATGAATCGATCATGGCCAACTGCAAAATCCGCATCGCCTTCACGCCAAACAAGCTCGAAACCGCCAAGCTGCTTTCGGACATGACCGGCAAGGCAACCATCGTTCAGAAACGCAGATCGCGCTCTGGCCGGATGGGCGACCTCGGATCTGTCTCGGACAATCTTGCCGAAACCTCCCGCCCGCTTCTCACCCCTGATGAATGCATGCGCCTCCAGATCATTGATACCGAGGGCCGCAAACCCGTCCCCGGCGATGCCCTGATCTTTGTCGCCGGTCTGCCGCCCCTCCTTGGCCGCCAAAAGCTCTATTTCCTGGATCGCGAGCTTTCTCGCCGTTCGCAAATGACACCGCCCCAAATGGCCCTCTCTTCCATGCCTCCCGCCTCTCTCAAAGGAACCAAACCATGAAGTCACCAAACACACCTAGCACCACTGCCTCCTCTGCAACCCTCCGTGACCAGGACTATCTCGCGCTGGCCTCTTCCATGATCAATGCCGAAAGCCAGATTGGCCCGGTCCCCGTCGATCCGGATATTGCCGAAGCCATGGGCGCATTCTCCGAAGACGCGCTTTCCGCTGACGACGCACTCGACAGTCATTTTGACGGCATCGATCCGACTGCTGATGCGGAGGGCTCGCACCATGGCTGAGAAGAAAAGCTATCGCGATCAGGTGGTCGAAGAACTGCTTGGCCATATCGAAGCGGGCACCGCCCCCTGGCAAAAGCCATGGGAACCGGGAAAGGTCCGTATGGCACCGTTCAATCCGGTCTCCGGCAAAGACTATCGCGGCATCAATGCGCTCTGGCTTGAAATGCGCGGGCGCTCCGACCCGCGCTGGATGACCTATCGCCAAGCGACTGCCCAGGACGCGCAAGTCCGCAAGGGCGAAAAAGGCACCATGATCGAATATTGGAAATGGTCTGAGCGCGAGAAGGTGCTTGATGACAATGGCAAACCGGTCCTTGACGACAAGGGTGTCGCCAAAACCCGCGATGTGCGGTTGGACCGGCCACGAGTGTTTCATGCTGTCGTCTTCAATGCCGAACAGATCGATGGCCTAGCACCCTACATTGCCCCCGAACCAACCTTCAGCCCGGTTAAACGGGCCGAACAGATCCTCAATCAGGGCAATGTTCCAATCTTCCATGATCAGAATGACCGGGCCTTTTATCGGTCCTCGACAGATGAGATCCACATGCCTCATCAGGCGGCTTTCAAAGGCCAATACGAATATTACGCCACAGCCTTGCATGAGCTTGGTCATGCCACTGGTCATGGATCACGCATGGCCCGCGAGTTCGGGCCGTTTGGCTCGGAAGTTTACGCCAAGGAAGAACTGCGCGCCGAGATCGCAAGCTACATGCTGACCACCGAGCTTGGCCTTGGCCATTACCCGGAACGGCATGCGGCCTATGTCGGCTCCTGGATGAACGCTATCAAGGAAGATCGCAATGCGCTGTTCACCGCTGCGCGGGATGCAGAAAACATCCGCACCTGGATCATGGAACCGGATCTGCGTCAAAGCCTGATCCCGGTGAAAGCCAAAGAACAAGTCAAGACCATTGCACAAACCGCGGCTGTTGAACGGCAGAAGGAAAATGCCATGAGTGATGAGATGTCACAGGCTCCGAACCAGGACACCAGTACCGAACGCAAGCGCATCTATCTCAATGTACCGTTCAGTGAGAAGGATGAGGCCAAGGCACTCGGCGCAAAATGGGATCGGCGGGTCAAGGCATGGTATGCGCGCGATGATATGGAGCTTGCACCCTTCAAGCGCTGGCAGGAAACCATAGCCAGAACCCCTGAGCCCAAGATCAGCCCGGAACAGGAATTTGCCCAGGCGCTTAAGGAAAACGGCCTGATTCTCGATGGGCCACCGACCATGGATGGCAAATGGCATCGGGTTGCGGTTGAAGGAGATCGCAAGGGCCAGAAAAGCGGTTCCTATCGTGGGTTTCTTGAGGGTCTTCCGGCAGGCAACATCACCAATTACAAGTCCGGACAGGATCCGCTCAAATGGGTGGCGACCGGCACCAAGATCGATCCCAAGGAACTCGAACAGGCCAAAGCCGAAGCAGCTGCTCGTAAGGCGGCCCAGGAACAGGAACTCCGTGCGCAATATCGCGCCGTGGCAAAACGGGCTTATGGGATTTTCCAGAACGCAGAAGCAGCACCGGCCAATCACCCCTATCTTGAGAACAAACAGGTGCCTGCTGGTGATCTGCGCATTGATCAATCCGGCAACCTGCTCATGCCGATGGCCAATGAGAAAGGCTTCATCGAGAACATCCAGACCATTCACCCCGATGGCACCAAGATGTATCTCAAGGACGGCAAGAAGCGCGGCCTGATGCATGTGATCGAGGGCGACCCAAAAGGCCCGATGATCGTCACTGAAGGCTATTCCACCGGTCAAAGCCTGCATATGGCCAGTGGTCTGACGGTGGTGGTCGCACTTGATTCCGGCAATCTGACACCGGTGGCCGAGGCCCTTCACAAGAAGCATCTGGATCGCGCCCTGGTGATTGCGGCTGATGATGACCATGCCAAGCAGATCAATGCCGGGGTCAAGGGAGCCGAACGGGCATCTGAGCTTACCGGCGCGAAGATCCTGCGTCCGGATCTGAGTGATGAGGAAAAGGCTAAGGGCCTGACCGACTTTAACGACATCCATCGGGAACGCGGGATTGAGGCGTTGAAACGCTTTGTCACCGAACAGCTCGGCATGACCAAACCGAAAGCCAAAGCCAGAACACGGGGGCGCGAGCAACAGGCTGCCAGCTTGGCCATCTGATCCCCGAACGCCGGTGGCGCAATGTACGCCACCGGCACCTTTTTATCGATACTGGAACCATGCCATGGCCACCGACCGCCACGTCATCAAAACCTATTTGAACGACGAAGAGAAAGAACGCATCGATCAGCTGGCCCATCAAATGCGCCTGTCCCGCTCGGAACTCCTCAAACGATTGTTGATGAATACCAAGCTGCCGAGTGCCAGCGACTTTGCAGCATGGCAAGGCATTCGGGATTTGCTTAAGGTCAACGCTGACCAGGCAAGGCTCGGGAACCTGTTCAAACTCGCAGTTGATGAGCCGCTTTCAGCAGATCTTCTCAAAAAGTTCGATGATCTAATCCGCGAGATTGAAGAAACACAGGCAGAGCTCAAAACCGCGATTGGCGAGATCCGTGATCAGCTTCAGCCAGGCATTCGCAAGCAGGGCAAGTCATGATCGCGACTAAGATTGGCAAAAAATCAGGGGTGCCAGATAACTACACGCGCCTTGGCGAATACATCGCCGCAGCCGAAGAAAAAGGAGAGAAACTTCATCAGTTCTGGATACGCAACTGCGATGCAGGCACAAATATCGGGGATCTTGATCTGGCCCTTCTGGAGATCGAAGCGGTTCGTCGGCTAAAACCTGATATTGCCGATAAAACCTATCATCTTGTCGTCTCATTCCGGTCTGGTGACCAGGATAAACTAACCAAGGATGATCTGATGGCAATCGAGGCGGAATATGCCAAGGCACTTGGATACGCAGATCATCAGCGGGTAGCAGGAACGCATATCAATACAGATAATTTCCACATGCATATCGCCTTTAACAAGGTGCATCCGGAAACGCTCAAGGTCATTACACCGCATAGGGACTTTAGGATTCTCGCAAAAGTCTCGCGTGAGATGGAAAAGAAATACGGCCTCACCATTGATCCCGGTATGACTGATGGCATGGAGCGTGATCCCAACAAGCTCTCACCGGCAGCACGGAACTATGAAGCCCACACATGGCAGGAATCATTCCAGCGGCATGTGTTGAAACATCGTGAGGAGATACTGGAAGGTTTGGGCAAGGCCAGGAACTGGCCGGAAGCACACGAGGTTCTGGCCAGATATGACATCAGGATCAAACTGCGTGGCAACGGGATGGTGTTGATGAGCCCGGATGGTCAAGCGATGAAAGCCAGCCAGTTGAACCGATCTTGTAGCAAGAAGAAACTCGAAGAACGGTTTGGGGCGTTTGAAGCACAACAAAACAAACAGCCAAGCAAAAGTGGACACAAGGCTAGAACGAGACATCATTACAAGCCCCGCCCACTTGTCCGGCATCGCAATACCCCTGCCCTCTGGCGGCGCTACCTTGGCCAACGGAAGCTCCTCCCCCGGCAGCCCAGCCTGGCGGCACGGGCCTTGCGGAACTGGAAGATGTTTTTGCTCATGGAAGCCGATCAGGATCCGCTGGCGATGGTGTTGATCATGGCGCATCGGGAGATGCTACGCACTCTGCCCCCTACCCCGTCCATCAGTAGCAGGCTCTTGGAAAAACGCGGAATCCATAAATCGTCGCTCCCGACTTAATCATCCTTTACATATTTGCAATCAACATCCCCGCGCGTGCGGGGAACAGGGACCCTTCTTTGTCCGGTTCCCAATGTTCTTTCGGAAGGCGGTAGGGAGAATTCGGAATTGCTGCATCCAAGAAACTTTATGACGTCGCGGAATTTCCGATTTTCAAACATAGCTCACCATCGCAGCCAAATAGGGGAGGGGAAACGACCACCGTCCTGTATGGCAACGTCGAAAGGCAGATTTTGCAGTGCACGAGCCTGCTCTTCCGGACGCGCGTCGTGATTGAAGCGCGCAGAACGTCCGGATGCCTCTCTCCATGCGCCAAATCCCTGATCGAGTGAAAGCCTTACCTCAGATCCATCTTCAAAGGAGAAGCGGAAGAAACGTGCATGAGCGCAATCGGACTTCGTTCCAAGCATGATCGAGGCTCCAGGGAACAGCTCGGACAGCACCCTCCTACGAAGCTCATCCGTCTCCCAGTTATGCCAAAGAAGATAGCCGCGACGTTCCGAGGAGCCGAGAGTTTCCGAAACGATCTCTAGGCGCGTATTCTCATTGCGCAAAGGAAGCGTGCGCCATGCCTCAAACAGCAGGCGCGCCGTCACGGGGGAGCGCATGTAGCGGTCGTTGTAGGTGACTTTTTCTAACTTCGAAGATCCTGCGAATATCTGCGGTCGCAGGCTCTTCGCAATTGCCCACAAACGGCTACCGAATTTAGTCACGGGACCATCGAGCTCTGTCGTCACGTCCTTTTGAGCAGAATTTCCCTCACCATAGGCTGTAACTTTCGCCAAAGACAGGGGCTCGCTGAGTTCATTCGGCGCAGATGGACCACACACAGCTGGCGCGCGCTCCACTCTACCCCAGTGACGATTAACATGACACGCCTGATCATCAGACGAAGCAATCGCGATCTCCTGCCCTTCGAAGCGAGCCTCAGCGAGGATTGCCGCGCCCCGTGCCTTGGGCAATACGTCGACGACATGCAGGCTCGCTTGCGACCGGGTGACAAGGCGCACCAGATCAAGCTTGTGCGACATCTCCAGACGATTCACATCGGCAGATCGCATCACAATCGCAACCGGAACACCTGCACGCCCCAACTCCTCGGCAACGCGGGCAGCGGGCCACTCGGCCACGTCCCAGCCAGAAGGGGGATCGCTCAGGAAAAGCGCCAGCCGCTCGACTGCACCACGGGCCGCCTGGCGCCCGATCCATTCGGCAATCGTACGCGTAACCGCAGTACTCTCAGAACCAAATAGCTTCAAATCCTCCGGCAAATCGAGGCGTGGCAGTATCTCGGATCTTAGAACCTCAAGTGCGCCGGAACGGTCCATCGCGGTCCCGAATTGAAGGTCGCGGCGCAACACGCATTCCGGACATCCCGATGCGCATTTGGCAGGACAATCAAGTCGAATCGCGGCATCTCGCAAGAGGTCCGGAAGATCACGCTCCGCAGCTGAGGCAAAACCGGCCCCTCCAGATGCCTTGTCGTAGAGGAAGACGGAGCTACGGCGTGCTTCATCAGGACGGAGGCTGGGTGCGACGGCCAATCCCATTGTTTCCGCATCCACGCCCAACCGTGCGCCAAGTGCCTCTCGTAGGGCAGCGCCAATGGCTGCGGCCTGTGCTTTCCCCGTCTCGGTAGCGGGCAAGACATCAAGCTGCAATTCGAACACGTCGGTGGCCATTTCTGTCCCGAGCTTCACACGCCGCCGTATCTTGCGTGACGCATCATCATTTGCCGGACAAAGCCCGTCGTGGCGCGGGTTGTCACGCAGCTTCTGCAGCGGCCGATGCCCAACCATTCCGGCTGGCAATCGCGGTTCATCGTCACCGATCTCCGCCTCGGCACGCCCACAAGCGATGCAGACAGCATAGCCACAACCATTTTCCCCCGACGCAGTGATCAACACACGCCCTTCCCTCGCCGTGCGATAGCGGCCGACTTCCGGATCCGGCAAAGAAACCCAAGCCTCGGGCTCTGCCGAAACTCGCGGTGCGTCGGGGGCCACATAGGCAAGTTGCTCATAGGCACTATGCGGCCGCCGGTTGCCAAGAAAGCCCGAAGGACGTAGCAACTCCGTCCGCTTTAGCGGAGTTCCACAGCGCCGGCAATCTGTCTCCTTGTACCTCGAGGTTACAAACAGGTTGCAAGACTGGCAGGTAAACAAAAAGCGCAGATCTTCGACCGAGCCGGGGTCATTGCGATTGCCCCAAGTGGGCAGCACACCGTCCGAACGATACACCAATCCGTCGATCACCACTTCACATCCAGGCGAATACTCCCGGATAGCCATATCCAACGGACGAGACGGACCAGGCTCGCCGACGCCCTTCCCTGTGTGATCGAAAGATACCACGTCCACTGGGAATCCATAAGAAGGTGTAAAACCACGGCGGGCAAGTTCGGTCATCATGAACTCCTCCCGCATACGCTTGGCGCGCTTTTTATAAAGCCAATGCGCCGGGTCCGTATCAGGATAAGCCGCCTGTGCCTCCATCAACTGCTCATATTCCTCACGCCAACGGTTTCTCATCCGGGAGAAATCGGCCTCGGTGCGTGACACCAACCCGATATGATCAGCAAGGCATGTTCCCGTCACCAACCTGTCAAGGGCCTGAGCTACATTGTCCTGCGTGCCCCAATCCCCCTTGAGCGCAGCGAGGAAATCATCGGCCATGCTGTCGGGAAAAAACGGCGCGTCCGTTTCTTCTGTCGCCCCCATGAACGAGGCCATGTTGGTTTTCACGCTCGTTCCGCCGCCTTCACGCAGGAACACCCCCAACAGCGCCGCATTGACGTGGCGCTGCACAAGAATCGCGGAATCCAACCGCACCTGTGGAGCGGCGACCTCAGCACCAAGCAAACGCGCGGGATCGCGAAAAATCATGTTGTCGAGCGGCAGATCCTTGCAGAAGGTAAAGGCCATAGCCCATGGCTCCCCACGTCGCCCTGCGCGACCGATGCGCTGACGATAATTCGCCGGTGCTGGAGGGACATTCGTATTCACGACTATACCCACGTCAGGAATATCAACGCCCATCTCCATCGTGGTAGAGCAGTTCAATACGTTGATCCGGCCCTCGCGGAAGGCATGCTCGTAGGTTTTCAGGCTCTCTCGATCAATCTGCGCGGAATGCTCCTGCGCGCGAAGGAAGGGCGTGAACTCGACCGTGCGATCGTGCAGGTTTGTCCAATGTCCATCAAGGCGCAGCGACGCAATCGTCGGATCACTTAGGAGCCAGTCGCGCAACTCAGCTCGCTGCTCAGCTAATATCCCCTCGGGCACCGCCTCGGGCAATGTAGGCATGGCTATAGCGCGGGCAGGTTTGTCACCTGTCACCGCATTCAGCGACACGCCCGCTGGCGCGAAAGGTAGAAGGCGTCCCGTGACAGGACATTCGAAAGCCGTCTCGAGGGGCGAAATCGCGACTTTCTTGAAGTCGAGACGCCAGCCCCCCGGCGCAACCCGTACAATAGAACTCGCTTTGCACAGTGTGTTCCATATCGCGCTCAGAACGGTCGCCGCTCGCTCCACATCGACTGCGCTATCCATGCTCCCACCGATCAGCCGATAAACCAACCGGACAAGGTTCGAGCGACCAGAATGCGCTGACGGAAAGAAGCGTGGGTTGTCGACACCTGAGACGTCGTCTTTGGACAGGCCAGGTTCTACGACGACCCCCAAGGCACTGCGCGGCGATATCCAATGACGAACGTCTGCGGGTTCTTCGGGCAGGCAAATGGCCAGATTGGTTCTGAAATTCAGATCCACCGCCGCGTGCAACAAGTCGGCCCATACGCTTTCGTCATGCCCTGCTTCCCGCAAGGATTCAGGAACGGACAGACGCGCCTGCGCATTAATCTCGGGAAACAAAAGTCGGGCGAACCCCATCGTTTCCACGTTGTTCTGCAACCGCGGCCTGCGGAAGAGTTCACGGTAAAGAAAGAGTTCGGCCAAAGCAGTGGGATGCGTGGCCAAGGCGTCGTCGCCCTTCGACGGCCGATCTTTCCAAACAGGACGAGCGAAATTGCGGAACTCTTCGTTCTGTGCGATACGCTGGACCATCTCCGACCATGGCACGGGTTTAAGAGCCCCTTCGGCCTCACGAAGCACCGCTTCCTGTTCCGCCAAGCTGGTAGCCAGCAATGGGTTGGATTCGGCCATCGGTCTTAGCGCTTCAATGGTAGCCCGGGCCTGAGCCGCCTTCTCCGGGTTGCTCTCCCGATTCTGGACAGAGTGATAGATGATTGCGCGAGTAAGAGCACGCTCGGCGTCTTGTTGAAGTTTTGCCGAAAACCGTGCCGTCCCTTGGCGCGAGTCGGTGAAGGACAATAGACGGCGCCCCTCGAAGGGTACCGGATGGTCATGTCTGCTGGGCTTGGTCGCCTCGATCAATAGCGGCATCGCATTGCCCATCAGGAAGGGGGCACCGAAGCGTTGAGGGCGCACAGTAACGCTCTTTTGGCTCGCGCGCTCGCAGCAGCCTCTCTCATCCTCCACGCATATAGCGAGAGGCACAACCGGGTCACCATCTTTCGGGATCTCGAACAACTGCGCGTCTGTAAGCCGAAGATATTCGCATCCCTCGCCCGAACCGAGCCCAACAATCACGCTTTCCGACAGGTGAGGTGTCGCTGGCTCCCCGCCGTCTTCGTCAGGTTCGACATCCAGAATATAGTCGTCATCCCCCCCTTCATCCCGCGCAGGACGCAAGAAGCGATGCGGTCCGTCATTTGCCACATCTGCACGCAACCAAGGTGTTCCGCACTCGTCGCAGGCCGCAATCTCCAGCACCGGCGCACCGCAATCGCCATCACAGGTCTCACGCTCGGTAAAGTAGATCTGACCAAACGGCCAATCCCCATTTTCATCTGCAAGCGCCGCGCTCCGATTGCAACAATCCGGATTGACGCAGGCCCAAAGGCCGCCCTGTGCGCGGTGGAAGACATGCAGCCGCCACGGCGCGAGCGCGATGCCTGTTTGCGGATCTTTCGCTTGTCCAGCGGCTTCAAGGAGGCGCAACGTCCCTGCGCCATCACCGTCACGTCCCAACAGGCGCGCAGCCCTCCTCAGGCTAACACTCCCGGCGCGCATCGCGGTGCGCACCTTGCGCAGGCGCGGGTTCGGCGCGAGCGTTCGCCACAATGCATCCGGCGTCGATGGCAGCCCTATGGGATCGAGAGGCTCGTCTGTGCCCTCGGGAGGGAGAACGGGAGTCCGCTCTTGCCCTTCGATCACCTCTACTTGGTCAGGCCGTAACCCCGCCAGGTCAGCCAGAAACTGTTTAAGGGCATTCCGGCTTTTCTCCCCTTCACCGATGGTCGCCGAGGTTGCTGCGAGGCGGACATCTTCCGGCCCGGCTCCGAAGGCATCGCGCACACGGCGCAGCAAAAGTGCCATCTCGGCAGCCTGCGCCCCGACATAACTGTGCGCCTCGTCCAGCACAATCCAACGCAGCATTCCTTGGGATTTTTCAAGGATCGTTCTGTCCTGTGCACGCATCAACATGTATTCCAACATGGTGACATTTGTGACCATAATCGACGGTGGCGTCTGGCGCATGGCCCGACGCTCCATAATCTGAGCGCCACGCATCTTTGGTCCCGGCACGGTGTCATCCATATAACGATTGTAGAGCGCGTAGGACAGACGGTTCACCAGCGGATTCATCCACGCCCCCAGACGCTCTTTCTGGCTGTCGATCAAAGCGTTCAACGGATAGAGCACGATGGCCTTCACGCCCGTATCGCCGGGTTTGTGGCTTCGAAGAAGGTCATTAAGCATCGGGATCATAAAGCATTCGGTTTTGCCTGACCCCGTGCCGCTGGTCACCATGAAGCTGCGCCCCGCTTCAGCCGCCTCCCAAGCACGAAACTGGTGCAAGTAAGGCGCGACATCATTGCCTCGGCGTGGCCAACGGCGGTGATTCCTGGTGCCGTCCAATAGGAACTCCCGATCAAGCGCCGCTACCAGATCTTCCTCTAACATATTGCCTGCGAGATCATCGAGGCACTTATCCGCCCTTTCCCAAACACGAGCGGCCTCGAAAACCGGATCGGCAACAAAAGCGTCTGTCCCGCCAGCCGGACCATGCAGTCGCGCCGCGAGATCCGCACGCAGACTGCGCGAGCGCACTCGCCCCTTGCCCAATACCGCGTCAGCAGCACGATCATTCACGCGGGCAAGGATTTCGTCATATCCAGAAGTGGGCAAACGGGTCTCGTCCTTCATACTCGATCCACTCAACTTTGTTGTGATGCTAGCCAAGCAATAGTAGCCGGCAATGCAGCTTCATAACCAACTTGATCTGCCTGTGTCGCAAGTAGCAACTCGACTTTTTCTCTGGTTGTCGGCGGCGGACGCAGACCAAAGGCAATCTCGGCCACGACGATTGGTGCGTCGACCAGGCCGCGCCATTCCTCGTGGAACCCGTCGAAACCGGGAGGACGCTGCTGTGCTGCCACCCCTTGCAAAAATGGTGTATGGGACGTCTGTCGACTGATGACCATTCTTGCGTTTTCAAGTAGCATTTTCTCGGGATTTTGCAAACCGAGCGACAATTCGCCAAGGCGGCTCGCTAGCCCCGCAATCGCCATAAGATCAACCTCCTGCAACGCGAGAGCGATATGTCCCTCCAAAGCCGGACGCAAGCGCAAAATGTCAGCCGCTCGTGCAGCTACAGCGTCATGTGCTTGTTCACGGGCCTTGTCAGCAAGTTCAGGGATTGCGGCCAACCTTGCGTACAGCTCCTCGGCCTCACGGGCGAATCCTTCCGCCCAGTCTTTGGGACTGATGAAGGACCATTGCGGCCCATCGTGCAGCTCCAAGGACAAGATATCCTCAAGATCGGAGGGCCCGACCCGAAACAACAGACGCACAGCCGCAGAGGGCACTTTGGCCAATGCGTGAACCTCGTCCAACGCCGAGGGAGAGACGCCGTTGGCAAGCAACACCTCGCAAAGCGTTGCCAGACGGGAAAGATCATTTACAACGTCACCCTCCTGAAAATAGCTGGCATAGTGAGCGACACGATCATCACGTCTGGACGCACTCTGCCCCGTGGCCTCGAAAGGCTCAGGCTGCACGAATGGGCGAGGTGGCCGCATAGGCATGCCTCCCTTGCGTGGCAGAAGGAACCAACGCCCCTCGCCCAGATGCGAAAGCCCGCACGCACCGGTGATTTCCACGCGCGCGGGATCGTCGAGGTCGACAGCGGTAATTTCGAGAGAAGGATCGTGGACCGGTATATGGTTTTGAAGCACCAGCACATCCTCTCCCTCGAGCCGCGTTTCTCCCAGCACGTGACGGACGCGAAGGCGAGATGACTGATCGCCCGCCGTCACCACACGCAGGCGTAACTCGGCATCGGCTCCACCCACGACAAGCATTTTCTCCAAAAGCGGACGAAAAGCCGAAAGAGGCTGGTCGGTCGCGACCTGCACGCCAATGACCGGCGCGTCACCAGCCGAGCGACTATGCAACCGAATTCGTAGATCCGTCTGTAGACCTTCAGCTGGTAAGATCCGCCAATCCTTCAGGGACTGCATGGAAATATCGCGGTCTGACGTCAACCTTTTGCCATCAACATTCTGGAACTCACCCCGTTGGAGCGGCAAATCAAGCTTCCAGTTCAGGGACCTGGCGCCCTCGGGGCCTGCCAGCGTGACGGGCAACCGTGCCTGCTCATCGGTTGATGTTTCCAACAGCACGTCTACCACACTGTCAGCATCAGGCCGCTGTGGATCGCCCGATGCCACACGCATGACCCATCCTTGCGGCACGCCATTGACGCGAATACGCCTATAGGGATCGCCCTCGCGCGTCACCTCGCGCAGGGTGAATGTGGTCGGCACCATGTTCACCGTGACGCGCGCACCAATACCGCTTTCTTCCGTTGCCGCGAAAGTAACCCGACCGATCGTCGTCTCCGATGGAGAACCTGTCTGCCAGATATGACTGCCTGCAACCTGATAACGCAGTTTAGATCCGGTCAGTTGTCCAAATCCGCGCCCCGGCTGCCGGTGCAAGATCATCGGCACACCGCGATGCACCGGCGTGCCGCGATTGTCGAGCAGGCGATACTCCAACGGTCCGCTTGCATAAATCTCCTCGCGCGCATCCTCTTCGGCCCCTGTCTCGATCCGCGCATTGCCGCCTGCAACCAGAACGCGTCCGTTGCCCGACAACCGCCAGATCGCTCCACCGGGCACCGTCCCATCGGGTTCGGCTACAAGAGTTTCCGTGCAGTTGGGGATCTTGCCGTCTTCCAGCAGAATCCACACGTGTGGATCCCGCGTCCGTACGGCAGCATTTCCAGCATAAGCCAGAGCTGCGGCCCTACTCTCGCCCATCTCCGCCAGACGCCAAAACGTAGGGCCAGCGCCGATATCGACGGCCTCTCCGCCGGCAAGCCTCACCCTGCCGAGGAACTTGCCATCAGCCATGGCCATGAGGTCCGCCCCCGTATCCAACGAGAAACGAAAGCGCGCGGTTCGGCGTCCGCTGATCCGCCGACTCTGCCACGGACGATCCGCTCTCTCGCGGTCGAGGGCAAAGAGGAGGTCTGGTGCCGCCGATGCCAGTGCGCCAACTGGCGCCAACCGTAGCCTGCGACGCTCCGGCTCAATGTCCCGGATCAATTGCGGTCCGATTTCTGCGACCTCTTCAATTTCTATCCAGGGCCTCCAAATGTCGTCATCGCCGCGACGCAACACTCGCGTCAGTGGATCTGTAACCAACCCCTGCCGGGCCGAAACCAGGACGGCATCGGACAGCAAGCTGCGCGCTGCGGCCACATCGAGCCGTAACGAAAGGCCCTCGCGCCATCCCGGTTTAACCCGATCAAGAAACGGCTCGACATCCTGCGCAGACATGCCGTCGGGGGACAATTCCCGCAGTTCGAGCACCTCGAAAGCAAAATCCACGAAAAGCGCATGGTATTCGCGCGTGCGGTAGCCCAATGGAAGGCGCCGTGTGCGCTGTGCCGCGAAGCCGAGAGCCACGTCTCGCGGGCAGCCCAGCCCTATCCGCGACAGATCAGCTACAAGACCTACTAGCGCCGCGCGATAGCCACCCTTTTGATCGCTCAGCAGCCTGACAGGAATGCCGCCCTCGGCAGCTATGGTGTTCAGATACTGCGTCCCACTCTGAAGTTTCTGAACAGAACGCCGCATCCGCTTGAGCCCCAGAGCTGTGATCTCTCGTAGCTGTTGCTGCGAAAGTGAAACGCCAAGTGCCTTCGTAAGGAAATCCCAGGAAAGTGCGCCACCATCATATTCTTTCCGATACCGCTCCGCCGCCCACAGCACGAAGGCCGTAGCGACACTTCGATAGCGCCCCGATCTGAGGCAGTCTTTGACCTTTGTGCCGAGATTGAGATACTGGGGCTCGCTCAATCGATATGCATGTAGAGGTCGACCGTCAGGATCTATGCCTTTACCATCAGAAAACTCTCGTAAGACATTCATTATAGTCCCCCCCCAAAGATGATCATGTCTTCAGGAAAGAAGAAATTCAATACTCAATTAAACACAAAAATTCTCCAAGACCGGCCGCCCAATGATCGCGACGTAGACTGCATGAAGGAAGTTCTTGCTAATTCTTCCTGAGGCAAGTAGCTCCGTGCTCACACTACATATTTTGCTGTTCAAGGCGGGAGCCTTTTAAAAAAATCCACTTCAAGTTCAGGAATAACAACTCAATCTTTATTATTTCTAACATAGGTCACGTAAAAACCTTTGATAATCCGGTGCTCCTGTAACCGGTCGCCCAAAGAAAAACCGTCCTTTTTGATCGGTGCCTGAAAAATATCCAGCCCACGATCAAGTACGATCTTCCAGCCCGTATCGGTCGCAATGTCCCTAGCATGTGCGTTTCCGCTTTCATCAAACGCCCAAGTGAATTCCACGCCTGAGCCCACACACGCATCTCTGATTGAATCAAGCAACTCTCTCTGTTTCGCAACATTTCCGTCGTCAGGTCCCGTAACAAGGTGGATATTGACCTGATCTTCCGGCGATTTCCGCCGAATAACCATTTCGACAAACTCCATCATGTTACGTATCTGATAAAAGAAACGCACATACGGATCGGTAACGATGATCTGAGACGCGCCCGCTATATAAGGACCAAACAGACGATCATAGCTCACCCCTTTGCGGTCCTCGGTGAAGACATGATGACCCTCTTCCAAGTCCTTTGCGGAAGATGCTTTTGCAGGTTGCGAAGTTTTATCGGCCCCCGCCGCTTTGCCTTCGATCAGCGATGCAGCATCTACTGCATCCGGCTGATCCTCATGTTCAGGAGCTTGCGAAGACTTAAGGTAGTAGAATTGCGGGTATTCTTCTTCCTCTACCGTTGTGACACGACGTTTGACGCCGTCTGTCCCCAAGTAGTGAAAGTCGACTGCGGGATAAGTGCTGTCAATTCTGACAAGTTGATCCTTAACCCTCTTACGACTTTCCATCGCAATACGGAGCAGTTCCTCGACATCTGCCGCAGTCTCGCCACCATTGGGAAAGAGGAGCTTCAGGAGGCCAGACATTGTCTTGTAGATCGCGTCCCGGTCTCGTGTTGAAATCTTCTCGCTGATCCTGAAATGTAAGTCCAGTCGGTTCGAGTAATCCTCCTGACGAAGATGACGAAGGATCTCGGCCAGATAGTCGACAATGAAGCCATAGCCCTTCGTAAACATCTCGCCACGGATCACATCTATCTCCCAACCCGGCAGATAGGCATGCAGGCGATCAATGAAGGCCGAATCATGGAACTGGGGTGGCAACGCCTCGAACAGGTCGCTGTTCTTCAACATGAACGGCACGTTGTGATCCGTGTTCCCAACAAAGGCAAAACTCGCTTCCGCCCCCATCGGGCTTACCCCACGCGAGAAGGTCTTGTTGGCCATGTAGTTCTTCATGATATCCACAAGCGCCTTGTTCGCCGTTTTTTCCCGACCGGCAAACTCGTCAAAGGCAACGACGTCCCAATACCCCACCAAACCAATGCGACCATTCGAGTTATTCACGAAGAGTTTTGGTACTGTAACCTCTCCACCCGATATCAGCTGACCATGAGGCGAGAACTCAGAATAAATATGCGATTTACCAGTCCCCTTCGGGCCTAGTTCAATGATGTTATAGTTGCGCTCAACAAACGGGATCAGACGCATGAGCTGCAGGAGCTTGGCACGGCGCCCAAAGGCCTCCGGGTTGAACCCGATGCTCTGCATAAGCAGATCAATCCAATCATCGGTAGTGAAATTCCCTCGCGCTTCGCGGTAGCCTTCGTAATCGACCTTGGCGATCTGAATGGGCTTTATGGTTTCGAGTATCCAGGGTGAGATACGCGGATCGTCAGAAAACTCGTACTGAACATCAGCAATACACCAGACCCCGGTAACAAGAAGCTTTGGATGCGCTTTGATCGTGCCGCTATCGACCGCGACCTTCTTGATACCAAGGTTATCAAATGTCGCCTCGTAGCTGTCGGTCTTTTCGTTAAGAGAGACACTGATCTGATCGATAACCTTGTAGCGACCTTTCTCCTTGATGGTCGACTGAACAAGCCCTGCTTCGCTGCGATGAACATAATGCTTTCGCAGGATTTCCTTGACCGTTTCAATACCCGTCGCAATCGATGCTTCGTCATCGGTCGCGCAATATTGTCCGAGAAGATATTCAAGAACATATGTGGGAACAATAGCGTTACCCTTGACCGCCTTCACCAGATCCTTGCGCACCACAAAGCCTGCGAAATGTTCATTGATTCTGGCGTCGAGATTACTCATCAGCCCACTCCTCAGAAGTCAAAATCGGTTGTGATGCCACGTTTCAACTGGAAGCGATGGCTTGTGTAATCATGATAATGGCTGGTCTTGCCGACCCGCTCTCGCAGCTTGAGGAATACGTCCTGATTGTTGAACTTGTCAGCCTCGCGCGACAACAGGAATTTCCTGGGCATTTCGCGTTCCCGGGCATTATCGGACGTAAAATCAAACTGAAGCACATGCTCATCAGAAATCAAGGTGTCATCGGCTGCGTAAATCCCGGCCAGAAGCTCGCGAGCCTGCATCTTTTCGGAAACCGGTTGCGCCTGATAGAATACCACCGCCGTCTGGCCTGAAGTAATCTGGCTACGACCCGAAACGATGATCTGCACCTCAACCTGGCTGATATCGGCGTCACGCTGCTTGCCAACACGGATAACAGGAATAACGATTTCCTGAAGTGAAGCACCGCCGTGCACAAACCGGCTCCCAGCCCCCTTAACCCGCAAACGATTGATCGAGTTGGGGATCAATACGTCAAGATCACCAGAGAGACCAAGGTTGGCAGAGCTGAACTTCTTCATGCCCGAGGTTTCTTCAAGCCCTCGACCGATGACAAAACGACGATTGCGCATCAGGATTTCTTCACCCTTTGGATCCGCCACCGCGAAGTCGCTCTCATCCAGTGCGCGGTGCTGATACAGGAAACCATGATCCGCTGTAATCAGGATGTTGGAGAAATTGGCCGAGGTCAGCTTGCGAACCAGTTTGGTAAGCTCGTCGATCGCGTCTTCTGCAGCTTTCGGCAGTTGATCTTCGGTTTGCAGTTTGTCACCGATCGCATCGATCAGGTTGTGATAGATATAAACGACGTCATTGTCCCGGAAGAGCTCCTTGCCATCATCCACCCGCATATCCAGCACATCCCGGGCAGCAAGCGCCTTCGCGCGGTCGCCCGCCCTGCCCGTGGCCAATATCTTTTCTCGTGCGGCAAGACCCTGGGTGCTTTCACCGCCGGATAATACTGTCCCCTTGCCGTCTGAAGCGAATGACAGTTCTTTGTTCGGAAGAAGAGCCGCCATGCCCAGCTGCGTATAACTCGGGAGTGCACTAATCATCGGTTTGAGTTCTGCATCAAACCGGTTCAGAGCCCGAATGCGGCGCAAGCATTCTTCTGCCACCTCAAAACGCAAAGCATCCGAGACGATGACAACGACCTTCTGGTCCTTGCGCCGGAACTCTGCCGCCTGTTCGGCATAGAAGGCGCTTTGACGCGCGTAGCCGGGAATAGACCAGTCATTCAGCGCCGTAACCTGATCCTGCCAGGCATCGTTCAGTTTAAGCAGGAAACTGTTGGTGTATCTGTTTTCGACTGCTTCATAGAGTTCTGACAACAAAGAGGCATGGCCGCTGCGCTGCATATGGTAGATGAACTTGCGATAGTGCTGATCAAGCTTGTACCAGCTGCTTACATATCGCTTCACCCCTTCTGCAGGGCTTGTCATTCCCACGTTGGCCTCCGCCAACGCCTGCTGGAACTCAGTGGCAAAACCGATCGCCTGATAGATATCCTCATAGATGGCATACCAATGACTTTGCCTGCGTTCACGGACCCATTTCAATACGTCAGATGCACTGACTGTCTGGGTCGACATCGCATGCACAAGCTGCCGGATAATATGGCGATCAATTTCCTCAAAGTGATCGATCGCCATGACCGTGCGAAAATCACGCTTTGACAGGTCAGCAGGGATCTTTAGAAGGCCCTGATAGCGCTCAGACAGCGTCTCGAAAGCTTCTTTCCAGTGTCGATTGTTCTTCCAGCGACGGAAGACCAACAACGCCTCGGCGTTGAGCTGACCGTCTTCACCCATTTCCCGCAGGTAGGCTGACTGGAACAACGTGATTGCAAAGTCTTCAAAGTCCGGCTGATCCGGTTGATACCCGTAAGCATTGCCAACCTGTTTCCAAAAGAACTCCGTCAGACCCGAACGCTCAATCAGGCGCATGGCGTCATCACGCCCCTCTGCCAGGTCACCCAAAAGCGCCTCAATCACAGTATCGAGACCACCTTCAGCCCCGACACAGACGGCAAGCAGACGTGATCTGATTTGCTTAATCTGGTCACTCACATGGGCGCTGATATCAACAGATTGAATCAGCCGTTTCAGCGCCACCACTCGCGCCTTGGCGCGGTAGAACTCCATATGGTCGCGCACCACACTTTCAAACTGGGGCGGCAGACCAAGCTCGCCAAGCCAGATACCAGCCTGATCTGCCTTGAACACAGCGCTCGCCAACTGCAGATCCAGCAGCCAGTTTGAAGCATTCTCGGGCTCCGGCCCGTCATGGAACACAAGGAACTTTGCACCGGGTTCCTGCCGTAACATTCGATACTTGAGACCAAACTGATTGTTGGCAATCTCGACCTTGGTCACGTCAGCCAGATCGACGCTATCAAACGCGTTACGCATATCGCGCGCAGCGTCATACCAGAAAACGATCCGGTGTTCTTCAAACAACCTTTGCAGACTTGCGCTGATTCTATCGGGCATTCAGCTGCCTCTGTTTTACCTGTTTACCCAATGCGGCTGCTATCCCGCTAATGCTTATCTTCTCGCTCACTCAAATCTCTTGAAGCGTTCGATGAGCAAAGTCTCCTATGTCAGAGCACGCGCCTGCGCTACAATCGACAAAGCGTCTTCGATTTCGGTTGGCTCTTGCAGGTTAAAAAGCACGCCGCCTTGGTGACTTGCATGCATAACAAAGCTGCGATTGGATGCATCCTCGATCGATCCACTATCTGTTTCGACCTCGTTGAAATCTATATCTATGACAAGAACAAGTCCGTACTTGCGGGGTACAACCTCGAGAATAAACTCGGGGTCATGGTAACTGACCGACTTCCGCTCTGCCATCTCAATCACGTCAGGAAACTCCGACCGCAATCGTGAGCGCAATGCCTCGAAAAGCTTCGCTGCATCTTCGCTCATATTGACTTGGGAAACACTGCGCCGCTGTGCCTTGGCTTTGAGCTCTTCAACTTCCATATCCCGGATCACAGCCTCGTCGGCGATCAGGCACGGCCAAATACTCAAAGCTCTCTCAGCCAAACGTCTACCGCGAGCTTCCATTTCCGCTGGCGTCCATTGTGGCTCGTCTCGAATATCATGGTTAAGACGGACCGAACTCTCTTGGAACCCACCCTTGATTGTTTTCTTTTCCTCAAAAGGTCTATCACTGTAAGTAGAATTGTATCCCGTGAGAGTTAAGTTTCCCAGCCGATGCAGCCACACCATCTGAATTTGTTGCCACTCATTTCCAAGCATCTTGCGCCAGGAATCATCCAATTTCTCATTCTGCGGCATTACATGTTCGATGGTGTATTTGCTGGTGTCGCTGAATTCTTTGCTACCTCGGTTTTCCAGTCCATCAAGCAAGTGAAAGCACACGCGCTTGTAGTAGATCTCTCCCTCCTCCAACGCAGCCCTGAATGCATCATCCTGAGGAAATGCATAAGAGGGAGACATCCGTGCCATCGCTGCTTTAAGCGAGGCAAGAGGTTGACTATCTTGGATTTTCTGAGCGAGCTTCGCGAACTCAAGTCCGTATCCGCGGGTCTGCGCCCCAATCACTGCACGGCGCAAAAGGTAACTTTCCAGCAAGCCAATCGCCTCCAAAAGTTCTCTATCACTTAGCGTGCCGGACATCTCCTGCGCCTCTAACAGTCGCATGACCAGAATTGCGGGCACATCCCCAAGTCGCCGCAATCTCGCAAAGGCGCGGGCACGCTCGTCGTTACCTCCTCCAACCGCAAAGGCTGCATATTGCCTCCCGCGACGCAACAATTCTTCAAGAAGTTGTTCAAGCGCTTCAAGGTCCTCGCCGATATCGGCAAAAGCACGCCGGAATGCATCATACACCCGGTCAGACCGTTCGAGCTTCGTGGAGTGCGATCTCAGTGCAAGATAGTCCCGGATGAAACTATCGAAGGCCCGTTCGCTGCCCCGGAACAACTCCTCAATCTTACTCCAATAGATCTCATAAAAGCGCGTCTGCTCTTTCTCGGGAAGTCGCATGAGAATAAAGTTCCGGATCAAATCCGAAGGGCTCAGGTCTACTCCCGTCGAGTTGAGGCTCTCAAAAATCAGTTGCGGGTTGTCAACACCACGGTCCAGCGTGACATCGACAAGTAAGAGGCGGTTGATCCCCCTATAAACCCGCTCTGGATCCTCTTCCTCAAGGAGTTCCCGGAAGAAATCGTAGTTGTCACGTATCCGTGGCGACGGCATCGCGGGCTCGGTTTGCCCATTAATGAGTGCTTGTAGAGTGGCGTCATCGTGGCGACGAAGTCTCAACTTGACCTCCCGCTCGCCCTCTTCCTGAAGATTACGCAAGAAGTAAGCATCAATCCGCTTCACAGTCGGGCCATCATCACTGCCTTGCCATCCCGTTTCCCGAATGTGATCACGCAATGCCGTCAATAAAAGGGTCAGAGTTGTTACCCTCTGCTGCCCATCAATAAGCAGCCAACGAGTAAAGCCTGCAGAACTATCCCCCGTTTGGATATACACAACCGACCCAATGAAATGGCCGCGATCTGCACTTTCATCGGCAATTGCGAGTAAATCATGCCATAGCTGTCGGCAGTTTTCCTCAGTCCAGCTGTAGTCGCGCTGGAACACCGGAATGATGAACTGCGAAGCTCCGTTAATAATTTTCGGGAAGAACCGCTGCACAGCATTCATTGAATATCTCCTGATTTACTCGCGAAATCAGCTAAGCCAAAGCATCCGCAACATGCAAACGGCCGCGCCTTTCCACCCCAAGCAACAACGACACAGCATGCTTTTCTGAATTGCGATTTCACGTTTCCTTCGCCTCCAACCCGGCGATCTTCTTCAGCGCTGCACCGAACTTCGGATAATTGGCCTTTACACCATCATCAAGGTCGATCTCGATCTTGGCCTGCGCGAGCGGGAAGACAACTTCGCGTTCCCATTCAATCAACTCGTCAAGCTGCTTGGCGATCACCGCCAGCTCTTTGAGCGCTTTGGTCCGTTGCCCCTGGCTGGCATCGGGATCGTCCGAGAGTTTTTCAAGACGCTCACGCTCGGCCTCCAGCTTGCTAATGAACTCGCGCAGATAGTCGTTAAGCACGACAGATACCGTATCAGCCCGATACCGATGCATATAGATTAGCGCGTTGAAGGTACCCTTGGGGCTTGAGAACATCCAGTAGATCGGACGTTTCTTGTAACGCTTCACGTGATCGGCATAGAAATCCTTGGTGAAATACTTGCGGATATCCTTACCCAGCGCGTCTTCGATGAATTTCAGGTTCTCACGAAAATGCGTCTCACCAAAGGTCACGCGCAGGAACAGACGGAAACGCTCTGTGATGTCGTCGGCAAACCAGTCACCATCCAGCACAGGAATAACATTGTCGGCGTCGGGCATGAAGCTGGGCTCGGGGATGCGGGCAAGATAATCCTCCAGCCGCTCGCCCTGATTGGCAAGGATCAGGCCCGGCGCGTCGAGGCTGTAGCGCCCAAACATGCAGCCCACGGCATAGCTGAGGAACTCGGCCATGGTGTCAGCGCGCAGGCGGGTCTCGCGGTCGTCCTCCGAGCCCTTTACGCCATAGCGATAGGCGGGGTTGCAGGTGAGGGTGATCTCCTCGATCGGCACCTCGGGGGTCAGTTCATCCTGTAGGCCATAGGCGTCAATGAAGATGCGGTTGTTCTCTTGCTCCAGCCGCTGCATCTCGTCCGTCATGGACTGCCAATGGGCGCGCAGCGTGACGTAGCTTTCCTGCAGCGTTTCGCCGCTATGATCGGTTGAGAGTAGCGAGAGCGTGCTGAAATCCCAAGAGGTTTCGTAGGTGTCCCAGTCTTCAGACCCCAATGACACTAATCTCTCGATAACCTTGCATGCAGTAGTGGTTACATCCACCGCTGGGGCTGGAACTGTCTTGACGTCAAATAGGTTGATCGACATTGTGGGATTTGCGATTTCGAGAGCAACTTTTGCGAACGGACTGTTCAATGCGCCAAGTAAAACGCTGGCTGCTTTGGACGTTACAGGAAAGACCGCAAGCCCCTTTGTGTCGAAAGTGGTGTCAGCCGGAAGAAATCGAAAGCCAGATTTCTTAGTAGAGATTGGTGACCATGTTACACCCTCGCGATACCAATAATCTTTTGGGATGATGCGTCCTGACAAGTGGCTTTTGTAATAGCCTCTTGCGGACTCCGACCAATCAACAACATGCTCAAGATTTCCAGCCCATTTTCTAAACTCTCCCCCTTTGGAATACAGCAGCCAGCGCTTTTTTCGTCCTCGCTGCGCCAGCCCGACTTCCCAGATGTATCGGAGGAAACGCTCGTTGTCTGACGTAATATTCTTGCCTTCAACTTCGAACATTTCGGAAATACTGTTGTTCTGATAAGCGCTCAACACACTTTCCGGAACCCAATAGGCCAATGCAGCGCTTGGCAAGATAAGGAATTGCTTGGCATACTTCGAGAAACGAATAGTCCGAGGCTCAGTTGGCTCGAGCGCGGCGGAGAACATAGTGGCCTTTTCTGCCTCCGAACGGCCATCGGTCAGACGAAAATAGTCTGCACTATTATTTGTTGCGTATCCTTTTCCGAGCACAAAGGCGACCGTCGAAACAACCTCCCCTCCAATTGTATCGAACGCACGCGTTCCCAAGTGCAGAACGGTGGTCGGAGGAGCAGTAGTGAGAAGTTCTCGTCTCAGTGCCTCGAATGTGGGCAGAAACATCCATGACTGCATATTAATCATGGCTAGGAAGCCTTGCCTTTTAAGCAGATTGACCGAGCGCTCCATGAACATCGCGAAAAGGTCAATCTTGCTGTCGGGGTATTCAGTCTTTGCGAAGTCTCCGAGCTTAGTGTTCATCCCTTTTCCGCCCATATACGGCGGATTAGCGACCACAACGTGATACTTCGGAGACAGCGCCTTGGCCATGCGCAGCACGGCGATGACACGCTCCTGCAATTCCTTCAGCAGTAGGTCGCTCCCGAAATCCCGCGCCTCGACCACCCTCAGCGTCTCGGCCGGATCGCGCAGTTTAGGCACGATCAGCGATCCAAAGTTCTTGGCCTGCCCGAACTGACCCAGCGTCTCACGCAGCTCATCGGTGAACAGATCCTTGCCCACCACCGCCATAACGTCCTGCATCTCGGCATCTGTGAATGCCACGTTCTGCAACACGCAGATGTCGGACTTCACTTCCATCCGCAGGAAACGCCGCCGTCCTAGTTTCTCTGCCGCTTTCATCGTCAGCGCAAAGGCCGCAAGCGCGCCCGCGCGGTCGTCAATTTCCACCCCAGTCAGGTTATGCGTCAGTATCAGTGCAGGGATATCAGCCGCATCATAGCCTTCTTCTTCATAGATCGCGTAGAGCAGATCAAAGGCATAGGTCAACATGTGCCCCGACCCACAGGCCGGATCGCAAATGCGGATTTCTTCAGGACGGGAAATGCGCAGGAAATCTTTCTCGGGTTCTTCCGGCGCAATGTAATAGTCCATCCGCTCGGCCAGTTTCGATCCGGGTCGGTTCAGCAGCCAGAGCCGCCCCAACGAGTTCTCCACCAGGTAACGGACGATCCAGTGCGGGGTGAAAAGCTGTGTCGCCGCGGGGATATTCTCGGCCGTGATTTTCTTGTTCTTTTTTAGGCCTGCAAAGACCTGGTCCTTTTTCTCCGAGATGTAGAACTGATACAGCCACCCAATAATTTCGACATCCTGACAGGCGTCTGCGGTCATCACCTTGCGCAGTTCCGCGAGGATGGAGGATTGCGACAGCAGATCCTCTGGCATCAGCAGTTCGGTGTAATCGTCGATCTTCTCGAACAGGAAGGGCATCGGGCCATGCCACTGATTGCAGGCATGGACAAGCAGCAAACGATAAGCTTCTGCCTGTGGATCAGATGATGGTGTACGTCCATCAAGAAGTGCACCAATCGTGTTTGAAGCCCCGTCTGGAATATTACCCGCCAAGGCCTCAGCCAGGATTTCCGGGCGGGTTTGCCCATCAGCTGGTGAAACCACACCAACAGTCGTGTAACCGTTGATATCCATGAACCGTAACGCGGTAAATCGGTTAAACCAGGTATAGGCGACTTGCTCGATGACCTGCGCCCTACCATCGCGCGCGATGGCGGCGTCAAGCTCTTTCATCGCCTTTGGGTGTTCCCGCCGTGCCGGGGATGCCGGATCGATCACAATGTCAAGCTTGGCGCCGACCTGATCAATCAGCAGATTACGGGCTGCCTGGGCAAACTTCTTGAGCGCGTTCGTATCCATCAAACAATTACCTTTTTGCCTGCACGGATCTGATCAAGCAGGGTCTTTTTCATTTCTTCGACATATTTTTCAACGTCGGCCTCTTCAGCCAAGAAAGCCTTGGCAAAGCTGACCTTTATTTCGGACGCATTTACATAAGCTGGCTGTTTAACCGGCTCGGGCGTGAAAGCGGGTGCTGGATCCTCTGCCATTTCCGGGTTGGGATTGGGGGCCGTCGGGGCAGAAGCTTTCGGTTGGTTAAAACGATCAAGCTCTGCCAGGACACGTGGCAAAAGATCACGCTTGGTGCTATTCGCCCGATCGCGCAAGAACGGGATCATCTTTATACTATCAAGGCCTGCCTTCTGGTCCT
Organism: Thalassospira sp. UBA1131; assembly: GCF_002311515.1. Classification (GTDB taxonomy): domain Bacteria; phylum Pseudomonadota; class Alphaproteobacteria; order Rhodospirillales; family Thalassospiraceae; genus Thalassospira. Next base: position 26,504 of record NZ_DCAO01000097.1, read on the forward strand.
CGACAATGCGTTTGATGTAAGCCTGATTTTCCGAAGAAAGCTTTTGGAAATCTGGCATCTGGGTGATTTTAGCCGCACAATCGTCAATCTCGGCGATAACCGCCTTGCGTTCATTCAACACCGCCAAGTCCACCCGGTCTTTGAGCGCATAAAGACCGGATTTCAATGACTGGATGGCGGCCCCCTTGTAGCAGTTCGGGTCAGCCAACACCTGCTTTAGCGCGTCACCAGCTGCAGAGTCGACGTAAGGAATATTGGCCTCCTGATCATGCAGGAAAAACCGCGCATCGTCATAGATTTCGCGCTGAGCCCCGCCCATGAAGCTGCGGATTTTATCAAGGACCTCTTCCTTGGTATCAAGAAGGGCATCTTCCTGCGTTGCGGGCTCGGTGATGTACCAGCCAGCAGGCTTGCCAACCATGGCAGCGATTTTCGAGGCAAAGGGCTCCAATGCAACAACGAACGGGTACTGAGCCTTCTGTGCATGAAGTTTGCCCAGTTCTTCTGACAACGTTCTCGTGCTTTCCGCCCATTCGGCACCAATCGTTCGCGCGTCGGACCCGTCTGACGGCAGGTCAAACAGCTCCTTATAAAGCTCTTTGGCTTTGCGGATCTGGGCGGCTGTAAACTCGGTCTGCGGCGTCAGCAGAATGTTCGCCAGCGCATGACTGTTGTTAAGGGCTTTTGCCAGTTCCGCGCGTTCCAGCACCGTACTGTCAGATCGCGCCTCGATCTTGCCCTTGCCGGACAAACTGGCCGCAAGACATAGAGTTGCCGTTGTCGGCCAACCGTATGGCTTGGTTCCAAACCGCTCGGTCAGGTATTTGACAGATACCTTCATCCCGTTTCGGGCCTGGGACTGGACATAGTTCAGAACTTCCTGTTCTGCCTCGGTCAGGCCTTCTCCATTATTGCCAAAAAGGCCGCTTTCCGGCGTTGCCGCCTTCAGGATATCAACTTCGGCATAGGACACCCCACGCAGCATCGGCAGATTGACATAGACCTTGTCCACCAAGACCTGGAAGCCCTTGACGATGCGGTCTTGTGGATCTTCACCGCCAATTTCGAGCTCATCGCCCCGCGCAAACAGACGTGCTTCTGCCATCAGCTTGCGAAGACGCAGCTCAAGATCCTTATGCCGTCGGCTGTTCTGCTCCCCCTTCTCGGCAACGATGCGGTCGCGTCCTGGCTGGGGTGAGCCCGTGCGGGCTTGCCGGATGAACTTGTCCGTCTGCTTGAAGAGCGTAAGGTCGCGGATAAACCGCACATCGGGCTGCAGCACCACGGCCAGTTCTTCGCGGCTCATGTTCCGCATACGCACGGCGTCGGGTGTCGCAACATCGTCGTTGAAGGGGCTTATGACGTTGATTGAGAGCTCATACTCCCGGCCCAAAAGATGGTCATCGAGCTTGCGGCTGAAGCTGTATTCGTTGCCGGTGGTCAAATGCTTGATCTTGCGGTGACGCAGGATGGTATCGAAAGCCAGTGTTTCCATTTCCTTGGAAAGCTCTGCTGGGTCAACGTCGAGCGCCTTGATCTCGGCCTCAACGTCTTTTTCCTCATTGGTCAGGAATTCGTAAACCTCGCCGTTGCGTTGAATAAGCGTATTGCGTTCAAGGAATGACAGCGCCTCTTCGATCTTGCGCCGTTGCTTACCCTGATCCGTGTCGAATTTCGAAAGCAACAGAATGCCAAGGTTTCGAACCGTTGGTTTGAATTCCTTGACATATTTGACAAGAAACAGCGCCTTCAGGACACGAACAGCAAACGGATCAATATCCTGGATTTCTTTTTCAGCAATGTGGATCGACTGCTGCACTGCCGATTTCAGGACGGAGCGAATACCTTCGAACATCAAATCGAAAGTCGCTAACCCGCCGACAGGTTGATCGACCATTTTCTTGGCGACTTCTTGAAATACGCCCAACATTGAACGCTCGCCGACCGAGCTGTGCTTACCCTCAAAAGCATTGTGCTGAGACAGCGACCTGATTGCCATCTGGAACAGCATGTATTGATATGGCGGGAACGGGTAGCTCGAAATGAATTGTTCGCGACCTTCAAAGTTCTTCAACTTGATCGAGCCGTCGGTAAAGTCGAACAAAGTTTTCAGGTTGTTCTCTTCCCGATCATGGAGGTTGCCGAGCCTGGCTTGTCCTTCATCAGTCTTTGAAAGAAGGCGGCGCTGAATGACCTCTGCGACGTCTGCGGAATTCAAAGGCATCCGGACGCCAAAGCGCGCCATGATTTTCGAGAAGTCCTGCGACTGGAACGCTTTGCCATCGCCGATAATCGCTTCCATATCCTGCTGGGATGTTACGATCAGCCAAGCTTGACCTTTACACTTGGTGTTCAGGCTTTCGGCGATGGTCTGCAGGTTCGTCATCAGTTTGACGTTCTCGGCGATGTATTGGCCGACCTCGTCGACGAAGAAGTTCAAACGAAACTTCGGCTCCTGTCTATCGATCCAGGCCTTGACCTTGTTGGCAAAGTCCTCGATCGAAACCCGCGTGTCCGACCGATATTGCCCGAGAATGTCACTGGCATCTGCCGGATCACCACCTGCAACCGAGGCAAAGGCCGCTGCGATGTTTTTACGCTCAAGCGCTGCCTGTTCTCGCCCGCGCTCCCAAGGCTTTCCAGCAGCCGCAGCGTAGGCCTCCTTAAATGCCGCCAATTGCCCTCGGTCATCCAGGTCACGCTCGAACTGGGCAATATGAGGCAACTTTCCGTAATATCCGCAGGCCTCGTCAAAGACCTTCTGAAATACAGACAAAAGTGCGTCGATATCTGTTTTAGAGATAACATCTGCTTTTTGGTCAATGTTGAAGAGGATCGAATTCGATGGCACTGACACGGCCTTGCGCAGCGCCCCCAATAGCATCGGTTGATCCTTGAGCTTCTCTTCAAAGATTTCCAGGGCAGGAACGCCGTCCACCTCCCTGTTTTCCATGAGAAGCGCCAACATCTTAAGGAGGTGCGATTTACCCGACCCGAAGAAGCCTGAAATCCAGACACCATTCGCAGTGTCATAGTTATTATAGGCATCCAGGAAGGTTTCCAGACGTCTGCCGATTTCGTCCGTAATTACATATTCGTCGAGCTCGATGCGCAGACTTGCCTCATCATCAGCCTTGATCACGCCGTCAATTGGACGATCAACGGCCTTGGCGAAAATATCTCTCAGGACAATGGTCATCGCATCAGACCTCGTAATTAAAAATGTTAAACGCTCGGTAATATTTGTCGTCGTGAAGCAGGCCAAACAGGTCAAGTGACCCACCTGTGGCCGTTGAATGCGTATATTTGCCAGGGAAGAACAGGACAGTTGGCTTGTCCTTGGCAGTGCTTTGAAGGTTGTTAAGCACATTGTGTGAGCGGATGTAGGGATAGACCTCACCGACGCCCGAAAGGAAAATCACGTCATGTGCCTGGCCTTCAATCGCCTCACCAATTCTGGGGATCAAATGCTCTTGCACATCTAGGACCCCTTGCAACAATTCCCTCAGCTCTGACTTGTCCATGTCAGGTTCGAGTTCGAGCACTTGGTCCAGAATGCCACGCTCTTCTAGAAGCCCCAGCGATATGTCGTAGAGGCTCAGGTCAAGCGCTTTAACGCCCGCATGCCCAATCCGCTCAAGCAAATCCAGCCGGTCTTCAATCATCGTAAGACCTTCGTCGGCCGGAAACGGACAAATGAAAAAGGGCACTTCGTTCCCAAGCCCCTGCTTGGTGAGGAAACGTTCGCTTGTGATCACCCGATAGAGATGCTCAGCACGTTCCTTGCGTGATAACTGCAAGCTCAAGACTGCATTCCCTCAATCATAATTCCCGGAAAAACTGATAAGTCGCGCGGGTTTGTTGCCTCAATCAGATTGCGAAGAGGTGCAGAAAGATACGTTGACTGAATCCGGTTCTCCGCAGAGATGATGCTTGCCTCACGCATCATGCGAAACATTATCTGCCTGAGCTTGCTTCGCGTACTGTCACTAATGGCTGCCAAGCCATCATCCCACTCCGCTTTGGCTTCAAAGAAAATATCAAAAGTCTCTAACGGCAACTCTAGCTGGTAAGACAAATAGCGGTCACAAATAACTTCAACAGCAAACTCCCGCACAAACCGATAGGCTCTGCATGTTGCAATCCAGAGCAGGTATTGCTGCTCTTGACGTACAGCATCCTCGGTCAGAAAACGGACCTCTTCGTCACCGAGTGTCATCAGTCGATTCACAATTTCACGCAGGCTGCGGCGGTTTGAAACTGCTTTCGGCAGAGATGTTGCGCCTTCTTGTAGCGCACGTTCCAGCGTATCTTTCCAATCCTCACCTATACGATGTAAATCTGCGACGAACACACTCTCCGTCAGGAACAACCCGCCGGAAGTGAAGGACATCTTGTAGGGCTGTTTTGCTGCGGGCGCTGCTTTTTGTGCCATTGTGGTCATCCGATAATCTCGTCACGGCTCAGGAGCATAAACTGCTGAGCCCCCGGCTGTCTTGCTACAAGGTCGGTAAAGCCGATTCACCGAAGACCAGTCAAGTCGTTAGAGAAACCACAAGTCCACACGCTTATTCAGTCTGATGCAGCGCCGACATACCCACGAGACCTTCTCTATTTCGTTATGAGGCTATTTTAACCAAACATCTCGGCTAGCCTGGATTCACTCTCATCCCCCCTTTCTTTTGTTGAGCATGGCACCGCCATGCGAATAAGCAGGAAGCCCGTTTGGGCTGTTTGGTGGGCCCACCAAACCTATCCTGCCCCCGTCACGACAGGTGAAAGTTGTGCAATCTCTGACACAGACTGGCACAAACTGGCAATCTTCGTCAATCTTTGGCACTTTCTGGCATTCACTGGCAATACACTGTTATCATTGATTTTTTTTGATATTACTATTCTTACGAGAACATGCCTTTTTACCCTTGCGCATTAGTCTTCCAGTCGAGTAATCAAAAGAATCCCGATACGTTTTCTACAACCATAGCGGAATGCGTATCATCGACCGGCAAGGGGCCGAAATGAGCGAAATCTTTACCTTTAACTTCGATAACGTCGATTTGCGTGCCATCGAAATGGATGACCAGATCTGGACTGTGGGTACAGACGTCTGCAAAGCACTTGGTTACCGGGATGCAGAGAACGGTTTGCGAAATCTCGATAAAGATGAAAAGGGTACACACATTATGAGTACCGCTGGCGGTGATCAGAATTTTCTGACCATCAATGAAAGCGGTCTCTACTCCCTGATCTTTAGAAGCCGGAAGCCAGAAGCAAAGCGCTTCAAAAAGACTGATTTCAATGACGAAACCTTAGCCGAGCTCCTCGCTACCGGTATCGGCACCTACATGCCGGAACGGGTCAGTTGGCAAAGGCCACTGCATTAATCCGCCTCTGCGGACCATTGTTGCTGCTCCCAGCCCTTCACCCATCATAAGAACATAACCAGAATGCGAGGCTTCCTTGAGAGCTGGAATTTATGCTCGTCACTCGACCGACAAACAAGGAACGAGCTCAGAAGATCAAATCCGCCGCTGTCAGGAATTCTGCCGTATCAAGGGATATGATGTCGTTAAGGTCTATCGGGACGAGGCCCTGTCCGGAGCACACATAGAAAACCGGCCCGGTATCAATGCCTTGTTGATCGGTGCCCTTGACGGTCGGTTTGATGTTGTTATCGCGGAAGACTTGAGCCGAATCAGTCGTGATCAGGCTGACACCGCCAATTTCTTCAAGAAAATGATCTTCCTCGGCGTGCCGGTTGAAACTGTCAGTGAAGGCCTGATAAACGAGCTTCATATTGGCCTGAAAAGCACTATGAATGCGCTATATCTCAAGGATCTGGCCGAAAAAACCCACAGGGGTGTTATTGCCGCAGTGCTGCGTGGCGGCGTACCTGGCGGGAAGCTCTATGGCTATGATCTGGAGCACGCGCTTGATGAAGCAGGCGAGCCAATACGCGGGAAGCGAACAATCAATCAACAGCAAGCCGAAATCATACGCGATATCTTCGCAGCCTATGCATCTGGTAAGAAACTCAAACATATCTGTGAAGACCTCAATCGAGGCGGTATCGAAGCACCAAACGGAGGAAAATGGGCACCGACAACGCTTGTCGGTTCTTTCGTACGCCAGACAGGCCTGCTGCGTCAGACGCTTTATAATGGCACCATTACGTTCAACAAGATGCAGTATCGTAAACACCCGGAAACCGGCAAGCGCGTCTCGATCTTGCGTCCGGAAAGTGAATGGGTATCCGTGCCGATACCGGAACTGGCCATTGTCAATGACAACCTGTTTGCCAAAGTGCAGCGGGCCTTGGATATACGGTCTGCAAAGCAACGAGAACGCAAGCTGACTCCGAAAGTCACGACAGAAGCAGAGAGGCGCGAAGCCTCCATTAATCGTTCCCGTGAATGGCGGCGAAAACAGGTCATCACCGGCAAACGCGCAAATGCGGTGTTTGGTGGCAAGCTCTACTGCGGTAAGCACGGAGAACCGATTGTTGCAACCTATGCCCGACACTACTCTTGCAAAACAAAAGGGTGCCCCAACAGAAGCCTCAACTATGACCAGATTATCACGCTCGTCATTGAAGCCATCAGCAAACTTGATCGCAATATGATCATGGCGCAATTCGACAGTGGAAAAATAGAAAAGAGACGCTCAAAACTGGAACGTGAAATTGAGCAACTGAAGGGAGAACTTGAGGCTGTCCGCACTGGCCTAAACAAGGTCATCGATGCTTTGGGCCCCGACGCCAGGTCTCACGAAATCCGTGCATTTTTTGACGACAAATCGGAACAGATTCACCGTCTGAAACTCGACATTTCCCGATGTGAACGGGAACTGGCCGAGACAACACCTCCCAAAAGCATCGACAGGATTGTCGCTCACCACAAAACGTTGATCGCAAAGCTGGAAACCTGGTCACGCGATCCGGAAGCCGTAGCCCCTATGCGCCAGATTATCGACAGGCTGACCATTCACGCCATCTGGAATGAGGCTGAAGAATGCTGGGAGCGAAGCTGCGAGGTGACGTTCGACTTTCCAGCAATCACCGCAGCGGATAAGCGTCGTTAAGACATAGCTCGACCAGCCAAGAACTCTATTGGCGAAAATCAGGCGAGGAGAAAACGTTGAGCATAATTGCCATCTTGCAAGTTGGCAAATTGACGACAACAGTCCAGAGAGCCTTTCGCTTGTGGCGTGAACCTATCTATTGCACCCAAGCTTGTCTGTCCGATGACCTGCGTAGAAGTCCCTCCACCAAATTTCGTCCCTGTTTGATTGCCCCCTGTCCGAAGCTGTTCGATATGCCATGTGAAAAGTCCCGGTTCATGCGAACCGGGACTTGTTTTGTTGTTCGTTGTTTAGTCCGAACAACGTTTAAAGATGATGCCGTCCCATCCGCTCTACCGGGTATCCTGTGGTCAATAGTGCCAATGCCATCGGATCGTTTGGCAGGTCATTTCCCCGCCAGGCAATGTGCAAATCAGGGCGCACGAGGAACATGTCCCGACCGTATAGTTCACGCAATTTCGGGCTAGGAAGATCTACCATCCGGAATGGTGCACCGATTTTCTTGAACGCCGTAGCAAGGTCACTGACGCCCTCTGTATTGCCAGAGAAACGAACCAGAGAATAGCAGCGTTCTAGACTGTCATTGATAGAGCGCCCGGGCTCCAACCAGACATGAGGCATCCGGACCCCGGTCCAGGCAGTAGGGTCATATGTACGAAATAGGTGTTCAGGGCCGCCAGGTTCATCCCAGATTACCGGGCTGTCCACATATCGATATCCGAGTTCTGCACCAATCATCTCGTTTGTCTTGCGCTGCTCAACATCGGCTACCCGCGCCAGATTTTCCCGAAGGGCTGCTCCCTCTGGTGTGTTGTCGTTAAAACCTGGTTGCCATTGAGCACGCCATTTCCGTCGACCTTGAGAGGCATAGCGAGACGCACCAATGTTGCGATCACCTATCTGGCGCCTCTCGATCTCGTAAGAACGCAACAGATTTGGCCCAGCCCAGCCATGAAGCGTTGCAGCAAGCTTCCAAGACAAGTCGATTGCATCGCCGACCCCAGTGTTCATGCCAAGCCCCCCGGTAGGGATGACCAGATGAACAGCGTCACCGGCGAGCAAAACCCGGCCATGGCCGTAACGATCAGCAAGAAGAAGGTTCTGTTTCCACTCTCCTACGTAAAGCATCTCGTAGTCGATGTCCGCGCCGACAACCTTTTCAAACTGTGACGCCATCGCTTCGTCACTTTCTACAACAGCATGGAGAGTCCAGTGCTTGGTGGAATCCTGCATGATAAGAAATGACGCCTGATCGTCTGCGACATGGTAGTGTCGGCCATGACCAGGTCCATCCCCCAGTGGCAGTCTGGAAAACAGATCATCACAGCGGTAGAGTGCCTGGCGTAGCCTTAGCAAATTGCCTTCACCACGTAAGCGAATATCAAGTGTTTTTCGAACTATGCTGGCACCGCCATCACAGCCGACCATATAGTCCGAGCTCAGTTCGTATGTGCTGCCATCCGCCCGGCGCAAAGTGGTTACGACACTTCGGGCATCCTGCTTGAAATCTACAAATTCGGTCCCGTAGGAGAGCGTAACTGATGGCAGTTTCTCGGCCACAGATTTCAGGAGTGGCTCTACGGTGTACTGTGAGATCAACTGATACGGTTCTGCCGGTTCGGACGTTCCTTCCGAGGCTTCACATATTTTGCGAGCCTCATCGACCGAGGGATACTCCAGATGGAGCAATGGCTTTTCGGTCATTTTGGTGACCACAAATACATCCATTGGAACACTGCTATCCAAGCCTGCGGTCCTGATCTTCTCCGCCAAGCCCATCCGCCGGAATATTTCCATTGTACGTGCATTGCAACGTTCCATTTTCGGCAGGAATTCAGGCTCCGGCTTTTTCTCCACCAGCGTACATTTGATACCCTGAAGGCCGAGGTCAACGGCCAGAGTCAGGCCAACTGGCCCAGCTCCAATAATGGTAACTTGAGTGTCCATGTTTAACTCCCTGAGTTTTCGTAGCTGGCTCGATAATTAAAAGGAGGCCACCATAGCGTCAATAAAAATATCTCATAATGTGGGAAATTTGAAAAACCAGAGGAGGTCGCACTTGGCAAGTACCCGCTGCTCTCTTATGTTCGAGCAAAAATTTGTAGTGAGAAAAGCAGGGGCACATACGTGCAAAGCCACGAAAAACTTTTGGGTATTTTAGATCTCTTCGACGAGGCCAATCCGGAATGGGACTTCGATGCTTTGCTCGAGCGACTAGGTTTCAGCCGTTCAACCCTGTATCGCTATTTAAAGGTCCTGACCGATGCTGGACTGCTGTCTTCGTTTCCGGGACGCGGATATAGTCTGGGGCCACGTATCATCCAGATGGATCATCAGATTATCGTTAGTGATCCGCTGATACGGGCAGCAAGGCCTATTATGCAGAGCCTCACGCGCCAACATGTCAGCGTCGGCCTACTTTGCCGCCGCTATCGTCAGGGTGTACTTTGTGTGCATCAAGAGAAAAGCACAGACCAAATCCGCTCAAACTTCGAACGTGGTCGGTACCGCCCCCTATTGAAGGGAGCTGCTTCCCAAGTCATTTTGGCACACCTGTCGCACTATCAGCTGTCGCGCTTATACGATGAAAATCCTGCTGCCTTCTCTGAGACTGGTCTTGGGACGACCCTCTCCGAAGTTCGTTCGCACCTTAAAGAAATCAGGCATAAAGGATGGCACCACACGATAGCGGACGTCACCCCCGGTGTAACCGGTATTGCAGCACCACTTTTTGATTCCCAAAATGACGTCGCAGGGAGCTTAAGCCTCACTTTTCCCGGCACAACAATTTTGGCGGATGAAATTGCAAAGGTGGGTAAGCAATTGGTTGTTGCAGCAGTTAGCATCAGCGAACAGATACGTCAGAAATCATGAGATTCCAGTATCCTGCGGCAGTCGCCAGTTAACATTTTTATCTCGTATGTAGGTCGAGACGATAGGTCTCAGAAAATCCAAAATCACCTGAAAGTCCTGATCGGGCAATGTACTGCGCCCGATCAAAAACAAGGTTCTGGTGATGCTCGGCTGAATTATTGGCGCCCAATCGAAACGCCCTTCCGTGATTGCGTCGGAAAAAAGCCCGCGTGGCACAATCGCAAAACAACCGTGAGATAGAATTACTTCCCTTTTAAGATTAACTGATTCGACTTCCAGCGCAACTTTGAGGCTGACATCTTCTTGGTCGGCCAGTTTGTCCAAAAGTTTTCTCGTGATCTGCTTCGGACTGTCCATCACCAGCGGAAACCTGCCCAGAGCACCGAAGGAAACTTCTTTTCGTCCCCCACCTAGACTATGGGGTGGCCCGATCAGGATGAGATCGTCATAGGCAAGTATGGCACTTGATCTTTTCAGATCAGATGAAGGGTCGTAAGTAAGCGCTAAGTCTAGGTCGCCGTTCTTGATCATAATCCCTAGATCTGATGACAGTCCTTCCTGCAACCCGAGTGTTAGCGATTTCTGGTCTGCAAGCGCTCGAAGGAGCGGTGGGAGCAGCAATTTCCCGGGAGTAGGTGGTGTTCCAAGTGTAATTCTGCGTTCGGGATTGTTAGCATAAGCACGCATTGCATGACGCGCACTCTCAAGATCCTGCAATATCTTATCAGCACGACCCTGAAGTTCTCGGCCCGCCTCGGTAAGTTCCATTCCTCGTGATCGGCGAATGAAAAGGCTAACCCCCAGTTTGGCCTCCAGTTCACGAACTTGAAGGCCTAGGGCTGGTTGCGAGACATTTAACTTTTGAGCAGCCAGGGTTTGACTGCCAGTTTTCGCTACTGCCAGAAAATATCTTAGTTGCCGAAGCCTCATGCCGAGCCTTTCTCAATGACGACCTTGTGATAGTGGTAAAACTTATATCACTAGGAGGCAAACGGTATTTGTAACATTTTTGGGGTGTTCGTAACCTTCATAAGATTAATTCTAAGGAGAACGACCGTTGAAATACATTGACGCTTTTAACCATTTCTTCCCGAAACCATTATGGGATAAAATGCAGAATTCCGAAGGCACGGTGCGCGATATCGGCCAAAGAATGCGGGGCATTCCGGCCATTTACGACTTGGAAGAACGCTTCCGTGTAATGGATCGTTTCAATGACTATACACAAATTCTCTCCCTCGGCATGCCGCCAATCGAAAGCCTGGGAAACCCGACCGAAACCGAGGAGCTTGCCCGTCTTGGTAATAACGGGATGGCAGAGCTGGTCGCAAATCATCCCGATCGCTTCGCAGGCTTTATTGCCTCATTGCCGATGAATTCGCCCAATGCCGCCAGAGAAGCAGAGCGTGCCTTTACAGATCTGGGCGCTAACGGATTGCAGATTCATACCAATGTAAATGGTCGGGCGCTCGACAATGATGAATTCTTCGCTGTTTTTGAAATGGCGGAAAAGCACGGGAAGCCGGTCCTGCTTCATCCGTCGCGTGGCGCAAACATGCCTGATTACATTGATGAAGATAAATCCAAATACGAAATTTGGTGGACCTTCGGATGGCCTTATGAAACCAGTGCGGCTATGGCACGGCTGGTGTTCTCAGGCATGATGGACAGACTGCCAAATTTGAAAGTTTTGGCCCATCATCTCGGCGCTATGGTTCCCTACTTTGAAGGGCGTGTTGGTCCCGGGATGGATCAACTTGGTAAGCGAACGACAGATGAAGATTTGAGTTTGGTGCTCAAGAGCCTCAAGAAGCGTCCCCTGGACTATTTCAAGGATTTTTATGCAGACACTGCGGTCTTCGGTTCACGCGCTGCAACACTTTGCGGGCTTGAGTTCTATGGAGAGGACAAGGTCCTTTTCGCCTCGGATAGCCCGTTCGATCCTGAACGAGGCCCCGGTTACATTCGCGATACGATAAAGGTTCTCGAATCTATCGAGATGTCGACCGAAACACGCGAAAAAATCTCGTATCGCAATGCCCAGGAGTTCTTCGGACTGAAAAAGGACTGAGAAAAGTCGGCACGGCAGTCCAAAAAGGGCTGCCGTGCTTTACAAAAGCATCCCAGGGAGGAAAACATGCTCAACAATATGTTCAAAATAACGGGTTTAATAGCCGGAACGATCATGTCGCTAAGCTCGGCTGCTTCGGCACAGGTTCTTAGTGTTGGAACAACCGAAGGGGGGGCTGTCGCACAACTCGGTGCTGCTGTTTCGAACGTTGTGTCTTCACATTCGGACTATCAGATGCGTCCGCAGGCTATGGCAGGGACACAGCAATACATGACGGGCGTGGATATGGGCCGGATCGATTTCGGCATATCCAACTCGATGCAATATTACATGGGGGTCTCAGGAACTATGCTTTCTGAAGGACAACCTCATGAAAACCTTCGGGTCGTCGCAACCTTGGCACCATTTGTACAGGGGGTGATCGTAACCAATAAAAGTGGTGTCAGTAATGTCGCGGAATTGGCTGGGATGCGCATTCCGGCTGGTTATAATGCATCTCCTTTGTTCGAGTATTTCTGGGACGCATTTCTTGCGGGCTCAAATATGAGTCGTGATGATGTATCCGGTGTCCCGGTCACCTCATTGCCAAACAGCTGGCAGGCGTTTCGTGAGGGGCAGGTCGATGCAGTTATCGCAGCTGCTGGATCTGCTGCGGTTCGCGAGATGAATGCTACAATTGATGGCGGCATCCGCTATATTCCGCTTGAGCCCGATGCGAAGATGATGGCTGCGCTGCCCAAGACGCGAATTGAGGTGGTAGAACCGGCTGAGGGGCTTGACGGCATCGAAGTTCCGACCGGTCTGCATGTCTATGAGACAGTCCTATTCGCTCATAAGGACGTTTCTGAGGATGCGGTCTACGCTGTGACCCGGGCTCTTGCAGAGAATGAAGCTGCTTTGAAGGCATCAGGGCCGTTGTGGTCCAACTACAGCACCAAGCAGATTCATACCGACTTCGAGCTTGAATATCATCCTGGCGCACTGCGCTATTATGAAGAAGCAGGTCTTAGCGCCAAATAAGTCAAATCAAAGGATGTCGCACCCGTTCGGCAACAGCCCGACGGGTGCAACATGATGTACAGGAGCAGGCGCGTCGTCACCGATCAATACCTGCAACACGAAGTTCACCCATCGCTGACACTTCCTTTCCTGCAAGCTCACAGGATAAACACATGAACCTCACTACGAAGCCAGTCACGGCTCTGGGCCACGGTATGGGCCTTGGTGTTACAATTTTTGCACTTATATTGGGTGGAAATATCGCTTCTCGTGCCGGGATATCCATCTTTCAGGAACAACTTCTGTTCCTCGTCTTGGGTTGTGCGATAGCCGCGGTCTATATCACGACCCCAAAACAATTTTATCCTCGTTGGGCTGATTTCGTTCTGGCTGCTGTCGGGCTCGGACTTTGTGTCTGGACCGCTTGGCGCTATCCGCTGCTCTCAGCAAATTTCTTTCGCTACGAACAAGAAATCTCTTGGATTGGAATGGGGCTAATTCCACTTTTGCTCGAAGCGTTGCGGCGCAAGGCGGGATTTAGCCTTGTGGCTGTGGTTCTGGTCTTTCTGGTCTATGCCCTGGTTGCGGACAAGATACCGGGTGCGCTGGGTGGCCGGGCCAGTCCCTTGGACGAGCTACTGGGGTATCTTACCATTGATTCCACAGCGATGATGAGCTCGCCAATTAAAATCGTCGCGACTATCGTAGTCATTTATATTCTATTCGGGGCTGTTTTGCAGGCAACGGGCGGTGCCAACTGGTTCACTGACCTCGCTACCGCTTTGGTGGGACGCCGACGTGGCGGTGCAGCGAAAATGGCAATTGTTTCCTCAGCACTGTTCGGTTCCATCTCAGGTAGCGCTGTAGCCAATGTTGCTTCCACTGGTGTCATTACGATCCCGTTGATGAAAAGGGGCGGGTATAGCCCCCGAATGGCTGCGTCTCTTGAGGCAGTCGCCTCTACAGGAGGACAATTGATGCCGCCAGTGATGGGAGCCGCAGCTTTCCTCATGGCGGAACTGTTGCAAACCTCCTATGCCACAGTCGTTATTGCCGCAATCATCCCATCGTTTCTGTTCTTTTTGGCCGTGCTCGTTCAGGCTGACCTGGAGGCCGGGGTAAAACGGATACCGCCCGTGCCCGATGAAATGATCCCACGCCTTATCGACGTATTGCGTGCAGGCTGGTATTTCCCGCTACCTTTTGCTGTGTTGATCTGGCTATTATTCAGCGAGAATAAATCGCCAACCGTAGCTGCATTTTGGGCGATCCTCGTCGTTATCGCCTTCAATCTGGTATTTGGCTACAAAGGCCACCGTGTCCGGTTAAATGAATTGGGGCAAGCACTGCTTGATACAGGTCGAGGATCTGTAGAGATCGTTCTGATTGGCGCGATTGCCGGGCTTGTCATAGGTGTCTTACAGACTTCAGGACTAGGGTTTGGCCTCACCTATCTGCTTGTCAGCCTTGGACAGAACAGCCTGATTTTGTTGCTCATTGCCACGGCTTTCGTATGCATACTACTCGGCATGGGGATGCCGACTACCGGCATCTACCTACTAGTGGCCACCCTTGCTGCTCCGCCTTTGTTGCAACTGGATGTCATGCCAATAGCAGCACATTTCTTCATTTTCTATTTTGGAATGATGTCCATGATCTCACCGCCAGTAGCCGTGGCGGCATTTGCAGCGGCGAGTATTTCCGGTGCAAGTGCAATGCAGACAGCTTTGACTTCAGTACGCATTGGCTGGCCTGCTTTTATTATTCCTTTCCTCTTTGTGTTCTCCCCTTCGCTGTTGATGCAAGGAGACTGGGATGCGATTGCTTTGGCTGTTGTCTCCGCCTCTGCGGGTATTTGGTTGGTATCTGTTGCCATGGTCGGCTTTTGTCGTACAAGACTTCAGGCCCCCGAGCGACTTTGGGTCGGGGCCGCAGGTTTCATGTTGTTGATCCCTGCGGATATAGGATCATTTGGTCTCTGGATCGAACTGATCGGCCTACTGCTTGGACTTGTCTGGGTATGGCGTCAGTTTTCCCGACCGTTGCAACAACCCCAACATTAATCTGTACTATACGATATCGATCAACTAGACCCCGGTTTAAACAAACCGGGGTCTATACCATTTAGCAGGTTGCCACTAAAAGTGACTTTCTGCCTGTGACCTGGGCCCTTAAAACTCCTCCAGAAATGAGTTCCCGCTCGTAAGGCAGTAGGCCTGCGATCTGAAATCACCACGGTTAGAACACCAAACAAATCATTCATAATTCTCCGCGAACTGTCCGGGATGATATCCGGCAAAATCCTGCCGGTTCATCAGAGATACCGAAGAACTTCAACAGTGCCATCATCATTGACGGACACCAGTTCGCAACGGCCATCGGGCCATTTCCGGACAATCCTGCCTTCATGGGCCGGATCACAATAGAATACCGGTCGTCCAGCCTCCAGATGGGCTTTTGCTGCCCGACCGTCATCATTGGCAAGCTGCTTTTCAAACTCCTGCCAAAGCTTGCGGCTTGCGGCTCCTCTGGCATTCGTCACCTGCGCGAATGTGATTTCCGGCATGAGAATTCCTTGCCTGATTGCATCATCGTTTCAAAGTATGCACTATCGGTCGCATCAGGAAACGTCAATCAAAGACCAACTCTCAGCATCACACATTGCCATACTTGGCAGAACGGCGTGCGCCCGTTTCATAAAAACATTCTCTGCCTTGATCGCACTCCAGGGTAACACGTAGTCCAGATAAGGTTCGGCAAGCTCTTTGGCGGGTAATCGGACTAATGACCAGTCGACACAATCGCGATACTCGGTTGCCTTGAGCCTCTGGTCGATCTCGTGCACTTCCTCGATCACACTTTCCGGCCAGGGCCATTCCAAACCAGCCAGTAACGTGAACCGTCGCCGGATCGGCAGGACAATCTCGCTTTCAAACCGCTGCCAAACCCCAAGCGCACGCATGGTACTCTTGATCGGGGTCGTAATATCGCCGGTATCAAACTCTTCGATGTCGTGAATCAGAGCATAACCGGCAGCCTCCGGGGACGCTAAGTCGCAGGCCTGAACGCAATGCTGGGCAACACTGACATCACAGGCACCGTTCCAGCGTCGAATGCGCGACAAGCCTGCCACCTGATGACGAAACACCTCTAGCCGCACTTCAAACGACACAGGAACATGATCAGAGGACATCATCAGCTCACGCATGACACATCTCCGATCAGCAATCCCCGGCGTTCGGCAACGGCTTCAATGACCGGCATTAAATGATGACACGTCATGTCCTGAACACACCGGCTCCGGGCTTTTAAATCGATTGTGCTGCCACGAAGAACCGCACGGATCTGAGACAGCCAGAGACGCGGATTGCGACAACCGGGAATATCGGCCTGAACAACAACTTGGCATATCTCGCGCCATTCCGATGGATCAGTTGGATCACAGACAGCCTTCAAAACGTTCGCATCTGCCACGACCGACGCCTCCGAAACCAGCCCATCAAGAATATCCAGCACACCAGGCCGTGAAGGCCTTTTTCCCTGTCGTCTAACATCTTCCAATGCGTTCCGAACAGCATCAAACCCGACACGGTCAATGGCCTCATTCACACGCAAACAGGCATTGGCCAGCGTCCAGGGCTCGGCACAAAGGCGCTGCCACTCTCTTGCTTGGATCAGACATTGATCATCGACGGAAGGCAGGATGACGGCCCCCGTGCCACTTGTGGCATTGACGTGCCCCTGTTCCTTCTCATCCGTGTTATCATCTTTATCCGTGTTAATATTGGAACCGGCACCACATGCCGGTCTAACACCGGAATCATATGCCGGTTTGAGGGAACCAGATGCCGGTTTGGCGCCCAGCCCGACCAGCTGATAGGCGTTGCGATTGCGCAGCCGTCCGGCACTCCGTACCAGACGCCGGATCAAACCAAGCTGTTCAAGACGTTTAAGAGCCTGTCGGACCTTCCGTTCTGACAACCCGGCTTCGCGGGCGATGGTCTCAATTCTGGGGAAGCAGTCCTGGGTTCGGTCATTGACGTGCGATGCCAGAACCACGGCAACACAGATCTCCGAAGTGCTGAGATCATCGTGATCGAATATCTCGTTTTGCACCCATTGCCAGCGGGCAACGGCGGATGTTCCCGCAGGTGCGGACTGTGCTGTACCCTTGCGGATTTCGGCGTATGCATGAAGGGATGTCATGTTTGGTATCGGCGGAGTTTTGCTCTCGCATTTGCACTTGACAAAGCGATCCCGTTACCTAAACTGATGCTCAGATTTCGAGACTGAGGCAGTTTAAGCCTTTTCAAAGACCCGCTGCGCCAACAGCGGGTTTTTTATTGTCTAAATTCTTGAAAAGTCAGGAAAAACTAAAACTCGGAAATGCCGTCTCCTCTTTTTGAGGAGTGTCCCCGAACTTTTTCTCTTGTTTCGCGAATCCGTCGAGTCTATATCTCAAAACTCAACGGATCGGAAAGAGTGGTTGCGGG
>NZ_DCAO01000111.1:0-3108 GCF_002311515.1 Thalassospira sp. UBA1131
GTCATGCCCGAGAGCGAAACACCATTCAGTGCAAGCATGTGGAAGGCTGCATAGATTGCAGCGGAAATCGTGATAAAGGTCAGGCCACTGCCTTCGAAAAGACGTCGATTATGTTCGACCGGCTCTTCGTCAACACCATCGGCAATAAGGTGTTCGTCTTCCACCTGGCTTTTGTTTGTCATCTGTTCCCCCGCTCTCACGCAAGTTTGTTTTTGGCCACAGGCAAGCTGATAATTGAAAGATGGCGGACCGTCCGCCCGGACAGTCCGCCTTCAAGATGTTTAACAGACAGAAATTAGTGGATCATGTCTGCCGGAATGGATGCGCCATTTTCGTTGAACCACTTGGCAGCACCCGGGTGCCACTTCATGACCTTGTTCTTGTCCCAGTTTGCCGGAACAGTCGAACGGGCTGCACGGTGGATTGATACCATCCGCTCGTTGTCAGACATCACAACGTCGGTGGCGGCGTAAACAAAGCTTTCCGGGAGCTCGCAGTTGGCGATCGCGAAGTTCCACATCGAAACCGAACGCGCCGGTTCGGTCAGCGTGGTGTAGGTGTCTGCTGCGATGTCGAACTCGGATACCGGGAAGGCATCCATGATCTGTTTCTGTTCGGCTTCGGTGAATTCGATGATGTTCACGTCAGTCTGGACTTCAAGCTGGCTGACAGCCGGAACCGGAACACCTGCGGCAAACGCAATAACGTCAAGCAGACCATCCTGCAACTGACCGCCAAGGTCGGCCCAGCCACCATTACGTCGTTCGAAGTCAACACCGAGTTCTTCTAGCATGCGCGGGAAATATGTATCCGAGGTTGAGCCTGCCGGACCAAAGCCGATTTTGGCGCCAGCCGGAATGTCTGCAACCGAGGTAATTCCCGAGGAAGAGAGCGCCGTGATCGAGAACGGTGTCTGATACATCGGGAACATTGCACAGGCGTTGGTCATCTGAAGACCCGGTGCAATCGGGTTCGTACCTGCGAGTGATTCCGCAGCCGGCCCCATCGTCGTCATACCAAAGGCCGCTTCACCGGTATGGACAAGGGCCATGTTCTGCATCGGGCCGCCGGTGACTTCACCGCCACCCGAGATGCCGAGTTCTTCCGCCACAAGGTTCGCCCAGCCAGAACCATACGCGAAATAGGTCCCGCCCTGTGAAGCTGTACCAACGGTAAAGCTCTCCGGCCAGTCAGAACGGTCCTGAGCTACGGCAGCAGTGCTCCCGAACGCGAACGCGACCGCCATCCCTGCAAATAATGCGCGTTTCATCAATTTCCTCCGTTTATCGGTATTTTGTGAGAGTTCGCCACAAGTCATTTCCTCATATGGGGAAACTCAAAGTTGATAGCAATGTGGTTCTTAATCAATACCGAAAACAAAGAGATTTCATAGTGATGTCGATCTCTTGCCGGGTGCTACTTTAGTTGCATCCCGCAATGAGAAGACGTTCTGACGGATCAACTTTTCAGAAGCCTGAATGCTCGCGGCGCCAAGTGCTTGTAATCGCGTTACGCAACCACATTTGTTTAATGTAATGTACTTCTTCCGGAGGATTGCTGCATGTCGCTCAATATTGGTAGCCGGATATTGCTTGCTGCGGCAATGATCGTAGTTGCGACGTTCACGGCATTCATCCTCTATTTTGACTATCAGCAACGAACATACATCCAGAATGCGCTTGTGGCTAAATTGACCGAGAGTGGTTCGTTGGCCACTGCTGGCATCTCAAACTGGCTTGATGGCCGGCGCCTGTTGGTTGAGAGCCTCGCCAACAATATTGCCCGTGACAGTTCCCCCACCAATGTCGCTGAAGTTGCAAGCGGTGAGGCATTTGCCGAGTCATTTATCTTTTCATATTTCGGCAGTGCTGACGGTGTGATGACAATGTATCCGCCCGATGATCTGCCGCCAGACTACGATCCGCGCCAACGCCCATGGTATGCAGATGCAGTTTCTGTTGGTGACAGTACGCTTACCGAACCCTACACCGATGCATCCACCGGTCAGCTCATTGTTACGGCAACCACACCTGTTTTTGATGGATCAGATCTTCTTGGGGTTGTTGGCGGCGATATCGATATTGGTATCCTTGGTGACTTGGTTCGCAGCATCGACTTGGGCGGGATCGGATATGGCTTTCTAGTTAATGATCAGGGAACGGTGCTGATCCACCCGAGTGCAGAATTCACCCTTAAACCCCTGCCTGAAGTGTTTCCTGACGACACACCAACGGTGAAGGAAGGCATGGAGAACATCATTGATGGCACAGGCGATCAGTTGTTCACGTTTTTCCGCGTCAATGGCTTGCCTTCTGTAAACTGGTATCTCGGCTTTGCACTTGATCGCGATGCCGCATATGCGTCGCTTACCGAATTTCGCTACACTGCGATTATTACCGCAATCATTGCCATTCTGGCCATAATGGGCCTGATGGGGCTGCTGGTACGCATTTGGGTTTCGCGGCCGGTTATGAGTATGACGTCGGCCATGACTCGCCTCGCCAATGGTCAGAGGGATGTCGATGTTCCGGGAACGGAACTCAAGGACGAAATTGGCGCGATGGCCGCGGCTGTTCTGGTGTTTAAAAACAACGCTGCAGAAGTGGATCGCCTAGCGAGCGAGAACGAGGCCGCGACGAGACACGCGGCTGAGGCGCGCAGGCGCGCCATGGAACAAATGGCAGACAATTTCGAGAAGAGTGTTCTTTCCATTGTGGAAACAGTGGCTGACGCGGCCGAAAAAACGCAGTCGATCGCAACCCAGTTATCTGCCAATGCAGAGGAATCGACGGCCCGTGCCGCCGCTGTTTCGAGCGCTGCGCACATAACAACGGAAAATGTGCAGGCGGTGGCGTCCGCAACCGAGGAACTCTCTGCTGCCATTCGCGAAATTGGTGCACAGGTTACGCAATCAATCGAAGTTGCGACCGAGGCAGTTTCTGGCGTCAACAGTACCTCTGCAACGGTCACAGAGCTTGCCGAGGCCGCTGAGCGGATCGGCAAAGTCGTCGGTCTCATTCAAGATATTGCCGGGCAAACAAACCTTCTGGCGCTGAACGCTACCATCGAAGCAGCACGTGCAGGTGATGCTGGTAAGGGCTTTGCCGT
>NZ_DCAO01000111.1:3327-8275 GCF_002311515.1 Thalassospira sp. UBA1131
GTTTCCGAAATCAGGTCTATTTCCGGAACGATCGAGCGGATCAACGAATTCTGCAATGCCATTGCAGCCGCGGTTGAGCAACAAGGGGCTGCGACACAAGAGATTGCAGACAGCGTTCAACGTGCAGCATCGGGCACACAGGAAGTCTCGCAGAACGTGTCGGCCGTCTCTGATACCGCCAACATGGTAAGTGAGGAAGCCAACTCGCTCCTTTCGTCTTCCCAGGAATTGCGAAAACTTGCCCAACGTCTCAGGGAAGAAGTTATCGGCTTCCTGAAATCTGTGCGCGACAACGACTAGATAACAAACGGTCACTGGTTTGCATGGTTTGAAACCGTCGTTTTTACCAACCACCGGCCGGATTCCGTCGTGGGCGCATCTTCTCCCTAAAATCCATGTAGTTTTTTATTGCGTAAAATCCCTTACTGCTGCACGATTTGTGCAATGCGGTCGTTAATGGTGATGTGTAACCGTCTGAAACCGCAGTTTTCTTCATAAAACTGCAAAATATCAGTGGAAATGCTCTCGTTGGACAGGCAATTATTGACGGAATGAGAGGCGCTTTGGCGTGTCTTGTGGGGGAGCATCCTATTCGGGATGCTAAGACGAACGAAGAATGAAGACTCTCAACAGGGATAATTTAAACTCGTTATGAGCAAAGACATACCCGCCCTACAGGTCGAAGGGATGTTCAAAAGCTTTGGGGACCATGAAGTTCTTAAAGGAATTGATCTTACGGCCAATACCGGGGACGTGATTTCGATTATTGGCTCGTCCGGTTCGGGCAAAAGTACGTTTCTGAGATGTATCAACCTGCTTGAAACGCCCAATGCTGGCGCTGTTCACGTCAAAGGTGAACTGATCCGCATGAAGAGGCTCAAGGATGGCTCACAGGAAGCCGCCGATAAGAAGCAGCTTCAGCGTATTCGCACCAAGCTTGCGATGGTGTTTCAAAGCTTCAATCTTTGGAGCCACCTGACCATTCTTGAGAATGTTATCGAAGCACCGATCCACGTGCTTGGTGTTCCGAGAAAAGAAGCAATCGAAAACGCAGACGCGTTGCTGCAAAAGGTCGGGATGTATGAACGTCGGGATTATTATCCCGGTCATGTCTCTGGCGGCCAGCAGCAGCGTGCAGCCATTGCGCGCGCGCTTGCGATTTCACCTGACGTCTTGCTGTTTGACGAGCCGACTTCGGCACTTGATCCGGAACTCGTCGGTGAAGTTCTCAGGGTTATGACCGATCTTGCCGAAGAAGGCCGCACGATGCTTGTCGTGACCCACGAGATGGGCTTTGCGCGCGGTGTATCAAGTCATGTGATGTATTTGCATCAGGGACGGGTTGAGGAATTCGGCAATCCGACCGATGTATTCGAGAATCCAAAATCGGAACGCATGAAGCAGTTTCTTCAGCGCGATTTCTGATTTGGGCAGACCAGGGCCTGGTTGGCTCTGGCCGCAAGAATGGGAGCACGTCGTTGCGCGCCATTCCAATCAACAAGGGAGACTATGAATGAAAAACTGGATCAAGGTTGCATCTGCCGCAGCAATTGGCATTGCACTGAGTGCTTCGGCAGCAAGTGCTGCCTGGGAAAAAGTCGTTATCGCGACCGAGGGTGCCTACCCTCCGTTCAACATGATGGACGATAATGGCAACCTCATCGGTTTCGACGTTGATTTTGCCAACAAGCTTTGCGAAACCGCAAAGATCGAATGCGAAATCGTTGCTCAGGACTGGGACGGCATGATCCCGGGTCTTTTGGCCAAGAAATATGACGCGATCATTGCTCAGATGTCGATCACCGAAGAGCGCAAGCGCTCCATCGATTTCTCCGACTATTACAGCAACACGCCGGCAGTGTTCGTTGGTAAGGACGGCATGAGCATCACCGCGTACAAAGACGGCGAAGTCATCGAAGACGCGCTTGATGGCATGGTGATCGGTGTTCAGCGTTCGACCACGCACGCAAACTTCCTTGAAGACAACTTCCCGGGTATCGAAATCCGCATGTACGGCACTCAGGACGAAGCCCTGCTTGACCTGACCGCTGGCCGTGTCGACGCGACCCTTGCTGACTCGGGCACGCTTGACGCTTGGGTAAGCTCCGAAGAAGGTAACGGTTACGGCTTCGTTTCCAACCAGTTCGCACCGACCGAATGGTTTGGCGAAGGTGCCGGTATCGGTATTCGCAAGGAAGACCAGGACCTGAAGGAAATCTTCAACAAAGCCCTGGCTGAAATGCTTGAAAACGGTTCTTACGAAGAACTGAACAAGAAATACTTCCCGGCGATCGATCTGCATCCGAATTGATCTGCCTTATCTATCCGGGGCGGCGAATTGTTCGCCGCCCCTCCCTTATTGTTGGGTGTTGCTTTTAATCAGGGGTGAAAAGCACGTTCGGCATCAAGGAAAGCTGGAGATACCATGCTTGATTTATACGGCCGCGGCTGGCAGATGCTTGAAGGGGGACTGGTCACAGTTCAGCTTTGCCTAACCGTTTTGCCATTCATGATTGTTATTGGTTTATTGGGCGCCTCAGCAAAGCTGTCGCGCTATCGCACACTGCGTGTGATCGGGGAAAGCTATACCGTTCTTATTCGCGGCATTCCCGAGCTGCTTGTTATTTTGTTGATTTATTTCGGCGGCACCATTGCTGTCCAAAGCCTTGCCGAAGCGATTTCCGGCGAGGAAACCCGCGTGGATATCCCCGCATTCTGGTCAGGTGTTGCTGCTTTGGCCCTAGTTCAGGGCGCATTCGCATCCGAAGTTTTCCGAGCCGCCATGCAATCGATCCCCATTGGTCAGATCGAGGCCGCGACAGCGTGCGGCATGACACCGATGCAGATTTTCATGCGCATCAAACTGCCGCAACTTTGGCGTTTCGCCCTGCCCGGGCTAAACAACCTGTTTCAGGTCCTGATCAAGGACACCGCGCTTATTTCGGTTGTCGGTGTCGAGGAAATTATGCGAAAGGCCGCCATTGGCGCCGGAACAGAGAAGGCACCGTTCACTTTCTATCTGGTGGCGATGCTTATATTCCTTTCATTTACAACGGTTTCGCTGCTGGTCTTCAACTATCTTGAAAAGCGGGCTGCCCGCGGTGTGGCGAGGGCGTAGCAGATGTTTGAAGATTTCATATACGTTCTTGGCAAGTACGACACCTGGCTATGGCGCGGCTTTTTGCTGACCATCGAGTTGCTTGTGATTTCGGTAACTCTTGGCACGCTTTTGGCCATTCCGTTGGCTGTGGCGCGTGTTTCGAAGAAGGTCTGGATACAGGCCCTGCCCTTTGCCTTCATCTATGTGTTCCGTGGAACGCCGCTGATCGGGCAGTTGTTCATGATGTATTATGGCGTCGGGCAACTGATTGCCAACATCGACGGCATTCAAGATCATTGGACCTGGACCTATCTGCGCGACCCGTATTGGTACTGCCTGCTGACCTTCGTTCTGAACACGGCGGCCTATGTTGCCGAAATCATGCGTGGTGGCATCCAGAATGTGCCCAATGGTGAACTCGAAGCAGCCCGTGCGTGCGGCATGTCGCCGTGGATTACCTATCGGCGCATTATCTTTCCCCGCATGTGGCAGATGATCTGGCCTGCCTACACCAACGATGTGATCTTTACCCTCAAGGCGACGTCGCTGGCATCGACCGTGACCATGATGGAACTCACCGGTGCTGCGCGTAAGATTGTTGCGCGTACCGCCCTTCCCTATGAGGCGTTCATATCGGCCGGTGTGATCTATTTGATTATCGTTTACTCGCTGACTTTTGGATTCAAGGGGATCGAACGCTATCTGCGTCGCAGTGAGCAGCGCAACGAACCCAAAACAGGCAGAGCAAAAGCAGCAACCTCGGCCTAAAAAATACCCGATCAAACCCGGTATTCGGAGACAGGTACCTGTCGGCGTGGCGTCGAAGGTGCCTTGATCCGGCCGGGTTGATTTGCCCCACGCCACCACCTTTCAGGATATCCAAATGCAAGAAGAACGCATTGAACTCGTCCGCCCCCAAATGGGCACCTCGCGCGCTTTAACCGTGCGGCGCTTTGGCAAACTGGGCCAAGGTCCAAAGGCCTATTTCCAGGCTGCCCTGCATGCAGATGAATTGCCCGGCGTCATTACGCTGCACCATCTTGAAGCACTTCTGAAGGAAGCCGACGCCAAGGGCGACATTACCGGCGAAATAGTTGTTGTTCCCTTCGCCAATCCGATCGGTTTTACCCAGTATGTCGATATGAAGCCGCTCGGACGGTTCGAAATGCGTAGTGGTCAGAACTTTAACCGTCACTATCCGGATCTGAGTGCGGCACTTATCAATGCTGTTGACGGCAAACTTGGTCAGGATGCCAAGGCCAACGTTGCATTGATCCGGACCGAGTTGCGCCGCCTGATCAAGGAACACCGCAAGGATGTCAGCCCGCTGACAGATCTGCAGGATTTGCGTCTGACGCTGGCGGAGCTTGCGATTGATGCCGATTACGTCATGGACTTGCATTGCGACTGGGAAGCACCGATGCATCTTTACATCAGCGACCATAACTGGCCGGATGCCGCGGATCTTTCGGCACAGATCGGATCAGAGTGCAGCCTGATTGCAGAAATCAGTGGTGACAACCCGTTTGACGAGGCATTCAGCCGCCCCTGGGTCGAACTTCGCCGTGCCTATGGCGACAAATTCCCGATCCCGATGGCGACACTGGCCACCACGATCGAGCTGCGTGGTGATCGCGATGTCTATGATGAGTACGCAATCGCAGACGCCGCCAATCTGTTCAAGTTCCTGCAGCGCCGTGGCCTGATTGCAGGTGATCCGGGCCCACTGCCGGACGCCAAATGTGATGCCACCCCGCTTGCCGGTGTGGATCGCGTGATGGCGTCACATGGTGGCATGGTTGTTTTCGCGGTTGATGCTGGCGCAAAAGTCAAAGCCGGTCAGGAGCT
>NZ_DCAO01000111.1:8314-15393 GCF_002311515.1 Thalassospira sp. UBA1131
GTGCTGTATTCCCGCATCGGTATTCGGCTTATCGTTCCGGGCGGATATCTGTGCTCGGTCGCGGGTGACAAACCGCTTGAAGGACGTGAAGGTCAGCTTCTGCTGTCGAAATAGCGGGCCTTTGACGTTTCCGCGTTCTGATTGAAACTGTATTTTGAGACGGATCGATTGATTGCCGAATGAAGGTTGGATACCCTTCAGGCCGTCGTTGATCCGTCTTTCTCATTCGGGCCAGATGGTCACCGATTTTGCCGATATTGACGAACCGCGCATAGCGCGTTGCAAGGAATGTTTGATGTTCGATCCGAAAACTGTTTCAGAAGTCATTTCAGTTGCCAAGAACAAGGCCGTGCCAGATGCCGAGACGGCACGCCGTGCGATTTCTGTTCTGGATTTGACCAGCCTGAATGATGATGACAATGAACAGGTCATCGAAGCCCTGTGCAAACGCGCGCAAACGCCTGAGGGAAACACAGCAGCTGTTTGCGTCTATGCCCCGTTTATCGAAACCTCGTGGCGGACACTGGGCCAGTCAGGTGTGAAAACCGCAACCGTGGTGAACTTCCCCGAAGGCGGCACCAATGCCCAGCGTGTTGCCGACGAGACCGCAAATTGCGTTTCCAAGGGCGCAGACGAGATCGATCTTGTCTTCCCCTACAAGGCATTTCTTGAAGGCGATGTCGCGACCGCAACGGATGTTGTCGATGCCACGCGCACGGCCTGCGGAACGATGACCACCATGAAGGTCATCCTTGAAAGCGGCGAGTTTGATGATCTTGGCAAACTTTACGACGCCGCCCGGGTTGCCATCAAGCATGGTGCAAATTTCGTCAAGACATCGACCGGCAAGGTGTCTGTCGGCGCAACGCCCGAAGCCGCGGTTGCAATGCTTACGGCCATTCGCGATGCCCGCGACGAGGATGGTATTGATGCCGGCTTCAAGGCATCTGGCGGAGTTAAGTCCACCGAGGACGCCGCCCTTTATCTTGCGATTGCCGATCACATCATGGGCGAAGGCTGGGCAAAGCCGGAAACCTTCCGTTTCGGGGCAAGTGGCGTTTTGACCGCGTTGCTTGAAACCTGTGGCACGAAACCGGGTGATGCACCGGCTGCGACTGGCAACTACTAGAATTTATGACTATCTGCTGGGCATCGCATTGCCCGGATAAGGTTTGAAGGAAGACATCAATGGCACGTGCCATCATTATCGTGGCGGACAGTTTCGGGATCGGTTCGGCACCGGACGCGGCAAAATTCGGTGATCAGGGCTCTGATACCCTTGGCCACATCGCAGAACAATGCGCCAAAGGCCTTGCCGATAGCGACAAGCGCAGTGGTCCCCTGAATGTGCCGAACATGGTGGCACTTGGTCTTGGCGAGGCTGCCAAGGATGCCACAGGTCGTGTCCCGCCCGGTCTTGATCATGGCGGTGCAATGATCGGCGCATTTGGCCATGCCAAGGAACTATCGCGCGGCAAGGATACGCCAAGCGGCCATTGGGAAATTGCCGGTGTGCCGGTGGATTTCGATTGGGGTTATTTTCCCCTGACCGTCCCGACATTCCCGGCGGAACTGACCGATGCCCTGATCGAACAGGCTAAATTGCCGGGCATTCTTGGTAACTGCCATGCCTCGGGCACGGCCATCATCGCAGAGCTTGGCGAAGAGCATATCAAAACCGGAAAACCGATTTGTTATACCTCGGCCGACAGCGTGTTTCAGATTGCTGCCCACGAGGAGCATTTTGGCCTCGATCGCCTGTATGATGTCTGTGAAATCGCCTTCAAACTGGTTGAACCCTATAATATCGGGCGTGTAATTGCCCGTCCGTTCCTTGGTGAAACGCCTGCTGATTTCAAGCGGACGTCAAACCGTCGTGATCTTGCCGTTCCGCCCCATAAACCAACCCTGCTTGATCTGTTCAGCAAATCGGGTGGTAAGGTGATTTCGGTCGGTAAAATCGCCGATATCTATGCCCATCGCGGGATTGCCAAAAAGGTTAAAGCGTCCGGGAATATGGCGCTGTTTGATGCCATGATGAAAGAAATCGACGAAGCCCCGGATAACAGCATTGTGTTCACCAACCTGGTGGACTTCGACATGGAATTCGGTCACCGTCGTGATGTCGCCGGGTATGCAAACGCGCTTGAGGAATTTGATCAACGAATTCCGGAACTGCGCGCCGCGTTAAAGCCTGGAGATCTGGTGATCGTTACCGCCGATCACGGGTGTGACCCGACCTGGCGCGGCAATGACCATACACGCGAATTTGTGCCGATCCTTGCCTTTGGACCGGCGATTGCGCCAGGACCATTCGGGATGCGCGAAACCTTTGCCGATATCGGGCAAACGGTTGCCGACCATCTTGGGATTGCGCCGCTGGCGACGGGAACGTCTTTCTTGAATGGATAAAGTGCAATGAATTGGCAGTTCGGACAAAGTGAAGCATCAAATTCGCCGATCAGGATCGAGGCGATTGTCGATACGATTTGTCCGTGGTGCTATATCGGCAAGAAGCGCCTTGAAAAAGCGTTGTCACGCGAAAAGCTTGATAACCTGATCATTCACTGGCGCCCTTTCCTGCTTAACCCGGATATGCCGAGTGGCGGCATTGATCGCAAACTTTATCTATCCGCAAAGTTCGGCGGAAGCGAAAGTGCCGAACGGGTTTACAAGGCGATCGAGGATGCCGGGGCTGCGGTCGGTATCCCGTTCAGGTTTGATCTGATTAACGTGACGCCAGATTCAACGGACTCTCATCGCCTGATCTACAAGGTGTGCGCAGAACGGCCAGCGGTTGGCAATGATTTGGTCGAAGATCTGTTCGTGGCCTATTTCCTTGAAGGTCAGGATATCGGCAATCATGAACTTCTGGCCGACATCGCAGTTCGCCATGGCGAAGACAGAAACGAAATTCTGGAATATCTTGCGGGTGACATGGACCGGGAATTTGTCAGTCAGGAAAACCGGGTCGCGCATCAGATGGGTGTAACCGGTGTACCGTGCTTCCTGTTTAACAGCCGCCATGCCCTTTCGGGCGCACAGGAACCCGATATCCTTCAGCGTATGATCCGACTGGCGAGACAGGAAGAAATTCCGGTCTAAGCAAGAGCCCATTGAGAATTGAAAAAAAAGGCGGGATAACAATCTGTTACCCGCCTTTTCTTTATGCGTTTCCTGCGATATCCGAAAGCCGTTTCATCAATCGTTTGAGGCCTTCAAGCCGGTCGGTCGGGCCATCCCAGCCGGCGGAATAGACGATCTTGTGATCCGGTCGCAGGCGGGCGACGCCAACCTGTTGCTGGATAAAGCCGATCAAACCGGCCGGGTTCGGGAACTCGTTATTCCGAAGCGTGATGAGTGCCCCTTTCGGGCCCGCATCAAGCTTCTCGATATTGGCAACCCGACACCATTGTTTGATGGTGACCACATCCAGAAGGTTTTCGACTTCCTTGGGCAATTTGCCAAACCGGTCAATCATTTCGGCGGCAAACTGGTCGACCTCTTCACGCGATCGCAATTCGGAAATACGGCGATAAAGACCAAGCCGCACACCAAGATCCGGCACGTAACGATCCGGGATCAGAACCGGCATGCCGATATTGATCTGCGGGACGAAACTTGCCTCTTCGGATGCATCGATCTCGCCCTTGGCTTCTGCCACGGCTTCTTCGATCATCTGTTGATAAAGCTCGATCCCGACTTCCTTGATATGGCCCGATTGTTCTTCACCAAGCAGGTTGCCTGCCCCGCGAATATCAAGATCGTGGCTCGCCAGATTGAACCCAGCACCCAGACTATCAAGGGTCTGCATGACTTCCAGTCGCTTAAGCGCTGTTGCCGTCAGTTTCTTGCCATTTGGCAAGGTCAGATAGGCATAGGCACGCTGTTTGGAACGTCCAATACGGCCACGCAACTGATAAAGCTGAGCCAAGCCGAACATGTCGGACCGGTGAATGATCATCGTGTTGGCGTTTGGAACATCAATACCCGACTCAATAATGTTGGTCGCGAGCAGCAGATCAAACTTACGGTCGGTGAAATCGGTCATGACCTGTTCAAGGTCACGCGCGCCCATCTGGCCGTGTGCCACGTCAAACTTGATTTCCGGTACAAGATTTTGAAGTTCCTTGGCAACCCGGTCGAGTTCATTGACCCTTGGGCAAACATAGAAAATCTGACCACCACGGTGGCGTTCGCGCAAGATGGCCTCGCGCACGACAACCGGGTCATATGGCGTGATATAGGTCCGGACCGCCAAACGGTCGACCGGCGGTGTGGCAATGATCGAAAGTTCCTTTACCCCGGTCAGGGCCAGTTGCAAGGTCCGCGGGATTGGCGTCGCGGTCAGGGTCAGGACATGCACATCGGATTTCAGTTCCTTGAGGCGTTCCTTGTGCTTGACGCCGAAATGCTGTTCCTCGTCAACGATCAGAAGGCCAAGGTCCTTGAAGTGCACGCCCGTCCCCAGAAGCGCATGGGTGCCACAGACGATATCGACATGGCCGCTTTCTAGGTTCTCCTTGACCAGTTTGGCGTTCTTGCCGGTGACAAGGCGCGACAGCTGTTCAACCCGAACCGGCAGGCCTTCAAAGCGCTCCTTGAAATTCAGGTAATGCTGACGGCAAAGAAGTGTTGTCGGCGCCACCACGGCCACCTGTTTGCCCGACATGACGGCGGCAAAGGCGGCGCGCATGGCGACCTCCGTCTTGCCAAAGCCGACATCGCCGCAAACGAGACGATCCATCGGCTTGCCAGCCGACAGGTCATCAAGGGTATCGCGGATCGCGCGTGCCTGATCCTCGGTCTCGGCAAACGGGAAGCCGGCGCAGAACTCGTCATAGGCGCCCTCAGGTGCTTGAAGCATGGCGCCCTTGCGCAGATGACGTTCAGCGGCAACCTTGATCAGCTTGCCTGCCATGTCACGGATGCGTTCGCGCAGCTTGGCCTTACGGGCCTGCCAGGCAACACCGCCCAGCTTATCAAGGATCGAGATGCCCTCGTCCGAACCATATCGCGACAGGACCTCGATATTTTCGACCGGCACAAAGAGTTTGTCGCCGCCATCATATTCAAGTTCAAGACAGTCATGCGGGGCGCCACCTGCCGTCACGGTTTTCAGGCCCAAATAGCGCCCGATACCGTGTTCAAGGTGGACAACAAGGTCGCCTTCGGAAATCTCGGACGCTTCACGCAGGAAATTGTCTGCCTTGCGACGGCGTCCACCCGGGCGGCTCATGCGGTCGCCAAGGATATCCTGTTCGGTAACAAGCCAAAGGCCTTTACGCCGGAAACCACGTTCGATATCGAGGATCACGACGCCGACATGCTCAAAGGTCAGATCGTCGGTCACGTCTTCCCAGCATTCGCAGGTAACGACTTTGCCGACGCCATGTTCGCGCAGCAATGACACGATGCGATCACGCGATCCATCGGAATAGGCCGCGATAACAACCTGATTTTCCTTGCCTCGCTGTGTGGTGATGAAATCACGCAGTTCGTCATACAGATTGACGTCCGCACGCGCACGCACATCGCCAAAATCACGCCCTGCCCGCGCACCAAGATCGTAAATACCGCGATCGGGATTTTCATCATCGTAATAGGGCGAGAATTCCAGAACCGGGCGGTCTGACAGCATGCGGTCAAACTCTGCCTGATCAAGGTAAAGCCGTTCTGGCGGCACCGGTTTATAGACGTTGTCACCCGATAGCCCGCCGCCCTTGATATTAAGGCGTGCCTGATAATAATCATCGATCATCTCAAGCCGGTTTTCGATGACCTCGCCATATTGATAATCAAGGCTGACGATGGTTTCGGGCACATAGGCGAATATCGTATCCAACCCGTCATGAAACAGCGGCAGCCAATGCTCCATCCCGCCATACTTCAGGCCGTTGGAAATAGATTCATAAAGTGGATCGGTCTGCGATACCGCGCCAAACAGCTCGCGATAGCTGCTTCGGAACCGCGAAATGCTATCCGGGTCAAGATAGACTTCGCCCACGGGCAACAGGGAAATTTCCTTAACCTTGCCGACAGTGCGCTGGGTTTCGACATCAAAGCGACGGATGCTTTCGATCTCATCGCCAAAGAAATCAAGCCGAACCGGTTCCTTCATGCCCGGGGCAAAGATATCGACAATATCACCACGAACGGCGTAGTCGCCCGGTTCCATCACCTGTTCCGCGCGGTTGTAGCCCATTCGCTCGAAATAGGCGGTCAGCTCTGCGCGGTCGTATTCACTGCCAGCCTTGAACGCCAGCTTGCCTTTGCGCATGACATCGACGGTCGGGACACGCTGCATTGCCGCGGCGGCGGTTGTCAGGACGATACGGCCATTGCCAGCTGCGGACTCCTTGCTGTCGGCAAGGGTTGTCAGCGTTTCGACGCGCCGTGCGGTGACTTCCGAAATCGGTGAAACACGGTCATAAGGCAGGCAATCCCACGCCGGCAGCGTCAGGACTTCGATTTCACCGGCGAAGAATTGCAATGCCTCCGCCAGTTGGGCCATGCGCTTGTCATCGCGTGCGACGTGAAGAACGGTCTTGTTCTTGCCCGCACTATCAAGCAGTTCACGCAGGATCAGGGCGTCTGCGCCTTCCGGCACACCGCCTACCCGTTTGCGACCATTGGTCGATATGATTTCTTTGAGTTTGTTCAATGTATTGTCAGGCGTTGCTCAGGTCCCGGATCATGCGCAGGACATCCGTGTCATACTGTGCAGGTGCCGCTTCCTTGCCGGTTGCCCATTTGAAGAAATCGGCATCCGGTACTTCGTTGATCAGGATTTCAAATCTATCAAGTTGTTCTGCCGTCAGGGTCGCCAGATGCCTGTCCATGAAACGCCCCATCAGGATATCGTTCTCCTTGGTGCCACGATGGCTTCCACGGAACAGCAGCTTTTTACGGCGCATTTCAAGGTCCGATACGGTGTCGGTCATTCTTCGATCTCCTGACTTCCTGTGCAGCGCCTTGCGGGAGGCCACTGCAGCCTGTTCTGTGGCATGGTTTGTACGGCAAAATCTCCTACGGGTCCATGCCGTGATCGGGTCATTTTGTATCAAATGATGACTTGA
>NZ_DCAO01000111.1:15480-24779 GCF_002311515.1 Thalassospira sp. UBA1131
TTTCAACGAAAACCGACATGCGCCCGGAAATTCTGTTCCCGCTTTTTGCTGAAATCGACACGCTGGCCGGTATCGGTCCGCGCTTAAAGCCGTTGGTAGCGCGCCTGATTGGCGGGGAACATGTCGCCGATCTGCTTTGGCATTTGCCATCGGGCATTATTGATCGCCGGTTTTCGCCGGATCTTTCCGACACCATCGACGGGTCGGTCGTCACCGTGGATGTCTGGGTCGAACGCCATGAGCCCGCCCCCAATCGTCGTCGACCCTATCGCGTGATCTGCAAAACGCAAAGCGGTACGCTTGTTTTGGCGTTTTTCAATGCGCGGGCCAAGTACCTCAATGACGTTTTGCCGGTTGGTGAGAAGCGGATTGTTTCGGGCAAGATTGACCATTATCGCGGGGAATATCAGATCACCCACCCCGACCGGATTGGCACAGAGGCAGAACGTTCTGAAATCCAGACGGTCGAGCCGATCTATCCGATGTCGGCCGGTGTTACGGGCAAGACGCTGACCAAGGCTGTGCGCGGTGCGCTTGAAACGCTTCCCGATTTGCCAGAATGGCATGACCCGGCACTGGTTGCGCGCCATAAATGGCCCGATTTGAAAACCGCACTCTACACCATCCACAATCCACAGGATGAAACTGACCTGTCACCCGATCATCCAGCCCGCAAGCGGCTTGCCTATGACGAGTTGCTGGCCAATCAACTGGCCCTGACATTGATCCGGGCAAAGATGCGCAAGCTTGGCGGGCGTGTGACCAAGGGGGATGGTCGCCTGCGTGCAGCACTTGGTGACCACCTACCCTTTGCCATGACCGGTGCGCAGCAACGCGCACTTGGCGATATCTATGACGATATGGCTAGCGAAGGCCGCATGCTCCGCCTGTTGCAGGGCGACGTTGGCTCGGGCAAGACCGTGGTCGCATTGATGGCGATGTTAAATGCCGTTGAATGCGGACGTCAGGCCGCCCTTATGGCGCCGACTGAGATCCTTGCCCGCCAGCATTTCGAGACCATTTCGCCGCTTCTGGAGAAAATCGGGATCAAATGCGCCATTCTGACAGGCCGCGATAAAGGCAAGTCGCGCAAAAACGCGCTTGAAGGCTTTGCCAATGGGGACGTCCAGATTGCGGTCGGAACGCACGCCCTGTTTCAGGATGATGTGATGTTCCACGATCTTGCCTTCGCGGTTGTCGATGAACAGCATCGCTTTGGCGTGCACCAGCGCCTTATGCTGGCTGGCAAAGGTCAGGCGGTTGATGTCCTGGTGATGACGGCAACACCGATACCGCGGACCCTGACCCTGACAGCGTTTGGAGATATGGAAGTTTCGCGGCTGGATGAAAAACCACCGGGGCGCAAGCCGGTTGATACGCGCGTACTGCCGATCGACAAGGTGGATGATGTCATTTCCGGCATCGGGCGTGCGATGCGCAGCGGCACCAAGATTTATTGGGTCTGTCCATTGGTCGAGGATTCCGAGGTTCTTGACCTGCAAGCCGCCGATGAACGGTACCGGGTGCTGGCAGAACTGTTTGGTCAGGATCGTGTTGGCCTTGTCCATGGCAAGATGAAGGGCAAGGAAAAGGACGAGGTGATGGAAAAGTTCGCCCATGGCGATACATCCATCCTTGTTGCAACCACTGTGATCGAGGTCGGGGTGAATGTGCCCGAAGCAACGATCATGGTGATTGAACATGCTGAACGCTTTGGCCTCGCACAGCTTCATCAGCTTCGCGGGCGGATTGGCCGTGGGGATGCGGCATCGACCTGTTTGTTGCTGTATGGCAGCCCGCTTGGACAGGTGTCCAAGGCGCGCCTCAAGATCATGCGCGAAACCGAGGACGGCTTCATCATTGCCGAAGAAGACCTGAAACTTCGCGGTGCGGGCGAGGTTCTTGGCACCCGTCAAAGCGGCCTTCAGGAATATCGGCTGGCCAATCTTGAGCTACATGGTGATTTGCTGGCGATTGCGCGCGATGATGCGCGCCTGATCGTCGATCGCGACCCCGATCTGCAGAAGGCGCGCGGCGATGCGTTGCGTTTGTTGTTGTATCTGTTTGAACGCGACGAAGCGGTTCGATATTTCCGTTCCGGATAACAAAGACGAAGGGCGCACCAGTTGGATGCGCCCTTTTAAATTTCAAACCATTAGAGGTAATGGGATCAAGCGTCTTCGGGCGTTTTACCGTCTTTTGACTTCGGCTCGGACGTTTTGGATGTTTCCATCCGGGCCGGAATGTCACGTGATACCAGAATCGGAACATTTTCCTTTTCACGCAACGTATCGACATCCTCGTAGGTCTTGGCGGCGACCTGCGGATGATTGCGTTGTTCTGCAGGGCGACGATCCGGCGGGGTTACGATACCGCCTGACATTACCATTTTAATGGCCTCTTCGACCGTCATATCAAGGATGACAACATCCCGGCGCGGAACGAACAGCAAAAAGCCCGATGTCGGGTTTGGCGTGGTCGGCAGGAAGATGTTGATGACCTTGTCTTCTGTCAGGTTTTGCACCTCACCTGTGGTCTCGCCGGTGATAAAGCCAATCGCCCACATCCCGCGGCGCGGATATTCCAGAAGAACCGCCTGACGAAAAGCATTCGACTGGTTGGCCAGAACCGTTTCGAGGATCTGTTTAACGGCACCATAAATGCTGCGTACCGCCGGAATACGGCCAAGAATCCGCTCGTAAAGCTTAATTAATGCCCGACCGGCAAAGTTGGTCGTGAACCAGCCAACCACGGTGATGAAAACGATAATGACCAACAGGCCAAATCCGGGGATCCCGTATTCCTGATAACCGACGGGAAGATAAGATTCCGGATTGTAGTGCGCCGGGATCAGCGGAATGACCTTGCTGTCGACGAATTCAATAAACCACCAGGCAAGCCCGAAGGTAATCGCAAGAGGTGCGCTGACCAGCACACCAGTAAGGAAATAGGCTCTTATCCGGGCAAACATACCTGGGCTTGGGAGGACGTGCTCCGAACCTTTGTTTTCCGGATCATCGTTATCGTCGCGCTTGGCGTTCATTGAGCACCTGTGCAGAAGAGCCAAATGTCAAAAGCCGAAACTTGAGATTAGTCTTTGGCTTTTGGTCATTGTACGTGAGAATATGGCAAAGCTGGGACTTAAAGCCGGGTTATTCCCGCTTATTAAAGTGATAGCAGTATTCAAGTTTGCGGTGCAACCAACAAACCGTAATTTGCAGATCAGAATTGTTGTGGAGACGTTTTGCAGGTCTGGATTGTTGAATATATTTACGATGATGACGGTTCGGTCGGGATAAAGACGGCCAAGGTACGTGCCCCTGACTACGATACCGCGCGGCAGTTCGCTATCGGTGACGCGCCATCGAAAGATTTTGTGATGTCACTCCATCCTGAGTCAGAAGAACAGTTTCTTGGAACACCCGGTATTCGGGCCCGAGAAATGACCGGCAAGGTCGTACATGAGGTCCCTGACCCGGACGATGATTTGGAAGAAGACGATGACGATTACTGAACTTGATCAGCGAACCTTTTTGCCGCGTCCTCTTGTCGGTGTTGGTGCCGTTGTCTGGCACAAGGACCATGTTCTTTTGATCCAGCGGGGCAAGGAACCGCATGCCGGCACATGGAGCCTTCCGGGCGGTGCGCAGGAGCTGGGCGAAACGGTGCGCGATGCTGTTTGCCGCGAAGTTCTGGAAGAAACCGGCGTCAAAATCTCAAGCCCGATCCTGGTCGACGCCGTGGACATGATTTCCACCAATGATGACGACAAGGTCGAATATCACTACACGCTGATTGATTTTGTCGCGGTGGCGCTTAATCCTGATATCACACTTGGCGGTGATGCGGCTGACGCCAAGTGGGTCAGCGTCAAGGAAGTGACCAAATACGCGCTTTGGAACAAGACCATTGAAGTTATTGCGAAATCACGTGATGTGCTCTCATCCGGATGAACCACTGACAATCTCAGCAAGATCAACGGAATGAGAAAAAAGGCGGCACCCATTAGGATGCCGCCTTTTGATTTGGTCTATTTAATCTTTGTTACGCTGCTGAATGCTGCGTCAGGACGCTTTCCTGAATTTTCTTGAACGCGCGTGCTTCAAGCTGTCGGACGCGCTCACGGCTGACGCCAAAACGTTCACCAAGCTTTTCCAGCGTGATCGGATCATCGCTGAGGAAACGGGCCTTGATGATTTCCTGTTCACGTTCAGGCAATTCGCCAAGTGCATTTTTCAGCATGCCGTTGTGAAGAACACGTTCTTCGGCATCGGCAACCAGTGCTTCCGGACTCGGTGCGTCAGACGACAGGGTATCAAGATATTCCATCCCCTCGTCTTTCGGCATCGGCGTGTTGAGCGAGAAATCGCGCGCCGCAAGACGGCGGTTCATTTCAAGCGCCTCACGGCCGGTCACACCAAGTTTTTCGGCAACCTGATCAGCTTCCTCTGGCGAAAGTTCGCCATTGTCATAAATATTAAGCTGACGCTTGGCTTTACGCAGGCTGAAGAACAGTTTCTTCTGCGCTGCCATGGTGCCGAGTTTGACCATCGACCAGCTTTGCAGGATGTATTCAGTCACCGCAGCACGGATCCACCACATCGCATAGGTCGACAGGCGGAAACCACGTTCCGGATCGAACTTCTGCACGGCACGCATCAGGCCGGTATTGCCCTCTGCGACAAGGTCCGCCATCGGCAGGCCGTAACCGCGATAACCAAACGCGATTTTGGCAACAAGACGCAAGTGACTGGTAACAAGTTTGTGGGCGGCCTCGGTGTCATCATGGTCCTGATAACGATGGGCCAGCATGTATTCTTCGTCCGCCGTAAGCATCGGGAATTTCCAGACTTCACGGAGATAGCCCGAGAAACCCTCTTCCTGGGAAACAGCAGGTAATTTAATGGCGCTCATTCTATGTCCTCCTGAGAGGTTTGCACGTCGGCATCTATTCTTAATACGGAGTCCGTCAGAAGCTAGATGACGCGCAAACACTATCGGTTGTGAATTAATTCACGTGGACGACCGGATTTTGTCAGAAAAGAAGCGTGGTCCGGTCGTAACTCATTCCAAGGTCACCTATGGAAGAGGACAGTAGACGCAAATAAGAAGTTCATTCATCGTGTCTCATCCTTACTCGAAGCAAATCGACAATTTACATGTCCGCCAATTGGCCGGACGTTGATCCGGCGGTGCCTATGGGCCCCCACCCGCATTTATTAATATATCTAAACCCGACCAAATTCGTCAAGAACTTCTGACCAGTGTTTCAGTTATATTAATCACTCAATATCAGCATCCTAGCAATTATAACCGACAAAAACAGTCGGGTAAGTAAAATGCCGATCCTTCACGCTAGGATCGATATACGGCGAAACAAAGGCAATTTGTGCATGTGTGAAGGTTCAAGGCGAAATTCCGGGGCTTGGCAAAGTGGCGTGCCAGTGGCCCCTGCTGTATGGTGATTTCAAAATGCCATTTGACCGGAGTTCATCATGCCAGCCTTGCCAGCAGACACTTTATGCCCCTGTGGCAGCCTGAAACATTACGGCGTCTGCTGTGGGAAGTATCATTCCGGGACGGCAAGTGCCGAAACGGCCGAAAAATTGATGCAATCACGCTACTCTGCCTTCGTGCTGCGCAATGGGAACTACCTATTATCAACGCTTGCAGAGGAAAATCGTTCCGGCTTTGATGCAGAAAGTATTGCGCAGGACACAACGCGCTGGACTGGATTGGACATCATTGAATGCGTTGCTGGCGGTATTCTTGATCAAACCGGAATCGTGGAATTCGTTGCCCATTTTGAAGAGAACGGCAAACAACACCAACTGCACGAGCGATCCAATTTCGAACGTCGTGACGGCAAGTGGTTCTATGTTGACGGGATATTTCCGGGCGTGAGCCAAATCAACGCGTCACCTGTCAAAGCCAAAGCCGGTCGAAATGATCCCTGCCCATGTGGATCCGGCAAAAAATTCAAAAAATGCTGCGGCTAGCCCACAAATTCCAGTGCCCATTGATGAAATGGCCGAAGTAAGTTTGCATGGGCTTCTTTATATGGCATCCAGACCAGTTCGTGATCTTGATCGACCGGCGGACCAAGCTTTTCAGTTAATTCGCACAGGAAAAAGGTTGCGCGCTTCAGGCGGTATCGGTCCTTGGCCGGGTTATTGACATACTGTGACGCAAAACCGAGCCGAGAGATGATGCGCGCCCGATAACCCGATTCTTCATAAGCCTCACGACAAAGCGCGTCCTGTTCGCTTTCACCGTTTTCAACGCCGCCGCCAAGAAGAACAATACCCTTTGGGGTGCGCGCAACGGCAACATCGCCGTTTTCGCGTTTGATCACGGCATAGACACAGTCCTGTACGTTATAGCTTTGCCCCACACGCGGGGTTCCAAATATTGGACCGGTCAACAGGTCTTCCTTGTTTCGCGATTGGCTGAGTTTTCGTTCTTAAATCAGATTTTATCGCTTGTTTATAGTCTTGTAGACCAACTTCAGGTGATTTTGTGATGGACGCGTCGGGATAGCTGCACGAACAATCTCACAAAAACAAATCCCCCCAAAACAACCAGCGTTTCGGAGGGATTTTAGATCGATATCATTAAGCGATTGCTTAGAACGGGATCTCGTCATCGAGGTCCGGGGCACCAGCCGGTGCGGATCCACCACCGGAAGAACCACCATTGCCCCAACCAGCGTCAGAACCGCCACCGTAGCCGCCACCACTATCCTGGCCGCCGCCATAGCCACCACCAGAAGATGAACCGCCACCCATGCCGCCGCCTTCGCCGCGGTTATCAAGCATGGTCAGGTTGGAGTTGAAGCCTTCAAGAACAACTTCGGTGGTGTAGTTGTCTTTGCCATCCTGCCCCTGCCATTTGCGGGTACGAAGCTGGCCTTCGATGTAAAGCTTGCTGCCTTTTTTCACAAAGCGCTCAACGACATCGGCAAGGCCTTCGTTGAAAACAACGATGCGATGCCATTCGGTGCGCTCGCGGCGCTCACCGGACTGACGGTCACGCCATTGTTCGGAGGTTGCGATGCTGAAATTGGCGATCTTTTTGCCAGCCTGGGTGAACCGGATTTCAGGATCGCGGCCAAGGTTCCCGACGAGAATGACTTTATTGACACTGCCAGCCATGGGTTATCTTCCAAAGTTTGTGTTGTCCGCTGTCCCGATTGGTCGGGACTTGTGGGTTATCATTGCGCAAAAATGCGCTGCATTAAAGTTTCAAGTGCAATGCGATCCGTTTCATCGAACGAATTGTGCTCGACACTATCGACGTCAAGCACGGCGATCAACTGTCCATCCGCATTGATCACCGGCACGACAATCTCGGAATTGGTCCGGCTGTCGCATGCAATATGACCAGGAAAAGCATGAACGTCCGCGACCACCTGCGTTTCGCGGGTTGATGCGGCTGCACCACAAACACCGCGACCAAACGGGATACGAAGACAGCCAAGTGTTCCCTGATAAGGCCCGACGACAAGTTCGTTTTCCTTTTCCGGATCAACATTATAGAAGCCAGTCCAGAAGTAATAGTCGAACTTTTGCGATAAGACGCACGATACGGTCGCCATCAGGGCGGGAACGTTGGTTTCGCCTTCGGTGATGCTTATCAGCTCTTTTTGCGCTTCTTCGTAAAGCGCCTTTTTCTGGTCGGTCTGCACATCGAACTCCCTTAACTTTCGCGCATAGGAACTACCCCGTTCACCCTGTGCGAGACAAGGGTAAAGTGCCCCAATCCGAAAACAAAAACGCCTCTGACAGTCTGAATTTGTCAGAGGCGTTTGATGTTCGCTGATCTGGTTTAATCAGATGCGCTGACCGCTTTCGATATCAAATAGATGGATTTTCGACGCCGGAACCGAAAGGCTTAATTTTTCACCCTTATCGAACTTGTGTGTTCCCTGCAAACGCAACGTGACATTGTCCGCATTGGCCCCGAAATCGAGATAAGCCAGCGTTTCTGCGCCAAGAGACTCCACCATGCGCACACCGGCATTAATCCGCCCTTCCCCGTCTTTGAGAAGTTCCAGATGTTCCGGGCGAATACCGACCGTGACTTCACGACCGGCCTCGACGACATGATCAAGATCAAGCATCACACCGTCGCCCACCGTGACGTGTTTCTTGTCATCAGAAACCTTGCCCTTGAGGAAATTCATCGCGGGCGAACCGATGAAACCTGCGACAAACTGGCTGGCAGGCTTCTCGTAGATATCAATCGGGGTTCCGATCTGCTCCGCAACGCCGCCATTCATGACGATCAGACGATCGGCAAGGGTCATGGCTTCGACCTGATCGTGGGTGACATAGACCGACGTGATACCAAGCCGCTGTTGCAGGTTCTTGATTTCAAGGCGCATATCGACACGCAATTTGGCATCAAGGTTTGAAAGCGGTTCGTCAAACAGGAAGACCTTCGGTTGGCGGACAATCGCACGACCCATGGCAACGCGCTGGCGCTGACCGCCAGATAATTGGCGCGGTTTACGCTCAAGATGATCTTCCAGCTGAAGAATGCGGGCGGCTTCGCGGACCTTGGCATCAATTTCCGCCTTGCTGTACCCACGGTTTTTTAGGCCATAGGCCATGTTGTCGTAGTTGTTCATGTGCGGATAAAGCGCGTAGTTCTGGAACACCATGGCGATATCGCGATCTGCGGGTGCCACTGTGTTGACGACTTTGTCATCAATGATGATTTCGCCATCCGAAATCCCTTCCAGACCTGCAATCATGCGCAGCAGTGTCGATTTGCCACAGCCAGACGGCCCGACAAGAACCGTGAACTCGCCGTGCTCGATTTTAAGGTCAATGCCGTGAATGGCCTTGAAGCCGTTCGGGTAGGTTTTCTGGGCCTGATTAAGCGTAACAGTTGCCATCTTGGTTATCCTGTATTCGGATCAATTATTTTCAATTCAGAGATCAGGGAGGACCGGGTTATTTTTCCGTCTCAACCAGACCCTTGACGAACATGCGCTGGAAGATGACCACCACCAGTACGGGCGGAACCGATGCCATGATTGTCAGTGCGAATGCCTTGGGGAACTGAGGTATCTGTCCGCCCTCATAGAGCGAATTGTAGACCTGCTTGATCCCGATCACGATGGTGTAGAGCTGATCATCGGTGGTCATCAGCAGCGGCCAAAGATACTGGTTCCAGCCAACCACAAACATGATGATGAAGATCGCAGCAATCATGGTCACCGACAGGGGAACCAGAATGTCGATGAAGAACCTGATCGGCCCTGCCCCGTCCAGCCTTGCTGCTTCAAGAAG
>NZ_DCAO01000111.1:24954-28295 GCF_002311515.1 Thalassospira sp. UBA1131
TCATAGGACGGCACGATGCGCACTTCGAGCGGCAACAGAAGTGTTGAGAAAATAATCCAGAACAGCGGCACAGCCAGCTTGAAGCGGAAATAGACAATCGCATAGGCCGCCATCATCGAAATGATGACCTTGCCGATCGCAAAGCCAAGGCCAAGCACCATGCTGTTAAACAGCATCTCAAGCGCCGTCACCCTGCCCTTTGTCGCCTCTGCATCAAACAGGATCGCGCCGTAATTGGTGAAGAACTCGCCACCTGGCAAGAATTGCAGGCCATTCTGGAAGATATACTCGCGGGTGTGGGTTGATGACGCAAAGGCGATCCAGACCGGAAGGATCATGAAAAGTGAGCCAAGCACCAGAATGGTGTGGTTGGTAAAAATACGCCATTTGGACTGATACATGATGACGTTCCCCCTAATAATGCACTTTGCGTTCGATAAAGCGGAACTGGAAAACGGTCAGGACACTGACCATGATCATCAGCAAGACTGACTGAGCGGCACTGCCGCCCATATCCGCGCCAAGGAAGCCATCGACATACACCTTGTAAACAAGGGTCGCGGTTGAGCCACCCGGGGCACCTTTGGTCGAAACATCGATAATGCCGAACGTCTCGAAAAAGGCGTAAGTCAGGTTGATCACCAGCAGGAAGAATGTGGTCGGTGCCAAAAGCGGGAATGTGATGGTCCAGAAACGACGCTCGGGACTCTTGCAATCAAGGGTCGCTGCTTCCTGAACCGACTTCGGAATCCCCTGTAGGCCTGAGAGGAAGAAGATGAAGTTCACACTGACCTGTTTCCAGACCGCGATCAGAATGACGATGAAGGCCGCGTCATTGGCGTTTTCGATATGGTTGAATTCAAACCCGAAACTGTTGAAGGCCTTATAGAGGTCTCCCATCAGCGGGTTGAACATCATGATGCCAAGAAGGCCCGCCACCGGCGGCGCAATGGCATAGCCCCACATCAGAAGCGTTTTATAGGATTTTGCCCCGCGGATGACTTCGTCGGCGCGCACTGCAAGAAACAGTGAAATCGCGATCGAAAGTACGGAGACCAAAACGGAAAATACGACGGTAAAGATGGCAGATCGCGTCCACGAACTGCTTGTCAGCACGTCCTCAAAATTGCGGAACCAGACAAACTGCGACGACATGCCAAAGGCGTCTTCAAGCAGAAACGACTGATACAGCGCCTGGGCCGCAGGCCACAGGAAAAATATGGAAATAATCAGAATTTGGGGTGCGATAAATAGGTATGGCACCGCGCTGTGTTCAAATTGTACGCGCTTCATCGGAACGCAACCTCAGAGCAAAATCAGAAAATGCAAAACAGGGCGGCCAAATCATCGGCCGCCCCGCTTTGGCGAAAAGCAGATTAGTTCGAGTAGGTATCGTTAAAGCGCTTCAGCAGGCCGTTTGCTTCTTCTTCGATGGTCGCAAAGGCAGCATCAACGGTTTCTTCGCCGTTCATGATCTTGTCGACTTCACGATAAATCACTTCGCGGATCTGAACATAGAAGCCAAGACGGTAACCCTTGGTCCACTCGCCACCTTCTTCAGAAAGCTGGGTGATACCGACTTCTGCGTCCGGGCTTTCCTTGTAGTAGCCATCTTCTTTGGCCAGCTCATAGGCGGCATTGGTGATCGGGACATAACCGGTTTCTTTGTGCCAGTAGTACTGGGTTTCCGGTTTGGTCAGGAATTTGAAGAACTCGGCAACACCGGCATCCTGTGCGGCATCGTGACCGGAGAATGCGAACAGTGCTGCACCACCGATAAAGGTCGATTTCGGTGCATCACCGGTGCCTTCCCAATACGGAAGGGTCGATGCGCCAAAGTCAAACTGTGCGGACTTGCGAAGGCCACCAAACGAACCGGAAGAACCGATCCACATTGCGACCTGCTGCTGCACGAACGCATCCTGGTTCGCACCCCATGCGCGGCCATAATAGCCATAGTAACCCGCGTCTTTCCAATCCTTGACGTGCTGCCAGTGATCTTTCAGAGCGTCGTTGTTATAAAGGATTTCGACGTCGGTGCTGTCATAACC
This sequence comes from Thalassospira sp. UBA1131, assembly GCF_002311515.1. Taxonomy (GTDB): domain Bacteria; phylum Pseudomonadota; class Alphaproteobacteria; order Rhodospirillales; family Thalassospiraceae; genus Thalassospira. The sequence continues at coordinate 27,006 of NZ_DCAO01000111.1, forward strand.
GTTATTGGCGGTCGCCATCTGCAGGTTGTGACGCGACATGAAGTTTTCGAAGAAGATCCACGGGCTGTGCGACTGCGCAAGCGCGGTGTAACCAGCTTCTTTCAGCTTCGGAGCAGCAGCTTCGAATTCCTGCCAGGTTTTCGGAACATCAACACCGGCTTTGTCCAGCGCTTCTTTGTTGTAATACAGAAGCGGGGTCGAGCTGTTGAACGGCATGCCGATCATCTTGCCGTCTGAGTCGGCATAGAAGTAACGAACACCCGGGATGTAATCATTGATGTCGAAATTGACGTTGTTTGCTTCAAGCAAATCCTGAACCGGCTTAACAGCGCCTTTGGCGTTGATGATGGTTGCAGCACCTGCGTCGAAGATCTGGATGATGTTCGGCTGGTTCTTCGCGCGGAACGCTGCGATGCCGGCCGTCATGGTGTCTTCGTAGCCGCCCTTGTTGATGGATACGAGTTTGTATTCATCCTGGCTTGCGTTGAAGTCTTCGGTGATCTGGTTGACAACGTCGCCAAGTGCGCCGTCCATTGCATGCCACCAGGTGATCTCGGTTGCAGCCTGTGCGGTGTTGCCAATGGCAAACACGGCAGCAGCAGCCATCAGTGTTTTGCGGAACATGGTCAAGTAACTCCCTATTGAAAACTTGGCACGGAACGCCGCCCGTAATTCGGCGACCGGCTAGGCGTTCGTTTTGTTCTTGAGGGCCGTTTTGCTCAAGTGACAGTTTTCGGAAACTTACTTTTGATGTGCGAATGGGCGGCGAAATGACACAAAACTCGCCAATAAATGATCAAGTGAACATCCTATATGTTCACTATGAAGGTCATCGCGGGCGCAACTTTGAAAGGATCAAAGATCCAGTGTTTGCCTAGTATTCCGGCAATCAGGCAGCAGAAGTACTGTGAAACGGAGCCATGCGGCAGACGCCACGTGTTGCAGACAAGTGAAAGTTTTGCGACCAAATCATGAAGATCGTCCCGCGACGCGTACGGTTAACCTTGTTGTATGGAATGTTCGTGTTCGAATATTTTGGCCCTCCGCTAAAATGAGCGGTGCAGACGACTTCTTCACAATTGTTCGTTAAGGTCGTTGCCGCTATCAAATCATCCAATTACGATGCCCAACCGTCCACGACCACAGGGTTGACCCTGTGACCACCGTACTTGGATGCGTAACAACCGGAGACCCAGGCGTGAGTGACTTTGCCATATCAAATGCCCGACTCTTTGATGGAACACGCTTCCTGTCCGGGCATTCTGTTCTGGTCACGGATGACAAGATCGA
>NZ_DCAO01000111.1:28442-30528 GCF_002311515.1 Thalassospira sp. UBA1131
TTGAGACCATTAAAACCATGGTCGCTGCGCATCGCCGGTTTGGCACGACATCCATGCTGCCAACCCTGATTACCGATTCCCGGGACAAGATGGAATCTGCGATTGCCGCCGTTCAGGACGCGCTCGATAACGGCATAGCTGGTGTCGTCGGTATTCACCTTGAGGGACCGTATCTCAATCTCATGCGCCGTGGCGTACATTCGGCTGACCAGATCAGGCCGATGGAAACTGATGCAATCGAACTCGTCTCCCGGCTTCGCAATGGATGCACTTTGGTAACCCTTGCGCCAGAACTGCTTGATAAAGGTCTCATCGCAAAGCTCGTTGCCCGCGATGTTCGTGTTTGCGCCGGACATACAGCGGGCACCTACGACGATATCATGTTGGCAATCGATGAAGGCATGCAGGGCTTCACGCATCTGTTTAATGCCATGAGCCCCCTGACCCATCGGGAGCCGGGCGTTGTTGGTGCAGCACTCTCTGATGATCGTACATGGTGTGGCCTGATTGCGGATGGGTTTCACGTCCATCCAGCTGTGATCAAAACCGCCGTACGTGCCAAAGCCAAGGGCAAGATGATGTTGGTCACCGACGCCATGCCAACGGTTGGTGCCGCAGATAAACGGTTCAAGCTGGGTGATGAGGAAATCATCGCAATTGATGGGCGCTGCGCGCTTGCCGATGGGACGTTGGCGGGTTCGGACCTTGATATGATTTCAGCTGTCCGCAACTGCATGGAAATGGCCGAAATCGGGCTTGGTGAAGCACTTCGCATGGCGTCGCTTTATCCAGCGGAGTTCCTGGGGCTTGGTCATATTCTGGGGCGCTTGGCACCGGGCTATCTGGCCGATATGATTTTGTTTGATGATCAGTTCAATGTGACGCGAAGCTGGATCAAGGGCGTGCAAGAGAGTTACGCCTGAGCAAACGCAATATTTTCCGAAAGTCTATGACGGAAAGCCTTGACCTGAGACAGCATTTCGAAGATGCATTGGGCTCTGTAACAGTTTGTATGCAGGGTCTTCAGGTGATTTTGCTGCTGATCTGTTTTTACTCTGACCCCCAGGAGGAGTACCCACATGCCTTCCGTTAAACCCGGTGTTGTTACCGGTGCTGCCTATCGCGAACTCGTTTCTGCCTGCAAGCAGGACGGTTACGCCCTTCCCGCCGTCAATATTACGTCTTCAAGCACGATGAACGCTGCCCTTGAGGCTGCTGCAAATGCCGGATCTGACATTATCATTCAGCTTTCGAATGGTGGTGCACAGTTCTTTGCCGGCAAGGGCATCAAGGACGCTGCTGCGGCCCGTGTTCTCGGCGCCGTATCTGCTGCGCGTCATGCACAGCTTCTGGCCGAGCATTACGGTGTTGCTGTTGTCATGCATACCGACCACGCAAACCGCAAGTTTGTGCCATGGGTCGATGAAATGCTGAAATGGAGCGAAAAGGCCTATGCCGAAACTGGCAAGGCACTTTACAGCTCCCACATGCTGGATCTGTCCGAAGAATCCGTTGAAGACAACCTCGCGACCTGCGAGACCTTCCTGAAACGGATGTCCGCCATCGAGATGAGCCTTGAGATCGAACTGGGCGTCACCGGTGGTGAAGAAGACGGTATCGGTCATGAGCTTGATACCTCGGTTGAGGAAATCGATCCGCGCCTTTACACCCGCCCGGAAGAAGTCGAAGAAGCTTATCGTCGTCTTTCGCCGCTTGGCCACTTCTCGGTCGCGGCCGCATTCGGCAACGTGCACGGCGTTTACAAGCCGGGTAACGTGAAGCTCCGTCCGGAGATCCTTCTGGAAAGCCAGAAATACGTGGCTGAGAAGCACGGTCTGGGTGATCGCCCGCTCGACTTCGTGTTCCACGGCGGTTCCGGTTCGGAAAAAGAGAAAATCGAAGAAGCTGTCAGCTATGGCTGCTTCAAGATGAATATCGATACCGATACCCAGTTCGCCTATGCCCGCCCGGTTGGCGAGTATGTCGAAGCCAACGCACGTGCGTTCAAGTATCAGGTCGACCCGGAAACCGATCAGCCATACAAAAAGCAGTATGACCCGCGCGTCTGGATCCGCGAAGCTGAACT
>NZ_DCAO01000111.1:30661-55587 GCF_002311515.1 Thalassospira sp. UBA1131
GTTACCAAAGGCTAAGCCTGATCAAAAATCTGACCGTTCCGGTCACAGGATTTATGAAGCCCGCCGGTCTTATTCGGCGGGCTTTTTCGTGGCTCTGTCATGCGTCGGGTTGTTAATTGCGGATCTCCTGACAAATACTGACAGGAACTGTCAGGGGTGCGCTTGCGTATAGCTTACGGCTCCTCTATACACTTTCCGAACAATTCAGGAACAAAAGGCCCGACATGCTGACGAAAATTTCGGTTCGCGGTGCGAAAGAACACAACCTTCAGAACATTGATGTTGAACTGCCGCGCGATTCCCTTGTGGTGATTACCGGTCTGTCGGGATCAGGCAAAAGTTCTCTGGCCTTTGATACGATCTATGCCGAAGGTCAGCGCCGCTATGTCGAAAGCCTGTCGGCCTATGCCCGCCAGTTCCTTGAGCTAATGCAAAAGCCCGATGTCGAATATATCGACGGGCTGTCACCTGCCATTTCCATCGAACAAAAGACGACCTCGAAAAACCCGCGTTCGACCGTCGGCACCGTCACCGAAATTTATGACTATATGCGTCTGTTGTGGGCGCGTGTTGGCATCCCCTATTCGCCTGCCACTGGACTTCCGATTGTCAGTCAGACGGTTTCGCAAATGGTCGACCGCGTGATGGAGATGGAGGAAGGTACGCGTCTTTACCTTCTGGCACCGATCGTGCGTGGCCGTAAAGGTGAATACAAAAAAGAACTGCGTGAACTTCGCGCGCGCGGCTTCCAGCGTGTCAAGATCGATGGCGAAATGTATGACATCGACGAAGCACCGGAACTGAACAAGAAGCTCAAACACGACATTTCGGTCGTGGTCGATCGCCTGATCGTCAAGGATGGCATTTCAACCCGTCTGGCGGACAGTTTTGAAACCGCGCTTGAACTTACCGATGGCATCGTTTTGACCGAAGATGCCAAAACCGGCGAAATCACGGTATTTTCGGCAAAGTTCGCCTGCCCTGTTTCCGGCTTCACCATCGAGGAAATCGAACCACGCCTGTTTTCATTCAACAACCCGTTTGGCGCCTGCCCGGCCTGTGATGGTCTTGGCACCCAAATGGAATTCGACCCGATGCTGGTCGTCCCGGATGAAAGCAAGACGCTCGAAAACGGCGCAGTGGCCCCATGGGCCAGCACAACATCGAAATACTATCTCCAGACCCTGAAATCGGTCGCCAAGCACTTCGACTTCAAAACCAATGTCCCGTGGGAAAAACTGCCCAAGAAAGCACAGGACATCATCCTGCATGGATCTGGCGACGAAGAAGTCACGGTGACCTATGATGACGGATCACGCAGCTATAAGGTTTCGCGTCCGTTTGAAGGTGTTATTCCCAACATGGCGCGCCGCTGGCGTGAAACCGACAGTCAGTGGGCCCGTGATGAACTGTCCAAATACCAGATGGTATCGCACTGCCCGACCTGTGCGGGCAAACGCCTGAAACCCGAAGCACTGGCAGTAAAGGTTGACGGCTGCGACATTTCCCAGGTCACGGATCTTTCGATTGCCAAGGCCGCCGATTGGTTTCTGGCACTGGAAGATAAGCTGAACGCAAAAGAAACCGAGATTGCGCGTCGTATCCTTCGCGAAATCAATGATCGTCTGCGATTCCTGCGCGATGTCGGCCTGGATTACTTATCGATGTCGCGCACATCCGGCACCCTTTCCGGCGGCGAAAGCCAGCGTATCCGTCTGGCGTCCCAGATCGGTTCGGGCCTGACAGGTGTTTTGTATGTGCTTGATGAGCCTTCAATAGGTCTGCATCAGCGCGACAATGACCGCCTGCTTGAAACGCTGAAACGGTTGCGCGACCTTGGCAACACAGTCCTTGTCGTTGAACATGACGAGGACGCCATTCGCGCGGCCGACTATGTTGTTGATATGGGCCCGGGTGCTGGTATTCATGGCGGCCGTATTGTTGCCGAAGGAACCCCTGAACAGATCCAGCAAAATCCAGACAGCCTGACGGGTAAATACCTTGTCGGGGTTGAACAGATTGCAGTTCCCAAGGAACGCCGCAAGGGTAATGGCAAGGCGATTACCATCAAAGGGGCAACGGCCAACAACCTGCAGGGCATTGATGTCGATTTCCCATTGGGCAAGTTCATCTGTGTGACCGGGGTTTCGGGCGGCGGTAAATCAAGTCTTGTGATTGAGACGCTGTATAAGGCGCTGGCCAAGCGGATGCATAATGCCCGCCATCACCCTGGCGCGCATGACGAGATCACGGGCGTCGAACTGATCGACAAGATCATTGATATTGACCAAAGCCCGATCGGTCGAACGCCGCGTTCCAACCCGGTGACCTATACCGGTGCGTTCACGCCTATCCGTGAATGGTTCGCCCAATTGCCAGAGGCAAAAACACGCGGCTACAAGCCCGGTCGTTTTTCCTTCAACGTCAAGGGTGGACGCTGCGAAGCATGCCAAGGTGATGGCGTCATCAAAATTGAAATGCACTTCCTGCCTGACGTTTATGTCGAATGTGACCAGTGCAAAGGCCATCGCTATAACCGCGAGACACTGGAAATATCGTTTAAAGGCAAATCGATATCCGACGTCCTTGATATGACAGTCGAAGAAGGTGCCGATTTCTTCAAGGCCGTTCCGTCCATCCGCGACAAGATGGAAACCCTTAAACAGGTTGGGCTTTCCTATATCCATCTGGGGCAGCAGGCCACCACCCTGTCGGGTGGCGAAGCCCAACGAGTGAAGCTTGCCAAGGAACTGTCCAAACGGGCGACCGGCCGGACGATCTATATCCTTGATGAACCGACAACGGGGCTTCATTTCCACGATATCCGCAAACTTCTGGAAGTGCTGCATACGCTTGTCGATCAGGGCAATACGGTTGTCGTGATCGAACATAACCTTGATGTTATCAAGACCGCAGACTGGATTATTGATATCGGTCCCGAGGGTGGTGATTGCGGCGGCCAACTGGTCGGTGCCGGAACACCGGAAGACATCATGGGCAATGAACGCAGTTACACAGGGCGCTACCTGAAACGCCATCTCGGACTAGAATAAGACATAAGGGCAGCATGAAGCTGCCCTTTTCGTTTTGGCTTAGCCCGAATTCGTGACCCTGTCTTCAACCCGCTTGACCAGCGCGGTACTCAGCCGTTCGCTAAATCCCGACAGGAAGGCGAAGACAAGCACGATGGATATCTGCTGACCTGCGGCGGCTGATTGGCTGATTTGGTCGAGATCATCAATCTTGTGCAGCTCATCAAGGGGGATTGGCAACATCCCGGCCCTAAGAGCTAAAAGGACAATGATCGCAAAGCAGAACCCCATGCACGGCCGGAACAAGAAATTAAAGAACACCGAAGCCGGTTCCATTTCCCCCCACGGCACATCCTTGCCAAGTCGCATCATCATGCTGGTCAGGGCACCGATGGCACCGAAACTGCCGACCACGAACAACAGGTCGTAGCTGAAACCAAACAATTTGCCGTTGCCGGTGCTGATAAGGTTGTCGACCTGCACAAAAAACAGGACCGCAAAGACAAGGACAATTGGCGAAAGTGCCAAGGCAAGGGCGGCGATACGCAGGCTCTTGTTAAAGGCCACTTCAACCGGATTTGCCAGTGGCAACTTGGGCCGATCAAGCTGTTCGTGTTTGAGATCGTTTAGATATCCCTGCACGAAACCGTCTCGGCCCTGGTTTAATGCCAGAAGCATGATGATGGCATCTGATTGCTTTCTATCCTGAGCGGCCCTGGTATCGGCATCCTCATCTTCGCGCCACCAACGCAGGAAAGACCGGATCACCATCGAGGATCGCCATCCCTGACGGGTGGCAACCACATATTCGATCATGCCTTCGATGTCGGCGGGACCAAATGCACCCTCGCCCGCGCCGCCGAATGGAAATCCAAGACGTCTTTCCTTATGGTCGCTTTGCGCGTCACCATCCCCGCTCTCGGGCTCTTTGGTGCCTTCGACAAACTCTGCATCTATGACGTGCCGCCGACGCGGCACAAGTCCGATCACCGGACAATGGGTAGGTTCGTAGCCATAGGGATGATGCGGGTAGCTCATGGAATGCCATCTTCACGTTATCGGGACAGAACGGCTCTGTCCTGTAAGACGGTTGGGATGTGGTGGTGTGAAAATTTCGGTTATGCAGGACAATGTGAACAGGTTTGCTCTGCCTGCGGCGCAATTGACTTGAAATCTTCCCCCATGCACCGCTATGTGTGTGCCACGTTATCAAAACCCACTCTGGCAAGGAGTTCGCACACGTGAATACGGTCAAGCCTGTTCATATTATTGGCGCCGGTCTGGCGGGCAGCGAAGCCGCCTGGCAGTTGGCAGAAGCCGGTGTGCCCGTCATCCTGCATGAAATGCGCCCGACGCGCCCGACCGACGCACACCATACCGACAAATGTGCTGAGCTGGTCTGTTCGAATTCATTCCGGTCCGATGACAAGGAATACAATGCTGTCGGCCTAATCCATGATGAAATGCGCCGTGCCGGTTCGATCATCATGCGGTGCGCTGATCAGCACAAGGTACCCGCCGGTGGTGCACTGGCCGTTGACCGCGAAGGTTTTTCCGAGGCCGTCACAAACGCGCTTGAAAACCATCCTTTGATTACGATGGAGCGCGGTGAAATTGATGGTCTGCCACCAGAAGAATGGGAACATACCATCATTGCGACCGGGCCGCTGACATCCGGTGCGCTTGCCGATGCCATTCGCAAGGCAACTGGCGAGGAAAGCCTTGCCTTCTTTGATGCGATCGCACCGATTGTCTATAAGGACAGCATTGATTTCGATAAGGCATGGTTCCAGTCGCGGTATGATAAGGGCGACGGCAAGGATTACATCAACTGCCCGATGTATGAAGATGAGTATAACCGCTTTATCGATGCCCTGATCGAAGGCGAAAAAACCGAATTCAAGGACTGGGAAAAAGACACCCCCTATTTCGATGGATGCCTTCCGATCGAGGTGATGGCCGAACGTGGGCGCGAAACGCTGCGTCACGGCCCGATGAAACCGGTTGGCCTGACCAACCCGCATAATCCGAAAGAAAAGCCGCGCGCAATTGTTCAGTTGCGTCAGGACAACGCGCTTGGCACGCTTTACAATATGGTTGGGTTCCAGACCAAACTGAAATACGGCGCGCAGGTCGAAGTGTTCCGCACCATTCCGGGGCTGGAAAATGCCGAATTCGCCCGTCTTGGCGGCATTCACCGCAATACCTTCCTGAACTCGCCACGACTTTTGGATGGGAATCTGCGTCTTAAATCACGTCCTGATCTTCGCTTTGCCGGTCAGATTACAGGCTGCGAAGGATATGTTGAAAGTGCAGCCGTCGGTCTGATGGTTGGGCGGTTTACCGCAGCCGAAAAAGCAGGGAAAACCATCCCGACGCCGCCGCTTGCAACAGCCATGGGGGCCCTATTGAACCACATCACCGGCGGTGCCGATGAAAGCACCTTCCAGCCGATGAATGTGAATTTCGGTCTCTTCCCGGATCTTGATCTCAAGAAACGGGTCAAGGGCCGTGATCGTAAAAAGCTTTATAGCGATCGTGCCATTCCGCTTTTTGATGAGTGGCTCAGCACCGTGAACGCAGCCTGAAAAATCAAAAGCCGCATCACTTTCGATGCGGCTTTTTTCTTTGACCAGACAGGCGCGCGATCAATAGCGATCAGGTTGGCGCGTCAGCTTGCCCGTAACATCGCGGATTTGTTCCCCGTCGCGGAACCGGCGAAAGATCAGATCAAGATTGCCGTCGTCGTCGAGCGTGCGCTTGTAGACCTGCATTTCATACCCGCCTTCATCATTGATATAAAGCGCGTGAATTGTAAGGGTCTTATCAACAATCCGTGCCCAGAAAAATGGTTCGCCTTTGAGCGGGTCATTGGGAATACGTTTCCCGAACAGCCCCGAACGCATGGCGCTGCCATAGATGTCTGCGCGCTCGGTAGCGTAAAACTCGACATCCAGAGAGACGGTTTTTTCACGTCCGTCTGGCTTGTGGATGACCGTTGACCAATCGACGATAAAGCCGCGTTCGGTCTCCTTGATGACCACATCAAGATCGCGGGCTTGAAGCTCGTTTTCGGCATGCTCGATGGTTGTGCCATGATAGGAACCCACGAACGGTTCAATGCTTGCAGCACGGGCCTGCGAAAGAGGCACGACCGACAGGCACAGCATCCCGACAAACATCAGGCCGCTAAACCACCGTTCCCGGGTCTTTTTTATCAAATGTGCCATCTTGGTCCTCATGTCGGGCATGCCCGCATCTTGCGCCAGATATCAAAGGGTTACCAACGCTACCACGTACAGTTCAGTGCTGTCCTGACCTTTGTTGTCACTCTAAGAGATATTTATACAATGGTCATGTGACAAGCCATAACGGATCAATATCTCTTGAACATCCCGTTAAGGGTCAACCGCAGACTGGCCGGTCGTGCCAAACCGAATTCGGCAGAAAACGGATCATACCCGGACTTGGCAAGCTTGCGGAGGTATCCGTCGGCTAGAACAACCGGCAATGCGGCGGCGTGGGCCTGTTTTGGCAACGCGCTGCGATGTTTGCGGGCTTCGGCAATGCGGGCACGCGCCAATTCAGCCAGTTCGCGAATGAACTCACGAATTTCCTGTTTTTTACGGAACTCGAAAACGTCACCTTGCGCGACTTCGTGATGTTCCATCCGATCCTTGGGCAGATAAAGGCGCTTTGACCGGCCATGGAAAACGATGGCCCGCATAATGCCGACCAGGCCATACGCATTGCCGGCAAGCCGTGCCGCATGGTCTGCATCGTCGCCACCTGCCCCAAGCAGCCTTGACGCCAGTACACTGATCTGGCCGGACGTTTGATCAATATAGCGATCAAGTTCCTGCTGGGTGGCAGGTTGGCGGTCTTCAAGATCAAACTCGCGTGCGGCAACAATCGCCTCAAGGTCGGCAATCGCAAGATGCCCGTCCTTCACCAGATCAGCCAGCGGCTCGACAACTTCGTGTTTGCGCACCTGCCCCTCGCCCAGTTCAGTCAGGGTGTCACGCCACCATTGTAAGCGGATATGGCCCAGCATGACTTCACTGACCATCTCGCGCGTTTTGGAGACTTCCTGATTAAAGGCGTAAAGGGTGAACAGAGATTCACGTTTTTCCGGTGCCGCAAACAGCGCACACAGGAAACGGTCCCGGTCATGGCGCCTGACATAGTCGGCACAGTGGGAAAGCTTTGGCGTATCGGGCATTTATCCTATCCGATCTTACGTTCTGAACGTTGATCGTCTTTTGGGCTGTTGATGATTTCCGGCATGCTTTCGACATATAGCGATTGCGACGGGAATGCGAAAGCAGCGTCCTCTTCCTCGACAATACGTTTGAAAGCAATGATATGACGATTGCGAATATCGCGCCACGTCACCCAGTCAGTGGTTTTGGTGAAGTAATAAAGATCAATATTGATCGAACTGGCACCAAAGTCGGACAAATGTACCATTTGGGCGACATCGGTCTGTGCAACGTCTTCATCGTTTTTCAGAAAATCGCGCAGCTTGTCGACGATCGCTTCCATTTGTTTGGCGGTCGTTCGGTATTCCAGACCAATCACCATCTTGATCCGACGATGTGTCATTCGCGACCAGTTGATCACAGGCGAATCAACGATCTGGGCATTTGGCATCGTAACCAGGGCCTTGGCAAAGGTACGTACCTTGGTCGCCCGCAGGCCCACGACCTCAACCGTTCCTTCGAAGTGCGGTGTTTCGATCCAGTCGCCGCGCTTATACAGGTTGTCGGCGAAAATCGTCAGGCCGCCAAAGATATTGGCAACAGAATCCTTTGCCGCCAACGCAACCGCCATCCCGGCAAGACCAAGACCACCCAGGAACGCTGAAACATCAATACCCCAGTTTTCCAGAATGATAACGCCGCCAATAACGACGATCAGGGTCTTTACCCCGCGAATGAAGAATTGCCTGAGATCATCGCCAAGCCCGGCACCAAACCGGCCGACCAGCCGATTTAACGATACCCCCAACGGCTCCACAGCGCGAAACAGCGCCCAAAAGACACAGAAACCGGCGGCGACTGAAATAGCCTCAACAGCAAAGGCATCAATTTCTTCGGGGAGTGTCAGCACCTCGGTTGCGAAATAAACGCCAAGCAGCATGAACAAAGCCTGCAAAGGCAAGGCAAAGGCATCAAGCACATTGCCCATCATGCTTTCTGAACGCTGATGTGCAATCCGACGCAAGATAGCAAGTGCACCACGCACCAGAACCCGCTTGAAGATAAAGAAAACAAGCAGCACCAAGGCAGCACCAACAAGCCTTCCGATCTCCCCGCCGCCAAGCATATCGACCCACGAATTCATGTGGCCGATCACCTCTTCGTTCAGGTTGTCCAGTTCGGTGGTGATTTCATCCATGGCTTGTAAGCTGTTCTGATGTTAAGGTTATTACGACTTCTGACTTGGTACGACTATGTAGCACATCGTTCTCTGGCCTTTGTATAACAACTAAATTGGCTCAGGCATATGGCATCATTTGCGTCCGGAAGCTTACACATTATCGGCGGCGGTCTGGCCGGTTCGGCACTTGCCACCTGCATGGCCGAGGACGGCTTTGACGTAAAGCTGTATGACGAAGCCGAGCCATTTGAAAGCCGCTGGACGCGCGGCATGCATACAGCACCTGAAAGCCACAAAACAGCAGAGCCAGAGATATTTTATGATCCGTCGGGGCTGGTTGCCGACTTCTTTGCGGGCTACCCGGAAATCCCCGCGAAACTGATCAGACCGGCCCATTGTGTGATGGGATTGAAACGCGGGCGTCGCAAACCCGCCATTGTATCGCTTGATCAGGGTATATCGCGGGCGCTGATTTCCCGGCGGATAAGCATTGCGGCACGTGCCTACACCGCACTGACACTTTGGCAGCAACGATCTGCCAGTGAAGAAAACCGGCTCGACAGCACGTTCTCATCGGGTGCATTTGACTCTGACGACAAAGCCCATCAGCCCGGCACCTATCATCGTGATGCGCTTACTGTTCTGGCTGAAGTTCTGTTTTCCATGCCTGCCCACCGATGTTCAAAGTCTCTACTGGCACGGGTTCTGGTGCCAAGGTTGCGCGAGATTCTGGCGCGCCATCATGAACCGGTGTTTGCGGCGATTGATCCGATTATCCTCAACGATATCGCCCTGCCTGCCCTGCGTGAACGGTTCCTTGCTGCGGGTGGGACCATCAAAAGTCGAACGAAACTCGGCGATATCGACAGCACTTCGGACTACGCGACCGATTTGCTGTTCGAAGATGACAGTCAGATTGTTCTGAACCCTGATGATGCCGTTGTTCTGGCCCTGCACCCCAAACCATTATGCGATGCGGTGCCCGATATCGGGATATCACCCGCACCTGCACATCGGCGCTGCATGACGTTTGAAATGCGCAAACCATTTGCGGAGCCACAAGCTCTGTTGGTCAGTGATGATATCGTGCGTGCGCTCTACTGCAATCGTCGTCATCTTCAGGTAAGCCTGAACAGCAGCTTGCAATTGCAAGATACCCAGAACGCCGATCAATTTGCACAGCTTGTCTGGCAACGTTGTGTTTGGCTCTGTGACCAGTACCTTAATCTTGATTTGCAAACGCGATCGGACAATGCGGACAATGCACTGCATCCCAACCACTTGTTCATCAACGCCGAAGCTCCGTTTCCTGAAATGACGCCGGGAATGGCTGCCAGCCGACAGCATCTGCGTGCACCATGGAAAAACGTATTTCTGTGCGGGGATGTCTTCCCGATTGATCAGGCCCCGGGACCGGCGGCACTTTTTTCAAGCGTGCTCGAGATTCGCCATGAACTTCAAAAGTTCTTTGCGTAATCGTCAGACAGCAATCATCGCCGCGGCGACGCGACGTGCCTCGGATACCAGCACATTGTAGGTCCGGCAAGCAGCACCGGTATCCATTGGTTCGATGACAATACCGTGCGGTTTAAGCGCCTGACGCCACTCAAGCGGGACAGGTGTTAGACGTGTCCCCATGCCAAGCAACAGGATCTCGATTTCGTCGGCCTTTTCGATCACCCGTGAAAAAGAGTCCGGCGTGATGTCGTCTTTTGTCGTGACGTTCCATGAATAGACGGCTTCAGGAAACAGCAGGATTGATCCCGTAACCGTTTCTTCGCCAAATCGAAAAATGCCGTCGCCATAGCTGGTGACCATTTTACTGCCTTCGGCGACCAAGGTACTTACTTCAAGAGACATGTTGGCCCCATTTGCGGTTGTTCAATTGATTTGAATTGGACTTAGTCTGGATTTCACGGAGTGTCGAGGTGCTCTTCGGTAATTTTTCTGCGCCAAAGAATGAACAACCCGGATAAAACGACGATACCGCAACCGATCATCATCAGCATGTCCGGTTCCTCGCCAAACAGGATCATGCCCAGTGCAATACCAAACAACAAGCGGGTGTACCTAAATGGCGTAACTGCGGAAACATCGCCAATGCGCATCGCTTTCATTAAGGCAGCGTAGGCAAACGCCCCCATCAGGATTGCGCCAACGAAATACAAAACGCTTTGCGTATTCATCCACGTAAACGCTTTTCCATCCCACAATGAAAACACGATGCCTGCCAGAATAATGGCCACAAAGCCGTAAAAACCGAGGATGGACGTGCTTAGTGATACCGGCGCGGCACGGCTGGCAAGATCACGCCCGGCAAAGCCAATCGTGCCAATCACGGCAAGCAGGGATAACGCAGAAAAGCTGTCAGCGGTCGGACGTAAAATAATCAAAACGCCAATCAATCCGACGATGATTGCCGTCCATCTTCTCCAGCCCACCTTTTCGCCAAACAGGACGGCGGCTCCAAGAACGACAATAATCGGCGTTGCCTGAAGAATTGCGGTCGTCGATGAAAGCGGCGTTAATGCCAATGCGAGGACATAAAACAACCGGCCAATAACTTCAAAAACGATCCGTATGCCCATCGCACGCGACAGCACGTCAGGATTAAGCAAGCGCTGTTTGTTGATCCGCGCGACAACTGCAAACAGGATCGCCCCACCGACCCCAAATACAATCAGAACCTGACCGACAGCATGGGTTTCTGAGACAGCCTTAACAAACGCATCCTCAAAAGAAAACGCCACCATCGCAGCCATCATCCAGATGCTGCCGATCAGATTTGCGCGATGTTCGGGGTTAGATGCGATATGGGGTTTCATCGGTTGCAGCCAGTTTTTAATGGACTTTTTATCGGCTCTCTAGGCACGGAAACGAAAGACCGCAAACGATCAAATCCCGCAAAGAAATGGCCGGGTTTGTTGTCTCACAAACCCGGCCATAGTGTAAATGTCTATAAATCCAACCCGGTGGATCAGGCGCCAGCTTCCTGGCCTTCTTCTGCCTCGGGAATTTTACGTTTGAGGCGAAGGACAATCAGTAGCGGTGAAGCGACACAGATCGAGGAGTAGGTCCCGATCACGATGCCAAAGATCAACGCCATGGTGAAACCGCGGATCGCTTCGCCGCCAAACACGAACAACGCAATGAGTGCCAGCAACGTAGTAAACGACGTCATAGTCGTGCGTGAAAGCGTCGAGTTGATCGACAGATCCAGCAAATCGGGGATTTCCATCTTGCGGAACTTGCGCAGATATTCACGGATACGGTCAAACACAACAACCGTATCGTTGATGGAATAACCGGCCACCGTAAGAACCGCCGCCAAGGTCGCCAGATCAAACTGAACACCTGTAATCACAAAGAAACCGATGGTGATCAGGACGTCATGCAGCAAGGCTGCAACCGACGCGACAGCGAACTGCCATTCGAACCGAACCCAGATATAGACCATGATCAGGAACAGCGAGATCACGACGGAATAGAACCCGGCTTCCTTAAGCTCGCCACCGACTTTCGGACCGACAAGTTCGCTACGGCGAATGGTGACGTCATCACCAAGTGCGTTGGTGACAGCCGCAAGGGCCGCCATCTGGGCTTCTTCATCGCCATCCTGACGCTGCAACTGGATCAGGACATCATCCGGCTCACCGAATTCCTGAATGGAAACATCGCCAAGGCCGAGGCTGCCAAGATTGTCACGCAGTGCATTGATATCGGCCGGGCCGTTGGTCTTGATTTCGACTAGAATGCCGCCCCGGAAATCGATCCCGAAGTTAAGGCCCTTGGTGAAGAACAAACCGACCGAGGCCAGCACCATCAGCAGAGACGCGATATAGAATATCTTCCGGAATTTAAGGAACGGGATATTCACGTCATCCGGGATAAGATGTAAAGGTTTCATATCTTCCCTGTTCCCTTCCTTAAATGACCAACTCGGTCGGGCGGCTGCGTTTTACCCATGCTGCAATCAGCAGTCGGGTCAGCCAGATCGCCGAGAACATTGAGGTGATAATGCCGATGGCCAGTGTCACGGCGAAGCCCTTGATCGGACCAGATCCGAAGCTAAACAGCACAAGGGCTGCAATCAGGGTCGTGATATTGGCATCAAGAATGGTCGACATGGCGCTGCGATAACCGGCATCAATCGCATTGATGATTGTACGGCCGTTGCGGCGTTCCTCGCGGATGCGTTCAAAGATCAGCACGTTGGCATCAACCGCCATACCGACGGTCAGAACGATACCCGCAATCCCCGGCAAGGTCAGCGTCGCCTGAAGAACAGACATCACCGCCAGAACAAGGATCAGGTTCATCATAAGCGCGATGTCGGCATAGACGCCAAACCGGCCATAACTGATCACCATGAAGGCAATGACAAAGACCAGGCCAAGAACGGCAGCAAATTCGCCGGCCTCGACCGAATCCTGACCAAGGCCCGGACCAACCGAGCGTTCTTCAAGGATCTGCATCGGTGCAGGCAATGCACCAGCACGCAGAAGCAGGGAAAGATCGTTGGCTTCCTGAACGCTGAACTGGCCGGTAATGATACCATTGCCGCCAAGGATCGGTTCGTTAATGCGCGGTGCGGAAATCACTTCACCATCAAGAACGATAGCAAGACCGCGACCAGCATTTTTGCTGGTGATATCGCCAAATCGCGCGCCGCCTGCCGCGTCAAAGCGGAAGGAAACAACCGGACGACCGTCACTGAAGGTCGGCTGAGAGTCGACGAGGTTGTCACCTGAGACAACGATACGACGGTCAATCAGATATTCGCGGATACCATCGCCTTCATCTGCCGACGGCAGGATCATGGTTCCCGGCGGAAGGCCGGTCGCACGTGCATCGGCGGCTGTCTTTTCGTTATTTACAAGATGGAAGTTCATCTTTGCCGTGCGGCCCAGGATGTCACGCAGGCGCGACGGATCATCAAGACCTGGCACCTGAACAACGATGCGGTTTTCGCCCTGGCGCTGGATGGATGGCTCGGTGGTGCCCAGTTCGTCAACACGACGACGGACAACTTCCAGCGACTGTGCAATCGCACGGTCAATCAGTTCGCGATAAGCGACTTCGTTATAGGTCACAACGATGTTGTTCCCCTCGCCGCTCAGTTCGGTATTCGGTTCCGCGGTGCGCGCGATTTCACGCGCCTTTTCAACGTCATCGGCCCGCAGAATGGTGATCTCTGCACCATTGGCCGTGGCTTCACGCGGACGGTTACGGATTTGTTCCTGACGCAGTTCGGTGCGGATCGCATCGGCAAGCGCGTCATAACGTTCGCGCAGGACACTGTCGGTGTCGACTTCAAGCAGCATGTGCGAGCCGCCACGAAGATCGAGGCCGAGATTGATCTGCTTGCCCGGCAGGTAACTGGACTCAGTTGCCAGAGTGCCCGACGGCAGGAAGTTTGGCGCAGCGTAGATTACGCCCAAAGCACACACCAGAAGGACCAGTGCTGCTTTCCATTTGGTAAAATAAAGCATGTGTTTGTGACCGGATCTGTCAGGGTCAACCTTGGTCTGGTTCCAAGGTTCTTGGAACAACGGGTATTTGGTACCGCTTCAGGCCACCGGCAAAATGCAAGAAGGCGGAGCCAACTGCCCCGCCTCACTTGATACGAAGAGATTAGTCTTTCTTGGTCTCTTCTGCTTTTTCTTCTTTTTCGTCTTTGGCATCGCTTTTGGCCGGTTCGGTTTTTGAAAGAACCGTTGAAACCATGCCACGTGCGACTTTGACTTTCACACCTTCGGCGATCTCGACCGACAGTTCATCGTCGCCAACAACCTTGGCAACGGTACCAATCAGGCCACCGGCGGTGACGATCTTGTCGCCACGACGGATCGCCTCAAGCATTGCCTTATGTTCTTTCTGCTTTTTCTGCTGAGGACGAATAAGCAGGAAATAGAAAACAACAAAAATCAGGATCAGCGGCGCAAACTGCATCAGTGCACCAGCACCGTCTGCACCACCAGCGGCCTGAGCGTAAGCCGTCGAAATAAACATTAGGAACTCCTAATTCCTCAGAACAAAAAATATCAACTGCCGGAATATAACGGGGTGTTACGCCAAAGCAAGGGAGAACCGGTTTCAAAGCGGTAAAATCGGCACTTGTGTGCTTTTGTTCACCTTGTGTTGCACGAAGGTCCTTAGAACAAACACTTCCATTGGCATCCTAATGTGCTAGCTTTCCGGCCAACAAAAAACGTCACCGGAAAAAAGAAACACCCAAGAGGCCCCGATGAGTAGCGATTTCGATAAACTTTTGCCCACACTCGAACGAATTGCCACAGCGCTCGAACGCATGGCACCTCCTGCGCGCGCCAAAAATGATCTGAGTGCTGCCGATGCCTTTGTCTGGCAGGCACGAACAAGCTACTTGCAACCGGTTCGGAACGTGAACCGCGTCGATATCGGGCTTCTTCAGGGTATCGGACAGCAAAAGGAAATCCTTTACAACAACACCAAGCGCTTTGCCGATGGCCTGCCGGCCAACAACGCATTGCTTTGGGGCGCGCGTGGAACCGGTAAAAGCTCCATCGTCAAGGCGATGCATGCCAAGATCAATGCCGAAAGCCCGGCATCACTGGCACTGGTCGAAATTCATCGTGAAGATATTCCGACCCTGCCCGACCTTTTGCACATCCTGCAAGAAGGCGGTCGCCGCACGATTTTGTTCTGCGATGACCTGTCTTTTGACATGCATGATGAAAGCTACAAGTCGCTGAAGGCGGTTCTTGATGGCGGCATTGAAGGCCGCCCGAAAAATGTGATCTTTTATGCAACGTCAAACCGCCGTCATCTTATGGCGCGTGACATGATCGAAAATGAACGCTCCACAGCGATCAATCCGTCCGAGGCGGTTGAAGAAAAAGTCTCCCTATCGGACAGGTTCGGTCTTTGGCTTGGCTTCCACAATATCTCGCAAGACGTCTATTTCGAGATCATCGAAGGCTATGCCAAGGAATTCGGGATCGATATCCCGACCGAAGAGCTGCATGCACGTGCCAAGGAATGGACCGTTACACGCGGCAGCCGTTCGGGCCGTGTTGCCTGGCAGTTTATTCAGGAAGTCGCCGGCGAACTTGGCAAATCGATCGATTAGCCAATGCGGGACTAGCGGAAAAACGGAATACACCCGGGCCAATTGTCCGGGTGTTTTTGTTAGCGCGACACCATGACGCTTGGCAGGAACTTGATCGGGTCTGATGATTTGCGACCCTGGCGGACTTCAAAGTGAAGCTGCGGGAACGTCACGGCCCCGGTCGTGCCAACCGTCGAGATCTTTTGACCACGTGTCACAACATCACCACGGGCCACCAGCGGGCTTTCGGTATGTGCATAGGCGGTCACAAAGTTATCGGCATGCTTGATCAGGATCAGGTTGCCAAAACCGCGCAACTCGTTGCCAACATAGGTCACAACACCGTTGTCGGCGGCAAGAATGGGCGTGCCGCGATTGGCCTGAATATTGATACCGTCATTAAACAGGCCACCGGTCCCAGCACCGTATTTCAGAACAACCTTGCCCTGAACCGGCCAGATGAACCCTTTACGTGCAGATGGATCTGCCAAGGTGACATTCTGACGCACAGAGCTGCCCTGCCCGGCAATCGGTGTCGATTTGCTGTCAGTCTGCCAGCTACGGGCGGAGGCCATCTGACGTTCGGCAGCGGCGGCATAGTCCTGTGGTTTCAGTCCTGGTGTCGGAATGCTTCCGCCATTGCGTGGTGAAACGCGTGCGACCGCGGACGATGGCCGCGCAGTCTGTACTGGTGCGCTGGTCGATTTCGCCGGAACACTTACCACCTGACGCTTGCCGCCAATCGTGACGGTCTTGGTCGGCGTGCTCGATTTGGACGCAACCGCTGTATCTGGTGGCAGGCTGTCGTAATTTGGTGTCCACGGCGGCAGGACAAGGCGCTGCCCGGGATAGATCACATACGGTTCGCGAAGGTCATTGCGGCGGGTAAACTGCATAAAGTCCATGTGATAGCGCACGGCAAGCTGCGAAACTGTGTCGCCCGGCTCGACCGTGATGACCCGTTCCCCGTTCTTGAGCTTTGGCATGCTATAGGGGCTGTAGCTCGCCCCATCGCCATAAACCACCGGCACCGGCACGGAATTGAGCAAACAGCCGCCAAGCGCCGCACTTGCTGCACAGACAAGCAACAGGCGTTTTCCGTGATAAACAGCGCTTTTGACACAATTTTCCATCATGTTTCTGATTGTCTCCGATCAGCGGTTAACAATCAGTAAGCATCAAGGTGTTCAGGATGGATTTAAATGGCCTGACAGGTGTCAGAATTCCTCGGTGCCCGGAAGCATGGGAACGAACCGGACTGGCATCAGTTCGGTAACATCGACACCACTGGGCGTACGCAAGACACGCAACAAAAGCTGTGTGTGGGATACTTCCCCCACTGGCACGACCATGATGCCACCGACTGCAAGCTGGTCGACAAGCACCGGCGGAACGTCCTGTGCTGCAGCCGTGACAATAATCCGATCAAACGGTGCCTGCGCTTTCCACCCAAGCCCGCCGTCGGCATGCAATGTCGAAATGGTGTGCAGGCCCAATTCGCGAAACTTGTCCTCGGCCTCGCGCAGGAGCGGTTTGTGACGTTCCAAGGTATAAACACGCCGGGCGAGCTTGGCCAGAATCGCTGCCTGATAACCAGAACCGGTGCCGACTTCCAGCACCTTCATGCGATCATTAAGCTCAAGCGCCTGTGTCATCAGGGCCACGATATAGGGCTGTGAAATCGTTTGGCCCTTGCTGATGGGCAATGCGACGTTTTCCCAAGCCCTGCTGACGAAAGGATCGGCGACAAAAATCTCACGCGGGATGTCGGCCAGTGCAGACAACACGGCTTCATCATGAATGCCATCATCACGAAGGATCTGCAACAGATTGGCTATGGCGGTTTCGCGCGTAATCACCGGCTCGTTCACGGAAAGGCCTTCGTCAGTTTTTCAAACGTATCGTAATGGGTGAAATCAAGGCTGATCGGGGTGACAGAAACATTGCCCTGCTCGATCACGCGCAGATCAGACTTTTTGTCTTCTGGCAGTTCAGACTGAATAGCCCCGATCCAGTAATATGGCTCGCCGCGCGGATCAAGGCGTTCGGCGATGTGATCACCGATCTTGCGCTGCCCTTGCCTTGATATCTTTATCTCTGCGCCGCCATTGGCTTCGTGGTCGGGGAAATTGACGTTGATCAGAACGCCTTTGGGCCAAGTTGTCGTGACCAAAGTTGCCAGAACATCCTTGAGGTATTTCTCGGCAATCGTCCAGTCGATCATGTCGCCAGAGAAATACTGTGAAAACGCGACCGCAGGCACATTAAGCAACGTTGCTTCCATGGCGGCGGCAACCGTCCCGGAATAGGTTACATCTTCACCAAGGTTGCCACCCCGGTTGATCCCCGAAAGCACGATATCTGGCGGGTTGTCGCGCATAACCTGCTGCAAGCCAAGCAGAATGCCATCGGTTGGCGTACCGTCCACAGCGAAGTGCCGTTCATCGCGTTTATGAATACGCAATGGACGGCGCAGGGTCAGGGAATGCCCCGCCCCGCTTTGTTCCATCGACGGTGCAATCACCCACACATCATCGGAAAACTCGCGTGCGAGCTGTTCCAATATCTTGATCCCGGGCGCGTCAATGCCATCATCATTACTGATCAGGATGCGTGCTTTGGTGAGATCCATCATGTCGGTATCGTCCTAGCCCGCCGAGATTACCTCTAACCCGCCCATATAGGGTTTGAGCGCATCAGGAACACGGATCGAGCCATCCGCCTGCTGATAGTTTTCCATCACGGCAATCAGGCAACGACCAACGGCAAGGCCAGACCCGTTCAGGGTATGAACAAACTGGGTCTTTTTGTCACCGGCAGCACGATAACGTGCATTCATGCGGCGCGCCTGGAAATCACGCGTGTTCGAGCATGACGAGATTTCGCGGTACTTGCCCTGCCCCGGCAACCAGACTTCGATGTCATAGGTTTTTGCCGCAGAGAACCCGATGTCGCCGGTGCAAAGAATAACCGTGCGATATGGCAGGCCAAGACGTTCAAGAACCGTCTCCGCACAGCGCGTCTTGCGGGTCAGTTCCTCGTCAGATTTCTCTGCTTCGACCACCGAAACCATTTCCACCTTGGAAAACTGGTGCTGGCGGATCATGCCGCGCGTATCGCGCCCTGCCGAACCGGCCTCCGAGCGGAAACACTGGGTCAGTGCCGTATAGCGCAGCGGCAGTTTTGCCTGATCGATAATGTCACCGGCAACCTGGTTGGTCAGGGTTACTTCTGACGTCGGGATCAGCCAGTAATCATTGGTAGTTTTAAACGAATCCTCGGCAAATTTCGGTAACTGGCCGGTACCAAACATGGCGTCATCGCGGACCAGCATCGGCGTGATGGTTTCCTGGTAACCATGTTCGCCTGTGTGCAGATCCAGCATGAACTGTGCGAGCGCACGTTCGAGTTTGGCCAGACCGCCACGCAGAATGACAAACCGCGAACCAGACAGTTTGGCTGCGGTTTCGAAATCCATCATGCCGAGTTTCTCACCGATCTCGAAATGTTCGAGCGGCTGGAAATCAAATTCACCCGGGGTCCCCCAACGATTGACTTCGACATTGTCGTTTTCGTCTTCGCCAACCGGGACTTCGGGATCAAGAATGTTCGGGAAAGACGACAGCAAAAGATCAAGCTGGTCATTCAGGGATGCCTGACCATCTTCGGCTTCCTTGATCTTGTCCTTGAGTGTGCCCATTTCGGCCATCAGGTCGTCGGCATTCTCGCCATTCTTGCGCAATTTTCCGATTTCACCTGAGATCGTCTTGCGGCGGGCCAGCATTTCCTGATGTTCGGTCATCAGTTTACGGCGTTCAACGTCGATATCGATCAGACGCTGTGCGGTAACGTCCTGTTTGCGCGCAGTCATTGCTGCGTCAAAAGCCTCGGGGTTGTCCCGAATCCATTTAATGTCGTGCATCGAAGAGCACCCTGTCAGTCTATCTGTTTGTGGCTTTATACGATGGGGTGGACACAAGGTCCACCCCGTCAAATCGGACGGTTCAGGCGGGGGATTTCAATCAACGGGCGTTGTTGAAATCATCCTCGCCGTCATCATTGTTCGACGGTCCGGACAGCTTGGGCGCATCCCCCTCATCGTCAGCGGATCGGGTCAAGGAAGTCTGACCGTCATCATAGGATGCAGCCGCCTCACCTTGTGCGTCGACACCGTCTTGCGCCGTTGCGACTGCAGTTCCGGTTGCGGCCTCTGCCTCAACGTCGTCATCATCTGAGTCCGTCTCGTCATCCTCATCGGCGTCATCGTCCGCTGCGGCTTTCGCACGCTTGCGCTCGGAAATGCGCGCCATGATGATCGAGATTTCATAAAGAATGATAATCGGAATGCCCAACCCGATCTGAGAAATCAGATCCGGCGGGGTCAAAACGGCGGCAAACCCAAATGCAATGACGATTGCGTATTTCCGGCGACGTGCAAGGCCATCCGCGGTGACGATGCCGGCACGCGCCATCAACGTCAGCAGCACCGGCAACTGGAAGCATAGCCCGAACGCAAAGATCAGCTTCATGACCAGCGACAGGTATTCGCCCACCTTGGCTTCAAGCTGGATCGCAAGGTTTGACGCGCCACCCGCCTGTTCGAAACTAAGGAAGAACTTCCAGGCCAGCGGCATGATCAGGTAATAGACCAGCGCACCGCCCATCAGGAACAGGATCGGCGTCGCAAAGATGAACGGCATGAATGCCGAACGTTCGTTCTTATAAAGACCCGGCGCGACAAACGCCCAAAACTGTCCAAGGAATACTGGTGCAGAGACAAAACAGGCCGCAAAGAACGAAACCTTGACGTAAGTGAAGAACACTTCGGTCAGGGCGGTATAAATCATGCGCCTGTCGGGCCCCATGATTTCAGCAAGCGGCTGGACGAGGAACCCGTAGATGTCCTCGACGAAGTAATAGCAGACACCAAAGGTAATAAACAAAGCAAGAACCGCCCAAGTCAGGCGGTTTCTCAGCTCGATCAGATGCTCCATGATCGGCATCTGTTTGTCATGCGATTGCATGTTCACGCCTGGCTCTCCGGCTGATCTTTTTTCTTGCTGTCATCTGCGGGCGCACCCGTTGTCGTTGCCGGTTTTGCAGCATCAGTATCAGCCTTTTCGGCCGGTTTCTCTGCTTTCGGCTTGGACTCGGTCTTTTTGCCGTCGCTTTTGGGACTTGAGATTTTGTTTTCCAGAAAATCGGTCGGATTGCTATGCGAACTGTTGACCTGCTTGCGCAGATCATCAAGTTCCGCTTCGCGGATGATGTCATCAATTCCGCTCTGGAATTCACGCGCCATACCGCGCACTTTTTTCCAGTAGCCCGCCAATTTGTACAGCAGATGCGGTAACTCTTTGGGGCCGACGACAAACAGTGCGACGACGGCCACAAGAGCCATTTCGGTCCAGCCGATATCAAACATATGACACGCCTATCTGAAGGAAATCCGACAGACGATCAGGATTTCACAGAATCCTTTTCATTGTCCTTGCTCTCGGATGAAACCGAAGCAGAGGTCGTGTTTTCGATGGTCTTGGCCGAAGCGCCTGCATCTTCTTCTTTTTCGTTGATGCCCGCTTTGAAGCTCTTGATGCCTTTGCCCATGTCACCCATCACTTTCGGAAGCTTGCCTGCGCCGAAGATGATCAGGACAATCGCAAGAATCAGAACGATTTGCCAAACGCCAATACCCATAACTTAAATCTCCAAAGATCCATTCTGCCTGCCGGCGACTTGCCCGGATAATGGCAGAAAGCCCCCCACTGTGCAATGCGACGGTTGGTTAATAACCATGCAGTGCAAAATACCTGTTTAATGTGCGTCTTTCTGTCTGCCGAAACAGGCCGAAACCCGGTCCGCGACGACGCATCAGGTCATAGGAAACACGAAGGCCATGTCGGGATCAAGCGTAATAGCGACAGATGGCTGATTAATCGGTGAAAAGCGTCGTGGGACACGCGCGTGAATATGCGCACCGGCCTCAAGCGTCAGGTGAACCAGATTGACTTCACCAAGGACACGAACCGCATCTACATGGGCCAAAACGTCATGCCCGTTCAGCGCTTCGCCGATATGCAGGCCTTCTGGCCGGATCAGGACTTCCACCTCAGTGCCGTTTTCGATGCTTTGGCTATCGACATCACCAAACGGTGTTGCAACCTTGCCATCCACAACTGTCCCCGGGAAACGGTTAACCTCGCCAAAGAATGAGGCGACAAACCGGTTTTCAGGCCGGAAATACAGTGTTTCCGGCGATCCGTCCTGCATGATCTGCCCTTCATTCATGATGATGATCCGGTCGGCCATATACATGGCTTCCTGCGGATCGTGGGTGACCATCACAGTGGCGATCCCGGCATCCTTGAGAACGTGCAAGGTGGTATCGCGCAAATCCGCACGTCGTGCGACATCAAGACCGGAAAACGGTTCATCAAGCAGCATGATCCGCGGCTTCGGCGCAAGCGCGCGCGCCAAGGCAATACGCTGCTGCTGACCACCAGAAAGCTCGTGCGGATAGGCATCGAGATACTCGGACATGCCGACCTGTTCGAGTGCAGCCTTGATTGCACTCATGCGATCCGCTTCACTGAAGTGACGCAGGCCAAAGCCAATGTTCTTCGCCACGTTCAGATGCGGAAACAGGGCATAGTCCTGAAAGACCATGCCGACACCGCGCTTTTCGGGCTCTACATAGCCACCCGGCTGGGCGACGATCTGATCATCGACGGAAATCGCACCAACCTGAAGCTTTTCAAGGCCTGCCGCAAGACGGAGTGCTGTGGTCTTGCCACACCCCGACGGGCCAAGCAGACACACCAACTCGCCGGGGGCGACATCAAAGCTGATATCGCGCAAAACGCGGTTCTCGCCGAAAAGGTGAGAAACATGCGACATCTTCAGGCCGTCGGTCATCGAAAACTCTTCTTACAACAGGGATCGGGCACCCGCAGGTGCAAATGATTTGCGAAATCTTTCGTGGAACTTAAGGTCAGCGCCCGTGTGATGCAAGAAGATGGATCAATTGGTTTCGTGATCGTGATCGCTTACTTGGGCGTCTTCATCGTCCCCAAGGTCCTCAAGGTCGCTTTCGCGTGCCGTGCCCGGTACCTGTTCATCATCGTCATACAGGTTCGGATTGTCTGAATAGATTGTCTCATCGAGATCGTCGAGATTGCGGGTCGTCAGGGCCTCTTCGACGACAGAATCGGTGACCTCGCCATCATCAATCAGATCCGGCAAGGCTTCATCATCCGAACTTGCACCATAGCGGCCCATACCCGGTCGACTATCAAGCAACCCTGCCGCCTTGAGATCCGCCAGCCCCGGCAGGTCGTCACGGCTTTCAAGCCCAAAGTGATCAAGGAAGTTATCTGTTGTCGCCCAAAGAACCGGCCGCCCCGGCACCCGTTTGCGCCCGCGCGGACGGATCCATTTGGATTCAAGCAGGATATCAAGTGTCCCCTTGGACAGCGCGACACCACGGATTTCCTCGATCTCAGATCTTGTGACCGGTTCGTGATAGGCAATGATGGCAAGGGTTTCCAGTGTCGCACGCGTCAGTTTCTTGGCCTTTTCGACCTCGATATGAAGGTCCCCTGCCAGGTCCATCGCGGTGCGAAATGCCCACTTATCGCCAATCTGTTTAAGGTTCACGCCACGCGGCTCATAAGTCTCGGCAAGCGCGTGCATGATTGCACCAACATCAGTGCCCTCGGGCAAGCGTGCGGCGATCACCCGTTCACTCACCGGTTCTGCAGAGGCGAACAAAACGGCCTCAACAATGCGAATATGTTGAAAGTCAATCTCCGGACCGGATTCGACGCCTTCGATTTCAAGCTGCGTTTCTTCGCTCATTGCGTGCCCCTGCCCAACTTATTTCTTAAACGTGTCTGCGTCGTAGTCATAATTGCGCGGTAGATCCCCTTCCCGCACAGTCTGTGGCGATCGCAGCAGAATCGGCCCAAAGGTCTCTTCTTGTGAGATTTCCAGTTCACCATCGCGGCACATTTCAAGACTGGCAACAAAATGCGCCGCCAATGCAGAGCGCGCCTTAAGCGGTGTTCCAAGCCCGCGCGGCATGAATTCAAGCAGCCTTGTCCATGTCGGCACCACACGTCGGCCAAACAAATCGCGCAATCGTTGGATGGCATCATCCATGGCGTAAAGATCAAATGCCTCGATCTCAAGCGTTTTGCTTTCCGATGTCAGCATGATCCGCGCATAAGCCTTCAGCAGGTCATAAAGAGATGCGTCATAGACAGACGCCGTTGTAACCCGGACTTCCTCAGGATCGCCACGACCAAAGAAATCACGTCCCAAATTGGGGCGTTCCAGAAGTTTCTCACCGACCGCTTTCATCGCCTCAAGGCGCTTCAGCTGGAAGGCAAGAAGTTCTGCCATTTCCTCGGCACTGAGTTCTTCCTCGTCACTTTCCTGTTTTGGAAGCAGCAGGCGCGACTTCAGGTAGGCAAGCCAAGCGGCCATCACCAGATAATCAGCCGCCAGTTCAAGGCGCAAACCCTGTGCAGTATTGATGAACTCAAGATATTGTTCGGCAAGATCGAGAATGGAAATCTTGATAATATCGACCTTTTGGTCGCGTGCCAGTTCAAGCAAGACATCAAGCGGCCCCTCGAACCCGTCCAGATCAAGGATCAGGCGTTCGGCAAGGCTCGGTTCGTCATCAACCGGTTTCTTGTCAAACACATCATCTGGAATTTCGAATTCGAACTGGTCTGCCATCTATCCCCGACTATCCCCCGCGTCTGTCGGCGTTCAGGCAAAAATATCTGCCAGAAGCCTGACCAGTGCATTGGCCGGTTCAAGCACCAACCACTGGAACACCGGCAGGTCTATACCAAGTTGCGTCGTGACATAGGGCAACAGAAAGACCAATCCGATCAATATGATCATGCCGGTTTTTTCCATACGCGCCAAGACCCGTGCAATCGGCATCGGTGAAATTGCGGTCAGAACCCGCCCACCGTCAAGTGGCGGGATCGGCAACATGTTAAACACCGCCAGAATGCAATTCAGCCAAAGTGACTGATTAAGCATGGTCGCAAGCCAATCGTTGACCGCTGGTGAGAAGCTTGGCAGCCACACCAAAAGCAGGATTGATACAATGGCAAGTGCCACGTTGGTCGCCGGACCTGCAATCGCAACACAAATCACCCCCAAACGCTGCGGATGCAGGCGATGAAACGCCACGGGCACCGGCTTGGCATAGCCAAACAGGAACGGTGCGGCTGTTATCAGGAGCAATCCCGGGATCAGGATGGTGCCAACCGGATCAATATGGCGGATCGGGTTAAGGCTTAGCCGACCCATGCGTTGTGCCGTGTCATCACCAAACAGCTTGGCGGCGAAACCGTGTGCTGCCTCGTGCAACGTAACGGCCAGCAAAACCGGAATGATCC
>NZ_DCAO01000038.1:0-4049 GCF_002311515.1 Thalassospira sp. UBA1131
TCACCGGGTTTGAGGTGGAACACGCCCGCCCCGCCATTGCCAAACAGCGGCTTGACGATGATGTCCTTGAACTCTTCGCGGAATTCCTTGATGCGGGCTGCCGACCGGGTGATCAGGGTCGGTGGCATCAGATCGGGAAACTCGGTGACAAAGATCTTTTCTGGCGCATTGCGGACATGGCCCGGATGGTTGACCACAAAGGTTTCCGGGTGGATCGACTCAAGCAAATGGCTTGCGGTGATATAGTTCATGTCAAACGGCGGGTCCTGACGCATCAGGATAACATCGGTTTCGCGCGCCAGATCAATCACCCGTGCTTCGCCCAGATCATGGTGGTTGCCATGTTCGTAGCGCAACGTCATCGGGCGGACTTCCGCCTTGATCCGGCCCCGGTCATAGAACATGTCATCGGGATGATAATGCAAAAGGTCATATCCCCGCGCCTGGGCTTCAAGGCCCATGACAAAGGTCGAATCCCCCTTGATATCGATGCTCTCGATCGGGTCCATCTGGATGGCGACGATACGGCTCATTAAACGTGTTCTCCTGCTTGCCGGTGGTCAAATGACCTGCAATTAAGGCTCAAAACGGCCAATTAAGGTCATTTGCGGGCATGGCTTGACCCGGCTGGCCTTCCCGGCCAAATGATGCGATATGTTACTCGCAGTGAGTGGTTACTATTTGGCACGATTTTTATCATCCGCCATTCACCTTCTGCAATCGCCATGATTGCGATCAACGAATTGTTACGAACACCGGTAAGACACATGACCCGTTTGAACCAAGAACCGAAGACTCGCTGGAAATTGTTTGGCAAGAAAGGCCGCGCCGTTATCGCGGCAAGTGTCATTGCGTCCGCCATCGGTCTTGGTGCCGTCACCAGTCTGACCCTGTTGCCAAGCACAGCCCATGCGCAAGCAAGCGATCAGATCACGCCTGAGATGATCGAAAAGATCGAAAACTATCTGGCCGGGATCACGACGCTCAAGGCCGAGTTCGTTCAGATTTCATCGGATGGCGGTGCGGCCGAGGGCGATCTTTATATGGAACGCCCGGGCAAGATGCGGTTTGAATATAACCCGCCGGCCCAGATCCTGCTGGTCTCGACCGGTCATGATTTCATCTATTATGACAAGGAAATCAACGCACCGACCTATTTCGACATTGATGAAACCCCGGCCGGGATCATTCTGGCGGAAAACATCTCGCTGACCGACAAGGTCAAGATTGTCGATTATCGTCGCACGGCCGAAACTGTCCGCGTTGAGCTGGTGCGCAAATCCGATCCGGGTGCCGGAAGTGTAACCATGGTATTTACCGAAAAGCCGATGCAGCTGCGTCAGTGGAGCGTCAAGGACCCGACCGGGGTCGAAACCACGGTCACCCTGTTCAATACCGAAGAGGGCATGCAGCTTGACCCGGAACTGTTCAAATTTGAACGCATCTGGCCAAATCAGCGCAACTAGGCCAAAAATTTTTCCTATCCGATTTTGATGTCTTTGAACCGCCCGTAAACCGGTGCCGGATCAAGAATATTTTCTGATTCAACTGCTTGGCCAAGTGGTGAATGTAATTGTGATTTCGTAACGAAATCACCGCGGATTGGAATCAGGGAAAAGTTTCAAAATTTGTCGGCTTTTTCGGGCCCAAACCCATGGCACGGACGCCCTGTGCTTCCTATATGTGAGTCTGTCACAAGGTTCCCCTAAACGACGGGAACCCGGTGTGAGGAAAAGGTCTCCCCTACCTTTCCTCACGCTCCAGATTATCGGAGCGCTGGCGTCCGGTTCTCCCCCCTGGCCGGACGCCTTTTTTTTGCCTGATGCCTGCGATAGATGTCGCATTCTTGGGAAATCTGCAAAGCCACCCCCCTGATTTCACAGGCTGTTAATTTTAATTGCCTACTAAACTAATGCATGATTCCCTTGCGGATATATTCCGCACACTCGACACATGACAGGACAGGACCAACATCTTCCATGATCAATGACTTTCTGAAATCCGTTGCGCAGTTTTCCGACCCGCGTTTTCGCAAAGTTGTGCTGATCGGTGTTGCCGGTGCGCTGGCAACCATTGTCGGGTTGTGGGTCCTGATCTGGTTTGGCCTGAATTCCATCACATTCTTTACCGATGGTGGCTGGCTTGAAACCGCCGTCGACTGGCTTCTGGGCATCGGTCTGACCCTTCTTGTGCTGTTGCTGTTTCCCGCGGCCACGGTCCTGATCTCGAGCCTTCTGCTCGATCAGATTGCCGACGCGGTCGAAGACAAGCACTATCCGACCCTGCCCGATACCCGTCCGCAGCCGATCATTGATGCGCTGATCAGCGGTCTTAAATTCGCCCTGACGGCTTTGGCGCTTAACATTTTGATTTTGCCGCTTCTTCTGGCCGGGCCGCTCTATGTCATCGCGTTTTACGGGATGAATGGCTATCTTTTGTCGCGTGAATATTTTGAACTGGTTGCCGCACGCCGCTATGATGCGCTGACGGTTGAGGCCATTCGCAAAAGCCGCCAGAAAAAGCTTTGGATTGCCGGGGTCGGTTTGACCTTCCTGATGACCATTCCCTTGGTCAATCTGGTCGCGCCGATCATCGCCACCGCCTTTATGGTCCACTATTCTGTGCGTCTTGGCACCTATGTGCCCGAGACCGCCTGACCGGTAACCGCAAGGCCGATACACCTAGACCAACACCGAAACTGCAACTCTAAGGATCTGGTCATCCCATGTTTGGAAAGAAAAAAGCCAACAAAACAGTCGACAGAAGTGCGACTTCGTCAGATACATCTCGCCTGGATGGATCAGACAAGCTTTCCGGGACGATGACCTCGGCCTCTGATGCTGCATCTGACAAAGCCAGCGAAACCCGCACGTTCGAAAAAACAGAAAAGCGAACAGAGCCGCGGCTCTTCACCAAACCGCGCACAAAGGATGAACCGCAAATGTCCAGTAAACCGCACTCCACCAACTTCCGCCCGGAAATCCCGAAGCGACCGCTTGAAATCCCGACCCGCGGCAGTTCCGGTCGCCCGGGAGGATCGGGTAGCCACTCCTCCGAGGGCAAGAAACTGACAGTTGGTCGCGACATCACGCTTAAAGGTGAAATCGGTTCCTGTGACGTTCTGGTCGTCGAAGGCGTTGTCGAAGCCCAGATCAAGGAATGCTCGCGCCTCGAAGTTTCCGAAGGCGGCAGCTTCATCGGTTCTGCCCAGGTGGATGAGGCCGAAATCAGCGGCAAGTTCGAAGGTGAACTGACGGCTGGCCGTGTGGTTGTCGTCCACTCGGCTGAAATCAGCGGCAAGATCACCTATGGCGCGCTTCAGATTGAAAATGGTGCACGCATCAAGGGCGAGCTGGAATATGTCGAAGGTGCGGACACCGGTATAAGCCGCGGCGGCAGCACCGGCGCCATCACCATCCCGCGCAAATCTGACGATTCCTGATTTTTAGCGCGCATGATTGCTCTGACCCAAACCTCACCCCGAACAGACATCGCCCGTCCATTCGGGGTGATTTTGCTTCTGGCGCTCATTGCCATGGGTCTTGCGGCCTGTGGGGGCGGGTCGTCAGTGCCACCGGGTTCGACAAACACCAATTACGGCGAGCTTAATACCAAGGGCAACGTCACCACGACCCAGCCCGAAGCCCGGAGGCGGCCTGAAAATTCAAGATCACGCACCACAACGGCCGCCATCCCGTTCAAGCCAGTACCCAACGCATCGCTCAAGGGACTGTCAGAACCGGAAGTCGAAGCCAAAATCGGCGAACCGGAAATGATCCGCGGCGAAGGCGACATCCGCGTCTGGCAATACAGATCCGATCAATGTTCGTTTGATGCCTTCTTTGCCCCGGCAACCGAAGGCGCGCCTCGTGAACTCCGTCACATGCTGGCGCGCATGCGGCGCGGAAATCAGCCAATCACGGTTCAGGATTGCCTCGATCAGGTGGTCAAAAAGAATCTCGCACGCGGCTAACACCTGCCAATCATTTTTGTCGTTCTGACAATGGCTTACCGGCAATCCCGTCAAGAAGCGCATCACCACCCATGGC
>NZ_DCAO01000038.1:4154-12485 GCF_002311515.1 Thalassospira sp. UBA1131
ACGCATTCCTTGGTTTAATCTTTACCTTTTGGCGGCAATCTCGGAAAACGAACCTCATAAATTTGCCATATCCTTTGGATTTTATGCGTCCTAACGTGGTCCGGTCGGACCGATCCCGAAACTTCAGACACGATACGCGACCTCATGAAAAAACACGCCCATCGTCTCGTCAGAAATTCGTTTGCCGCTGCTTTTGGCGCGGTTGCCTGTCTGCTTGCGCTTGGTTTTTCGACCAACGTGGCACAGGCCCAGAACTCCCCGCAGCTGATTGATGTTTACGGCAAGTGGGAAGCCTACACCTATTCCGAGGATGGCCAGAAAGTCTGCTATATGGGCAGCCAGCCGACCTCGGCCAAAGGCGACTACACCCAGCGTGGCAAAATCTATGTCATGGTCACCCATCGCCCGGCACTCAAGCTGCTTAATGAAGTTAGCTTCATCACCGGCTATACCTACAAGTCGGGCAGCGAAGTCGATCTTCGAATCGATTCCAAAAGTTTCAAGCTGTTCACCCATGATGACTCAGCCTGGGCGGTAAACAGCGAAGAAGACCGCAAACTGGTCAGCGCGATGAAAGCCGGATCGACCATGGTTGTGGTTGGCTATTCGTCACGCGATACCAAGACCACCGATACCTATTCGCTGTCGGGCTTTACCAACGCCTATAACGCGATTTCAAAGGCCTGCAACACCAAGCCGGTCAACTGATCCATATCTGATCAAACCGGTTGGTGGGGCCGTCACAGCCTGCTTTGCAACCGTGATTGCAGTGCTGTGATAGCTGCAATGTGAAATTTATCGTTTCTAAATCGACCCGGCCCCGCTATATGCGGGGCCAAGTATTTATGCGCCCAAGCCATCTGGCATTTTTTCTGGTATAGTCCGCCGCATCGGAAAACCCGAAATGCCGCACGTAAACGGCCTGACGACGCAATAACCAGACCACCAGACAAAGAGAGAGCCCGGGATGACCGACGTCCTGACCGAAAACGCACCCCAGACCGATGCACCTGCTTCGCAAGACGGGCCGTCGCTGTCCGACTTCGTTTCGCGCGCCGCCAATGGGCAGGCAGCCGACGGGCGTCGTGATCTGGTCGGCATCACCCGCGAAGAACTGACCGAACTCATGGCCAACATGGGCGAAAGCAAGTTCCGCGTCAAACAGCTTTGGAACTGGATCTATAACCGCGGTGTCACCGACATCGAGGACATGACCAACATTTCCAAAAAGCTGCGTGATCGCCTGGCTCAGGATTTCTATGTCGGGCGTCCGGTTTTGACCGCCGATCAGAAAAGCACCGACGACACGCACAAATGGCTGATGAAGTTCCATGACGGCAACGAGGCCGAGACGGTCTATATCCCCGATCGCAACGAAGATCGCGGTGCTGTGTGCATTTCATCCCAGGTGGGTTGCACGCTGACCTGCAAATTCTGCCACACCGGCACCCAGCTTCTGGTGCGTAACCTGACACCGGGCGAAATCGTCAGCCAGTTCATGGTCGCACGCGACAGCTACGGCGAATGGCCGACCCCGGCCAATGGCATCCGTCGCCTGTCGAACATCGTCATGATGGGCATGGGCGAGCCGCTGTTTAACTATGAAAACGTTCGCGATGCCCTGCGCATTGCCATGGATGGCGAAGGTATTTCGATCTCGCGCCGCCGGATCACGCTGTCGACCTCGGGCGTGGTGCCGGAAATCGTGCGCTGTGGCGAAGACCTTGGCGTTGGTTTGGCGATTTCGCTGCATGCGCCTGATGATGATCTGCGCAACGAGATCATGCCGATCAACAAGAAATACCCGCTCAAAGAACTGATGGATGCGTGCCGGAACTATCCAGGCATGTCCAATGCCCGTCCGATCACCATGGAATATGTCATGCTGAAAGGCGTGAACGACAAACCCGAACATGCGCGTGCGCTGGCCAAGCTGGTCAAAGGCGTTCACTGCAAGTTCAACCTGATCCCGTTCAACAAATGGCCGGGTTCGGATTACGAATGCACGCCGACCAACGACATCAAGAAGTTCGCGCAAATCCTGCTCGATAACGGCTACGAAGCGCCGATCCGCTGGCCGCGCGGCCGCGATATTCTGGCCGCCTGTGGTCAGCTGAAATCCGAAAGCCAGCGTCAGCGCAAATCACGCGTTGGCAGCACGGCTGACGCAGGTGGTTGCAGCAAATCGGATGCCGGCAACGAAGGCATCGTCGCCGCCCAGTAAGTCGGGCACCATTGCAATTCTGATCAACACCGGATGGCCTTGCTGTCCGGTGTTATTCTTTGCGTTACGCTTTTTTCAGATCCTTGCGCAAAATTGTCGCCATGACATTGTTTTGATTGTCCGGCTGCACGGACGAGCATAGCGTGAATATCGCATCGTATCGCAAGGGATTTGATCGCATGTCCGTCGGGCAGTTTTTCGCCATTTTACTGGTCGTCACCATCTGGGGGGCGAATTTCACCGTGATCAAGCTGGGTCTGGGTGAAATGCCGCCGATCCTGCTGTCATCCCTGCGCTTTGCCTTTGCCGCATTACCCGCCGTCTTCTTCCTGCCGCGCCCAAGATGCCATTGGAAATACGTCGTCGGCTTTGGGGTCGTTCTGGGCTGTATCAAATTTTCGTTGCTGTTTCTGGGGATGGATCTTGGCCTGTCAGCGGGAATTTCATCGCTGGTGCTACAACTTCAGGCCTTCTTCACCCTGTTGCTGGGCATCTTTTTACTCGGTGAAAAAGTCGGACCGCACCGGGTTGTTGCCATGCTGGTGGCCTTTATGGGCGTCGGGCTGTTGTTGTTTGTTTCGGATGGATCGATCACCGCGATTGGGCTTGCGCTGGTGATTGCGGCCGCCGCCGCCTGGGGGCTTGCCAATATCATCATGAAAAAAGCCGGATCGGTTCAGATGCTGTCCTTTGTCGTCTGGGCCAGTCTGGTGCCACCGATCCCGCTTTTCATCCTGTCGATGATCACCGAAGAGCGAGCAAACCTTGCCATGCTGCCCGATCAGATCAGCTGGATCGGCATTGGTGCGATCCTCTATCTCGCCTATCCGGTGACATTGCTGGGCTTTGCGATCTGGGGGCGGTTGCTGTCTACCTTGCCGGTCGGGCTGGTGGCACCCTTTACGCTTTTGGTGCCGATTGTCGGCATGGCGACATCCGCGCTGGTGCTGGACGAAGATTTCGGGCCGATCAAAATCATTGCGGCCCTTCTGGTCATGACCGGATTGCTGATCAATGTGTTTGGTGGAAAGCTAATACAGAGATTTTCGGCCAAGAAGCGGGATTTATCACGTATATAAGTTCATTTGATGTGGTCTATTTTATATCCAGCGTATTTCAGGCTTCTTGTCCGATCCCTTGTCGGGCGTATGGATGTCATCGACATTGACGCTTATGGCAAGAATACCGCCAAGGCCGCCTTCGGTCATTTCCGACAATCGAATGCCGATCCAGTCCTGATCAAGGCCGCGCACATAGGTGTCGCGCGCCGCCAGATCAGTAAAATCAATGGTGATGGCATGGGTAAATCCCTGACTAAGGCCGCTTCCGGTCATCTTTGGTCCGCCGCTAAAGGCCAATGCACCCGGCACTGAAAAGGCAACTTTTTCAAGTTCGCCGATCATGGTGTCGATGTCGCTTTGCGCGATATGGCTTGGGATCTGCAGCAACACAATATGACGGATCATGAAGTGCCCCCTGTCTGAGTATCCGGATCCTGCCAGTTTGCCGGATCGATGCTGTTGGGCAACAGGACATATTTGCGGCCCTGCCGGTTCATGTGGCCGGCATAAAGGGCCGCGTCCTCGCCCGGGCCAAAGAAGATGTCACCGCGCACCGGCCCGCGAATGGCCCCACCGGTATCCTGTGCCACCATCAGACGGCGGAACGTACGGTCCGCATTCATCGGATCGCTGGTTTCAAGCCAGACCGGCACCCCCATGGCGTGGAACCTGCGATCCACCGCCAATGACCGGCCGGGCTCCAACGGCACCCCTTGCGATCCCAGCGGGCCTGCTTCGGGGTCGTTCGGATCAACCTTGAGCGGCTGGAAAAACACGTAAGATGCATTGGTATTCATCACCGCATCGGCTTCGCCCGGATTGTCATGCAGCCATTTACGGATCGATTGCAGCGATACGGTTTCGCGCGTCAGCACCCCGCGCGCAATCAATTCCCGCCCGATGGCAAAATAAGGATGGCCGTTGGTCGCGGCATAGCCCACCCGAAGCACACTGTCATCAGGCAGAACCACCCGCCCTGAGCCCTGAATTTGCAGGAAAAAGGCATCTACCGCATCATCGACCCAGACCAGTTCAAGATCGCGGTCTGATAACGCCCCTTCCTCGATCGCTTCGCGGTCGTAATAGGGTTTGATTGCGTCACCCGCGATCCGCCCGACCAGCTTGGTGCCTTTCAGATCCTCACGAAAATCGCCAAGATCGATCGAGACCATGTCATTGGGCTTAAGATAAAGCGGCGTCTGATACGCCCCGCCACGGGTCAGCTGGCCTTGCAATTCCGGCTCGTAATAGCCGGTAAAAAGGCCCTCGGCCGTATCGCGATTGCCACTGAGATAGGGTCTGAAACCACTTTCAAAAAACGCACGTGCGTCTTCCTTGCGAAGGCTCTCAACATCAAGGGAAACCGCGGTTTCGCAATGATCGCGCCACTGGCCAATGGTGCCCATGCGTGGATCGGGCCCGACGGGTTTGTCATCACTGCGTCTTAGCATCGCCTGGCACGACCGGGCAAAGGCCCGCACGGTGCCGCGCATATCATCGGTCTGCCAGCCATCAAGATCGGCAAACGTCGCCGGGCGCAGGGTCAGTTTGTCTTCCACCTCGGCCGGGGGTTCGATCTGTCCGGTGATTTGTGGCCAAAACATCCAGATCAGGGCGGCAGCCGCACCGACCAGCACAGAAACAAGGGACAGGCTGCGCGATAAAACCAGTCGTCTTTTCAAGATGGAAACCCGTAATTAGCCAATTCGAACGTCACCGTTTTTGCAACGGTTCTACGAAAACCCGATTTTGCCCCTGACATGCTTAACAAGCCGATAATTGCGCGGGCTCGTTACCATGCGGACATGAAAAAAGGCGATCCGGTTTATCGGATCGCCTTTGATATGTTTGGTCTTTGCGAAACCCGCGTTAATCGGCGGTTTCTTCTTCCGGGGTTTCGGTCGCAACCAGCTGCCAGTTCGGATCGCGGCTTTCGATATTGCGCGCGAATGTCCAAAGATCTTCGGCCTCGACCACCTTGTTGGGGTCGCCATCGACAACATCGCCCTCGGCATTGCGAATGACCGAGACTTCCTCGGACACGAACTTGACCGTGACATAGGCCGTACGGCCTTCAAGGCTGGCGTCATGGATCGCCGCGCTCTTGATACCGACCAGGGTGGTTTCCTCGTGCTCGCCCTTTTCAGCGCGGGCATCGATGGCAGCGGCGAAGTTCTTGTAAACCTCGGCCGAAAGCAACGGGTTCAGGCCATCCTTGTCGCCCTTGGCAAAGTATTCGACGATCATTTCGAACGCCATGCGCGCGCCATTCAGGAAGTCCTGCTGGGTAAAGTTCGGATCGTGCTTCTGGATCTCCTGCAGGGTTGCAAACGTGCCCGAAGGAACATCTGCCGCATCCTGATCGTTACCGGAGTCCGGCAGGCGATAAACATTATCGGTCTGAGCTGCGGCGTCTTTCTGGCCTTCATTGTCATGAGTCTGACGGCCAAAGATATCGGACGGCCCCTGCTTTTCATTGCCGGTGCGACGGCCAAGCACGCCACGCAAACGCAGCACAAGGAAAACCGCAATCAGAGCGAATAAGAATATATCGAAATACTGCAAGACGGTCTCGTGATCCTAATGGTTTCAAACTGGTTGTCTGTATATCACAACCGTGGTGGAGAGATGGTATGAACTTAACCAAATGCAAGGGCAACTGCCGATTACCCGGCAAGATGTGATCATCTTCACCCTTCACCGGTGCGATATGCGCCGGGGCAAGGCCAAGATGACGATCTGCCGCATTTTTGTCGCGTTGTCACATTAGCGTTCCCACCAACTAACCAACGAACTTAAGTGTGCAGATTAATGAGAAATCGCTGAAAACCAAGTTGTTTTCTGCAATAGTTTCAGCAAGACGTCAGCTTTGGCCGTAAAATGCATGTGATAATACGACATTTGCGGCGCATACAGGCAATCCATCGCCAGTAAACGGAGAAACAATGGGCTTTTACTTTCTCGCGATATTCGTCGCCATGCCAATCATCGAAATCGCGGTCTTCATTCAGGCCGGCGAACTGATCGGGCTATGGCCGACCATTGGCGTGGTTGTTCTGACAGCCATCATCGGCACGTCCCTGATGCGTGCCCAGGGGTTGCAAACCCTGGCCAAGGCGCAAAGCCAGATGGATCAGGGCGAAATGCCCATTGGTGCCCTGTTTGACGGCATCTGCATTCTGATTGCCGGTGTATTGTTGCTGACCCCGGGCTTTGTCACCGACACCTTTGGCTTCCTGTTGCTTGTCCCGCCGCTGCGCCAGCTGATCGGGGCCAAGGTCATTATGAAGCTGGTTCAGTCGGGCAATATCCGGACCAACTTCCGCGGTGCGACCTATTCCAGCGGTGCGCAAGGCGGGTCAAGCGGGCGCGGGCCCAATGGACCCGGCGGACATGGCGGATCACGGCCGCGCGGTGCCGGGCCGATCATTGATGGCGATTTCGAAGATGTCAGCCCGAATGACCCGTCAAACGACACCGATAACAGCAACGATCCGGGCGACAATCCCGAAACACCGCGCAATTTGCCCCCGCGTGACGAGACGCGCTGAATTCATCCGAAAATCACAAAATCAGAAGGTTGACCGACACCCCCGGTCAGCCTTCTTTGTTTCAAAGGCCTTTGTCCGTAATCAGGACAACCAAACCCCCGGAAATACGGGCTTTGATAAGGGCTTTGACCCGCTCTGATTGGCTTGCCCGTGCACGCCAGACGTGCTAGGCCAACAAGTCCAATTTATCTGCCGCAACGGGGCGGCGTCAGTAATAAGCATTTCAGCCAAGGCAAAGCCTTCAAGCCGAAAGCTTTTTTCTGATCAAGACGAAATGACCTCTAAGGGAGCTAGACTTTAATGGCCGAGAATACCACCGGTGCAGAAGGCGCAGCAGAACAGAAGCAGCAGCCGGCCGCAAATCCGATCACGATCCACACCCAGTACATCAAGGATCTGTCGTTCGAAAACCCGAACGCACCGGAAAGCGTTGCCCTGCAGCAGCAGCCGAAAATCAATATCGACGTTGATGTTGAGGCCCGCACCACCCAGGACCAGAAACTTCACGAAGTTACCATCAAGATCAACGTCAAAGCCGACGTTGGCGACAAGGTGGCCTTCATTGCCGAACTGCAGTATGGCTGCGTTGTGACGCTGAATGTTTCTGACGAACACCGCCTGCCGGTTCTGATGATCGAAGTTCCGCGCCTGCTGTTCCCGTATGTCCGCAAGATCGTCGCAGACCTGACCGCAGACGGTGGCTTCCCGCCGCTGATGATGCAGCAGATTGATTTTGCTGATCTTTTCCGCAAAAAATTCGCATCCAAGATGGAAGGTCAGCCGGCCGGTAACGCCTGATTGACCCCATTCATCGGATTTTGGTTCGATACCAAAACGATGACAAAGAAAAGGCCGCCAGTTTGGCGGCCTTTTTATTTTAAAATCGAAACGTTTTTACTGAGTGGCTGTCAAACAGAGCCGATCAGAAGGGACGTGCGATCACCATGAAGACGACAATGATCATCAGGATCGTCGGTACTTCATTGAAAATACGATAGAATTTTTGCGATTTCGTATTGGCATCCGCCTCAAACGCCCGGCGGTAACGCGCCATCATCATGTGCGCGATGGTCATCAGAACCACACACAGCAGTTTAACGTGGAACCAGCCTTCGGTCATCACACCGGCTGCATGGATCAGATAGCCGCCAAAAATCCAGGTCGCGATCATTGCCGGGTTCATGATGGCGCGCAAAAGGCGGCGTTCCATCACCTTGAACTTCTCGCTGGCTTCCGAGCCCGGCGCGACTTCGCAGTGATAGACATAAAGCCTTGGCAGATAAAGAAGACCCGCCATCCAGGCGATCACGCTGATGACATGCAGGGATTTGATAATGCTGTAGCTATCCATCTCTCTCTTCTCTGGATGTGATGATCAGGGTCGGCAGGTTTAAGCCCGCGTAAGCGGCGAATTTTTTGAATTTTCCCGACCATAACAGCAATCAGGCCGATCCAAAAACAGAACCGGCCCGATTGGCGTTATAACTGTGATCTA
>NZ_DCAO01000038.1:12791-30572 GCF_002311515.1 Thalassospira sp. UBA1131
AACAAACGTTCCAGTCCAATCCTTTGATCGCCATTTTCTCGACCACGGCGGCCGATGTTTTCTCGATCTGCGACTGATAGGGATCACCGCGCTTGGTAATCACGGCTTTGGGCACACCATGGGCGGAAAACAGGATGCGCGGCTTATCAATGCCAAGTTCGGTGGCCTTGGCCAGGGCGCGCTCATAGCCCGCCTTGATCATCTCGGCCGATGCTTCGACAAAGCCCGGATTGGTCGGATAGCAGCATGCCGTTTTGATCGGGGATGTCAGTCCAACCTTGGCACAGGCCCGTTTCCAGTCCTTGACCGACGATCCGCTGGTGGTGGTTGAAAACTGCGGATAAAGCGGAAGCAGGATCTGTTCATCCGCGCCCCATGCCTTGACCTCGGCCGCGGTATCATCGGCAAACGGCTTCCAGTAGCGCATGGCGATAAAGCAACGGTTTTCATAGCCGTCATCTTCGGCATTGAGCGCAATCTGAAGCGCATCTGCCTGTTCCTGGGTCAGTTCCAGAAGCGGCGATTTGCCACCGATATGATCATAAATCTCGCGCGCAATTGGTGCACGGCGACGTGAAATCAGCTTTGCCAGCAAATAACGGAACGGATTGGGCAGGCTGATGATCGCCGGATCATTAAACAGGTTGAACAGAAACGGCTCAACAGCTGCCGGACTGTCCGGCCCCCCCAGATTGAAAAGAACAATGGCGCGTTTCTTGCGCGTCGTCTCGGACATTTGGCTATCCTTCATGTCAGATCGTGTCTGGACCGGTTCCCGACAAACCGGGAATGATGTAACCCCGTCGCGCTCCGGCGCCTATTTTGGTCAAACCGGACCCAAGCGCAACAGGCAACGCCCATCATACGCATTGAATTTTTCAATCGATTTGATTGATTTCAAAAATCACAAAATAAAATGCAGCAATTGCCGACATTTACCCTTTGTAATCCCGAATGAAGTCCACCAGCTGACCAACATGTTCCGGCGGGGTTTCCGGCGTAATGCCATGGCCAAGGTTAAAGATGAACGGCCCCTTGCCCAGCGTATCAAGGATGCGCTTGGTTTCATCAAACATCGGATCGCCACCGGTAATCAGCAACATCGGATCCAGATTGCCCTGCACGGGTCCCAGTTTCTGAAGGTTTTCCGCCACCCAGTCGAGTTTCACCCCACTATCAAGTCCAACCGCGGTCACACCGGTTTTCTGTTTGAAATCAACCAGATGCAAGCCACAGCCACGCGGGAAGCCGATAATCGGCAGATCCGGGTGGACTGCGCGCAAATTGGCAACGATCTGTTTGGTCGGCTCGATCACCCAGCGATTAAAGCCGGTCTCGGACAGAACCCCGCCCCAGGTTTCAAACAGCTGAATGCATTCTGCACCGGCCTCAACCTGTTTCAGCAAATATTGCGTGGTTGCCTCGACCAGAATGTCGATCAGCTGGGCAAAACCATCCGGATCGCCATAGGCAAAGCGGCGGATATTCGGGAAGTCCTTGGATCCCTTGCCCTCGACCATGTAGGTCGCAACGGTCCAGGGCGCACCGGCAAAGCCGATCAGTGCTGTGCTTGATGGGATGGCGTGTGAAAGCTTTGAAACCGTCTCATAGATCGGACCAAGCGTGTCATGAATGCCTTCAACTGAAAGCTTGCCCAGGCCGGAAGCATCGCGGATGGCCTCAAGCTGTGGGCCTTCTCCCTGCTTGAAGGCCAAATGCTGCCCAAGTGCCTGTGGTATAACGAGGATATCGGAGAACAATATTGCCGCATCGAAGTCAAAGCGTCGCAGCGGCTGCAACGTAACTTCGCAAGCAAGATCAGGATTATAGCAAAGATCAAGGAAAGAGCCTGCTTCTGCGCGGGTTGCGCGGTATTCTGGCAAATAGCGGCCAGCTTGGCGCATCAGCCAGATCGGCGGTACCGGGAGAGTTTCTCCGGCAAGGGCACGCAAGAAGGTCTTTTGGGTGTTAGGCATCTGGTTTCCTGTTTCTCTTCCCGATCGCTTTTTTGATCTTTGGCCTGACACGTGGCGTTCGGCCACCTGTCAGAACCGGCTTTGTTATTTCGTGAAATGTGCCCTGGGGCCTTTGCCAAGACGTTTTCCACGTTCTGCCTAACAAAACCTTATTTAATAAAAAAGGATGTTGTTTGTGAGTGGTTCCCTGTGGATAACAGGGATTAAATTTCACGCACAGTTTATTCACATTCCGACTCGGGAAAAATGATTCATCTCAAGCGGCCTTGGGGAAAACTGTGTACGACTCCGAACGACTCCCGGACTCTTCCTTGGGAAAAGACGTTTTTGAATAATGGGGATAAGGTGAATAAGTCTGGTTTTTGCATTCTTATCCCTGTTATTACGGGAAAAATTTGGCACTTATCCCGCTCGGGACAGAGCACTTGAGAAACTTTGTATGAGCGGGAGGATAATTCCTGTGGAAAAAATCGGGTCGGAGTCGCACCCGTTATCCACATTTATCCACAGGGCCGACTCCGATCCGCTAACTTCGGGTTGCGATAAAACTCTTATCCATCCGGTTAGTGATCGGTATTTTGAACAGCCGTAACGTTGTTTGAATAAAGTTAGAAAAATCGTTTGGTCGGCAAAAAGTGGATAAGATTCTGCTTGGTGATCAAAAATTGACCAAAGAAACGGACAGGCATGGTCGGGACGGACAAAATTTTCCATCTTCATCTGGTCTCGGACTCAACCGGCGAGACGGTCGATGGCATTGCGCGCGCCTGTGTCGCGCAGTTTCCCGATGTGCGTGCCCATGAACATGTCTGGTCGCTGATCCGGACCGATGCCCAGCTGGCGCGGGTCTTGGCCGATATCGAACGCAATCCCGGCATCGTTCTTTATACCGTCTTTGACAGCGACATCCGCCGCAAGCTTGAAGAAGGCTGTCGCCGCCTGCAGGTCCCGCACAGCCACGTGCTTGATAATACCGTCACCATGATGGCCGGGTATCTGGGGCAGCAATCGCACGGCCGGACCGGTGCGCTCCATAAAATGGACGAGGAATATTTCAACCGGATCGAGGCGATCGATTACACCCTGACCCATGATGACGGCCAATCGGGCTGGGATCTGGAAGACGCCGATGTGGTGATTGTCGGTGTCTCGCGCACGTCCAAAACCCCGACATCGGTTTATCTGGCCAATCGCGGCATCAAGACTGCCAATATTCCGTTTGTGCCGGGCTGCCCGTTGCCGCCGGAACTTGATCAGCTCAAAAAACCGCTGGTGGTTGGTCTGATCAAGGATGTTGATCAGCTGGTCTCGATCCGTAAAAACCGCCTGCGTCAGATCGAACGCGGCGAGGGCGGCGATTACGTTGATCCGGTCGCAGTCCGCGATGAAGTTCATCAGGCCCGGCGATACTTTACCGAACGCGGCTGGAAGATCATTAATGTGACCCGCCGGTCCATCGAAGAAACCGCCGCCATCATTTTATCGACCATGTATGACCGCCGCGGTCATTAAGCCGCACCAACAGGATAAACATA
Source organism: Thalassospira sp. UBA1131 (assembly GCF_002311515.1). Classification (GTDB taxonomy): domain Bacteria; phylum Pseudomonadota; class Alphaproteobacteria; order Rhodospirillales; family Thalassospiraceae; genus Thalassospira. The sequence goes on from NZ_DCAO01000038.1 coordinate 16,303, forward strand.
TGCCCAGCACCCATCGTCTTATTCTCGCCTCCAGCAGCAAGGCCCGCCATGCCATGCTGACCAATGCTGGTGTCAATTGCGAAGCCGTCGCCTCGATGATTGACGAGGATGGCTATAAACAGGCGATGAAGGCCGAGGGTGCGACGGCGGCCGAGGCCGCGGAAACCCTGGCTGAGATGAAGGCGCTACGCATGTATCGCCAGCAACCAGATGCGATTGTGATTGCCGCTGATCAGATGCTGGAATGCAATGGCATCTGGTTTGACAAGCCGATGGACCGTGACAATACCCGCGCGCAACTTCTGGCCCTGCGGGGCAAAAGTCACAAGCTGGTGTCGGCCGCTGTTATATATAAGGAAGGCTCGCGCATCTGGGGCACGATTGATACCGCCCATCTTACCGTGCGCAACTTCACCGATGAATGGCTCGAAGAATATCTCGATGCCGCCGGCGAAGAGATTTATCACTGTGTCGGTGGCTATCAGCTTGAAGGCCTTGGCGCGCAGCTGTTTACAGAGGTGCGCGGCGATTACTTCACCGTGCTGGGCATGCCGCTTTTGCCGCTGATTGGCTTCTTGCGCGATCACGGTGTTCTCAAGGCATAATCACAAAAACGCATCAAAAACCCATCTGGCAGGAAACAGCACGCAATGACCTCGCGAAATCCTTATCGCACGCTTTCTGGAACATCACGCCTTGCCGGCGTGATGGGCTGGCCTGTATCGCATTCGAAATCGCCGCGCCTGCATGGCTATTGGCTGGCGAAATACGGCATTGATGGCTGTTATATGCCACTGCCCGTGGAGCCGGAAAACTTTCAGGCAGCCTTGATTTCCTTGCGCAATCTGGGCTTTTCCGGGGTCAATGTCACCATTCCGCAAAAGGAAATGGCGATGCCCGAATGTGATGAACTGTCCGATCGTGCGCGCCGCATCGGGGCGGTCAATACCGTGACCTTTGCCAAGGATGGTCGTCTTTTGGGCGATAATACCGACGGATTTGGCTTCCTTGAAAACCTGCGGCAGGAAGCCCCCGATATCGCCTTTGCCAGCGGTCCGGCGGTGGTGCTTGGGGCAGGTGGTGCGTGCCGTGCGGTTTTGGTAGCCTTGCTGGATGAAGGCTGCCCGGAAATTCGTCTGGCCAACCGGACCCGCAAACGCGCCGAAGACGTCGCAGCCGAAATCAAGGACCCGCGGATCAAGGTGATTGACTGGCCGGTTGCACCTGATGCGCTTGCCGGCGCGTCGCTTGTCGTCAATACCACAAGCCTTGGCATGGTCGGCCAGCCCAAGCTTGAGATCGATCTGTCCGGTCTGCCGCAAACCGCCCTTGTCACTGATATTGTCTATGCGCCGCTGATGACCGATTTGCTGGTGCAGGCCAAGGCCCGCGGCAATCCGATTGTCGACGGGCTTGGCATGTTGCTCCATCAGGCAAGACCGGGTTTCCATCGCTGGTTCGGGATTGATCCCGAAGTCACCCAGGAACTGCGCGATTTTGTTCTTTCGCCGGATTAAGATCCGAAGGGTAATCTTATTATGAAAATTCTTGGGTTAACCGGCTCCATCGGGATGGGCAAATCAACCGTGGCGGCGATGTTTCGTCACCTTGGTGTGCCGGTCCATGATGCCGATGCCACGACCCATGAATTGATGGCGCCAGATGGCCTTGCCTTTGACCCGATCGCCAAGGCCTTTCCCGATGTGATCGTTAGTGGCCGGATTGATCGACAGGCATTGGGCAAGATCGCTTTTGCCAATCCGGATGTTCTAAAAACGCTTGAAACCATCCTGCATCCGCTGGTGCGCGCAGCCGAAAACCGGTTCCTGGCCGCTCAGCGTCGTTTGGGGCGCAAGCTGGTTGTTCTCGACATCCCGCTTTTATATGAAACATCCGGTGAAAAGCGCTGTGATCATGTTGCGGTTGTATCGGCCCCGGGGTTCATACAACGCCAGCGTGTTCTTTCGCGAGAAGGGATGACGGAGACAAAATTTTCCGCCATTCTGTCCAAACAGATGCCAGATATCGAAAAGCGAAAGCGCGCTGATTTTATCATCCCGACCGGGTTGGGGCGTGCCGTCACTTTTCAATATATTCAGGGTATTATCGACCAACTCAGTTGATGACTGGATAAAGACTACATGCGTGAGATTGTTCTTGATACCGAGACCACCGGCCTTGATCCCTATGCTGACCACAGACTGGTTGAAATCGGCTGTATCGAACTGATCAATCACATGCCCACCGGGCGGCAGTATCACCAGTATATCAATCCCCAGCGCCCGATGCCCAAGGAGGCATTCGACGTTCACGGTTTGGGCGATGAGTTCCTCAAAGATCAGCCGGTCTTTGCCGAGGTTGCCGATGATTTCATCGAATTCATTGGCGAGGATTCGGTTCTTGTCATTCACAATGCCAGCTTTGATATGAAGTTCCTCAATGCCGAGCTCGAATGGCTCAATAAGCCGCGCATTGCCATGGAACGCGCCCTTGATACCGTTCAGATGGCGCGCAAGAAATTCCCCGGATCCCCGGTCAGCCTCGATGCGCTATGTCGTCGGTTCAAGATCGATAACTCCAACCGTACCCTTCACGGAGCCCTGCTTGACTCCGATCTTCTGGCGCAGGTCTATCTGGAACTTCTGGGTGGCCGTCAGCACGGCCTGTCGCTTGATCCCAATGCCTTGAATGGTGATCAGGATGAAGATAACGGCGGGCGTCGGGTTCTGGGCCCGCGGGGCAACCGGCTGGAACCAAGGCCGCATGTGATCAGCGACGAAGAACTTGCTGCTCACCGCGCCTATATCGAGGCCAAAGTCAAAGACGCGCTCTGGCTTATAAAGCAAGAGGCATAAGATGGGAAAACAGCGGTGTCCATCATTGCGGTTTTCCGAACTTACAGTTTCTCAATACGCCAATCGCCTCCTTGCGATGCTGGTTTTGGTCTGTGCGCTGATCACGGCTTTAGGTAATCTTCGCGCCCAGACACTCACTGACGAAAAAGCTCCAGAAAACTCCACGTTTGATGGCACCTACATCATCCATCTGTCTGAAAGTACGCGGGTTCAGTCATCGGGCCGGCCGGAGCCAGGCTACTTCGATACGCTTGCCATCGAACTGTTTACCAAGGCCGGTTTGGCTGTTGAAATCGTTCCGCAAATGCCCTGGAAACGGCAGATGGAATTGGCCGGACGCGAAGTCGGCCACGTGATTTACCCCACCACCCGGATTGATCACCGCGAAGATGTTTTCCAATGGGTGGGGCCGGTCAGCCGGACCTTCTGGAACCTGTTTGGCTTTGTCGATACCGGTTGGTCGGACATGGCGTTTGACACACTTTTGCGCGATGCCCGGATCGGGGTTCTGATGGGATCGGCGCGTGAAGGATATCTTCGTGATCGCGGGGCGAAACAACTGGTTATGGTGCCGCGTGAAGAACTTCTGTTGCCGATGATGATGGCTGATCGCGTCGATCTGATTGCCATCGGTGGCAATATCCTGCGCCATTATCTTGATAAGGTCCGTGCCGAATATCCCGAAGTCAGCATTCCTGATGTGACTGGTATCAAGCCCTATCGCACCTGTTATCTCTATATCGCGATCAGTGGTGATGTGCCGCAAAGCGATATCACAAGGCTGCAAACCCAGCTTGATCGCTTCAAAACCAACGGCTTTTTTGTTGAAAACCGCCGGATGCACGGGCTTTCGACCAATCTCGACAGTGCGTTTCTCAAGGCGATGCTTGATCTTGATAATAACGGGGTCACCTGTGTCGATCTGACCGACGTCGACACCTGAAACACAATCCCGTCGGGTCACCTTTCCCGGTCTGGCCTGCTTTTCCTGCAAACATATTGTTGCCGTGACGGGGAAATGCGCGACGGGCGCGGTTGCGCGAAAAGCAATGACACGGCAATATGCCGCGAACATTCCTTTGGGTGACCGGGCTGTTGCAAACAGGTGATATCGAATGGACGATAAAGCCTTGCGTATATGGACCGCGCCGCTTGCATATTGTCTTGGTCGATGAGTCAGAAGAAACCAAATAAGCGACGCCGCACCGTCACGGATGACGAAAAGACCCTGTGGGAGGTCTTTACCCGTGACGTCAAACCTTTGCGCAAGAAAAGGCGCAAGGCCGGTGATGACGTGGTCGCGTCTGATGATGACATCCACACCAGCGATACCGCGATTACCCTGCCTGACAATCTTGGCGAAAAGCTTGAACAGTCCGAACAAAGCCGGGCTGCGCGCAATTTGCCCTCGGCCCGTCATGCTGATCGTGGCCCAAAGATCAAAAAACAGAACCTTTCCGAACTGAAACCCGGTGTCACCGACGGGATTGATCGATCGACCGCCAACAAATTCCAGAAGGGCAAGATGTCGATTGACGGGCGCATTGACCTGCATGGCATGACCCAGGAAGTCGCCCATAATGCGCTCAATGCCTTTATCGAGGATAGCTGGCGGGCCGGAAAACGTTGCGTTCTCGTAATCACCGGCAAGGGATCGCGGGCTGATGAATATGGCCGTACCGGTCTTTTGCGCGAACGCACCCCGCAATGGCTGAGTGCGCCAAACCTGCGCAATCGCATCCTTGCTATCCATCAGGCCCAGATCCAGCACGGTGGCGCCGGGGCCTTTTATGTCTTGTTGAAACGGAGACGCCCGTGACACCTTTTGGCAATCGCATCCGGGAACTCCGCGCGCGCAACAACGTGACGCTGACCGATATGGCAACCGCCTTGCAGCTGTCACCGGCCTATCTGTCCGCGCTTGAACACGGTCATCGCGGGCGGCCCAGCCCCGGCCTGGTGCAGCAAATCTGCGGTTATTTCAATCTGGTCTGGGACGAGGTCGATGACGTCAAACGTCTGGCCCAGCTCTCGCACCCGAAAATCACCGTCGATACCGCCGGACTGGAACCCCAAGCCACCGAACTGGCCAACCTGCTGTCAGAACGCATCGCTGGCCTGAGCGAGGATCAGCTTAACCGGATGCTTGAAATTGTGCGCGAACAGCATCGCTCTTCGTGAAACAGGATTTCCTGAATGACTTTTAAGTTGAAACGTAGCCATTGAATTTAATCCAAGGGTTACAATATCCAAATGTGCCGTGCAGATTATTTTGCGCCGCACAAAGTCCAGGCGCGTCACCACACCAATAATAAAAGGCAATTGATACGATATCGTATCAATATAAAACCTGCGCGCCCCGGGAGTTGGAAGAACGCATATTTGGCGGCCTCGCATTCCACAATGCACGGGGCTTTACATGTTTGCGAATATTCAGATTGGCAAGAAACTTGCGATTTCCCTGATCCCACCTTTGTTGGGACTTGTTGTTCTGTCCGGCGTCATAATTTCCGACCGTTATCGGGAAATGGATGAACTTGGCAAAATTGGCGGCTTGACCGAACTTGCGGTTCAGATCGGTGCAACCGTACACGAATTGCAAAAGGAACGGGGCGCATCGGCGGGCTTTATCGGCTCCAAAGGTGAACAGTTCGGACCGCAACTTGCCGATCAGCGCAACTTGTCCGATGCCCGCATTCAGTCTTTGCGCAATGCGTTAAACGACTTTGATCTATCCGCCTATGACCCGGGTCTGGCAGAGCAGGTTGGCGTCTTTGTTGGGCTGCTTGATACCGTGCCCCAAACACGCGCCAAGGTCTATGCGCTGGATATCGAACTTGGCGAGGCGGTTCGCTTCTATACCTCAATCATTTCCGGCATGCTCTCGACCGTCAATGTCATGAGCACAATCAGCAACGATCCCGAACTGGTCCGCTCGATCGCTGCCTTTAATGATTTCATGCAGGCCAAGGAACGTGGCGGGCTTGAGCGCGCCACAGGTGCGGCCGGGTTTGGCATGGGCAAGTTCGAACCCAACCTTTATCGTCGATTTGTCGAGCTGATCACCCTTCAAAACGCTTATCTCTCTGTGTTCGAGGAAATGGCCGCACCAGAGATCAGGGAATTTTACGACCGCGCGATGCAGGACCCGGCGGTTGAGGCGGTCAACAAGCTGCGTGATGTGGCGCTCAGTTACCCGGTAACCGGAACCACCAATGGCATTGCGGGGACAGACTGGTTTGCGACCATCACGGTAAAGATTAATATTTACAAGATGATAGAAGACCATATTGCCCAAAGCCTGGTCACCCTCTCGGCGCAAAAGCTCTCTGAAGCGCAGCTTTATTTTTATGGCACATTGGCCGGTTTGCTGATCATTATCGCACTTGCATGCACATTGGTTGTCATCGTTGGTCGCGATATTTCTGCACCGATCCGCGCCATGACCAAAACCATGAGCGATCTGACCGCAGGTGACCTGTCGGTCAAGGTATCCGGGGCCGCGCGCGGGGATGAGGTCGGGGCCATGGCCCGTTCAGTGCAGTTTTTCCGCGACAGCCTTGTCGAGAACAGGGAAATGGCTGCCCAAAGTGAAAAGGAACAGGCCGCCCGATTTGCCCGTGCCGAAAAAGTCAGCCGGCTGGCCGAACGATTTGAGGCGAGGATCAACGCCTTGCTGGGTGATATCGGCCAGTCGACTGATGGTTTGCGCACCACGTCTTCAAACATGACATCGGCCATCGATGAGACCCGCGAAAAGGCTCGCCTGGTGGCAGACGACGCGAAATCTGCGTCCGAAAATGTGTCCGCGGTTTCCTCGGCAACCGAACAGCTGGCCAATTCGATCCTTGAGATTTCCCGGCAGATTTCTGCGTCGTCGGATAATGCGACCGCCGCCGCCGACGAGGCCCGCGAGGCCGAAGTCATTGCAACGGCCCTGAAAGAAGGTGCTGAAAAAATCGGCGAGGTGATCGGTCTGATCCGCGATATTGCCGAACAGACCAATCTTTTGGCGCTTAATGCGACAATCGAAGCCGCCCGTGCTGGTGAGGCCGGCAAGGGATTTGCCGTGGTCGCCAACGAGGTCAAAAACCTTGCGACCCAGACATCGCGCGCAACCGACGAAATTTCCGAACAGATGGGCAATCTGCAGGACGCGACAGAACGCGCGGTTGATGCGTTTTCGCGGATTGGCGAAAAAATCGGCCAGATTGACGCGACCTCGTCCTCATTGGCAGCCGCGGTCAATGAACAGGAAGCCGCAACCTCGGAAATTGCCAATAATATTGATCGTGCCTCACAAGGCACGACAGAGGTTTCGGGCAATGTTGCCGCTATTCGCGAGGCAACCGACAATGCTGGCGAGGCCGCCGATCACGTTATCGTCGCCTGTGATCAGGTTGCCAATGTCGCGACCAGCCTGCGCAAGGAAGTGGCCGATTTCCTTGCGTCCGTGCGCGAGGCCCAGACAGTTTGATGCAAAAGTACAGATGACAAAGGACACGGGATTCTGGCTCAAACCCGTCACGGACCAGCGGAATGCGGTCGGTTGCCGGGGGCGAGATGTGATATTTTCGTATCAATGGCTGTAAAATTGCCAGGTTCTTTCGAATCACGGTTTGACTATTGCGATTTTCAAGGGTATCAATCGGGGGTGTTTCGATCCAGAAACATGAAAAGACCTGCCTTTCTTGCAACTCCAAGGTTTCGAACCGTCCGCACGCCCCAGCAAAAGCCTGAGCGCCTTGCCTGACGGTCAACCGCACATTCTCTTTTCTATCTCCATAAAATCTTCGCCCTTTCGGCAACCACAGATCATTAAACGCACATATGCATCTTCAGGACCTTAAAAAGAAATCTCCGACCGAGCTGCTTGCTCTGTCTGATGAACTCGAAATCGAAAACGCCAGCACGCTCCGCAAGCAGGAGCTGATGTTCGCGATCCTCAAGCAGTTGGCCGAGAATGACCACGCCATCTTTGGCGAAGGTGTTCTTGAAGTTCTGCCCGATGGTTTCGGCTTCCTGCGCAGCCCCGAGGCAAACTACCTTGCCGGCCCTGACGACATTTATGTCAGTCCGAGCCAGGTGCGGCGTTTTAGCTTGCGAACTGGCGACACCGTTGAAGGCCAGATCCGCTCGCCGAAAGAAGGCGAACGGTATTTCGCCCTACTCAAGGTCGACAAGGTCAATTTCGATGCGCCGGAAAAAGTCCGTCAGCGCGTTAATTTCGATAACCTGACCCCGCTCTATCCTGATGAGCCGCTCAAGATGGAGCGTCAATCCGACCAGGAAGGGGCCAACAAGGACACCACCAACCGCGTGATCGAACTGGTTTCGCCGCTTGGTAAAGGTCAGCGTGCCCTGATCGTCGCACCGCCGCGCACCGGTAAAACCGTGATGCTGCAAAACATTGCGCACGCGATCGAGGAAAACCACCCGGAAGCCTATCTGATCGTTCTTCTGATTGATGAACGTCCGGAAGAAGTGACCGACATGGACCGTTCGGTGAAGGGCGAAGTCATTTCCTCGACCTTCGATGAACCGGCCCAGCGTCACGTTCAGGTCACTGAAATGGTTCTGGAAAAGGCCAAACGTCTGGTCGAACACAAGCATGATGTTGTCATCCTGCTGGACTCGATCACCCGTCTGGCACGTGCTTACAACACCGTGGTGCCGAGCTCGGGCAAGGTCCTGACCGGTGGTGTCGATGCCAACGCGCTGCAACGTCCGAAGCGTTTCTTCGGTGCGGCCCGTAACATCGAAGAGGGTGGCTCTTTGACCATCATCGCGACCGCCCTGATCGATACCGGTTCGCGCATGGACGAGGTCATCTTTGAAGAATTCAAGGGGACCGGTAACTCCGAGCTTATCCTGGATCGCAAACTGTCTGACAAACGTATCTTCCCGGCGATTGATATCCTCAAATCGGGTACCCGTAAGGAAGAGCTTCTGGTCGACAAGAGCGTTCTGTCCAAGATGTGGGTGCTGCGTCGTATCCTCAACCCGATGGGCCCGCAGGACGCGATGGAATTCCTGCTTGGCAAGCTCAAGGGCACCAAGAACAACGACGACTTCTTCGATTCCATGAACGGCTGATGCCGAACGGGCCTGATGGGCCCGGTCTACTGGATCGTAAGAACAAACGGGACCCTTTGTGGTCCCGTTTTTTATTTCAATATCGAAATAACCGTTAAACAACCTCTATCCAAGAGCCAGTGTCACCTCTGCCAGGCCGCTCCCCAGTTTCTGCCGATCCACACGGGCATCACCTGGCTCGATGGAAAAATTGTCGTCGCTCAGATGAATGCCGATATGGCAGGTGCCGTAATTGAGCGTAATCGCCAATGTGTTGGCAGCCGTGATCTCGCACACCACTGTTTCACCGGCTTCAATCCGGTTGGGCGGGGCGCTTTGCCAGCCATCCTTGGGGGCAAGCGCACTCAGATGCAGCGGGGTCTCAGCGTTTTCATTCCACAAGGTCAGTTTCAGGCGCATTTCCTGTGACATTATTGGCCTCTCCCGGGTCATGGCTTTGCTGTCAGTCTATCCTGTTTGCCGCTGTTTTTCACGGCTCTGCATGATTTTCATCGGGCGGGACGGATCAAGGCTTGAAACCACGCAAAAGCCGTGGGACTCTGGGCAACCCGTTCACGATCATATCGCGCTTGATGCAGCTTCTACTCAAATCCGTTGATTTCGCCGCCCGTGCCCATCGCGACCAGCGTCGCAAAGGCGCTGCACAGGAACCCTATATCAATCACCCGATTGAGGTTTCCCGCCTGATTGTCGAATGCGAACCGGGGACGGACGAGGATATTCTCTGTGCCGCCGTTCTGCATGACGTGATCGAGGATTGCGGGGCGACCCGCGATGAAATTGCCGCCTGTTTTAATGATATCATCGCCGATATCGTGCTCGAAGTCAGTGATGACAAGGCCCTGCCAAGGGACGAGCGCAAGGCAAAGCAGATCGAAACCGCCCCAAGCCTGACCAACGGTGCCAAGCTGGTCCGACTGGCCGACAAGGTCGCCAATGTCGGTGCAATGCTGACCGACACACCGGTTGGCTGGGATGAAAGGCAGATACTGGCCTATGTCGACTGGGCCGAAGCCGTCATCGCTCCGTGCCGCGAAGTGAGCGAAGGCCTTTCAGAGCGCTTTGACGCAATTGCGCGTGATGTGCGGATTTTCCACCAGAGCGAACTGAAAGAGGCAGGGAAATAACCCTGCCTCAATCCGGAAATCTATCGATGTATCAGGGCGTTGAACGCCGTGATCAGACGGTAAAGACGATCGACCCGTTGGTTTTGCGGCTTTCAAGGTCGTCATGCGCCTTGGCAGCATCGGCCAGCGGGTAGGTCGCGGTGATATCAATCGTGACAATGCCCGATTTCAAAACGTCAAACAGCTCATTCGCACTGGCCAGAAGCTCTTCGCGGGTGGCGTTGTACTGGAAGATGCTGGGTCGGGTCAGGAAATAGGCCCCCGGGGCAAGCTGGGCCAGCGATACCGGCGGCACCGCACCCGATGACTGACCAAAACTCACCATCATGCCAAGCCGTTTGAGGCATTTAAGCGAATCCTCGAAGGTGTCCTTACCGACCGAATCGTAAACAACTTCAACGCCTTGGCCATTGGTGATTTCCTTGACCCGCTCCGAGACGACCTCGTCGCGATAAAGGATCGGATAATCACAGCCCTTGGCCTTGGCGATTTCTGCCTTTTCCTTGGACCCGACCGTTCCGATCACGGTCGCCCCCAGATGCTTGGCCCACTGACAAACAATCTGGCCAACCCCACCAGCGGCTGCATGGATCAGGATGGTGTCGCCCTTTTTGACGTTATAGGTCCGGCGCAAAAGATATTGTGCGGTCATGCCCTGAAGCATGGCGGCTGCGGCCAGTTCGAAACTGACATCATCGGGGATCTTGACCAGACCCTTGGCCGGCATCACGCGTGCTTCGGCATAGGCACCAAGCGGCTGTGCGGCGTAGGCCACGCGATCGCCCACGGCCAGATCGGTTACACCCGGACCGACTTCCTCAATGATACCAGCACCTTCAAGCCCAAGGCCCGATGGCATGCTCGGTGCCGGATAAACGCCGGAGCGGAAATAAATATCGATATAGTTCAGGCCAACGGCCTTTTGCGCCAGGCGGACTTCGCCTTCGCCCGGAGTACCGACGTCGACGTCTTCAAATTTCAGGACATCACTGCCGCCGGTCTCGTAAAATCGGAATGCTTTGGTCATGGAAGACCTCCCATCTTTGCGTTTTCCAACGCCTGTTTCGTTAATGGGAGGAGTGTAGGTTAATCGCGATTGCTTTGCAGCACAGGATTGGAAGAATTCCATCCGAAACGACGTGATTAATCAATCCGATCGGGCAACCCTTTGCCGTTGTTCCACCAGCGATTGGGGTTGTCACTTTGCGGATTGTAGTCGGCGCGACTTGCCCAGTCCTCACGGACAAAGATCACCGGTTCCTCGTAGTGATGCGCATAGATGATCGCGTCCATGACTTTGGCGAGCGCCTTTTGGTCGCGATCAATCGAGATTTTGAGCTCGACCATCAGGTAGGTCTCAGTCGAACCGGCCGCAAATCCGTCAACATGTGTTGTGGTGGTCGATCCCGGTTCTGGCTGCGCGGTTTCTTTTCCCACTGCCGAAATGCTCGCATTGCGCTGATACCGTCCAAAGCCAAGCGGATGGACCTTCATAACTTCGTCAAGAATGCGATCCGTATCTTCGGGCTATGTCTGCACCTCGATGGTGAAAACCGGCACAAGTGTCCCGGATTTGGCGGTGTATCCTTGCAGGCTGTCCATCATGGTTCTCCGGTTGTTCACTTTATGTTCTATGCAACCGCATGGATTAATGCAATAGTGAACAGACCAAAAGCCCAATGCCCATAACCCGGATTGCCCCATGTCAGTTATCAGCCACATCACCCTCGGGACCAATGACAAGGCCCGTTCCGCACGTTTTTATGACGCCGTTCTGGGTGCGCTGGGTTTTGAGCGATTGCCAAAGCCGCCGGAAAAGCCGCTGGCTTATGAGCGGGATGGACAGATGCCAACGATCTATATCTACAGCCCGGCAGATGGGCGTCCGGCAACGTGGGGCAATGGTACTCATATCGCGTTTCAGGCAGACCAACGTGACATGGTAGATGCCTTTCACGCAGCAGCGCTTGAACATGGTGGTATGGATGAAGGCCAACCCGGCCCGCGTGCGCATTACGGGCCAAACTATTATGCCGCCTATGTCCGCGATCCGGATGGCAACAAGCTGCAAGCTGTGTGCTATGCCGAAGAATAATATTAAGCCCTTGAAAAACAGGACTAAAACGGAAGATCGCCCTGATCACTCGGGAGGGGCAAATCCACACCTTCGATCTTTAAAAGTGCGCGCTTGGTTTCAAGCCCGCCATGGCCGGAATAGCCGCCCGGCTTGTCGCCCGTTGCCAGAACGCGGTGGCAGGGAATAAGGATCGGGATCGGGTTAAGGCCGCATGCCGTGCCAACCGACTGAAACGCCTTGGGCGATCCGGCCATGGTGGCCAGTTCCTTGTAGGTCGCGGTCTTGCCCTTCGGGATTTTGCACATCGCTTGCCAGACGGTTTTCTGGAAATCCGTCCCGTCCGGGGCCAGCGGTAAATCAAAGCTGTGCAAGCGCCCTGCGAAATAGGCGTTCAGCTGCTTTTGGGCTTCTTCAAGCACCGGTGTGCTTTCAATCTCGTCAACAAATCCCCAGTCAAGCGCAACGATTTGATCTTCAAACGCGAAAACGGTGAGTGCGCCGACGGGGCTGTTGAGCGAGATTTGTGGCATCGGGCTAGGCCGCCTTGGCGGGTAAATCCGCCAGCATTTCGGTTAATTCTTCCACGCCTGTGACGGGCGCCGAACATACCGGCCCCTGACAGATATAGGCGGTTTCCTTGCCGTCAATCGCGGTCTTGCCCTGGGCCGGATGGCTGTCGGGCAGGGGATCACCATCAGACAGGATCGTGATCGCCCGGTTGGGCAGATACGCGCCAAAAATAGCGCGGCGCATGTCAAGATAGGTCTGGCTGCGCTCCTTGGCGATCAGCACGACCTGCACCGGATTTTGCAGCATTTCGGCTGCCATCATAAGGCCCGGCATGTTCGGGAATTGCTCGCTGATCCGCCCGCCAAAGGCCGCAAGGGTGATTTCGGCCTGATCACGGTATTGCGCATCGCCAGTCAGGGCATAAAGCTTGGCCAGGTTCTGGGCCATGATCGCATTGCCCGATGGCACGGCATTATCCATGAAGGGTTTTTGGCGCACGACAAGGTCACTGGCATCCGATGCCGATTGGAAATAGCCGCCCTTGGCATCGGCAAACAGGGTTTCGACCGCGGCCGACCACCGGATGGCTTCATTAAGATAGGCGTCCTCGCCAAAGCATTCATAAAGCCTCAAGGCGGCGCGGATCATATGCGCATAATCCTCAAGCATCCCGGCATGCTGCACGCGGCCATTGCGATAGCTGTGCAGGAAGCGGTCACCCTTCATCAAGGTATTGATGACAAAGCCATAGGCAAGCTTGGCGTAATCCAGCCAGTCGGCGCGGTGGAAGGTCATGGCGGCCTCAGCAAAGGCGGCAATTGTCATGGCGTTCCAGTCGGTCAGCGCCTTGTCATCCCAGCCCGGGCGAATGCGTTTTGCGCGTTCGGTCAGAAGCTTGGCCCGAAGCTCCGCCAGCTTTTCCTCGGTCGCAGCATCGGCAAGCTCGAGCCCCGAGGCCGTGCGGTTGAGGATATTATGGCCTTCCCAGTTGCCGTCTTTGGACACGTCATAGAATTTCTTGAACAGGTCAGCGTCCGCGCCAAGGATCTGATCGATTTCATCCTCTGACCAGACATAGAACTTGCCTTCAACCCCTTCGCTGTCGGCATCAAGGCTTGCGGTAAAGGCGCCACCGGGAATGCGCATTTCGCGCAAGATCCAGGTAATGGTTTCCTCGACCCGTTTGGCATAAAGCGGATTGGGATCAACCCGCCAGACATCGCACAGAAGATCAATCAGCTGGGCATTGTCATACAGCATCTTTTCGAAATGCGGCACCAGCCACTGGTCATCGACGGCGTAGCGGGCAAAACCGCCGCCCAGATGATCATAAATGCCGCCCTGGCACATGCGATCCAGGCTGTGTTTGACGATGCGTTTCAGCCCGTCATCATCGGTCCGCACACCGGTCCGCCAGATATAGGATAAAAGGCTCGGCTGCGGGAATTTTGGCGCGCCGGATGTGCCGCCATTTTCCCCATCCATGATCTGCAAGCAGCCATGACCGCAGCGATCAATCATCTCAAGGCTGGGAATCGCGCCAACTGCCGCACTGTTCATCTTGATCAGCGCATTGGAAATCTGGCTGACATTGTGGCGGACATC
>NZ_DCAO01000132.1:0-1268 GCF_002311515.1 Thalassospira sp. UBA1131
CGCATCTGACAGGTCTCCCCAAGACCATCTGTCCCCAAAGCCCGGGCGAGCTTACAGCTCCCCGGGCTTTTAATTTGCCTGGGACGTGCCGTTTGTCACGATTTTCAGGCGCGTGATGCCGTCTGGTGGGCCGTGTCTTGTGCTGGGGTTTGATCGGTGATTTTGATTGGTGTGAGCGAGAAGATCTTTGTCGTGTTTTCCCGTCCGCGCACCGTGACATCGCCGCGCGGCGTCCATGCCGGAATATCGTCGTGATTGCCGCAGGCGCGCACTGTATCCTCTGTTGCAAGGATATAGGTGCCAAATTCCTTGTTCAGTGCCTCAAGCCGCGAGGCGATATTGACGTTGTCACCATGCACCGTAAAGGTCAGGCGGCTTTCGGAGCCGACCGCACCCAGAACAATTTCACCTGAATTAATCCCGCAGCGCGTTTTTAACTGCGCGCCATGAGAATAAATGCGCCGATTGGCGAGTTCCTGAATGGCAAGGGCGGTGCGCACGGCGTTGAGTGCATGATCCGTATCGGGGGTCACGGCGTTAAAGGTGATCAGCATCGCATCGCCTTCAAACTGGGTAATAACCCCGCCGAAATGCGAAATCACCGCGTTGGTTTCGGTGAAATATTCATTGAGCATGGTGGCCAGTTCTTTTGGCGCGAGCTTTTCGGCGATTGATGAAAAGCCTTCGATGTCGGTAAACATTACCGTCGCGTTGACCGCTTCACCATCGCCCGGCCGGATCTGTTGTTCGGCATGGGTGATGCGATCAGCAATTTCGGGTGACACAAAGCGCGACAGATCGCGGGCGGCAATTTCATCCGTGACAGCCCGGATAAACGATCTTTTGGCCCGCATCACGGCGACCGTCAGAACAGCCGTAACCAGCAAAATGGCGATAATCTTGTCAATTTCAGCCCCGATCAGGATCGAGTTTGAGGTCAGGTAGGTCACATAATCACGCGTGATCATGCTTTTGCCGCCCTCCGACCAGATGACATAGCCAGTCAGAATGATCCAGCCTGCCGCCGCTGTCCCGCCAGCTATCAGGATATAGCGCGGATCAAAGCGCAGGCTGCGCAACGCAATGAAGATGAAGACATAGAGCACGGTCGGCGCTTTGAGATAAAAGCTTGCTGGCTGCATGTACTGGATATGGAAGCTCCAGATCAGGACCATCAGAAGACCGATATCGGCGATCACCGAAACAGTCAGGAACCAGGTCGAGAGCTTGTTGCGATAGGTCAGGGCAAGGCGTTTGAGGGTAAACAG
>NZ_DCAO01000132.1:1496-1753 GCF_002311515.1 Thalassospira sp. UBA1131
AAAAAAAAGCCGGGCAACAAATGTGCCCGGCAAGTTTATCAGGGAGGCTTCACGTCTGGGAGACGTAGGACCCTTCGCAGGGCCCTGGGTAAGCCGGACAGGGCGTCCGGCTAAAGACCGACATAATCGGTCAGGGAGAAAACTCTGTACCGCGGTGCGGAGTGTTCCGCTGCGGTTCGAGGGAGAAGATAGCGTTTTTGACGATAATGACCACTGCCAAATTGCTTTTTCAGCCATGCATTTTCTGCATAAATATA
>NZ_DCAO01000132.1:1935-13742 GCF_002311515.1 Thalassospira sp. UBA1131
GGCACAAAAAAAAGCCGGTAGCGGGGGAGCTACCGGCAAGATCAACAGGGAGGCTTACGTCTGGGAGACGTAGGGAATCTCTTGAAGATTCCAGGTCGGATATCGTTCCGGCGGACGGATCGTCCAAAGATCAGGAAGCCGGAGCAAGCTCGCTTTGTGCGGATGCTCACAACTTATGATATGAATATAAGTGATCCTTGGGTGGACCAAAAATAGAATGACTACAAGTCAACCATGCGTCAGGCGCATGACAATAAAATGTCAGCAATTTTAAGACATTATGGCACGACTGATATTTGATGTGCCCCGATATTGGTAAAACACCCCATAAACGCCAACAGCCCGGCAGTGCCGGGCTGTTGCAGAATCGGATAGAAGATGATGTCCGGAATTCTATTTCTCGGTCGTGGCACTGGCGCTGGCGGCTGCCGCGGCCTTTGCTTTGACCTTTGAAATTTCCTCGATCAGGAAGTCACGGAACACCGCGATACGTTTGGAGTGCCGCAGTTCTTCCGGATAGACGAAATAGGCGTCAAAACTTGGCCCTTCGAGTTCCGGCAAGATGCGGACCAGATTGCTGTTGGTTGGCAGCAAGTAATCGGGCAGTGCCGAAATACCAAGACCGGATTCGGTGGCGCGGAAAATGCCATAGATATTGTTAAGCTTCAGGATCGGGCGCATGTCCGGTTTGAACTGCTGTGCGGTTGCCATCATCCAGTTGACGTTGGAAACCGGCGGACGGGCATCCGCGCCATAGATGATCAGGCGATGGTCCTTGAGGTCTTCTGGTGTTTTGGGCATGCCGTGTTGCTTGATGTATTCCGGCGATGCAAACACGTGATAGCGCAGCGTCATCAGCTGGCGCTGGACAAGGTCGGCCTGACGGGGCGGCTGCATGCGGATGGCAACATCGGCCTCGCGCATGGCAAGATCGAGTTCCTCGTCATTGAGCACCAGCGACAGTTCGATTTCCGGATACCGTTCAAGGAACTCGTTGATGCGCGGTGTTAACCAGGTCGAACCGAAGGCAACGGTTGTCGTGACCTTGAGCGGACCGCTTGGCCGTTCCTTTGATTCGCGAATGCGGGCTTCTGCCATGGAAAGCTTGGCAAAAACATCATGTGCTGTGCGATACAGCAGCTCGCCCTGTTCTGTCAGGATCAGGCCACGCGCATGGCGATGGAAAAGCGGGACTTTCACGCTTTCTTCGAGTGCGCTGATCTGTCGGCTGACGGCCGACTGGCTCAGATTAAGGTTTTCCCCTGCGTGGGTGAAGCTCCCGGCTTCGGCAACAGCGTGAAAAACACGCAGCTTGTCCCAGTCCATAGACCTGCTCCTAGATGTGCCAGCGCACGGTCGATGCGCAGGACCCCTGATAATTGTTCTCTTCTTTTATGGCCAATTTGGTTTCCACACTATTAAGTGCATCACAAGCTTTGACCAAGTGCATGATTATTCAATCAATATGAGGCCTGTGACATTTTCTGCAAGAAGACATTTTCCTGCAAAGTCCATGGCGTGGTGCGGTTTTCGACGCAATGTCAGTCAATTGGCCGGATCGCGGCCGTTTGAAACGATTAAAAAAGGGGACGCCAGATGCGTCCCCTTTGGTCTTTAGGCTCATTTGCGCCAGAAGATCAGGCTTCTTGCTCTGCGATGAACTTTTCTGCCTCAAGGGCGGCCATGCAGCCCATACCAGCCGCAGTCACCGCCTGACGATAGACCTTGTCGGTGACGTCGCCTGCGGCAAAGACGCCTTCGATATTGGTCACCGTGCTGCCCGGCTTAACGAGGATATAGTTCTCGTCATCCATGTTGACCTGGCCTTTGAACACAGCCGTTGCCGGATCATGACCGATGGCCACAAAGAAACCGTCGGCCGGGATATCAAGCAGCGCACCGGTTTTGACATTACGTACGCGCACACCTTCGACGCCGTCCATCGGGCCATCACCGCCAAGAATGTCTTCAACCACGCTGTCCCATACAACCTCGATCTTTTCATGCTTCAGCAAACGGTCCTGGAGCATTTTTTCCGCACGCAGTTCATCGCGGCGGTGGATCAGGGTAACCTTGGAGCAGATACCTGCAAGATAAAGGGCTTCTTCAACCGCGGTGTTGCCACCACCGACAACCGTGACCGGCTTGTTGCGATAGAAGAAACCATCACAAGTCGCGCAGGCCGAAACGCCACGGCCATTGAATTTTTCTTCGCCCGGAAGGCCAAGCCAGCGTGCCTGTGCGCCGGTCGAGATGATGACCGTGTCTGCGATATAGGTGTCGCCGGAGTCGCCCTTGCAGACGAACGGACGTTTGGAGAAATCGACTTCGGTGATCAGGTCATGCACCATTTTGGTGCCGACATGCTCGGCCTGGGCTTTCATCTGGTCCATCAGCCAAGGACCCTGAATGACATCCGCGAAGCCCGGATAGTTTTCGACATCAGTTGTGATCGTCAACTGGCCACCCGGCTGAAGACCCATCACCATCATAGGTTCAAGGTTCGCGCGCGCGGCATAGATCGCTGCGGTGTACCCGGCAGGGCCGGAGCCAATGATGAGGACTTTGGTCTGATGTTCCTGGGCCATGTTCTTTGTATACGTCCGAGATGAGTAAAAACAGAGATCGAACATATGGGCAGTCCGGGCAAGACGCAACCGCTTCACGCAAAGTTTGAGCAGCTTGTTTCGCGTTTTTTGATTGGTGAAATTTTACGTTTGAAACAGGTAGTTTCATTGTGGCATCGAAGCGTATCGGAATGGTCGTGCAGGATGGCGGAAATTTGCGCCAAAAAGCAGATTTTTCAGCGTTTTCAGTTACGGCATCCAAGCACAAGATTGCATTCTGATGCGGATTATATTATTGCCAGCAACTTGCCTCGCTGTAATATTGTTTCAATCGGGGTAAGTTTCGCGCACAGAATCGAGGAATAAATGCAACGGGTCAAACTCGACAAGATCGACCGCAGAATTTTGCGCGATCTGCAGGAAGATGGCCGCATGACCAATGTGGAACTTGCACGCCGTGCAGGTATTTCAGCGCCCCCCTGTTTGCGTCGTGTGCGCGCACTCGAGGAAACCGGTTTTATTCAGGGCTATCATGCCGATGTGGATGCGCAGGCGCTGGGCTACAACGTGACTGTGTTTGCAATGGTCGGGCTTGCCAGCCAGGCAGAACATGATCTGCGTGCGTTTGAAGCCCGTGCGGCCGCTTGGCCGGAAGTCCGCGAATGCCACATGGTGGCGGGTGAAATGGACTTTCTTCTGAAAATCGTCTCGCACAGCTGGGATGAATATCAGAAATTCCTGACCACCGAACTGACAGTTGCCGAGAACGTCAATCACGTTAAATCCGCACTTTCGATTCGCACCGCGAAAAACATGCCCGGTGTGCCGATCGATATTGAGGTCGAAGACTAGGCGGTAACCTAAGCCGTAACGCTTGGCGTTCATCAGGTCAGAGACGCATGAAACCGGTGCCCAAAGCGCCGGTTTTTGCATTTGAATGCGGCATTAAAAAAGGCCCGGGAATACCGGGCCTTAATCTTGATCAGCTCTTTTCAGGTCAGGAAAAATCGACCTTGAGAATTTCATAGCTTTTGGTGCCGCCGGGCACGGTGACTTCGACAGAGTCACCGACCGACTTGCCAATCAGCGCACGGCCGATTGGCGACGTGGTCGAGATACGACCAGCGTTGATGTCGGCTTCGATCGGGCCAACCACCTGATAGGTGGTTTCCTCGTCGGTGTCTTCGTCAACGAGCTGCACCTTGGCGCCGAATTTCACGACATCACCTGCAAGGGATTTGATGTCGATAACTTCGGAGCGGCTGAGCACGTCTTCGAGCTCGGCAATACGACCTTCGCAGAAACTTTGGCGTTCGCGTGCGGCATGGTATTCGGCATTTTCCGAAAGATCGCCATGCTCGCGGGCATCCGCAATGGCCTTGATGATTTCAAGACGTTCGACGGACTTGCGATGCTTCAGTTCTTCTTCGAGACGCTGATGCCCCTGGGGGGTCATTGGTACTTTTTCCATCGCGCTCACAGCCTATTCTTATTAGCGGTCGATACTACAAAATCAACCGCCCGGCATCCCGCCGGGCGGTCTGAATTCTTCCGTCAGGTTCAGATTAAGAACCTTAGTACTTGTCCCCAAGATATTCCTGAACGGGACGGACTTCAAGTGCGCCGCGTTTCAGGTTGTCGATGGCGCGCAGGGTAGCGCGGGCACCGGCGACAGTGGTGTAGTACGGGATGTCATCGGTAAGCGCAGTACGGCGGATCGAGAAACTGTCGACCACGGCCTGCTTGCTTTCGGTGGTGTTGAACACCAGCTTGATATCGCCGTTCTTCATCATGTCCACGATATGGGGACGTCCTTCCTGTACCTTATTGACCGGGGTGACGTCTAGCCCTTCTTTTTCAAGAGCTTCTGCAGTGCCATGGGTCGCAACGATGCCAAAGCCAAGCGCAATGGCGTCGCGCGCCAGTTGAACAGCAGCCGGTTTGTCATAGTTTTTGACCGAGATGAAGATCTTGCCTTCAAGCGGCAGCGTATGGCCTGCTGCCATCTGTGCCTTGGCAAAGGCGCGACCGAAATCGGTGTCCAGACCCATGACTTCGCCGGTTGAACGCATTTCCGGGCCAAGCAAGGTATCAACGCCCGGGAAGCGGTTGAACGGAAGCACGGCTTCCTTGACCGCGATATGCTTGAACGGACCATGATCAATTTCAAAGTCGCCGAGCTTTTCGCCTGCCATGATGCGCGCGCCGATCTTGGCAATCGGGTTGCCGGTTGCCTTGGCAACGAACGGCACCGTACGCGAAGCACGCGGGTTCACTTCGATCAGATAGATGATGTCATCCTTGATCGCAAACTGAACGTTCATCAGGCCAATAACGTCAAGTGCCTTGGCAAGCTGAACAGTCTGTTCCTTAAGGCGTTCGATCATCGCTTCATCAAGCGAGTAGGGCGGCAGGGAGCAGGCCGAATCCCCGGAATGGATACCGGCTTCTTCGATATGCTGCATGATGCCCGCGACAAAGACGTTCTCGCCATCAGATACGGCGTCAGCATCAATCTCGATCGCGTCTTGCAGGAAGCTGTCGATCAGAACCGGGCTTTTGCCGGAAACCTGAACGGCTTCGTGCATGTAGCGCAGAAGGTCTTCGGTGGTGTGAACGATTTCCATCGCACGGCCACCCAGAACGTAGCTTGGGCGGATGACGATCGGGTATCCGATGCCTTCGGCGATTTTGACGGCTTCGTCGACAGAACGGGCAATGCCGTTGGCTGGCTGACGCAGGCCAAGCTTGTTGATCAGGGCCTGGAACCGGTCGCGGTCTTCGGCAAGATCGATGCTGTCCGGGCTGGTGCCGAGGATCGGAACGCCGGCCTTTTCAAGGGCTGCGGAAAGTTTCAGCGGGGTCTGGCCGCCATACTGAACAATCACGCCAAGCAGTTCGCCGTTGCTTTGTTCAAGCTGGCAAAGCTCGATCACGTCTTCGGCGGTTAGCGGTTCGAAATACAGACGGTCTGATGTGTCATAGTCAGTTGAAACCGTTTCCGGGTTGCAGTTGACCATGATCGCTTCGATTCCAGCTTCGCGCAGCGCATAGGCCGCGTGAACACAGCAGTAGTCAAATTCGATGCCCTGACCGATACGGTTCGGGCCACCACCAAGAATGATGACTTTCTTGCGGTCGGTGACTTCGGCCTCGTTTTCCGGCTCAACGAAACCATCGCCTTCATACATGGAATACATGTATGAGGTGCGCGACGGGAATTCGGCCGCACAGGTATCAATGCGCTTGTAAACCGGGCGCAGGCCAAGGGCGTGACGATCCGCACGAACGGCGTCTTCGTCCTTGCCAGCCAGTTCAGCAAGACGTGCGTCCGAGAAGCCGAGCTTTTTCAGGCGCAGCAGTTCCTGCTTGTCGGTCGGAATGCCGTTTGCGCGAACTTTTTCTTCCTCGGCGACCAGCATTTCAATCTGCTTGAGGTACCAGGGGTCAAATTTGGTCGCACCCTGAATTTCCTTAAGCGTCAGGCCATGACGGAAAGCCTGGGCAGCGTAGAGGATACGGAACGGGATCGGCTGGGTCAGCTTGGCGCGGATGGCGGCCTTGTCAGGCGCACCTTCGATTTTGACTTCGTTCAGGCCGGTAAGCCCGGTCTCCATCGACCGCAGACCTTTCTGCAGGCTCTCGGCAAAGCAGCCACCGATGGACATCGCTTCACCGACCGACTTCATGGCAGTCCCCAAAAGCGGCTTGGCACCCGGGAATTTTTCAAAGGTGAAGCGCGGGATCTTGGTGACGACATAGTCGATGGTTGGCTCGAACGAGGCCGGGGTAACGCCGGTGATGTCGTTATCAAGTTCGTCGAGCGTGTAACCAACCGCAAGCTTGGCTGCGATCTTGGCAATCGGGAAGCCGGTTGCCTTGGATGCCAGTGCCGAGGAGCGTGACACACGCGGGTTCATTTCAATCACGATCAGGCGACCGTCATCCGGGTTGACCGCGAACTGAACGTTCGAGCCGCCGGTATCCACACCAATCTCGCGCAGAACCGCCAGCGAGGCGTCGCGCATGATCTGGTATTCTTTATCGGTCAGGGTGAGCGCCGGGGCGACAGTGATTGAGTCGCCGGTATGGATGCCCATCGGATCGACGTTTTCGATCGAGCAGATGATGATGCAGTTATCCGCATTGTCGCGGACCACTTCCATTTCATACTCTTTCCAGCCGAGGATGGATTCTTCAATCAGCACTTCGTGGGTCGGCGAAATCGCCAGACCATTGCGCACGATCTGTTCGAATTCTTCACGGTTATAGGCAATGCCGCCGCCTTCACCGCCAAGGGTGAAGCTTGGACGGATGATTGCCGGAAGGCCGGTAACTTCAAGTGCCTTGACCGCATCTTCAAAGGTGCGAACCATGGCTGAGCGCGCGCTTTCAAGGCCGATCTTGTCCATGGCTTCGCGGAATAGCTGGCGGTCTTCGGCCTTTTCGATGACGTGCTTTTTCGCACCGATCATCTCGACACCGTATTTTTCGAGCGTGCCGTCGTTAAACAGCGCAAGTGCGGTGTTCAGCGCCGTCTGACCACCCATGGTCGGCAGGATCGCGTCCGGGCGTTCCTTTTCGATGATCTTGGCAACCATGGCCGGTTTGATCGGCTCGATATAGGTCGCATCGGCCAGGTTCGGGTCGGTCATGATGGTCGCCGGGTTCGAGTTGACCAGAATGACGCGGTAGCCTTCTTCCTTGAGGGCCTTACAGGCCTGGGCACCGGAATAGTCAAACTCGCAAGCCTGACCAATAACAATCGGGCCGGCACCGATGATGAGGATTGATTTGATATCTGTACGTTTCGGCATGTCGTTTTCCGCTTTTCGCAAGGGCAGGCGCTATGGCTGCACCGCCTCGTTTAAGTCCGTTAATCGGGTAATCTCGGGCGTGTCCTGATCAGGGGATCAGGCTTTGGCGTCCTCGATCAGACCAACGAAACGTTTGAACAGGTAGTGGCTGTCATGCGGCCCCGGCGATGCTTCGGGGTGGTACTGAACAGCGAAGACCGGCTTGTCTTTCAGGCGCAGACCGGCAAGCGATCCATCAAACAACGAGAAGTGCGTTGCTTCGACGTTGTCAGGCAGGCTGTCCTTGTCGACGACAAAGCCATGGTTCTGCGAAGTGATTTCAACAACACCCGTGGTCGTGTCCTTGACCGGGTGGTTCGCACCACGATGGCCGACATCCATTTTCATGGTTTTTGCACCCAGGGCGAGCGCCATCATCTGATGACCCAGGCAAATCCCGAATACCGGCTTGCCGCTATCGATCAGGGTTTTGATGGTCGGAACCGCGTATTCACCTGTGGCGGCCGGGTCGCCCGGACCGTTGGACAGGAATATCCCATCCGGGTTCATCGCAAGGATTTCATCGGCCGAGGTGGTGGCCGGAACAACCGAGACCTTGCAATCAAGGCTTGCCAGATTGCGCAGGATGTTGCGCTTAACGCCGTAATCGATGGCAACGACGTGGTGCTTGGCGTTGCCAACCTTGCCGTATCCGCCTTCGCGGGTCCAAAGCGCTTCGTCCCAGTCGTAACCGGTGGTGCAGCTGTTGTCCTTGGCAAGGTCCATGCCTTCAAGGCCCGGCCAATCATTGGCCTTGGCGATCAGGGATTCGATATCAAAACTGCCATCTTCGCTGTGGCAGATCACACCATTTGGCGCGCCTTCGGTCCGGATGCGTTTGGTCAGGCGGCGGGTATCCACACCGGCGATCCCGATCCGGCCATGTTCAGCCAGCCAGTCGTTGAAATGTTTCTGGGCGCGGTAGTTTGACGGCTCGGTAATGTCCTGGCGCAGGATGCAGCCAAGGGCGACCGGTTTGGCGTTTTCGATATCTTCGTCGTTGGTGCCGACATTGCCGATATGGGGGAAGGTAAAGGTGATCATCTGACCGGCATAGGAAGGGTCGGTCATGATTTCCTGATAGCCCGTGATCGACGTGTTGAAGCAGACTTCACCAACGACCTCTCCTCGGGCCCCGACGCCGCGTCCCCAAAAAACTGAACCATCTGCGAGAACCAGAACGGCAGAAGCACCAGGGGGCGGGGTGTGCGTGGGCGCTGACATTGGCAAATGTCCTTTCGATCTTTCCACGGTGAAACACGGATTCTTTTTATATATAATAATTCTGCGCAGGCCGACAAAAACGGCTGCTGTTAACCTGCATACCGGCCATGCAGACGTGCCAAGTGGTTTCCAGCAAGGTATGCCAACAGCGCAAAAGCGTCAGCAAGGGGTTGCGGAAAGCGGGGCAAAGCGTGATCCCGGCAGGCAAATTGGCGGATGTCTACGGGAGTCGCCATGGCATGTCAAGGACGCATCTAAACTTTTATTTTTACAATAAAATCAATAACTTACGCGTTAACGTTTTCTTTGCGTCAAATGCCGTTTTGCGGTATGTTCGCTCCTTTCTTCCACAGAATCAGAGATGAGCCATGCTGCGATCGCAGCTTAACGACGCTTTGAAAAAGGCCGTCCTTGCCAAGGATGCCTGCTCCGTAACCACCGTGCGCCTTATTCTGGCGGCACTGAAAGAACGCGATATCGCCGCACGGAGCGACGGCAACACCGATGGCATTTCAGATGATGAAATCATCAATCTGCTTCAGGCGATGGTAAAACAGCGCCGCGAAAGCATTGAAATGTACACCAAGGGCAATCGCCCGGAACTGGCCGAACAGGAAGCCTCCGAGATCGAGGTCATCGAAAAGTTCCTGCCGGCCCAGCTGTCCGATGAAGAAATCGAAGACGCCGTGCGTGGCACTGTTTCGGAAATCGGTGCGACCTGCCTTAAGGATATGGGCCGCACCATGGCAGCCCTTCGAGAAAAATACAGCGGCACGATGGATTTCGGCAAAGCCGGTGGTGTCGCCAAAAAACTGTTGGGTTAATCGCAACAGGACTATGTCATTTGAAAGCCGGGCGTGTAAAATCGTCCGGCTTTCGTCGTCCCGGGACCGGACAATAATCACATCAATCAGGTCGACCGGGGCAGGGACCAATCAACAGAGTTGCAGCACACTGCTGTGACATTATGGGAACGGGGCACACATGAGCTTTCCCCAGTCGTTTCTAGACGACCTGCGGGCGCGGGTGGGACTGGCGGATGTCGTCGGTACATCGGTGAAGCTGATCAAACGCGGCCGGGAATATTCCGGGCTGTGCCCGTTCCATTCTGAAAAATCCCCGTCCTTTACGGTCAATGAGCAAAAGGGTTTCTATCACTGCTTTGGTTGTGGCGCGCATGGCGATGTCATCAGCTTTGTGATGAATACCCGTGGCCTGACCTTTATCGAGGCGGTCGAGGTGCTGGCCAATCAGGTCGGCATGGAAGTCCCCAAACAATCCCGCGAAGCCCAGGAACGCGAACAGAAGGCCAAAACCCTTTACGAGGTCATGGAAGCAGCCTGTGCGTTTTTCGAACGCATGTTGCGCATGCCCGAAGGCAAGGAAGGGCTTGATTACTTCCATCAGCGCGGACTGGATGACAAAACGATATCCGAATTCCGGTTGGGCTATGCCCCGGACAGTCGTGGGGCGCTGAAGGCGGCGCTCAAGCGCGAAGATATTGACGAAAAACTGATGATCGAGGCCGGGCTTCTGATCGAGCCCGAGGATGGCAACCGGCAAAGCTATGACCGCTTCAGAGGCCGCGTCATGTTCCCGATCCTGGATCGGCGCGGACGGGTGGTGGCGTTTGGCGGGCGCGTCATGGGTGATGGCAAGCCGAAATACCTTAACAGCCCGGATACGCCACTGTTTCACAAAGGGCGGTTGCTTTATGGCTTGCCGCAGGCGCGTGAAGCGTCTCAACAGGATGCGCCGATCATTGTTACCGAAGGCTACATGGATGTGATTGCCCTGCACCGTGCAGGCTTTCGCGGGGCGGTGGCGCCACTTGGTACCGCGGTGACCGAAGAACAGATTGGCGAACTTTGGAAAATGACCAACGAGCCGATCCTGTGTCTGGATGGCGATGTTGCCGGTAAGCGCGCAGCAGTGCGTGCCGCAGAACGCGCGCTGCCGATTTTGCGCCCGGGCAAGTCATTGCTGTTTTCGATCCTGCCTGAGGGTGAAGACCCAGACAGCCTGATGGCGGCCCCGGATGGCTTTAACAGTTTCCGCAAAATCATCGAACATGCCGTGCCGTTGGCCGAACTTGTGTGGCGCATGGATGCGGGCACGCACAAGATTGACACCCCGGAACGTCGTGCAGCCCTTGAGGCGACGATAAATCAACGTATTTCCGTGATTGCCGATGAAGCCGTGCGGTCGCAATACAATTCGTTTTTCCGCGATCGTATCTGGAAGCTGTTCAAGGGCGATCGGGGCGGAAAGCCCGCAAACCGGTCGGGAAATTCGGGCAATTTCCAAAATAAAAAATCCGGATGGGGTGGCAAACGCGGAAAAAATGACCATTTCTGGGGTCCGGCCGGTAAAGCGGTTCCGGGCATGTCGCGACCGCCCATGCAAAAGAAGCGTGACCTGCAAGACTCCATTCTTTTGCTGACATTGATCAACCATCCTGCCTTGCATGATGAGATTGGTGAACAGCTGGGAATCTATAGTTGTGCAGACTCCGCGCTTGACAATCTTCGTCGGGCCGTCTTAAAGCTGCTTGACGATGATCCTGGACTTGATTGCGAAACGATCAAGGCCCAATTGGAGCGCGACGGGCTGTCAGAGACAGTTTTGCGGGTGGTTAGTGCCGATGTTATTGCGCACGCCGCTTTCGCCAAGCCCGAAACGCCGCTCGAACGGGCCCTGACGGGTTGGAAACAGGTTTTTTCCATGGCTGTAAGCTCCCTGGAGGACGAAGAGGCAAAATACGCCGTCCGACAGTTGGCAGCAGATACCAGCGAGGAGGAATGGGAAAGATTTTCTCACAGACGAGAGGATCTGGCCCGACGCCGGGAGAAAGTGTTTAAGCTCGACGACTGATCATTGATCACGTGTGTGGTCTGGATCAGCGATCGGGCTATTTGTGATTTGCGCTGAAAGACACGGCGCTTGGGACAACAACGGTACGAACGTACCCAGCGGGAAACGGGGAATAGATGTCGTCTAAGACTTCGAACGCTGAAGAGAAAAAGAACTCTTCTGAAAACGCAGACGGACCTCTTCTCGATACATATAAGTCGGCCATAAAAAAGCTCATTGCCAAGGGCAAGGAGAAGGGCCACATCTCGGTCGATGAGTTGAACGCGGCCCTGCCATCCGAGCATTT
>NZ_DCAO01000132.1:13848-15134 GCF_002311515.1 Thalassospira sp. UBA1131
GATCCGCGTGGCAACATCTCCGAAGATGATGTTGGCCGGACCGATGATCCGGTGCGCATGTATCTGCGCGAAATGGGCAGTGTCGAACTGCTGTCGCGCGAAGGCGAAATCGCCATTGCCAAACGTATCGAAGCCGGTCGCGACATGATGATTGGCGGGATTTGCGAAAGCCCGCTGACCATTCGTGCGATTGTGAACTGGCATGACCAGCTTCAGGCTGGTGAACTTTTGCTGCGTGACGTCATTGACCTTGAAACCACCTATGGCGGTGGCCCGGAAGCGGAAATTGCCGCGGCCGAAGGTGAAGACGAAGAAGATACCGACGTCGATGCAGAGGCAGATGTCGAAAGCTTCGAGTCGGCCAATGACGACGATGACGAAGAAGCCGAGACCGAAACCCCGGCCGGCCTCACCGATGAGGCCGAAGAAGACGAGGACGAAGAGGACGACGAGTCTGAAAAGTCCGAGGATGAAGAGGGTGAGGCCAGCGCTGACGGCGACGATGATGACGACGATGACGAGAACGAGCAGGTCAACGTTTCGCTTTCCAAAATGGAAGAGGAACTGACCGAGCAGGTTCTCGAGAAGTTCGAACTGATCGCCAAGACCTATGAGAAATTGCACAAGGCGCAGGAACAGCGTCTGGTGGCAATGAACAAGGGTGAGGCCGTTCCGGCCGCGACCGAAAAGCGCTATAACAAGCTCAAGAACGAGATGGTTGACCTGATGGAAGATGTTCACCTGAACAACTTCCGCATCGAGGAACTTCTCGATCACCTGACCGGTTTGAACAACCGTCTGCTCGGCCTTGAAGGCAAGCTTCTGCGCTTTGCGGATCGTTGCAAGATCAAACGCCCCGATTTCATCAAACAGTATCAGGGCCATGAACTTGACCCGAACTGGATGGAACGCGTTGGCGGTTTGCCGGGCAAGGGTTGGAAAACCTTTGTTGAACGCTATTCCGAAGAAATCGCCAATCTGCGCGAAGGCATTGGTGGTGTTTCGGCCGAGGTCGGTTTGCCGGTTGGCGAATTCCGCCGCGTTTACGGCGTGGTCAACAAGGGCGAACGCGAAGCCGGTCGTGCGAAAAAGGAAATGATCGAGGCTAACCTGCGTCTCGTGATCTCGATCGCCAAGAAATACACCAACCGTGGTCTTCAGTTCCTTGACCTGATTCAGGAAGGCAACATCGGCCTGATGAAGGCGGTGGATAAATTCGAATACCGCCGTGGGTACAAGTTCTCGACCTATGCGACCTGGTGGATCCGTCAGGCGATCACGCGTTC
>NZ_DCAO01000132.1:15285-85508 GCF_002311515.1 Thalassospira sp. UBA1131
CAGATGCCGCTTGAGAAGGTCCGCAAGGTTCTGAAAATCGCCAAGGAGCCGATCTCGCTCGAAACCCCGATCGGGGACGAGGAAGACAGCCATCTTGGCGATTTCATCGAAGACAAGAACGCCGTTCAGCCGCTTGATGCTGCGATCCAGGCCAACCTGCGTGAAACCACCACGCGCGTTCTGGCATCGCTCACCCCGCGTGAAGAACGTGTTCTGCGTATGCGTTTCGGGATTGGCATGAACACCGACCACACCCTCGAAGAGGTTGGTCAGCAGTTCTCCGTGACCCGCGAACGTATCCGTCAGATCGAAGCAAAAGCGCTGCGCAAGCTCAAGCATCCGTCGCGCTCGCGCAAACTGCGTTCGTTCCTCGATTATTAAGAAATTACGCGACGTTCGGGCTTGACCTTGGCCGGAAAATCGCTAGTTTTCGGGACCGCACCGGACCACCGGTGCGGTCTTTTCTTTACCCGGACTTTTGTCTTGGGGACCCGTAGCTCAATTGGTTAGAGCCGACCGCTCATAACGGTCTGGTTGGGGGTTCAAGTCCCTCCGGGTCTACCGTGGAGCAGTGATTACAGAACGTACTCACTGCTCCATCGCTTTATATATTCCCGCAAAAAGCAGTCTGATCCGGCAGCTACCCGAATTTTTGTAACTTCGGGTTATGCAGCAATGTTTCCACTTTGCCGATGCGCTGATCCGAGGCCTGCATCAACGCATATCTGTTCTGATTACATCGCATATTGACATATCGGTAAATTCCGATATCTTCGTATCATGGAAATGATCGATATATTCAAAGCCCTCTCGAACCGTACACGCCTTGAGATCCTCAAAGGCTTGAAAGAGCCTGCGAAGAACTTTCCTCCGCAGGATGAAGGTGACGTTGATACGGTTGGAGTTTGCGTTAGCAGCATTCAGGAAGGTGTCGGACTGTCGCAATCGACAGTGTCCGATTACCTTGCGACGTTGCAACGGGTGGGTCTGGTCGAGGTCAGACGCATCGGGCAGTGGACCTACTACAAGCGGAACGAAGCAACCATCCGCGCTCTTGCCGATGCCATCGGAAAAGAGCTGTAGTTTTTTTGCCACAATATATCGATAAATTGCGATATCCCTTTTTACCGAAATGAGGTACCAAAATGAAAGCCCAGATACTCAAATCCTTTGGCGGTCCAGAAGCATTCGAACTTCAGGATGTCGCCAAACCAGTCCCGCAGGCTGGACAAGTCCTTGTCCGTGTCCATGCAACTTCCATCAATCCGCTGGATTATCAGGTTCGGCGCGGCGATTATAGCGACTTGGTTCCCTTGCCTGCCATTACTGGTCATGACGTATCCGGTGTTGTCGAAAGCGTCGGACCGGGCGTGACCAGCTTCGTTCCGGGTGATGAAGTCTGGTACACCCCGCAAATATTTGACGGCGACGGCAGCTACGCCGAATACCACGTCGCGTCCGAAAACATCATCGGTAGGAAACCCAGCTCGCTCAACCATCTCGAGGCAGCAAGCCTGAGCCTGGTTGGCGGAACGGCATGGGAAGCCTTGATCGGGCGTGTCGCCTTAAGAGTGGGCGAAAGCATCTTGGTTCATGGCGGTGCTGGTGGCGTCGGTCACGTTGCAATCCAAATCGCGAAAGCCATCGGTGCCAAGGTCTTCACGACGGTACGCGAAGAGAACTTCGAATTCGCACGCAGCATCGGCGCGGATGTGGTTATCGACTACACCAAAGAAGACTATGCCAGCGCCATTTTGCGTGAAACGGATGGCCAGGGCGTCGACGTCGTATTTGATACCCTTGGTGGTGACACATTGTCCCGCAGTCCGGACGTTCTGGCGCAACTTGGCCGCGTTGTCTCGATCGTGGACATCGCACAGCCACAGAACCTCATCGAAGCATGGGGAAAGAACGCAAGTTTCCACTTCGTTTTCACACGTCAAAACCGCGGAAAGCTTGATGAGCTTAGCACGTTGGTTGAGCGCGGTCAGCTTCGACCACACGTTGGCGCGGTCTATTCGCTTGAAGACATTTCACTCGCCCATGCGCGGCTTGAAACCCGCAACAACGGTGTCCGTGGAAAGATCGCGATTGCAGTTGATCCGTCAGCTCATCGCGCAAGTTAGGACTCCCGACCGCTGAACATACGTTGAAAGGTGCAACCATGATTTATGAGATCGCTCAGTTGCCCGTGCACAAGGAGCAAACTGAATCTTTCCGGCATGCATTCGCCGAAGTTGTTCCGTTGCTTGCACGTGCACAGGGGTACCGCGGTCACTTGCTGGCGCAAGGGATCGAAACACCCGAACTGTTCCACCTGATTGTGCGGTGGCGCTCACTCGAAGACCACACACCGGGCTTTGAGGAAAGTGAGGACCATCAGACGTTCATGACAGGCCTGGAGCAGTATTTTTCGGAAGAGCCAAAAGTCTATCATGTCGAAGGCGAAGCTTTTATCTCAAACAACGGAGATGACTTGAGGAATAGTGGCTCCGGTGAGTTGTGGGCATAAAACAATCGGGTGGCTGTTGGATTTTCTAACAGCCACCCGTTTCCTGTCCGCAAATTCGTTTGTCACATCAGTTGGCAACGAACTTCAAAAGATCGGCGTTAAGTACATCCGCATTTACGGTCAACATTCCGTGCGAAAATCCTGGGTAAGTTTTCAAGGATCCGTTCGGTAGCAACTTAACGGCTTTCAAAGCGGAGGCAGCAATCGGAACAATCTGATCGTCCTCACCATGTAGCACCAAAGTTGGCACGTTAATCACTTTGAGATCGTCAGTCAGGTCTGTTTCCGAAAATGCTTTGATACCATCATAATGTGCCTTGGCACTGCCCATCATGCCTTGGCGCCACCAGTTTTGGATCACGCCTTCGCTTGCAGCCATGCCTTCGCGATTGAAACCAAAGAACGGACCGGATGGAATATCGCGGAAGAACTGAGCACGGTTGCCTGCCAAGGCGGCCCGGAATCCATCGAAAACTTCCAATGGCGTGCCTTCGGGATTTTGTGCAGTCTTCAACATCAGCGGTGTGATGGCAGCAACAAGAACAGCTTTAGCCACCCGGCCTGCGGGCTCACCATGTCGTGCTACATACCGGGCAACTTCGCCGCCGCCCGTGGAGTGGCCGATATGAACAGCGTTGCGCAAATCAAGGGCATTGGCGACGGCGAAGGCATCGGCGGCATAATGGTCAATATCGTGGCCTTCGGAAACCTGTTCGGATCGACCGTGCCCACGACGGTCATGTGCCACAACACGATATCCCTTAGACAGGAAGAAGATCATCTGGGCATCCCAGTCATCTGAGCTGAGAGGCCAACCATGGTGAAACACTATTGGCTGGGCGTCTTTTGGGCCCCAGTCCTTGTAGAAAATCTGTACGCCGTCGTCAGTTGTAATGTAGCCCATGGTGTCTTCTCCTGTGGGAAGAGGTTGAAGCGTGGCGGCTGCTGCATGCGATGTGCCCAACGGAATGGCTAAACTTGCGGCGAGAGCTGCGGCAGAGATAAGTGCATCGCGTCGGTTTAACGTGAAGATGGGATCGTGAGCTGGCATGAAATAACTCCCGGAATAATTCAAAGGCTGAAAAGTAGACGGGAGGATTTCTGACCTTTTGCAATCTGGAGAAGATACCTAACCGTCTAAGAACCGTCTGTGATGGTCACTTCAGAGATCGGAAACGCGAACCAAAATGGT
Organism: Thalassospira sp. UBA1131; assembly: GCF_002311515.1. Lineage (GTDB taxonomy): Bacteria > Pseudomonadota > Alphaproteobacteria > Rhodospirillales > Thalassospiraceae > Thalassospira. The sequence continues at coordinate 18,990 of NZ_DCAO01000132.1, forward strand.
TCAAAATCAAGTTCCGATTTAGGTGCGAAACGCAGGCAAATGGTCATGCGTAAATTTCCGCAAGGTCTATAAGACTATTGATATCACTTGATTTTAAGGGGCGGTAGTCGGGCGAGAAGGAAAGCTGTGTCGCATAAAACGCAACGGCATCTTTCGTGACATAACTGGTTTGGCCAGGTTCAATTGCCGAAAGCTAGATTATTGTGCTGTTTAGCAAATGGTAATGCAACGATGATGATTTTCGTGCCGGTTAAGTTTTTTCATCTACCGGAGCCCGAGCCGGTTGCTCGGGCTCCGCATGAGCGGTGCGCGCGGGCGACTTTAGTTCATTAAGATGGCCTATTGGCGGAGCGCAGGAGTGGCTATATCGTTTTACGAGCGCATCCAACTGCTGATGCGTTCAGCCAGCATGATAACGGTTGGATTGGTCGCAACCGATGGAACATCCGGGAAACTCGAGGCGTCGGCAACCCGCAGGTTTCTGACACCTTTTACACGTCCCTGATAGTCAGTTACCCCATGCGGAGAGTTGTCACCCCCCATCGGGGCGGTTGATGTCGGATGATGATAGATATCAAGTGCCGTTGGCAACGCGGCGATGATATCTTCGGAGCTGGCGAGCGATGCCCCTGGAGCGAGCTCCCGAACAATAATGTCAGAGAGGGGCCCTTGGCTGGTGATCCGGCGGATCATCTCGACACCTTCGACCATTTTTTGCCGATCTTCGGCTTCACCAAGAATGTTAAGTGCGATACGAGGTGATGTGCGTGCCTTGCGATCTCGTAATGTCACCGTGCCGGTAGATTTCGGACGAGTCAGTGCCAGTGCAAGCATGAAAATGGCGCCGGTCGGTGACGAGGCCGGATCGCCATAATGTACCGCGCTTACGTGGAAATCGCCTTCTCCCGGGGCTGAAGTGGATGATTGTGCCCAAAGAATAGCTCCAACAGGGGGTACTGGAAGTCCAAGGCGCTCAGGTACTGCAGCCCATGTTGTGAAGAAAAACGGATGCTCCTGCAACCGTTGCCCAACTGGCAAATCCGCCATCACAGGAATATCCATTGCACGCAGACTTTCGGCGGGACCAACACCTGATCGTAGCAAAATGGCTGGTGTGCCATAGGCACCTGCCGAAAGCACAATTTCGTCACCGGTGATACGCTCGCCATTTTCGAGAATAACAGCCTCTGCACGTCCTTTCTGGATGTCTACCTGATCCACAAGCACTTCGCTTCTAATGGTCAAGTTGGTGCGCGCCCGAACCGCTTTCGACAAATATGTCATGCCGGTATTAAGTCGCTGTCCCATACGATTGTTCATTGGATATGGACCGACACCCAAGGGCCTGTCCCCGTTAAAGTCATCGACTTTGGGGAAACCTGCCATCTGGGCCGATGTTATAAAAGCACGCTGCATGTCTGAAACTTCGTCATCCTGCAGCTGATGGATTGGCCACGGACCAGTGCGGCCGTGAAATTCATCTGAACCATGTACCGTGCGCTCACTTTTTTTATAGAATGGCAGGACATCAGTGGGCGACCAGTTGGGAAGTCCGGCCTTTGTCCAACGGTGAAAGTCAGACGCGGTCGCTCGCATCGCGACACCCGCGTTCACTGCGGATGATCCGCCAAGAACCTTTCCACGGGGTACCGGGAAAGATGCACCAGCCCATCCCGGTTCAGAGGTATAACCCCAATCATGTTCGGGATCACCGCCAATGATACTTTGGAGGCGAACAACATCGGGATAACTGTCAGGCGCATATGATTTACCAGCTTCGAGGAGGAGCACGCGTCTTGAGGAATCTTCGCTCAAGCGGCTGGCGATTACAGCCCCGGCCGATCCTCCTCCGACGATGATGACATCAAAATGAGATGAACTGTCATTCGTTTGTGCAAAAGCACTTCCAAGAGTGGCTGCGGCGATACCAGCGCCGGATGCCCCAATGATGAAATCCCGTCTATTAATGCCTTCTTTCTTCTGCGTGTCGCTCATGATTTCGTCCTCGCGTATGCATCGATATGCCATTCGCGGGACATCGCTAAAAGCATACCCCTTCGAATGACGGTTTTGATAAATCTCCGACATCCTAGAAGTATTGTAAGTCACGTTGGTGCTGTAGAAGGGTGTTTGTCGCTTTATTCAAGACGATATGTCTTGAATAAATACCCAAGTAAAAGAATGAAGCTTCGTCACGTGGAAAATGGGCGGAATACTGCGATGAGAACCGGCAGCTTTAGATGATCCGCATTCCGAACAAGGTTATGCAGGACGCTGCGAGTGCGAAAAGGGCGTCTGTGCTAAATCTTCTCTGCCAGACATTGTGAGATGAAATTGACGAAAGCGCGTACACGGGCCACTCTCGTTCGCGATGACGGCCAAACAACTGAAACAGTCCCACGGTCATCAGTGAATTCATCGAGTAAGGATATCAAACGCCCCGCTTTGATATCCTCGGCAACGAGGTAGCGCGGTGCCTGCACTATGCCAAGTCCGGCCAGCGCGGCAGAGCCGAGGGCGCCTCCATCATTAATCACAAGCCATGGTTTGACTCTTGTCCCGCGATACGCGCCTTTGAAGGCCCATTTCTCGGTAAGGCCTGTGGTCGGAAACCGGTATAGGACACAGCGATGATCAGCGAGGTCTGCGGGCGTTTGTGGCGTGCCATATTCCTTGACATAGCTTGGTGATGCGCAAGTCGTGAAAGCATGAGGCCCGATCTTGCGGGCATATAGGTTGGAATCCTCCAGTTCTCCAAGGCGAACGACCAGATCGTATCCGCCTTCAATCAGGTCGACCTTCAAATCATCAAGAGAAATGTCAAGCGTCACATCCGGAAATTCGGCCGAAAATGCATTCACGGCTTGCAAGATAATGCATCTTCCCATGACCGTAGGCACACTGATTTTAAGTCGACCCTGAGGCGTGTTTTGTGCGCTCAGTAGTTCCTGTTCTGCTTCTTGCAGATCGCTAAGGATCCGCGAAGCATATCGGTAAAGAATCTCACCTTCGTCCGTCAGGGTGAGTGAGCGTGTCGTGCGTGTCAGCAATTTGACACCGAGCCGCTGTTCAAGGCGGTCGACTGCTTTTCCCACTGCAGATGCTGAAAGACCAAGCTTCCGCCCTGCCGCGGCAAAGCTCCCGTGCTCCAGCGTGACGGAAAAGGCGACAAGGCCGCTCAAGGATTCCAAGGAAGTGATTGCTGACATAATGTCCGGAATAATAGGACAGAGAGACATCTTCCGTCAAGGTCGTGCTTCTTCGATAGTTTACGGCGCGCGATCAATGGCACCAAGGAGAAAGTGGATGAAAACTTCATCGGCTGTCATCTCCAGTGTCACTGGATTTGGGCTACCGCAGCCGACCGTATTGGAGAGTTTCCTTGATGAAAACGCAGCTTAACCATTCACTTATGGCGCGGCTGAAAAAGACCACGCGCATATGGATTGCAGTCTATCCAACTGTGCTTGTTTTTTTGACGATATTTGGTGATGCGATCAGGGAACTCCCGCTCGCTTTAGGCATTTTCGTCTCGACACTGATCGTCGTCATCATTGTCTCAAATGTCACTGAACCCCTTGTCGGGAAGGCCTTTTACCATTTGGGGAGCATTTTTCGCAAAGCCGGTCATACCTGCGCAACAACGCCCTTGGAAAACAATGCCGCGCCAGCTGAACGATCTGCTCAATCAGACAATTAAAAGGGATAAATGCAATGACGAACAAAGATGACAAGACCGCTATCACTACCCCGGGCACATCTGGCATGAAAGTTCAGGCGACGGCATTTAACTGGATCAACGGTGTTCAGACCACTGACGGGGAATTAAAGCCGTCAATCGATCCTGCAACTTACGACATCATTGGCTATTATCCAGAAAATGGGCTACCAGCAGCTGAAGCTGCCGTTGCGGCGGCGGCCAAGGCTTTCAGTGAAACGCCCTGGGCGCATGATCATGAATTGCGGGCTCATGTCATCAATCAGCTTGCTGATGCATTCGAGCGCAATCGTGATCGCCTGATAAAGATCCTGTCGCTTGAAAACGGAAAAGTGTCGGGCGAGGCCGCCTTCGAAGTTGATATGATTCCAAGCAAATTGCGTTATTCGGCGGCAACAGCACTGCTGGAGAGTGGCCGTGCGGTCACGCCGAAACCCGGAAGCCTGTCTGTCATTCTAAAGCAGCCAATGGGCGTTGCCGGGATTATTGCACCTTGGAATTCTCCTGCGGTTCTGACGGTTCGCTCATTGGCCCCGGCACTTGCTGCGGGATGTACTGCTGTGATCAAGCTTCCGTCGCAAGTCGCTCAAACGGCTAGTGTGATGGCAGAAATCATGGCCGAGGCCGAAGACCTACCCAACGGTGTCATCAACCTCTTTTTCGAAAGCGGTCCGGAAGGGTCTGCCTATTTGGTCGAAAGCCCGGATGTTCCCGCAATCAGCTTCACAGGTAGTACCGGTACAGGCCGTGCGATTGGCGCTGTCGGCGCCAAACGGATGAAACGGTTCGGTATGGAGCTTGGCGGCAAGACGCCTGTCATTCTGTTCGATGATGCCGATATCGATGCGGCCCTGCCCGTGATTGAGAAGGCGCTGACAGTATTTTCTGGTCAATTTTGTATGACCGGTTCACGTCTGCTTGTTCAAGACGGCATTTTTGAACACGTGCGCGATGCGCTTGCCCAGCAACTAACCGACGTGAAAGTTGGTCCGGCAAGTGACCCCTCAAGCGATATGGGGCCACTGATTGATCGAGAGAATGTCTTGCGGGTAGACGGGGTGGTCAAGAAGGCCATTTCTGAAGGTGCAAACGTTGTTGTACGCGGGGGGCCTGTTTGTGCCGGACCGCTTGCGAAAGGTGCTTTTTTCCGACCTGTATTGTTGGAAGTTAATGACAATAGTCTGTCGATTCTTCAGGAAGAGACATTTGGTCCTGTCCTAACTATTCAGCGTTTTCAGGACGAGGCAGAAGCCATCCAGCTTGCAAATGACAGCGAGTTTGGTCTTGCCGCAAGTGTTTGGACGCGTGACGTCGACCGTCCATTGAAGGTGGCACAGGCACTTGATGTCGGCACCGTCTGGATCAATGACTGGGCCAAGGTCTATGACAATACCGAGGAAGGCGGCTTTAAACAGTCTGGCCTTGGACGGCTCAACGGCCTCGCCGCACTCGACGACTTTATCGAATATAAGCATATCGCCCTGAAACCAGGTCTTCATCGGGGCTGATGACATTGCAGGATTGATTGCAAAAAGGGCCGGGGCGTTGCTTTTAATTGCAAGGATATTGGGTGCCATCTGTAAGGTCGGCAGCCTTTGCCAAGCATCACGATCCTTTGGGTAAACCAAGAACAGTGCTTGGCGTATCGCGAGGATACAGCAAGAAAGTCGTAACTTATGGTATGGGGCATGTCCCCATACCAGTCCGGTGAACGACAAAGCTGTTAGTTTTGCTCTGGCGCCGCATCAGAAGTATTTTGGCCAGTTCGATACTTTGCCAAAATGCTGTCAAAAAGACCACTCTGGCGGATTGTCTTCAGACCAGCATTCAAATGATCCAGAATAATTTCCGGGGCCTCGGTCTTGCGGGAAATGCAGGAGTAATGGGAACTGGTCGATATTACCTTGGTCCTTATTCTTTCTACGTCAGGGAGCCCGTCCTCATCTCCATTGAGCAGGTAATAGTCCATAGGGGGGCGAAACGTTAAGGCTGCGTCAATTCGATTTGAGTTCAAAAGATTGACCAGCGCTTTTTCGCTATTGGCAATCATGACATCAAACTTTGCTTTGCGCGCGTACACCTCCAGACTGTATCCATTCACAACACCAACGGTCAGTTTGGACGCGTCTTCGGTGTCGATCATGTCAAAAACCTGTTCATTGGTGCTATACATGGCGATCTCTCCGTCGCCAAGTGGATCAGAATATAGGAATTCTGCGTCTCTTTCTGGCAGGTAGCTACAAGAACAAAGCCCATCAACATGACCTGCACTGGCAAGCAAATAAGCCCTTTTCCAAGGATAGAACGGTGTAAGGAGTGTGATGTCGCGTGTGGCAAATGCGGCACGCAAGATTTCAACATCAAATCCGGGCATGACGTTGTTGTCAGCGATCATCGCGGCAGGGAACGGATTGCAGGCAAGTGTCACGGTCTTGCGTTCACTGGCGGATGAGCCAAATGAATTATCTGCCAGTGCCGCACCGATCAATGTGCTGATAAACGTAATCGTTAATGCGGCAAAGATTGCAGCATTTTTCCCAATCCAATTGGAAATTAACTGATTTTTGGCTTTCTGAAGGAATGGGGTCATATCATTTAACTGCAATCAAATGATCAACTTTTGGGTGTGTTTCGCCCAGATGCAAGCGGTTAACCTTTTCCTGAATATCGCGATCCGCGCCAGACACCCGTTTGTGATGACGTAAGTGTTCTATCCATGAACCTTCCGACCATGTTTCGACAAACAGGTCGTGATCAGCGCTGTCCTGATGAAGCCCCCAATGGTATGCGCCATGGCGCTGGCGGGCTTTGCGCATTTCAGTCATGAGCTGCTGGAACGTCTCGTGATCTTTCGAGTTGATCCGATAGGAAATCCTGATCATGACAGGGCCGCGATCCTGTTCGGCACTTTCAGACAGGATTGGTTCGGGCCAGTGCATTGACGGGCTCAGATCGATATCGGCGCCCTGATTAAGCCGGATGCGCATTGTTGCGATCATCAGAATGATTGCTCCAACCCCAGCAGTCAGCAAAGCCGTCTCAATCGAGAACTGTTCGGCAAGCCAGCCCCATGCCACGCTACCAATTGACATCGAGCCGAAAAATAGCGTCAGAAATACCGACAAACCCCGCGCACGCACCCAGTCAGGCAAAGCGGTTTGAGTGGATACATTCAACGAAGATAAAACCGCTATCCATGACGCCCCGGCAATGAAGGAGGCCATAACTGCCACGACTGGATGCTGAACCAAAGCGAAGCTCAACATCACAAGAGCTGTCCCGATTGTACCGGCCATAACGGTTTTGTCTGGACCAAGTCGTGACTTGATTTTGGGTAGAACAATGGCGCCGGCGACAGCGCCTGTGCCAACACTGGCGAGCAGAATTCCATATAGCTGCGCACCGCCGTCCAGCATGTTGCGCGCTATCAGTGGCAACATCGCCCAATAGGCGCTGGCAAACAAAAAGAACGCAACAGCCCGGATCAAGGTGGCGATCACCGGCGGGCTGTTAAATACATAGCGAAGACCAGCACGCATGGCCCCGGCCATGCGTTCTCGTGGCATGGTCTGGACATTCTCTTGAGGATTCCAGAAGAACAGAACGCCAAGAATTCCGAGAAAGCTGAGTGCATTGAGTGCAAACGGAGATACCAGACCTGCGCTGACAATCAGAAAACCGGCCAATGCCGGACCAATCGCGCGACTGACGTTGATGCCCATGGAATTGAGCGCAATCGCAGCGCCCAGGCGTGGTTTATCAACCAACCCCGGAACGATCGCTTGCCATGCAGGTGCCATCAATGCTGCACAGGTTCCCATCAAGAATGTAAACAGGATCAGGATCGAAGGCGTCACCAGTTGCAGGTAAACCATCGCAGAGAGTGCTGCAGCCAAGCCGGCCATTACCAGATTGATGGAAATCAGTAATTTTCTGCGATCCATTAAGTCCGCAAGCGCCCCGGCAAAGATTGCAAACAGGAATACGGGCAATGTGGTCGCCGCCTGCACCAGCGAGACGACCAGAGGCGAGGGGGACAGCTCTGTCATGAGCCAGCCTGCGCCGACATCGTGCATCCAGGTGCCGATATTCGATATGACGGTTGCCACCCACAAAAAGGCGAATGCCCTATGCCGAAACGGTGCCCATGGACCTGTGTCAACTGGTTTGGTTTCGTTCATTTTTCCTCTTCCTGATGAAGATGGCAATGCGCTTTGATTCCCTAATGCCGCAAAGCGCCCTAAATGCGTCGGGATGTCTTTTCGGACAGAATTGCCACAAGAGCGAGCCCTGCAATGATCGCAACATGCTCAAAAAATATGTTGCTTTGTGCGGCGCGCTCCGCCTCTGGAAAAGTCCAGTACGCATGTGCAGTGAGTGTCGCAACAGCGGTAAATACTCCCAGTGCGCCAGCGGCCAGCCACACTTGGCGCCCCAGGATGATGGCAATAGAACCGCCCAGTTGGAGAAGGATAATGCCCGCTGCAAGTGGTGCCGCGGGCGAAAGTCCGAAATGGTTCATCTCACCTATCGCTGCCGACCAGTTGAACAGTTTTGTCAAACCAGAAAGCCAGAACGGACAGGTCAGAGCAACCCGGATACCCAATTCAAATATAACGCTGTTTAACAACTTCGAGATGGGGGCTGGCGTCATGACATTGTTCTCATGGTAAAGGAAACGGAAATTGTCAGTTATGCCGAAACAAACCCGGTTCGGTGCGCCGGTTTCCAAATGGAATTGACCGGCGCACCAGGGGGGTTATGACTTTGTTTCAGGCGATGCTGGGCCACACTTGGTTTGAGCACCTTTGACATCACTTGCTACACCAAATGATTTGCCATGTAGGCAGTGTGCAGCGGCTTCTTGGACAGACATTCTGTCTTTGGCCCAGTTCACCGCAGTTTCACCAGCCAGCATACCAAGCAGTCCAAGGAGTGCGATGACGGGTGGGGCCGGGGATCGGGTTCCCAACAGCGCATAAATCACACCAACACCAAGCCCGATTCCAAGTGAAACGACATAAGGGGAAACAGTCATTCTCTTCTCCTTTGCTATACCGCGAAGCAGGAACAACCCAGCGCACCCCAAAAAGATTTGCTGTCTGCAACCGGGATTGGATTGTTCCATGCAATGCCATGGTCGTGGCCGTGAACGCCGCAACCGTGCGAACAACCATCGTGGCATGCACGTTCATGTGTCGAGGCTTCAGGACGTTGGGCCGGGCTTTGTTGATGCAAAACCGGACTCCAGGATGGCGATGCCGGTGGCAGGTTCGGTGAAAGGGACTGATAGTTGCCTTCGCCGTAAACCACTTTGCCGCCAACCATGGTCATGACCGAGTTGATCCGCCGGATTTCTTCGGGCGCAACGGCCAAATAATCCGCCGACAGAACTGCCAGATCAGCATATTGCCCCGGCGCAAGCGATCCTTTGACATCCGCTTCGCCCGAGAACCATGCCGAACCCTTGGTCCAGAGCATCAAGGCCGTTTCACGATCAATAACGTTGTCATTGTCATAAAGTGGCATGCCGCCAACCGTTTTACCGGTCGTTAGCCAGTAAAGGGCAACCCACGGATCGTAAGACGCGACACGCGTTGCATCCGTTCCCGCCCCGACGGGCAGCCCCTGCTCAAGCATTTTGGCAATGGGCGGGGTCGCCATGGCGGCGTCTTTGCCGTAACGATTGACGAAATATTCGCCCTGGAAGGCCATACGATGCTGAATGGCAATGCCGCCGCCCAGTGCCTTGATCCGTTCGATATTGCGTTCGGAAACGGTTTCGGCGTGATCGATGATGAACCGGGTTTTGAACGGGTTCTTGCCATTGACGCGTTCAAATAGGCCAAGGAAACGGTCGATGGTTTCGTCATAGGTTGCGTGAATACGGAACGGCCATTCACGATCAGCCAGCAGTTCGACAATCGGTTCAAGTTCACTTTCCATCACTGGTGCCAGATCCGGACGCGGTTCAAGGAAGTTTTCAAAGTCCGCAGCCGACCAGGTCAGGTTTTCGCCCGCCCCGTTCATGCGCAGCATGTCGCTTCCAGCACCCGGTTCGGTCAGTTCGACCCAGCGTTCGTAATCGTTCAATTCCTTGCCCGCTGTTTGGGCAAAAAGGTTGTAGGCGATGCGAACCGTCATTTGCCCGTCGTCATGCAGACGTTGAATGACGTCATAATCGTCGGGATAATTTTGTCCGCCGCCGCCAGCATCAATCACACTGGTGATGCCAAGCCGGTTCATCTCACGCATATAGTGGCGGGTGGAATTGATCTGATCTTCGATCGGCAGCTTCGGTCCCTTGGCCAGCGTGGAGTAAAGGATCAGGGCGGATGGTTTGGCGACCAGGAGTCCGGTCGGATTGCCCTTGGCATCCTTTTCAATCACGCCACCGGGCGGGTTTGGCGTGTTCTTATCAAAACCAAGAACCTTGATGGCGGCCTGATTAAGCAGGGCCTGCCCATAAAGATGCAGGATAAAGACCGGGGTTTCGGGGGCGGCAGCATTGATTTCATCAAGCGTCGGCAAACGACGTTCAGCAAATTGGAATTCCGACCAGCCTCCAACGACACGCACCCATTGCGGTGCAGGCGTAACGGCCGCTTGGGCCTTAAGCATGCGAAGGGCATCGGCCACAGAGGGCACGTTCTCCCATCGCAGTTCCATGTTGTAGTTCAACCCGCCGCGAATAAGGTGGGTATGGCTGTCATTGAGTCCCGGAATGATGCGACGACCGCCACCATTGATCATTTTGGTTTTGCCATCGGCAAGCTTGCGCATATCGGCTTCGGCGCCGATTGCCAGTACTTTGCCGCCGGCAATCGCAATGGCGTCGACTTCGGGTTTTTTGGGATCAAGCGTCGTGATACGGGCGTTGTGGATGATTGTTTCGGCTGTCTTGCTCATCTCGGTACTTCCAGTTGATCTGATTGGCAGCGCAATGAGTGCTGTGCTTGCAGCAGCACCTTGAAGAAATGTCCGGCGTTTCATGCGTGTGACCTTTCAACACCAAGCCCCGCACCTGCCGCTCACGTACGCCCGTTCAGTGAGGTACTTGACTTCGAAACGGCACTGAGAGTTTGGCGTGACAGAGGGCTTCGGAACGAAAAAAAACGCGGCAGATATTTTGTATCTGCCGCGTTTCCTTTATCGATCAGGAAGCTGCTTTCGGCGCAATCCGAGGACCATGTTCGACGCGTTCCGGCGCCTTGTGAACCATGGTGTAGGCGTAATCGACACCCATGCCATAAGCACCGGAATGTTCTTTCACCAACGCCATGACATCATCATAGGTTTCACGGTGTGCCCAATCGCGCTGCCATTCGAGCAGAACCTGCTGCCAGGTTACCGGCACCACACCAGCCTGAACCATGCGATCCATCGCATAATTATGCGCATCAACCGATGTGCCCCCCGAAGCATCGGCGACCATGTAGATTTCATATCCGCCTTCAAGCATTGCACAGAACGCAAAGGAGTTGTTGCAGACTTCGGTCCACAAGCCGGAAACGATCACTTTCTTGCGGCCGTTTGCAGCGAGTGCATCACGCACTTTCTGGTCATCCCAGGAATTCATCGAGGTCCGTTCGAGAAGCGGCGCTTCCGGGAAGACGGCCAGAAGTTCCGGATAGGTATGGCCTGAAAAGCTTTCGGTTTCGACGGTTGTGATCGTGGTCGGGATGTTGAAAATCTTGGCAGCCTTTGCAAGGCCAACGGTGTTGTTTTTAAGGACCTGACGGTCAATCGACTGAACGCCGAATGCCATCTGAGGCTGGTGATCGATGAAGATGATCTGCGAATTTTTCGGGGTAAGAAGTTCAAGCTTTTCCATTTTAGGTCTCCTGTTTGATAAAACGACATTGCCTGCATGCAACAAGCGCAGGGGGAAGGGCCGGGGACTAGGAAGTTGGGATCGCAGACACGATCATCAGCACGCCAAAAACGACAAAGATTACGCCGGTCAACGCACGCCCACGCCGGGCATGTTCCGGTTTTTGAAACATCCTTACGACGTGCCGCGCACCAATTGCGTAACCGCCCAGAACAACAAGCTTTGCAACGACAAACGTCAAAACCAGAAGTGCCAGAACAGCTGGGCCGCTCTCGGCGGGAATAAACTGCGGGAACAATGCCGCAAAAAACAGAACGGCCTTTGGGTTGCTGATCCCGACACCGAATGAGTGAAACCAGAGAGCCAAACCGTCGCGTCCACGTGCTATCTCAGCAGTCCCATCGGCCTCTTTCGGTTGGACGACGGGTCTGAGATACGTCCACCCCAGCCACAGGACATAGAACGCACCAAGCAAGCGCAGGCTGAGAAAAATCAGTGGATACGCTTCGAGTAAAGCACCCAAGCCAACCACCGAAAGTGTCGCCAGCAGTGCAATTGCGACAAGATCGCCACTCAGTGCACCCAATGCGCGACGCCACCCAAAGGCAAGAGCATTGTTAACGAGAAACAATGTCGACGGACCAGGCGTCGCGCTTTGAGCTGCGCTGATCAAGATAAAAGCAAGATATGATGATAATTCCATTGCGCACCCAAGACAATAATTTGTTCAACGAAACAGAAATGGTTAAAGTAACCCAATAGTTTTCCTGCCTTTTTTGTAAAGCAGAGCGCCATTTCCATTCTGACTCTCAAGAAGTGATGAAGAGCCGTGACAAATCCTCAGGCGTTCATCTGGAATCTGATCAGTCCATTATTTATCCCTAGCCAGGGACTGGCGTGTTAAGCAGTTGCTGTTCCCATTGGAATGCGACACCACTCGCCCCGGCATGTTGCTTAAGTATCTCGGCAAGTTCGGGAATATGTTCTTCGCGCGCCCAGTCGCGTTGCCACTCGGAGGCCAGAGCCAGCCATGTCATCATATTCGCGCCTGCTGCGATCATCCGCTGGATAGCAACTTCATGTGCCTCGACTGAAACACCGCCGCATGCATCGGTTACGACCGTGACATCCCACCCTTCGCCAAGGGCCTGAATGGTTGGCATGGCAACACAGACTTCGGTCCACAGACCCGCTATAACAAGTTGCTTGCGGCCCGTTTCCTTGACGACATCTACCACTTTTGGGTCTTGCCAGGTGTTGATCAAAGTACGGTCAATAATTTCCTGTCCGGGAAAAACATCGGTAATCTGGGGGAAAATGTTCCCGCCCTGACGTGCGATCACGGAAGTTAAGATGGTCGGTACGCCAAACGCCTTGGCAGCTTTTGCCAGTCCGACTGTGTTGTTAACCACCATATGGGGATCGTGGCTATTGAGGTTTGCCAGCTGGTAAGGTTGGTGGTCGATCAGCACAAGTACCGAGTCTTCAGGGCGAAGTAGCGAATCAAGGCCATTACGAATGCGCATAGACTGTCCCTTTCGATATTCGAAACAGGGCTTGATTGCTCGAATTATTGTATTTTGCGCCCCGTGAAATGACAGTCGCAGGTCTCTGGATAAGACACTAGTGCCCGTATATGATATGCTGTGTCGCAGCACAGGGAACGCGAAATTGGACATAGAAGAATTAGAAACATTTGTAGAAGTTGCTGACTCCGGGGGGATTTCTCCTGCCGCGCGTCGACTGGGTCTCTCCAAATCAATCGTCAGTCGGAGACTTTCACGCCTGGAATCTGCGCTTGGTGTCCAGCTTCTGGCGCGCACGACCCGAGGTGCTGCACTTACCGAGGCCGGAGTGACGTTTCGTGAACATGCTGCGCGGATTCGTGATGAATTAGAGTTGGCGAAGGACACACTGCTGCCAACCGGTGAGCTTTGCGGACGGCTTCGTATCGCCATGCCGCTTTCATTTGGTCCGACCCACTTTTCCCCTGTTCTTGCAAAAATGGCGCAACGCCATCCCCAGCTTCAAATCAATGCCTGCTATAGTGATCGTTTCGTAGACCTTATTGCCGAGGGGTTCGATTGCGCGATCCGGCTGGGTCACCTTCCTGACTCCAACCTGATTGCAAAGCGGTTTGCACCTATTCATGGCAAGCTCGTTGCGAGCCCCTCGTACATCGAGATGTACGGTGCACCTGAAACGCCCGAAGATATTGTACTTCACCAAGCCGTTTTACAGGGTACGGAGTCATGGCATTTGATGGACGGTGACAAAATCGTCACAGTGCAGCCGCAAGGGCGTTTCAAGTCGGACAATGGCATAGCACTGACCGCCGCTGCGGCAGAAGGTCTTGGCATTGGATGTCTTCCCAATTGCCTTACCCACGAATACTTGGTTTCCGGAGCCCTCGTTCCGGTGATGCCACAATATCCCCCAAAATCCGGAGGGGGCTTTGTGGTGCGACCACCGGGAAGTTACCCGGACCGCAAGGTGCGCATACTAACTGAAATGCTGATTGAGCATGTTCAGGCCAATCCCCATCTCTGGGAAAAATAGCCCTAACAAGCCAGCAAGCGCCAACCCGGTCATCTCGGTCAGTCTTATTCCGAGCAGACATTCCACTTCGTGCGACACAGTTAAGCGCATAGCGTGACTAGCGCAGCGAAAAAACATCCGCCAGTGTGGAGTATCTTTCTGATCGGTAGTGCAATTTTGCCTGCTCGGCCTGCAAGGGCGCTAAGGACAAGTAAGGAGTGCGCGTATGAGTTGGAACCCCGCATTGCAACCGGGCTGCCCCGATGATGTAGATACTGACGCGATTGAGACACTTATTGTCCCGCGTGCAAGAGACCTTGGCGATTTTGAGGTTCGTCGCGCCTTGCCTGCACCAAAGCGGCAGATGGTCGGCCCCTTCATCTTCTTTGATCAAGCTGGACCGGCAGAATTTCTGACCGGCCGAGGTGTTGATGTAAGACCACACCCGCATATCGGTCTTGGCACAGTCACGTACCTTTTCCGCGGTGATTTTCATCATCGGGATAGTACAGGGGCAGACCAGATCATTCGTCCCGGCGAGTTGAACTGGATGGTTGCCGGGCGCGGTGTATCCCACTCAGAGCGTACGTCAGCGCAAGCCCGGTCCGGGCCCAACAGTTTGTTCGGAATACAAACTTGGCTCGCACTACCCGATCAGTACGAGGATATGGCCCCGACATTCGAACACCATAATCAAGAGACGCTGCCAATAATCGAGAATTCCGGCGTCAAGCTTCGACTTATTCTCGGCAACGCCTATGGCAAGGTTGCACCTGCGACAATGCTCTCCGAGACCTTTTACGCCGATGTGATGATCGAAGCAGGAGGTCGATTGCCTTTGCCCGACAATCACGAGGACAGAGGCATCTACATCGTCGAAGGTTCTATATTGATCGCCGGACAGGAGTATCAATCATCTCAAATGATGGTTTTCCGCCCCGGAGACAAAATCACCGTATCGGCTGGTGAGAAAGGTGCTCGTATCATGATCCTCGGCGGCGCCACCCTTGAGGGTCCACGGTACATTTGGTGGAACTTCGTTGCCTCGTCAAAAGAGCGTATCGAAGAAGCCAAGGTCGAATGGCGCGCAGCAAACTGGGGCAAAGGACGTTTCGATCTGCCTATCAATGATCGTGATGAGTACATCCCCATGCCTGATTGAGCGGCGTCGAGGATAAACCTCAAAGACAGCCAAGTCGGTCCGGGGTTGCTTTAGCACTCATTTCGAAATGTCTTTTTCTGAGATCACAACCAGTAACCGCTGTACATCTATGAGATGGATACGCTCAGTTTCGCGCGGAGTAAACCAACATACCGTGTCGTGCTGCTGTGTCGTGAAATAGAGAATGCCAAGTTGAATATAGAAGACTTAGAAACATTCGTCGTGGTTGCCGATGCGGGCGGAGTTTCTCCCGCTGCAAGACGGCTAGGTGTATCCAAATCAATTGTCAGTCGCAGGCTCTTTAGGCTTGAAGCAGCGCTTGGTGTTCAGCTTCTTGCTCGAACAACACGTGGTGCTGCCCTCACTGAATCCGGGGTTGCATTTCGTGAGCACGCCGCAAAGGTGAGTGCCGAAATCGAAATTGCGAGGGATACGATCATGCCCACGGGGGATCTTCGAGGGCGCCTGAGAATTGCCATGCCGCTCTCATTGGGACCAACACACTTCGCCCCCGTTCTTGCGAAGATGGCGCAACGCTATCCCCAGCTTCAGCTACATGCTTGCTATAGCGACCGCATTGTTGACCTTATCGCCGAAGGTTTTGATTGCGCGATCCGGGTCGGCTACCTTGAAAATTCCAATTTGCTCGCTAAACGCATTGGGCCCGTCTATTTGAAACTGGTCGCAAGCCCGTCTTATATCGAGACACATGGAGCGCCAGAAACGCCCAAGGAAGTCATGGCGCACCAGGCTCTAATGCAGGGAACAGAGTCCTGGAAATTTATGGATTGTGACAGGGTCGTCACGGTCCAGCCACAGGGGCGCTTTAAATCCGACAACGGCATCGCTCTTACCGCTGCGGCAACAGCCGGGCTTGGTATTGCCTACCTTCCCGACAGCTTGATCTGTGAATATTTGAGGTCGGGCGCCCTCATTACAGTTATGACTGGGTATCCTCCGCCGCCTGCCGCGGCGTATGTTGTCCGACCACCCGGCCAGCACCCTGTGAGAAAAATCCAAGTGCTTACCGAAATGCTGATTGAGCATCTCGAACAAAATCCGTGTCTTCGGGGGAGGGCTGAAAATTGAGAGCAGAGCTCTGACTAACGCGTAGAACTACATCTCAAAACGAATAAGAATTTATCTATGCAGTATTGAGCCGAACTGCAAAAACGCTCCCTACTCTAAACGCCATGAGGCACAACGGCAGTTTGTCATTTCGCTCAATTTAGAGGGTATGACGAACCGTATGTTTGAAATTGTCAGCTTTTCTGTCAATTATGCAGGTTTTTGTCATCTTTTGTGACAATCGATGACAACTTATCTGGCAATCGAAAATGCTAACCAACTGATTTTTCAAGAAGTCGAATTTCACCTTTTGTGGCACCTGACAGTCATATAATATGATTATTTCCCGTGGTAACCTTTATCCTCATTCCAATCATCATACTTTAATGCACCGTTCCTCCCCGAGTGCCTGTCATAGTTCGGGGGCCTGCAGTGACTGCGTTTGCTGGAGCTACGTCAGAAGGCTCTTCGAATAATCGAACCCGTCCAGATATTTTGCCTGAATGAATCGCATGAAACGGTCATGAAACTAGCGGGTATGGGCGTGTGCGAGTTGATCGGCCTTTTCTGTATCCTTGATGCGGATGGCTTCGATCATGTCGGCATGTTCTGATGTCAGCAGAGCTTCTTCTGGTGATGACGACAGGTAGTCAAAATGCATGTGCAATAGACGTCGCCCTTCATCGAGCATGCGGGCATAGCCTTGCTTGAAGTATGGGTTTCCGCCGGCGGTTGCGATTGCGACATGGAAATCCCGATTGGACGCGGACATGCTCAGATAGTCGTTGGTCTTGCACCGACATGATATTATGCACCGAGCATCCCATTTCAGTCACTACCGTGCTGACGCTTTATTTCGTTGCTACAGCGTCGGTTGAGGTGAAAACCGGTAAACGTCGTATCATCGAGTTCTTGCTTTCGCCCGTGATGAAGTACGGGGATGAGTCCCTCCGTGAACGTTAGGGGATATGGGGATGTGGTGGTTTTGGAGCTACCAGAAATTCCCATTGCAATGGTCTGCTAAGCTCCGGCTATTTTGACATAGCGAGGAGTATTAGAGGTTATTATTTGCCAGAAACTCACGCTATACCTATGAGTGTTTATTTATACTAATAATAAACCTAAAGCATAGCCATAACTTCAAATGCAATCTTTAATTGTTAACTTGACTCTCCTTTAATTACAGGTCGTAGTATCTTTTATCCTTCTGATAGATATGGCTTTTCCGGAAGGCGGAGGCGGTTTTTGTCTAAAGGATACCAATTACGGTTCTTATATCAGAGATGTAAAATTTCCTTTGCTAACCGGAGAATGGTCGATGTCAGTGAGCAGTTTGAACTGGGGTTCTGGTGGGATTGTCGGAGCCATCAATGAATTGATGGATAACGTCACAGGTGAGTCGCAAATTACCCATTCAGCGTTGGGGCTCATTTCCTTTTCCGATGTCGACATTGACCGGTATCACAGTATCACCGTGACAGGTCCTGATGGGGCTATTGGCGGATTTACCGCTATGGTTGCTGACCCGGCGACGGGTGACGGCTCAGGGACGGTTCTTTGGCAATATTCTGTTCCAGATGCGGCGACAGAGCATCTTGGCGAAGGTGAGACCGTAACCGAGGTCTTCACCATGCATTTGACAGATGATCAGGGCGAAGAAGTTACGCAGGACGTAACTGTTACGGTTACTGGCAAAAACGATGCGCCGGAAATCATCGCGCACTCCCCTGATGTAACGATTACCGCATTGGCTGACGGTTCAGAAGGGGAAGGTGAGGCTACGCACACTGCGACGGGTTCTGTTGAGTTCGATGATCTTGACCTCACAGACTCTCATACCCTGACCGTTTTTTCGCCATATGGACACAGAGGCGAGCTTGTTGCCAACATCGTGCAGTCCGCAACAGGTGACGGCACGGGGGTGATTGAATGGAGCTATGTCGTTTCTGATGGTTCACTGGACGATCTGTCGTCTGGCGATACTTTTATTGAGAATTTCCTGCTGCAGATCGATGATGGACACGGTGGTGTTGTCCTGACGTCTGTGAACGTGACATTGAGCGCGCCGGAAAACGCAGCCCCGGTCATTTCAGCCGACATCAGTGCTGCTCTTTCTGAAGATGATGCACCGACGATTATCAATTTGCTCGCCAACGCAAGCGACAGCGACGGGGATGACCTTGATGTTCACAATGCGTCGATCAGCGTAAGTGATGGACGTCCTCTGGCCTATTCCCTGAGCTCGGAAACAGGTGGTCTGGCCTTTGATCCCGGCCAGTTCAATTACCTGACGGAAGGCGAAAGCGTAACAATCACCGTTTCTTATAATGTGACCGATGGATCGGCGACGGTGCCGGCTTCTGCGGTTATCGTCATAGAAGGGCGCAATGATGGTCCGGTCGCCGTTCAAGATGTGGTGCTGGCAACCGAAGATACGACAACCTCACCGGTTACAGGCAATGTTCTGTCGAACGATACAGATGTGGATGGCGATGCCCTTGAGGTCATTTCCGTAAATGGGGAGGCCGGGTATGTCGGGCAGCAGATCAATGGTGTTTATGGCCTGATCACAATCGGTGCGAATGGCAGCTACAGCTATGTTCTTGATAATGCGCGTCAGGCTGTTCAGGAACTGGCCGAAGGGCAGGTTGTTAGCGAAAGTTTCAGCTATCAGATCCGTGATGAACATGGCGAAACAGCCATTGCTTCAGTTGAAGTCACAGTGGTTGGAACGAATGACAGTCCTGTTGTTGCAGGCGTTGACCTTGGTGAGGTTGACGATGACGAAACCCGTATCATTACCGCAGCGGAGCTATTGGCAAACAGCAGCGATATTGATGGTGATGCTCTGTCGGTTGTTTCCGTCTCTATCGCTGCCGAAGCAGGGTCGGTCTATGACAATGGTGACGGGACTTGGACCTTTGTCCCCCAACTGGGTTATGTTCAGGATGATGTACAGATCGAATTCGTCGTCTCTGACGGCACTGCGGAAACCACTGGAACGGCATCTATCGATGTGCTTCTGGGGAATGAAGCACCCGTTGCCGGTGATGACACGGTAGATGTATCTGCGAATGCGCCGACGGTGATTTCAGCAGAAGACCTTCTTGCCAATGATCAAGACGTTGATGGTGATGCTCTTGAGATTGTGTCGGTTGAGGCTGGCGCGCATGGCACGGTGGCGCTGGATGAGGACGGGAATGTGGTCTTCACGCCGGAAGATGGCTACACGGGCGATGCGTCCTTTAGTTACACGGTCTCAGATGGACAAGGTGGAACAGATAGCGCGACGGTGCAGGTTTCTGTTACGGAAGTCCAGGATGAGGGCGGCAATGTCACCCCGAATGCCTCCGAGGTCTGGGACACGGCACAGCTGTCCAACGGTGGTCAGGTTGTTATCTGGCACAATGGTGAGGGGCTGACGGGATCAAACATCTATGCCGGAGACGGCAGCGTTGTCAAAAGTCATTACAGATTGCCAGGTGATCCGACCAATCTTGCGGAATTGAAGGTCGAAGGCCTCGCCAATGGTGGCTTTGTTGTTGCGGGATTAAACAGTAACAATCGCGTTGTATTTGCCGTCTATAATAATGAGGGTCTGCTCTCGCGTTCATGGCAGCCGGTAATTTCCGAGAGTTATCCGCATGGAGTGCCTGATATCATCGCCACGCAAGGTGGTGGTTTTACGTTGGTGATGCATGGAAATCGAGGCACCTCTACACGCTGGGACACTTTGGGACGCCGTTATGACGCAAATGGGAATGCGTTAGGTGATGTCTTTGAAATAAATGCACCAATTAATGGCGATACTCACGCGAATGGAATTGAGCTCGCCGATGGTAGGTTGATGCTGTTTTCTGTCCACAGGCTTCCCAATAATTGGCAGGTTACGGGTCAGGTCTTCTCTGCAGAAGGTTCAGCATTGGGTGAAGCGTTTGACGTCGCTTCCTCGACCTCCGGGATTGACGATTTTGTCGTTGCGCCGATCCGCCTTAATGACGGGCGAATTGCGCTCACGGTTGGTGGGGAACTCCACATTTACAGTGTCGATGGCACTAACAGTGTCGTTGAAGATGTAACAGTATCGTTTGGCGAACTCGGTGGCAGTGCCATTTCTGATCTGGTTGCCTTGGCTGATGGCGGCGTGTTTGTCCTTTATACCCGGGAGGAAGGGGATGAATATCAGGTCTTTGGTCAGCGCTATGATGCAAGTGGCAACCTTGTCGGTGACGAAGTTGTATTCGGAGAGCTGTCGGTAGGCTCTGAGACGATGGCGCGTTTGGAGCCTTCGACGGATGGCGGGGCTGACGTTGTCTACCTGAGTAACGGTACCCATCTCACGCGGATCCATGTTGAGCCGGAAGTTACCGGAGAAACGGTTGATCGTGCGCAGTTCCGAGACGAACAGCATGCTCCTGTCGCGGCTGACGACGCGGTAGAGGTGACTGCGGATTTAACGACAGTGATCTCAGCATCAGACCTTCTTTCCAACGATCAGGATGCGGACGGAGATACGCTTGAGATTGTGTCGGTCGAGGCTGGCGAACATGGCGCGGTATCGCTGGATGAGAACGGGAATGTCGTTTTTACGCCCAACGCCGGATACACAGGCGGAGCTTCATTCAGTTACACTGTTTCCGATGGAGCCGGAGGTCTGGATAGGGCAACTGTGATCGTCGATGTTGTTCCATTAGAAATCAATAGTACAGCGGTCGACACCACCATTGATCTTTGGGACGTCGCGCAGTTGGCGAATGGCAATGAAGTTTCAGTATGGCGTTCATCTGGTGACGAAGGTATTTACGCCACTATTTATCGAGCGGATGGCTCTTACGAGAGGGAAGCTGCACTTCTTTCAGAAACAACTCGAGTTCTCACGCAATTGCATGTGGAAGGTCTTGCCGATGGTGGTTTTGTTGTAGCTGGAAGGACTAATGATATCGTCACTTTCTCGATTTATGACGCGTCGGGGAATATGACGAGCGATTGGCAAACTGCTACTGGTGAAGATCCTGCGCAAATATACAGTGAATATTCGCAAAGAGACCCTGAAATCATTGCCCTAAGAGGTGGTGGGTTCTTGTTGACGCTCTCCGACAAGCGGCCGGAAAACTTGATAGATTATGATATCCTGGTGAAGCGTTATGACGCAGACGGCAACGCTATGGGGGATGGGTTTAAAATTTCCTCATCTTCTCATGACTATCAATCGAATGGCATTGAGCTGCCTGATGGGCGTTTAATGCTGTTTGTAGTGTCGGCACTGAATGAATGGTCTGTAACAGCGCAAATATTTTCTCTCGCTGGAGAGGCTCTCGGGGATGCAGAAACGGTATGGCAAGAGCCTGTAGGCAATTCCTCAGTTGAAAACTATGATGCAACGCCGATTCTACTTGTTGATGGGCGAGTGGCCTTGATTGTTCGAAACCAATTTCATGTTTATAGCGTCGATGCAGATAACGCTATTACGCTTGATTTTTCGATCGACATTAACACCGGAGATGTTGGGCCGAGAGATTTTTTGGTTTCAGATATGGTTGCATTAGAGGATGGCGGCATCTTTGCGGTGATGATACGCAAAGATGGTGCGGAGTATGAAGTTTATGGGCAACGTTACGATGCGAATGGAGAGCCGATAAGTGAAGAGTTGGTCTTTGATCGGTTTAGCGGTGAAATGTCTGTGCGGCTTGAACCTGCAGAAGATGGTGGCGCCTATGTTACCTATCTCAACGCAGATGGATCGGCTTCGAGCCTGAATAGGATCCACGTCAACTCTTCGCTTACCGGCGATACGGCGACACGGGGTCAGTATCGAAACGATACGCCGATAGGAAATGATATGATGTCAGGAGATGATAGCGCTGATACATTCATCTTTGGTAATGGTGGCGACGCAGATGTAATTTTGGACGCAGACAACAGCGACCATATCGAGATGACATCGGGGGTGGATGCTGAAGATGTATGGTTCCTGCAAAATGGTGAAGATCTGGTGATCCAATTGCTTGGCCACCAAGACAATTTGACGGTCTCAGATTGGTTTGACGGAACTGGTAACCATTTGGTCAATTACATCGAACTTGGTTCAGGTGCATCGCTTGATGGAGCAAATGTTCAGGCCTTGGTTGATGCCATGTCAGTGTTCGGCGTCGGAGATGTAATTGCAGATACAATTGATCGTAACAGTGAAGCGTTCTCGAATGTGCAAACTGTGATTGCCGCAAATTGGCAGAACTAGCGATATTACCGACTAGGACATTAGTACGCATTTAGACCAGATCAATCCCGTCTCTTCAAAAGATTTGATGAGAGGGGATTGATCTGAGCATTTCGCTGGAAAATGAAAAATGTCAGCTTTTCTGTCAATTCTGCAGATTTTTGTCACCTTTTGTGACAATCGATGACAGCTTATCTGGCAATCAAAAATGTTAAGGCATTGATTTTGCTGGAAGTTGAATGTCATCTTTTGTGGCACCTGACAACTTTTCCCGAAAAATTTATGCCGCCTGAGACCGACGCATATATGCGTCGGTGCCGCCAAGGGTTTGTCATAATTCGGGGGGCATGGGACATGCGGGATGTTCCAAGCCGCCATATCTTGATTTCCAATCTGTGTTTCTGATCCGAAATTGAACCTCGATATTCGATGTTACGCACGCTGCTGACATTTCGTCGGTTGTTTGACGTGAATGCCGACAGGGTGTCTGTTGTTACCGGACGGATGAGACCGCCATTCTGCCTTTTTGCAACGAAAGGGAAGACACATGCGCGGTTCAGATATCCTTGCTGACATGCTGATCGCTTACGGCGTAGAGACCGTCTTTGGTGTTCCCGGTGATACAAACGTGCCGTTTTACGAAGCGCTTCAGGAGCGTGAAGGGAAAATTCGTCATGTGATGGCCCGGGATGAGCGTTCTGCCGGTTTTATGGCCGATGCCTATGGTCGCTTTACCGACAAGCCCGGGGTTTTCGAATGCCCGTCGGGCGCTGGGGCGATGTACTCGCTGCCACCTGTCGCTGAATCAAATGCGTCCTCGGTTCCCGTCATTCTTTTGACGATTGACATTCCGCTCCCGGGTGAAGGGAAAGGCGTTCTGACCGAACTTGATTGCGCCAAATTGTTTGAGCCAGTCACCAAAATGTCGGTTCAGGTCAAGTCGGTCGAAAAGCTGCCCGAGATCATCCGGAGAGCATTTCGGGTCGCGACATCAGGAAAACCCGGAGCGGTTCACCTGCAAATCCCGGAAGATATCCTGCAACACGAAGTCGATCCGGCAAAGGTATCCCTTCATGTCGAAGAGGAATGCAAGACCTTCCCATCCTTTGCGACCTTGCCTGCACCAGGCAAGCTTGAAGAACTGCTCACTCTGTTGAAAAGGGCCGAAAAGCCGTTGATTGTATCGGGTGGCGGTGTCAACCGCGCCTGCGCGGGCAATGCTGTTCTTAAGCTTGCCGAAAAGCTCAATATACCGGTGTGCACAACGATGACTGGCCAAGGCACGATCCCCGATGATCATGAGCTGGCGGTTGGCGTTATCGGCGATAACGGCTATCATCCCCATGCAAACCGTGCCCTGGAAGAAGCCGATTTCGCCCTGTTCATCGGGTCACGGATCGGGTCGGTTGTGACCATTGGCTGGACTTTCCCGAAGGTGACGCTGAACAAGCGTCTGGCCCAGATTGATATCAATCCCGAAATCATGGCCAACAACTATGAAAATGTGTTGTCGGTTATTGGTGATGCCCAACTGGTTGTCGAGCAACTCGTCGAGATGATCCCCGATGGCAGGGATGGGAGCGATCATAAGTCGTGGATTGATTATCTCAACGAACTGCGCCGTCAGTTCTGGGAGGGCGCCGAGCCCTACATGAGTGCGGAAGACTCTCCGTTGCGTCCCGAGCGGGTGGTGCGAGAGTTTAACAAAGCGCTGGAAAACTCCGGTGAACCTGCCCTGATTTATTCGGATGCCGGCACACCGACCCCCTATATGACCCGCTTCCTGAAAATCAACGATCCACAGACGCGATTTGCCATTCCACGTGCGTTTGGCGGACTTGGTTCTGCCTTGCCGGCAACGGTCGGGGCATGGTGTGCAGATGAAAGCCGCCGTCCGATCGGAATGTTCGGAGATGGTTCATTTGGCATGACGGTCGGCGAACTTGAGACCCTTGTGCGCTTGCAGGTGCCCGCGATCCTGCTGCTGTTCAATAACGGTATCTTTGGCTGGATTAAAGGGTTGCACCGTCTCAAAGGCCACAATCAGTGCTTTAGTGTTGATTTCCTGCCGCCGCGTGGTCAGGCGATAGCCGAAGCATTTGACATGACAGCCTGGACCGCCAAAACCCCCGAAGAACTTGAAGTCGCCCTCGAAAAGGCATTCGCCCACAAACAGGGGCCATGCTTCATCGATATCCATGTTGAGTCACTGGCTGATCGTGTGCCGCCGGTTTACTCGTGGCTGACCAAAAAGGGCGAAGATCCACTCGAGTTGCAAACGAAGCGGGTTCCCTACCTGTAGTCGTTTGTGCCACGGCGGGTGCCCCCAGATGACCTTGCGGGTCGGGGGCATCCGCCAACCCTCATGCAACCCGTTTGGGAACGTCATGGATATCTGATTCCGACGTTTCGTCGGAAATCACACCTCAAACCGGACATTGTGTCCCTTTTCTTTGACAGTCCGGCAATGAAGAATAATCAAAACTGGAGGGGCTAGATGGCGCGTCAGGTCGTTGTCTTGGGAGCAGGTATTGTCGGCGTTTCAGCTGCGTTGGAGCTTCTTGATCGGGGCTATGATGTCACACTGATGGATCGCAAGTTTCCCGGCGAGGAAACATCCTATGGCAATGCCGGGGTGTGGACCCGTTCATCGCTGGTGCCGATCAACAATCCGACGCTGTGGAAGAACCTGCCAAAGTTTGTGTCAAACCGCACGACGGCGCTGCGATATTATCTGCCGTTTCTGATGCGTAACCTGAACTGGACATTCCGGTTTTTGATGAATGCTCGTCAGAGCAAAGTTCTTGAAACGGCTGCCGCCCTTGATCAGTTGATCTCGCTTTCCATGCAAGAGCATATGCGCCTGCTTGCAGCTTCTGGTGAGCAACAGCGCCTCAGCGAAAAGGGCTGGATGTTCTTATATCGCACTCAGTCAGGGTTCGAGGCTTCTCAGTTCGCGCGGGATATCTTCGATCACTTCGAACTTGATACCGAAATTCTGAATGCGGACCAGATTTCCGATCTCGAACCGTCGCTTAACCGGATTTTTACTGCAGCAACCTGGATCAAGGATGCCAAAAGCATTGATAATCCAGGTGCTCTGGTGGCGGGTTATGGCAAACTGTTCCTCGCCAAGGGCGGCAAGTTTGTTCAGAAGACAGTGCAGTCGCTGTCAGACTTGTCTACTACGTCAGGGGGCTGGAAAGTCATTGCGGACGGCGGTGACAGTTTTGTCAGTGACGATTTGGTCGTCGCCCTCGGTCCATGGACCCCGCATATTTTAAAGAGCATCGGTATTGATGTTCCGATGGGGTATGAGCGCGGGTATCACATGCATTTCAGATCAGCCAATGGCGGGCATTTGCAGCGTCCGATCTGTGATGCCAGTGGTGGATATGTCCTTGCCCCCATGGAGCAGGGATTTCGACTGACAACCGGTGTCGAGCTTGATGCGTGTGATGCACCGGGAAAACTTAATCAATTCGAGCAAGCTGTTTCGTCTGCCAAAGAGGCATTTCCATTGTCCGGCCCGGTTGAAAACAGCCCGTGGATGGGGCGTCGCCCGACGCTTCCTGATAGCAGGCCAATCATCGGTGCCGCCCCGAAAAGAAAAGGTCTTTGGCTTGCCTTTGGTCATCAGCATATCGGTTTTTGCACCGGGCCCGGTACGGCCCGGGTTCTTGCCGATCTGATGACCGGTCAATCACCACCAATCGACGCAAAGCCCTTCTGTGCGGAGCGTTACCTGAGATAATAAAAAACAAACAAAACAACATCTATCATCGGAGGCTTTTATGAAGTTGAAGAATACTGTCATTACCGGGATCGTTCTTGCGTTCCCGCTTGTGGTTTCCGCGGCAAATGCAGAAACCTGGGATATGGCGCTTGCCTATTCGGCGTCGAACTATCATTCGGAAATCGCGGCCGAGTTTGCCGCCGAAATCACCGCCGGTACGGATATTGAAGTGATCCCTCATCCGGGTGGTTCCCTGTTCCCGGGGGATCAGATTTATACATCGGTCCGTCGCGGTATCATCCCGATCGGCGAGCGGCTGATTTCCGCTTTGGCGAACGAAGACCCGATCTATGGCGTTGATTCGGTCCCGTTCCTTGCGACGGGTTTTGACGCGTCGATGAAACTTTATCAGTCATCGAAACCGGCCCTTGAGGAAACCCTGGACGGTGCAGGTCTGCACTTCCTGTATTCCTGCCCGTGGCCACCACAGGGGTTCTATTCGTCGGTGGAAGCCAAAACACCGGACGATATCAAGGGACTGAAATTCCGTGCGTATAACGCGACGACTTCTGCCTTTGCCGAAGAGCTTGGCATGGTGCCGACCAAAATCGAAGCAGCCGAACTGCCGCAGGCCTTTGCCACAGGGGTGGCTGAATCGATGATTTCGTCGGGTTCGACCGGTTATGATCAGAAGCTTTGGGAACATGTGAAATATTACTATGATGTCAAAGCCTGGCTGCCGCGGAACATGGTGTTTACCAATGCCAAGTCCTGGGCTGGTCTGGATGATGCAACCAAGGCTGTCTTTGAAAGTGCCGCGGCAAATGCAGAAAGCAAGTGCTGGGCAAAAGCCGAAGAACTTGATGCATGGTATATCGAAGAGTTCAAAAAGAACGGTATGCAGGTCGCCGAAATGAGCCCGGAGTTGCGCGCCGCCTTTGAAAAGGTCGGTGCGAAGCTGCGCGCGGAGTGGCTGGAACGTGCCGGCGAGAAAGGGCAGGCTGTTATTGACGCCTATGGTGCGCAGTAAGTCCGAATGATTACCTGCCGTTCCTTTCGGGAACGGCAGGGTTTCTCTTTGGAGATCGACATGTTTGTCATGATTTCGAAGGCGCTAGACAGGGTCTACAAGGCCGGTGCCGTTGCGGCGGGTGTTTTGTTGGTGGCGTTATGCTGTCTGGTTTTATACAGCACATTTGCCCGATCGCTGGGGCTTTATGCCGGGGGGGCATCGGATGTTGCCGGGTATGTAATGGCAACGGGAACGTTTACCGCATTGGCCTATACCCTTCGTGCGAAACGCCATATCCGCATTTCGCTGTTTGCCGAAAAACTAAACGGTGGCGGGCGTCATTTTCTTGAAATCCTGTGTCTGATTGTTCTGGCGGTGATTACCTGCTTTACAGCCTGGTACATGGTTCAGATGACCCTGCTTAGCCATGAGTTTCAGGATCGTAGCCAGGGTGCTGATGGCATGTTGCTTTGGATCCCGCAGTCTTTTGTTGCCGCCGGTTCATGCCTGTTTGCGCTGGCCGCGGTGCATAGCCTTTTTCAGGCTTTGATCGAAGGCCGTAATCCGCAGAGCGAGCTGTCGGGGACCTCATCTAACGAAAGCCCGCAAGAGCTATGATTGAAACCATCTCGATAATTGTCTTTCTGGCATCACTGTTCCTTATGCTGGGCATGGGGGTCTGGGTTGGTGCCGCTCTTCTTGGAACGGCCGTGATCGGCATGATGATTTTCACATCGGCCCCGGTCGGGGATTCGATGGCGATCAACATCTGGGCGGGGCAATCTTCATGGACCCTGACGGCGCTGCCGCTGTTTGTCTGGATGGGGGAAATCCTGTTTCGAACGTCGCTGAGCGAAACATTGTTCAGGGGGCTTTCGCCCTTTCTTGGTCGTTTGCCCGGCGGGCTGTTGCATGTCAATATCGGTGCGTCTGCCGTATTTGCCGCGATTTCAGGGTCGTCTGCCGCAACGGTTGCCACCGTCGGCAAAATGGCCATTCCGGAACTGCGTAGACGTAAATATCCCGAAAAAATGATCATCGGCACCCTGTCCGGGGCCGGGACGCTTGGTCTTTTGATACCGCCATCCATTTCGATGATTGTTTATGGCGTGACCGTGAACGAAAGCATTTCCAGCCTGTTCATCGCGGCAATGGTCCCGGGTATTTTGCTTGCGGTATGTTTCAGCCTTTATGTGGTTGTCTGGTCCAAGCTGAATGCGAAAAAGGTTGCCGAGATCGAGAATGAAAAGTCGGAAGGCAGCCTTTTTCGGAACCTGATTGATCTGTTGCCGGTGCTGTGTCTGATTGGTGCGGTGATCGGATCGATCTATTCCGGCTTTGCGACAGCGACCGAGGCCGCGGCACTTGGCGTTCTGGGATCGCTGGTTCTGTCGCTTGTGCAAAAAAGCCTGACCTGGAAGAGTTTTTCAGAGAGTGTCATGCAGTCCGTTCAAACGACCTGCATGATCATGCTGATCCTGATGGGGGCAGGGTTTCTGTCGCTGACGATGGGCTTTACCGGTATTCCGGCTGCTTTGGCCAATCATATTTCGGGGCTGGAGCTTTCGCCGTTTACGCTGATCATTTTCCTGACGGTCTTTTACATATTCCTTGGCTGTTTTCTGGACGGATTGTCGTCGATTGTTTTGACGATGGCCGTGATCGAGCCGATGGTCAGGGCGGCGGGTTTCGACATGCTGTGGTTTGGCGTGTATCTGATGATCGTTGTTGAAATGGCGCAGATCACGCCGCCGATCGGCTTTAACCTGTTTATGCTTCAGGCGATGACCGGCAAGGGAATAGGCTTCATCGCCCGGGCGTCCGTGCCGATGTTCCTTGTGATGTGTGCATTCGTGCTGGTGCTTGTCGCGTTCCCGGAAATTGCGACCTGGCTTCCGAAGGCATTACAGAATTGATGCAGCTTAGCCCCCGGTTTCCGATCGGGGGCTACCCCACTTGTTTGGCAAGCTGCAATACCCAGTCACGGAACCGTTTGACCGCGATGGAATGGGCTTTGCGTTCGGGATAAACCACAAAATAGCTTTCGCCGGATGGCACGGGCGCGCCAAAGGGGGTATGGAGCTTGCCCTCGGAGAGTTCGTTTTCGATCAGGCAAACCGGAATTACCGCCAGTCCATAACCGGCAATCGCGGCATTGATCAGCATTCCGGTATTATCAAATCGTGGCCCCTGAAGGGTGCCGCGATAATTGATGTCAGAAGCGCGCAGCCATTTCAGCCACAGGCTTGACCGGCTGGCATTTTGCAGCAGCCGATAGTTTGCAAAGCCTGTTTGATCCAGTCGGGTTCCGGGGGCGATGAGCCCGGGGGACGACACCACAGCGATCTTTTCGGCAAATAGCGGATAGGATTTGGCGGCGGGCCAACTGCCGTCGCCGCGCAGGATTGCGATATCCATATTGGTGTTGCTGAAATCCACATCATTATAGGTACGCGTGAATTCCAGATGTTCGTTCGGAAAATTACGGCTGAAGGCATCTATATAGCGGGTCAGCCAGCGAGAGCCGAATGTCGGCAATGTCCCGATTTTCAGGGCATCTTCTGCGCGCCTGCCCCGCACGATATCGATGGATGCGATTTCAAGCTTGTCGATGGCAGTGTGGATGGTTTCGGCATAGGCCTTGCCGGAATCCGTCAGGACAACCCGCGAGCCATAGCGTTCAAATAACTGTATTCCCAAAAATTCTTCCAGGTTTTTGATCTGACGGCTTATGGCACTTTGGGTGATGCCAAGATCATCCGCAGCCTTGGTGAAACTGAGCTGTCTGGCAGCGGATTCGAAGGCCTGAAGCGTGGATAATGTCGGAAGAAATCGGCGCATAAGGAACCTAGCGTAAATGTGGCATCATGACTTTTAGTCATGATGAGATCATTTTTACACATTTTTCAGTGCCCGCGCGATGTGCAAAAATCTTTCAAAATCAAAAAATGATCACAATGAACGCATCTGTGAGGCTTAGTGGGAATTATGTACAGGTCTTTGGACAATGTTGACCGGCAACTGGTTGCGCTTTTGGAAACAAACGCCCGGATGCCTGCAACCGAACTTGCAAAACGTGCTGGGCTCGCCCGTTCAACAATTCACGAACGGATTTCGCGGCTTGAGCGCAAAGGCATTATTCTTGGCTATTCGGCGATTGTGCGCAAAACCGATGACACGGAAAATACTCGGGCGCTTATATATCTCAATACAACGCAGAAACGCTCCTCGCATCTTTTGAATGTATTGGAAAGCTTTCCGGAAGTCCGGAGTTGCTTCTCGACAAGCGGGACTTGCGATCTGGTGTGCTGGGCCGAATTCAGTCACTTAGAAGATCTCGATGCGCTGCTTGACGAAATTGCGCTTTTACCTTCTGTTGAGCGGGTGGAATCCAGCGTGATGCTGGCAAGCAAGTTTGAAAAGGACAGCATCGGTGCAACAGTGCGTAATGCCAGTACGCTAGCGGTTGTCGGAGGGCAGAATTGACAGATGGATATTTGCTCCAAGGGCGAGCGGTATACGGCGAAAGCATTGGCGTTCTGGTGTTGAACACGACGTTTCCACGTGTTCATGGTGACATAGCAAACGCCAGAACATTTGACTTTCCGGTACGCTATAAGATCGTGACCCAAGCAACCCAGGGCACTGTTGTAACCGGTGCGGATAAAGCGCGTGTGTTGCTGCCTCATTTCATCGAGGCTGCTCAAGAACTTGAACGCGAAGGCGTTTCCGCGATCGCAACCAGTTGCGGATTTCTTTCAGTGGTTCAGGAAGAGCTCTCCGCCGCGGTATCAATCCCAGTGGCGACCTCAAGCTTGCTTCTGCTTCCGATGATTTTAAACATGATCGGTACGCGCAAGGTCGGAGTGGTTACAGCTAATGCCAGCGTTTTGTCAAAGCGCCACCTGATGATTGGTGAGAGTGTTTCACATGACCGAATTGCGTTGTGTGGTCTGGAGGACTGCCCGAACTTCCGCTCTGCAATTTTGGGGCTCCCAGCAAGCGGAACCTCTGGGTTCGATATCAACCTGATCGAACAGGAGGTTGTTACACAGTGCAAAAAGCTCAAACAGGATAACCCCGAACTGGGCGCTGTCCTGTTTGAATGCACCAATCTACCCCCTTATGCCCGCGCAGTTCAAAAGTCGATAGGCTTGCCCGTGTTCGGCATAACCCACCTTATCGAAATGCTACACCAATCTGGACGTATGCGTGCATTCGACGGTGATTGCTAGGCGAAACTTTGATGCGATGAGAAAATTGTCAGCTTTTCTGTCAATTCTGCAGGTTTTTGTCATCTTCTGTGGCATCTAACAAGTGATTACAGAACGTAACCACTGCTCCATCGCTCTCAATCTTCGCGCAAAAATCAGTCTGATATCGCAGCCTTCGAAAAACATGCCGGTCACAGAATTTGTGCCGTAGGACCGGATCATGTCGTTTAGTGCAAGGACGCGATCAAGCCTGTCACAATGTTCTGACGATTTTTAGGTGAGTGCGTCAGGTCTGCGAAACTGATCATTACTTTTTCAAGTTTTGCCCAAGCGGTTTCTTTTGACATCGCGCTGAGCTCGCGTGCGACTTGCCATGGATCCAGTCCAAGTCTGGCCAACATTGAAAGTGTCGTCACAGGCGTTCCGTTCAAACCTGCACCGATCCTTGTTTGCAGAAACCTGTCGTATCGCGTGTCGAGGCCGTTTGGATAGTTTTCCATCATGATAGACCAATCCATGCAAATGTCGGTGTTCGATCTTTGGCAAGAAGCCTGATTTAACCGCCCTGGCGAAATGCCATGTGGTTGACATTATAGATCAACCCATGCGGGGCGGAGCTAATGTGGATTAGTTGAGCGTTCATGACGCTATTTAGCGCACGGATAGAATGGCTGCTCGCCTTTGCCAAAATCGATCTCGCATCTGAACGGATTTCTTTCAATTGCAGACGGACCATTTTGCCAAAACTAACCGAGGTTAGCTTCGCAGGCACACAATCGGTGTAAAAGAGTAGTCTTCATTAAATGTTCTGCGATGTTGGATCGCATCTCGTAACCGGTCAGCTTGGATTAACATCAAGGCCGGTCTCTGCCTGCGGGTTGCTGGCAGGCGCCGATTTGATCGCTGTATCAATCCGCAATTTTCCAATCATTTGAAAATTCGAGACGCATGTTCGTTCGCGTCGTTATGCGTGCTTCGAAAAGCAAAGAGCGGTGTTTTATCAAGCCCTCTTTGCGCGAAACAATCCAGACATTTTAGCCCTTTATCTGCCCTTTTGGAGGACAAGATTATGAACTATCCCGATTGGTTGAAGCCTTATGTTCTTGGTGCGGTTTCCGGTGCGGCTTTGGCAACGGTTGTCGGCTTTACCTGGGGCGGCTGGGTGACGGGCGGTGACGCGCGTCAGATGTCAGAGACAATGTCCGATGACAAAGTGATCGCCGCGTTGGTGCCTGTTTGTGTTGCCAAGGCGAGTGCGGATTTAAATCGTGCGGCAAAACTCGAAACGATCCGGGGGGTGTCAAGTTATCAGCAAAGAGAAGCCCTGATGGAAGCAGGCTGGGCAACGATGCCAGGCACTGAAATTCCAAACCGCGATCTTGCACAGGCTTGCGTCAAAGCGCTTGAGCCGGAGTTGTCATAATTGCAAAACCCAAGGAGACAAAGATAGTGTCAGACGAGAGGACGACTTCTCCTTTGCCGCCTGAGGCAACATCCTTGGAGCGGCGGGTTCTTGCCCATGAGAGGATTTTGCAATCGCTTATCGCCTACATGTCGCGAAGTGATCCGCGATTTGTTGAGCATCTGCAAGACAGGTTTGTTGTGCCGATGTCGCGGGCGCCTCATGAGCATCGCTACAAAGAAACAGACGAATATGCCGAAGATTTCATTCGCGCTGTGATGTTGCTTGAGGCGAAAGGTCTGACCGATCGTGACAAATCCACGCTGAACAAGAGCACGTCGGTCAGGCAGCAGGGCGGTGTCGACTTTGTCCATGCACCCTATGCACAGCGTATCGAGCGCGGCGGCCGGGTTGATCGTGTGCAATTGATCAAAAAGAACAACATCTGGGAAATCAGTGTGGATGGCGTTTTTCGCGGGCACTATCACGACCGCGAGCATGCCCTTGCAGCCGAGGCCCTTGCGAAGCTCTCACTATCTTGAGGGCGCTTTGCACGGCTGTTGCATTGTCCCACTCAACTCGGTCAGGACAGATTAAATGCGTTTAAGCATCGGATATTATTTCCAGTATCAATTGCAGCAAATCACACCAATGATCGCGCTGCTAAATGTTCATCACTCCCGCGTTCATGATCTTGAGGGCGACGACCGCCTGCAGACAGTACCGGAACTGGCGCAAACACGTTATGTCGACGGGTTTGGCAACATCTGTACGCGTTGGACTGCGCCGGTCGGTAAATTCGTCTTGCAATCAGACGGCGTTATCTTCGACGACGGGACTGAGGATGAGCCATGCCGGGATGCCAAACAGCATGCGGTCGAGGATTTGCCGTCTGATACGATCATTTACCTTCTTGGCAGTCGCTATTGCGATACGGACCTGCTGTCAAACGAAGCGTGGCGACTTTTTGAACGCACACCGCCGGGTTCGGAAAGAGTCCAGGCGATTTGTGATTTTGTCTACGATCACATTACGTTTGGATATCTTGATGCACGCGCGACCCGGACAGCATCAGAGGCGCTTAAGGAGCGACGTGGCGTTTGCCGGGATTTCACGCATCTTGCCATCGCACTGTGTCGCTGTATGAATATTCCGGCGCGTTACTGCACCGGATATCTCAGTGATATCGGCGAACCGTTGCCCCATCCGAGCGGCGATTTTGCAGCATGGATGGAGGTTTACCTCTCTGGCCGATGGTGGGTGTTCGATCCCAGAAACAATTCCCCGCGGGTCGGTCGTGTATTGATCGCCAGAGGACGGGATGCGGCCGATGTGCCATTGTTGCAAACCTTTGGCGAAAGCATTTTGCGAGACTTCCGCGTTTGGACGGAAGAATTGTGATGCTTTTTCATGATGGGTTCCAAAAAGCCGCTCAAGAGATAGCGGGGCCAGCTTATGCTGTCTCTTGATCTGGTCCATTCAACGATCTACCGCTATCACTGGCCGGTTTTACTTGGGCCGCATCGTTTGATGCTCCGCCCACGAGAGGCGCGCGATACCCGGTTGGTGTCCTTTGAGGTCACAATTAACCCGGACGCAGAGTTGGTCTGGACTCATGATGTTGCGGGCAACGCGATCGCAACAGCAAATTTCAAGGACAAGACCGACTATCTTAAAATTGAAAGCCGGTCCAAAATCGAGATGGCTGCTTCGCAATGGCCGGTTTTTACAATCTCGGCCACGGCGTGTACCTTTCCGTTCTCATATTCAGACGATGAATGGATTGATCTCGGTGCTTTGACAGCACAGCATTACCCGGACCCGACCGGGCGGTTATCAGACTGGGTGAATGGTTTTATTTTCAGTAGCCCGACAGACACGCTGTCATTGTTAAAGGACATTAGCTTCGGGATATCGCAACGCACGACCTACCGAAGGCGGGAGAGCGAAGGCACTCAAACGCCGCTGGAAACTCTGGACAATCAGGAAGGATCGTGTCGCGACTTTGCTGTTTTGTTCGTTGCGGCAGCCCGTTGCCTTGGTTTCGGGGCAAGAATTGTGTCCGGGTATCTGGTGAATACAGATAGCAGCTTAAGAGGATCAGATGGGTCAGGTTCAACGCATGCCTGGGCGGAGGTCTTTCTTCCTGGTGCCGGTTGGGTTGCCTTTGATCCGACAAACCGCAGTGTGGGATCGGGCAATCTTATTTCGGTGGCGGTGGTTCGTGAAATGACGCAGGCAGTTCCGGTTGCCGGTGAGTTCACGGGGGGCAGGGGCGCACTTATTGACATGAACGTTGCCGTCTCCATCACTTAAATCCCGCGCCAGTTCAGTAAACTTGTTTTTGCTAATCTACCCAGCGAACGTGATCTATTTGAGTTTCAGCGCATTCCCACCCTTGATGATCCTGTCGATCAGGCTGTGGACAGCCTGATGATCTGTTTGGGATGGAGTGCCTGCGGTTGCGGGATTATGTGCGTCTCTCGCATCTTCAAGAATACCGGTGATATCCTCTGTGCTGAGAATTCCAAGATCGCTCAAGCATATTAGAGTAGATTCGCAAATCGACAGCGCTGCAGATCCCTGGATATCCATAGAATAATTCATGGTTCGCCCTTTCTTCTGTGCGCTTCGGTACGCAATGCCGTGTTTTAGGTTCAGCTTTTCCTATCGCCCCTCGGTCCGGCGCAGCATCGGCAGGTTGGCCTTAACAGGGGTTGCTGACATCCGTGCGACAATGAGGGGTGCCGATATTCAATGGAGAGGACAGGTTTGATGGTTTCCTCGACGGCGGCTGTTTCAAAGCGACTGAAAAACTATATCGACCTGACAGAGCAGGAGCTCGATACCCTTTCAGGGATGATTGGTCCGTCGCGGATGATTTCTGCAGGTGGAGAAATCGTTCACGAGGGGCAAAGCGGGCACCGTGCCTTCATTTTGCAGGACGGTTGGGTGATGTCCTACAAGTT
Source organism: Thalassospira sp. UBA1131 (assembly GCF_002311515.1). GTDB lineage: Bacteria > Pseudomonadota > Alphaproteobacteria > Rhodospirillales > Thalassospiraceae > Thalassospira. Next base: position 54,860 of record NZ_DCAO01000132.1, read on the forward strand.
GCTTCCCGAAGGTGCGCGCCAGATTATTGACTTTCAGGTGCCCGGTGACTTCCTCGGGTTGCGAAGTTTGTTGCTTCGCACGTCGGACCATAGCTTTGAGGCGGTAACGGATGTTCTGGTTGGCGAAGTCAAAGCGCAAGACATGTTGTCAGCTTTCTCATCAGCACCGCGTTTGGCGATGTCGATATTGTGGTCAGTGTCCTGCGACGAGGCGATGGTTGTGGAGCATCTCGTCAATATCGGCAGACGCTCGGCGATTGAAAGAACTGCACACTTCCTTCTGGAACTAGGTGCGCGGCTCAGATCAATCGGTGTCGGTGATGCGCAAGGTTATCCGTGTCCTTTATCGCAATACCAACTGGCCGATACGCTTGGCCTTAGCGCGATCCACATCAATCGCGTTTTGCGCCAACTGCGCGAACAGAATTTGGTCACTTTCCAAAAGGGAATTGTCCAGTTCAACGATTTGAAAAAACTGACCGAACTTGCTGAGTTTGAAATGGGATACCTCGATCAGGTTGGCCCGGTACTTGTATCGTAAGTCATCCTGACCAATCGTGATGCTTACGAGAAATCTTTGCCAATCATTCACTTTTCTACGTCAGCAACGGCTTCTTCCTCGGAAATGGCGCGGCGCACTTTGATCATGTTACACAGCTGCCCCTTGGTCTTGATAGTTGATAGGTCATAGTGGGTCAGGAAGTTCCAATTGTTTTTGGCGTCGGCAAGGTAGCCTTTTTTGCGTTTAAGCGTTTCGGGCGTCTCGCCACCTGTAAATCCAAACATGTGATTTTCCTTTGGTTGATTTTTGATTTTTTCTCATTTTGGAAAATTCATTATGGACGTGTTTTAAAAGCGCAAACTAACCTGTGATGTGTATTTGAGTTTTATTTTGTTACCCGTATTCATGCGTCTCTTGCGTTTTGCATCAGGGAAGTCGGATGTCGCCTTTTATGACACGTGACAGTTAGGCTGTGTTTCTGAATCTAGTCAGTCGGAACGGGGTTGGGTCAACGCAGGGTGTTTCGCCGCGGACAAGTTCCGACATCAACCGCCCGCCGCCCGGGCCGCTGCCAAAGCCGTGGCCTGAAAAGCCAGTTGAAACGAAAAGCCCTGGTATCTTGTCAATGCTGCTGATAACTGGGATTGCATCCGGAGTGACATCCATGGCCCCGGACCAGGTATGGGTGAGTTTGGCGCTGGCGAACCCCGGATGGGCGCGGGTCAGGTTGACCAATGCGTTGCGCACAAATGGCTGATGCGGTTCCGGATCAAGTACACGGACTTCTTCAAACGGACTCATTTCATCAAGCTGCCAACTGCGTGGCATTTTCCATTCGTCTATGAACGTTCTGCCAATGCGAATGCGCAGTTCATGCCAACTGGTTTTCAGATTGGGGATATAATCGCGGAAGAGCCGTAAGCTGTCCAGGGTAATCTGAGAGACGTTGGCACTGCGTTCAGCCACCGTATACCCGCCATCAAGGCGTTTCCGAAAAGCAAAGTCTCCACCACCAACCGGCATTTCCGAAACATCGCCGACACCTTCAATACGGCAAGCCGTGCCAAGAATTTTGAGCTGGGGCAGATTGATCCCCAGATTGCCAAGGAATAGGCGTGACCAAACGCCACCGGCAACCACAACCGACGATGCCACTACTGTTCCTTTTTCAGTGACAACAGCACTGACGCGACCGGCTGTGGTTTCGATGCCACGTACCGCACAATTCTGTACGATGGTCGCCCCAAGTCGATCTGCTGCGCGCGCCATTTCCGGCACGGCTTGGCCCGGCTCAGCTCGCCCGTCATTGGCGGTATGCAGAGCCATTTTGAAATCTGGCGACAGTCCCGGAAGCAGGTCTTGCAGTTCGTGCCCATTGAGCACTTTCGACGGCATCCTGGCCGCTTTGGCGTACTCTCCCCATTTGGTGAATTCGTCGATTTCGCGCTTTGTCCGGCAAACATATGTAATGCCGGTTTCTCTATAGCCAGTGTCAATCTGGAAACGCCGATCCAGATCACGCCAGAGATTAAGGCTTTCAATCGTCAAGGGCAGCTCAACCGGATCGCGCCCCATCTGACGCGTCCATCCCCAGTTGCGCGAACTTTGTTCGGCCGCGACACGACCTTTTTCCAGAACTGCGACCGAAACACCAGCCTCGGCCAGAAACAGGGCGGTGGTGATGCCAGCGATGCCGCCCCCGATAATGGCGACATCGACTTTTTCAGGAAATGGGCGAATGGTTTCAAATACCTGGAGATGGGGTACGGACACTTTGAAAACTCCTTGCCAAAGTGCATTGGTAATCTGCCGGGATCATCAAGTCACAATCGTGATGCTAGTCACGATCGCCATTAAACACCAAGCTATTGATAAAAGAAGATTTTACGCCAAACGCACGCCTCGACAGTGAAGCGTGCGTTTGGCTACTGGTTGATTAACCGCGCGATCTTTCAATGAAATCCCGCAGACGGTACCATCCGGCAACAACCGGAACGAACCACGGCTTGCCGTTATAGAAAGGAACCGGCGTAAACTTGTCGCGGTCAAAGGCGGATGGTTGGTTCTGTTCACCCAGAATTTTGCGCGCGGTCTGATAGCCAAGATAAGTCATCAGAGCCACGCCGTTACCGTTGCAGCCAACCGCAAAGCTGCTCTGGTCGCGATCACCAAGATGGGCGATTTTATCTACCGTCATGGCGACCCGGCCGCTCCAAGCGTGGGTGATCTTGGTGCCGCGCAGTTGTGGCCAGATCGTGATCATGCGGGCATAAAGGCGTTTGGCTGCGGCCTTGTCCGACATATCAAATGCGCCAGGACGCGACCCGAACAGCAAACGCGTGCCATCCGGTGACGGACGGGTATAGATCAGATCACGGCGGGTATCCGACACCATGCGCGCATTGGGGATCAGTTCCGCCAGAAGATCGACCGGAAGCGGTTCGGTTGCGATCTGATAGCTTTTGACCGGCACAACGCGGCGGGCCACACTTGGCGTGGCATCAGCCCCAGTATAGCCGTTTGTGGCAGTGATTACCTGGGTTGCACGGATTTCACCACGCGCGGTTGGAACCATTTTCTCGCCGTTATCAAGTTCGCGGATGACACCGGCACGCGCGTGTGAACGCAAGACAACACCAGCTGCCTTAGCACGTTCACGCAATGCTTTGTGATACATGCCGGGATGAAGTCCACCATAATCATCAACTACCATGCCGCCATGATAGTAATCCGATCCGATGGCTTCGCGTTGATGATCACGATCAAGGAAGTTAACTTTTACACCGGTCTTTTCGGCAAGCAAGGCGCCATGGTGTTTCAGGATTTCAAAATTCGCACTGGAATGCGCACCAAAGAAGCGCCCGGTTACAGCCAGACCAGCATCAAGACCTTCGGTGTTGATAAGGGTCTTGAGGTAATCGAAGCTTTCATTGCTTTCACCGATCAGGCGCGACATCAGTTCGGGATCAACCCCGGTCAAGGCACCGCCAACGACGAGTTTCTGCCCACTTGATACCATGCCGCCTGATCGGGTCGAGCCCCCTTCGCCGATACGGTCCCCGTCAATCACCACCACATCACGCCCGGCACGGGCAAGATGGGTTGCGGCATTCAGGCCGGCATAACCCGATCCAATGACCACCACATCAGCTCGGGTTGGAAGCGGATCCAAGTTGGTTTCCGGTTCTCCGACTTCCCACCAATATGGCTTTTCCTTAAAGTCTGGGGCATAGATATCGTCAAAACGAGGCATGATGCGTCGGGCAGTTGCCCGCCTTTCTGTGGATAACAGGGTGGCGTCAGCGCCATCTGGCACTGCAGATTTCTTGAAAGGATTGCCGGGTCAAAACTTGCCTCAATGACCCGGCTTTAAGATCTTAGAGAACTTGTCCGAGGAACTCGCGCGTGCGTGGGTCTTGCGGGGTGTCGAACAGTTCTGCCGGAGGGGCATTCTCGACAATAAGTCCACGATCGGTGAAGCAGACCCGGTCGGCAACCTCGCGGGCGAACTTCATTTCGTGAGTGACGAGAATACAGGTCAGGCCATCATCAACCAGTTCGCGAATGGTCAGCAGGACCTCTTTGACAGTTTCCGGATCAAGGGCGGCTGTGACTTCGTCAAACAGGATGATTTCCGGCTGCATCGCCAGTGCCCGGGCAATCGCAACACGTTGCTGCTGACCACCCGAAAGCATGCCGGGATACGAGTCCGCCTTGTTGCCAAGACGCACCTTTTCGAGCAATTTGCGCGCGCGATCTTCGACCTCGGCACGCTCATGGCCCAGCACCTGGATCGGTGCCATCATGATATTCTCAAGGGCCGTCTTGTGCGGGAATAGGTTGTATTGCTGGAACACCATCGAGACTTGGTGGCGCAAGGGACGCATTTCCTTTTCGGAACGCAGTTCATGCACTCGATGTTTGCCAACACGGATATAACCTTCATCGATCGGAAGCAGGCCATTGATACAGCGCAGCACGGTCGACTTTCCCGAACCGGACGGTCCGATGATACAGACAGCTTCACCCTCGTTGACCGAAAGAGAGATGCCCTTGAGAACCTCGAAGTTACCAAACGACTTATGGATGTTATCGATCTCGATCAAAGCTTCGGAGCGCTTCATATGTTGTCACCTTTCACAGCACGTTCCAGCCGGCGCGCGAAGATCGCGATCGGGTAGCAATAGGCAAAGAACAGGAAGAGAGTTGTAAGATAGAAGTAGACCAGCACGCGTTCGCTCTCCATTGCGAGCGACGTGTTGAGGATCGTCAGCACGTCCTGAATACCGGTCACGGTTGCCAGTGCTGTTGCAATGGTCAGCAGGGCATAAAGGTTCATCCAGCCCGGGATCATCCGGCGCAATGCTTGTGGCAGAATGACATGGCGATAGATTTGCGGCGTCGTGTAACCAAGTGCGCGTGCCGCTTCCCACTGGCCGCTATGGATGGACTGAACCGCACCGCGCACGACTTCCGAAAGGTTGGCAGCGGTCGGCAACGCAAGACCAATCACCGCTTTGACAAAGGGCGGGAACGGAATGCGCAGGCCAAAGATCTCCACCTGGAACGGGAGGATGAAGAGCATGGCAAACAGCAAGACAAGCCAGGGCGAGTTGCGCAGGAAGTTCATGATGAAGAACGCCGGCAAACGTAAATAGGGTGATTGGGCAAGGGTCGAGATACCAAGCAGCGTGCCAAGAACCGTTGCCATGGCCATTGATGCAATTGACAGCAGAATGTTAAGAGCAAAACCGCCCGTGATCGGCCAACCATCGCCTTGACCGGTCAGAAGCAGGGGCAAACGCACTAAAACACGTCCCCAATGTTCTGCCCCACCCGCCATGGCATCTACCATAATCCAGCCGGCAACCGCAACCAGAACACCGCCGATCACAAGACGTTTTTTGCTGTCGTAGGAAAGTTCAAATGTCATGTTCATTGTTCCTTTCCATAGCCGGGCAGTGTCAGGTAGGCCTCAAGGCGACTCATGCCATAAGACAGGATGGACACCAGAACCACATAGATGATCAGGATGAGAATCATGACCTCGAGCGTTCTGAACGTATCGTTATAAATCTGACCTGCGTAATACATCAGCTCCGGCACGGTGATCACCGATGCCTGTGATGTGGTCTTGAACAGGTTGGTCAGAATGTTTGTCAAAGAAGGCAGGCAAACACGCGAAGCAATCGGTACTTCGATGCGCCAGAAGCGGGCCCAACGGCTATATCCAAGCGACCGCCCGGCTTCCGTGATGGCCTTTGGCATGGTTTCTAGACCGGACCGGAATGCCTCGATAGCAAGTGCGCCACCAAACAGACTGAGCGAAATGCACGCACAGGCAAAAGCACTGAGCAATGGCATCTTAAGTCCTGTGACCGGATCGGTTGTTTCCAACCCAAGGGTCGACAGGGTGAAATAGGCAAACAGCATTTGCAGAAGTGGTGGGGTATTGCGGAACACTTCAACAAAGAGTTCGATCAGGGCATCAAGCCAGAAGACACGTAATGAAAGGCCAAGGGCCCCAAGCATACCGATGAGGATAGCGACGCTCGATGAGAGCGCCGCAAGTTCCAAGGTATTGATCACACCGGTGACCAGCCAGCTTTGATAGGCCGGGTCGGCGAGCCAGGAATAATCAAGTCCGAACAACTGGCTACTCCGATGCTTAGTTCTGTGCCGCAGCGGCTTTTGCGCGCTCGGCAATATATTCCGAATGCGGCATTCCGAACACGGTTTCCCACTCGATCAGCTTGCCTTCGCCTTCTGCTTTGACGATCGCCTTGTTGACAGCCTCAGCAAATGCAGCGTCGTCTTCGCGTAAGCCGCCGGCCATAGGCAGATACTCATAAGGGGTGACAGCGATTTTGTAGTCAGACCAATCAGCTTCCTCGAGTTTCTTCTGGAGGGTCATGTCGTCAAAAACGAAGCCAATGCAGCGATTATCTTTTAGTGCGCGATAGGCGTCTGGCTGGTTTTTGAAGTTCACAAGATTAATGCCGAACTCTTCGGTCATTTTCTTGTTGTAGTAAGAACCTTGAATGCCGCAGATCGACTGACCTTTGAGCTGTTCCCAGTTGTCTACGGTTGCTGCTTTGGGCATCAGAACCGACGGACCCGCGGCATTGACATAGTGAACCGTAAAGTCGATGACCTCGTCACGTTGATCCGTTACGCCAAGGGTTGCGAAAATGACGTCAACACGACCGGCCTCAAGAAACTGAATGCGGTTTGCAGCAACGACAGGAACAAGTTCGATCTTGTCGGGCGAGCCCAACAGTTCACTTGCGACATATTTTGCAAGTTCGACTTCGAAGCCGACAGTTTCACCGGCATCGTTCAGGTATCCGTAGGGCGGATAATCGTTTTTTACACCGACGATCAACTTGTCACGTGCGATTACGTCGTCAAGCGTGTCTGCAAAAACTGTGTTGGATGCAACAGCGGATGCGAGGGCTATAGCCGAAACAGCAAGCTTTCCAAATTTGTTCATTTTTACTTCCCTGAGAGAGTACACACAAACGTGCGTTTTATTGGTGGCGACAAGTTCCGAGAAGGGTTCCTGCCCATCGAAATTAAATCGCTCATTTCGTAATCAGGTTTTTAATGGCGATTTAATTTTGAGCATTGAACCGATGTATTTCTCATAATACAAGGGATGTAGTTTCTATTTTTTACAATATGAGAAAATGACTCAAAAAACTGCAGCATCATCCGGGGGGGCCCAACTGCTTGATCGGGCCGTTTTGCTGATCGATTTGATCGCTAATGGCAAGGTTGAGGGAGTTTCGCTCAAGGAATTGGTCGAACTTTCCGGTTTAAACACAGCGACATGTCACCGTATTCTCAATACCTTAGTTGGTCACAAGCTGCTGGCACGTGATGATAAACGTCGAAGCTATAGGCTGGGAGCACGTATGGCTGTTTACGGTGCTCGCGCTGCGCGTGGCCCAGGACTTGTCAGTCGCTGCGAAATCGCTCTTGCACGGCTACGTCGAGAAACCGGCGATACAACTCACCTGATGGCGCGTTTCAATCACGACTCGGTCTGTCTGGATCGTCGCGATGGCGAATGTATCGTTCCGACTCTGACCGGTACTATTGGCGGCTCGGTACCGATTGGTGTCGGCCCGGGATCCATTTCCATGCTGGCCTTTCTTGACGAGGACGAGCAGGACTTCATCATCCGTGCAAATATGGGGCGCTATGCTCCCTACAAAAACCTGACGCGGGAAAAAATTCGTGACCTGATCGCTGGAACCAGAGAGCGCGGTTATGCCATTGATGACGGCGAATTGATCCCCGGGATCGCCGGGGTGGCCATGCCAATCATGCAAGATGGAGAGAAGCCGACTGCGTCGCTCGGTTTCACTTTGCTCTGTGCCAAAATGAGTCCAGGCATGTTTGAGCATTATGCGGCATTGCTGCAGAAGGAAATTGCAGCAATTACCGCATAGGCGTCACCCTAATAGGAATCGTCAAGAGAGCAGTTCATCCATAGCTCTGAAACACTGGCGCTGTTTGGCAGGTTTATGACGTGGAAGATAGATTCAGCCACGTCGCCTGCTGTTGTCAGCCCATCCGGATTTCCGCCAGCAAGCGGTGTGCCCATATCGGTTGCGACAAATCCTGGACACAGGGCTGTGGTACGTACACCCTGCTCAAACCCGGCGTGACGAAAGGCATGGCTAAGGCCAAGGGCCGCATACTTGGAAACTGAATAGGCACCGGAAATCGCTGATTTCACCCGCTTCCCTGACAGAGAAGAAACAATCACAACCCGACCGCGACCCTTCTCAAGCAGGGAGTTCCAGCAGGCCTGAACCAGTCGGCGTGGGCCGTTAACGTTGACATCGATCAGGGAATCAAATTCTGCGTCGGTAACATCAACCGCGCTTTTACGTACCATGATGCCAGCGTTGGCGACCACGGCATCAATACCGCCAAACTGTTCTCGCGCGGCTTTCACCCATTCCTTTGGGGCTTCACTGTCAGTCGCGTCATATGCAAAGACCTGTAGTTTTGCAGGATCAACCGTCCCAGCCCAATCGGGCATAGTAGGCTTGCGCATACCCATGGAAACATTCCAGCCAGCCTTGGCAAACGTGCGGGCTACTTCGTTGCCGATACCGCGGTTGGCACCGGAAATCAGAATGGTTTTTGTTTCAGACATAAAATTCAAACCTGTTTTTGTTAGGCATGTGGTGGAAGTTCGACACCTTCGCGGCGGGCCGCACGGGCTTCCTGAAAACGGAAATAGCGCAAACGCATTTTGGGTGCGAAAGACATAAAGAAAGGTGCCTTGTGTAATGGCTCGACCTTGAGATCGAGATCGCTTTCGGGTTTACCCATTGCCCAGTCCGATAATATCCCCCCCAGCATCGATCCGGTCGGTACACCACGCCCGGAAAGCCCGGTACAGGCAACCACACCAGGTGCCAGGTCATAAAGCCGTGGAATGGTTTTCATCTGCATATCCAGCTCGCCGAACCAGAAATATTCCCAGCGGATATCCTCGGAAATTTGTGGATGCAGGAATTTAAGGCGATCTGTCATCACCCGTCTTGTATAGGTCGGATCAGCCCCGCGACGTCCCATCGGGAACATCGAAGCGACGATGCGGCCTTCGTGATTGTATTTGTAAACGTAAATATCGCCGCGCCCGTCATGCATCGTTGTGTTGTGCGGCAGGACTTTCTTGCGGGTCTCGGGATCAAGCGGTTGGGTTGCGGCAACAAAGACCTTCATGATCTTGAAACTCTGATCAAGCCCTTTCCAGCCATCGATGGTATAGGCTCCGGTGGTAAAGATCACCTTGTCCGCCAATACCTCACCCGTTTGCGTTTTGACTTCCCATTTGCCTTGCGAGGGTACGACATTTGAAACCGGCGATCCGGTATAGATTTCGCCCCCTTCAGCCAGCACCGCCCGCGCCAGACCACGCGAATAGGAAAGTGGGTTCATATGCCCGCCCTCGGCGTGATACCAGCCACCATAGAAGCGCGGGCTTCCGGTTAATTGTCCGACTTCATCGGAATCGATCATCCGGCATTTTGCGCCCGCCTCGACATAGCTATCCGATTTGACCTTAAGCTTAGATAACGCGCCGGGGCGCAACGCCCCCATGACATAGCCATTCTGAACCCAGTCGCATTTGATGTCATATCGCGTGATCATATCCTTGACGCGCTCATTCGCACCAAGCTGACGTGCAATCAACCGTTCCGCCCAAGGCGCACCAAGCATTTTGTGTAAGGATGGCAAGCTGTAATAGCTAAAGGTCGGCGTGCAATGACCGGCATTGCGCCCAGACCCGCCAAACCCAGCTTCTTGTGCTTCGACCAGAACCACGCGAACGCCCTGCTTAGCCAGTTCAAGGGCGGTCGTCAGTCCGGTAAATCCAGCGCCGACGACACAAACATCGGCCTGTTTGCGTCCGACAAGTGTGGTTGTTTCAGGGGCGGGCGCCGCAGTCACATACCACAGCGTTGTCTCAAAAGGGGAAAACTTGCTCATGGAGGTTTCCTGTCAAAATAGCCGCATCGGCGAACGCAAAACAACTGAAACTGTGCCGATGGGGGCGTGGATAGATCACGGTGACACGTGCTTCCAAGGCATGACAGAAGAGCAAGGTATGTTCTATCTGTGTTTTTATAATATGATAAGTTTATCTAAAAATTCCATAATGTGCTTAAGTGAAAGCTGGTCTTATGATCAAGGGAAGCACCCATTTATCTGCTTGGTAGTCGTTTGTTTTCGCTATACCGCGTCATTCTCTTTTTCTTGCGAAGTGATGTCGATTTTGAGACAGATAAAATGCTCAGGGGAAACGTTCGAAGATACATGCTTTGAAAAAAGTCATCCCCGATTGCTATCACTTGGTGCGGCTTGATTGGGTGCCATCGTCTTGCATGGTGATCGGCGCACTGATGGTGTTCAAATGCCGCATATCAATCGCTTGCGGCTCTGAGTTTATTCAGATCCGCGCATCAGATATAGCTGCTCAAATTATCATAATCCGCTTTATGAGTTACGGATATTCTCTAATTTTCCTTATGAATGTTTAGCAGTTACCAATTTAGGAAGCTCCACAATCGCGCCCCTTTTTTGAATGACATGTCCTGCGACGTTCTGAGCAAGGGAAATGGCATCATCAAGGCTTTTGCCGGAGAATTTTGCGTAGATGAAACCGGCGTTAAATGAATCGCCTGCTCCAGTCGTGTCGATTGGTTTGATTTTTTGCGGTGCGAAACGTGTTTCAGCAGTTTCCAAAGCCCGATGTATGATTTCTGAATCAGCGTTCTTTACGACAACTTCCTCGCATCCCAGCGCAAGGTAACGGTGCGCGGTGTCAGAAGGCGAGGGATCACCAAACGCGTCCTGCTCATCTGAAAAGCTAGGCATGACGAGGTTTGATAGAGCGGCTGCACGCTCAACCGTCTCACACATCTCATTCTGTGTTTTCCAGAGCTTTGGGCGGAGGTTCGGGTCAAAAATAACCTGCTGGCCGTTTTTGCGGGCGTTTCCGATGAGGCGAAGGAAAGTTTCGCGGTCTTTTGGCGGAAGTATCGCAAGGGTTATTCCCGAGAAGTAAATCACATCCTGCTCGGTCATGACCTGCTGCAAAATATCAGGATCAGTAGCAAGCAGTCTTGCCGCCGAGTTTTCACGCCAATAAGAGAAACTCCTTTCGCCATCTTGCAAATGGATTGCATAGAGGCCGGGCTGACGGTTCGCGATCCTGACGATGTGATCCACCGCAAATCCTGCACGTTGCAAGAATGCATGCATCTCGTCAGAAAGGCGATCTTGGCCAAGTGCTGTAAAATACTCGACGTCCCATGTTTCTTCGAACAATTGCCGGAGATACCAAGCAGTGTTCATGGTATCTCCGGCGAAACCCTGTTGCCAAAGGCCTGTTTCAGCAGGAGAAAGTTCGACCATGCATTCGCCGATGCAAAGCACTTTGTTTGAGGTTTTCATCAGCTGAAATCCAATTGTACTTTCATGGATTGGCTGCGATCCGATGCAAGGTCAAAGGCCTTTTGCGCGTCCCGGAAGGGGAGCACCGAACTGATGATCGGCGAAACATCAATCACCTTGCGGTCAATCAGTTCTGCGGCCTGGGCAAATTCCGCATCAAAGCGGAAGCTTCCGATCATTCTGACTTCTTTGGTGACTGCAAGACTAAGCGGCAGTTCGCCGTTGCCGCCAAGCCCGACCGAGATGATCGTGCCACCTGGTTTTACCACGTCGAAGGCCTTGGCAAGTGCCTGCGGACTGCCGGAGCACTCGAACACAACATCCTGAGTGCCCTTGTTCATGCCAAGCGTTTTAAAGTCATCGGCGTTCTGGGTGACATCAATGCAGCTATTTGCACCTGCCTGTTGGGCGATATCCAAGGCCGCCCGTGACAGGTCCGTCGCTGTAATCCAGTGCGCTCCGGAATGGGCAGCGGCCAAAATGGTCAGGCAACCGATAGGGCCGCAGCCGGAAACGAGGACTTTTTTCCCCGACAGCGCCCCGGCCTGATGCACAGCATGCAAGCAGACGGCCAACGGTTCGCTGCAGGCGGCGTGTTCCATGTTGATGTCCGGGGACAGTTTGACCAACTGTTCTGCGGGCAGGTTGATCTGCTGGCGGAACAGGCCCTGTTGATGGGGAAAGCGCATTGCGCTGCCAAAGAAACGCATGTCCGTGCATTGATTGCGCATATTTGCGCGGCAATACTGGCATTCGTTGCAGGGCATGGAGGGGTTGACCGCGACCTTGTCATTTACAAAGAGGTCAGTGACGTTTTGGCCAATGGCAACGATCTTGCCAGCGACTTCATGCCCCAACGTCATGGGTTCGCGGATTTTAACCGTCCCAAAACCGCCATTATGGTAGTAATGCAGGTCCGAACCGCAAATGCCGCCCTTGTCAATCTGGACGGTGACCATGCCCGGTTGCGGTGCACCGGGCTGATCGATCGGGTCCACCCGCAGATCATGGGGTGAGTGTATGACAACAGAGTACATGTAAGATCACCCTAAAGAACAGAAATCATGCCGCCATCGGCATAGATGATCTGACCGTTCACATAGTTCGACGCATCCGAGCAGAGATAAATCGCCGTGCCGATAAGTTCTTCGGGCTTGCCCCAGCGGCGTGCCGGCGTGCGTCCTTTGACCCATGCGTCGAATTCCGGGTTGGATGTGAGCGCCTCGTTCATGTCGGTCAGCATGTAGCCCGGCCCAATCGCATTCGCCTGAAGACCGTGTTCGGCCCATTCGGCCGCCATCGCCTTGGTCAGCATTTTGATGCCACCCTTGGCAACGGTGTAGGGGGCGACGGTTGCGCGTGCCAGTTCGCTTGTGAGGGATCCGATATTAACGATTTTGCCGTAACCGCGTTTGACCATACGTTTGGCGGCTTCGCGGCCAATCATGAAGGCCGATGTCAGGTTGGTATCAATCACGCGCTGCCAGTCGGCAGTGTCCAGTTCCAGCATGGGTTTGCGGAACTGGATACCAGCGTTATTGATCAGGATGTCGACCTGCACACCTGCGGCGTCCAAGCGGTCAAAAGCAGCCTTGATTGCGGCTTCGTCGGTTACGTCAAACAGAGACGTATCGACATTCATGCCCTTTGCCGACATTTCTTTTTGTGCCTGTGAAAGTCGGTCTGCATTGGTGCCATTAAGGATTACTGTGGCACCGGCTGCGGCCAAGCCTTCGGCAAAGGCGCGGCCAAGTCCACGTGAAGAGCCGGTTATGAGCGCCGTTTTTCCGGCGAGCGAGAAAAGTTCGAGAGACATGGTTCCTCCAACGGGCTTTTATTTTCAGGCTTTGCTTTCGCGAACGGTCAGGTCGCTGCGATCAAAGAAGGATTTCAGCAGTTCGACACCAAGGCCGGGGCCTTCCATCGGATAGACGTAGCCGTTTTCGATTTTCGGAACGGCGGTCACCAGTTCGTTATACCAGCCCTTATAGAAGGCGCGGACGCTTTCCTGAATAAGGGTGTTGGGCTGGCTAAACGACATGTGAATTGCGGCCGCAAAACCAACCGGACCGATGCAGTCATGCGGGGCAAACGGGCGGTGCCATGTTTCCGCAAGAGCGGCGATTTTTTTGCCTTCGGTAAGGCCGCCGGTCCAGCACAGGTCAACCATGACAACATGGGTTGCATCACGATCAAGCATATCCTTATAGGGCCAGCGTGATCCCAGTGTTTCACTGGCACAGGTCCAGACATCGGTCGATGACGCGAATTCTGCCAAGGCCTGCGGGGAGTTCATCCGGATCGGGTCTTCGTACCAGGTCGGGCTGAACTGTTCGAGTTCGCGGGCAATTTTTTTGGCGGTCGGCAGGTTCCACTGAGAATGGAACTCGACCATGATTTCCATCTTGTCGCCGACAGCCTTGCGGATTTCTTCGAAAGGATGGATCGCCTTTTTCATCTGTTCGGCGGTGATGTACTGCCCACGTGTTTCGGCAGCCATCGGGTCAAACGGCCAGATTTTCATTGCCGTGATGCCGGATTCCAGAAGGTTTTCGGCCAGTTGGGCCGGGCGGTTCATGAAACCGTCGAGATCCTCATAGGGGCCTTCCGGCTCGCCGAGGTTCCAGTTAGAGACAGGCTTGATGTTGTTGGTGCGGACATAGCGATATCCAGCACAGGTGTTGTAAACCCGGATTTTATCCCAGCACAAACCACCCAGCATTTGGTGGACAGGCTGTTCGCATACTTTGCCAAAGATGTCCCAAAGCGCAATATCGATGGCAGAGGCGGCACGATATTCCGCCCCCGTCGATGATTGTGCCATCGGCAAATTGACCATTTCCTTGTGCAGGGCTTCGATATGAAGCGGGTTCTGCCCGATCAGGCGCCCGGCCAGCGTTTCGTGAATGTGGGCTTCGACCGCACCCGCACCATAGAAGGTTTCGCCAAGGCCAGTGATCCCGGCGTCTGTTTCGACATGGACCCAAAGTACATTGGCAAATTCGTCCACGCGGTAGGTTTTGATAGCTGTGATCTTCATTTTCTTATCCGAATTCAGATTAATTGAGTATTTCCGGGAGCCATAGCGCGATGGACGGGAATGTCAGCATCAACGCCAGGAAGGCGATCTGAATGAGCATGAAAGGCCAAAGAGATGCGAAAATCGTCTGAAGGGTGATTTCCGGCGGAGCGACGCTTTTTAGATAGAAAGCGGCCGGGCCAAATGGCGGTGACAGGAAAGCCACCTGCATGGTCAGTGAGAACAGAACCCCGAACCATACCGGGTCATAGCCGAGCTGGGTGACGATTGGCACAAAGATCGGAATGGTCAAAAGCAGGATGCCAATCCAGTCCATAAACAACCCGAGGACGATGAAGATCGCCATCATCAGCATGATTGTAACAACAGGCGCAATATCCAGACCGGTGATCATGCCAGTGACAAAGCGCTGTCCACCTGACAGGTTGTAAATGGCAATCAGTGATGCCGCCCCAAACGTGACCCAAAGGATAATCCCGCAAGATTGCAGAGTACGTGTCAGGGCCTGCCAAAGCATTGTGATGTTCAGTTCAGAGCGCAGGGCAATGATCAGAATGGACATGCCGACCGCAATGCCTGCGGCTTCGGTAATTGACGTTACCCCACCGTAAATGCAGCCGAATACGATACCGATCAGGACAAGTAACGGCAGGATGCCGCGCAAAAAGTCCTGTTTTGTAAACGGTTCGGTTCTTTCCGGTGCTTTTGGGGTCAGCGCCGGGTTGAGTGTGCAGCGGATGTAGATATAGGCAAAGTACGCAAAGGCAAGTGCGAAGCCCGGTACGAAGGATGCCAAGAAGAGTTTTTGAACCGAAACGTCAGCGGTCAGTCCATAAATAATCAGGACAATTGACGGCGGAACCATGGTGCCCAGTGACCCGCCGGCGCAGATGATCCCGATAGAAAGTTTCCGATCATATTTCAGGCGCATCATCTGTGGCAGGGCAATCAGACCCAGCAGAACGATTTCGCCGCCAATGATGCCGCTGATCGCGGCCATGAAAACGGAAATGATCAGGGTCACGGTCGCAACGCCGCCCTTTAAATGCCCGAAAATCTTGAACAGGGCATCATAAAGATCCTGGGCGAGCCGGGACCGTTCAAGCAATGTTGCCATCAGTATGAAAAGCGGCACAGACAGCAGTGAGTATTCGGTCGCAAGTCCGTAAACTGTTTTATGTGCAAGTGCTATAACCGCCGGGCCAAATTTCAGATAGCTGACAAGAACGGCCAGTGAGCCCGCAGCAAAAGCCAGCGGAACACCCAGCGCCATTAGGGCAAAGACACCGCCGACGAGGATAATTGATATAAGTTCAATCGACACGGTTGTCCTCCGTGACTGATTCTGCGGTGTCGGCTGGAGTGCCAAGGAATCTTTTGACGCAGTTGATGACCGCGTAAAGCGCCATCAATCCGGTTGTCAGAACAATAAGGGGCTTCACCGTTGCCGGGATCGGCGGGTTCCATGCGGTACCAAACGGTTCCCAATTCATCAGAGATTGCCACGAACTGGGCGCACCGAACCACGCAATGCCAAGGCAAAATGTCAGGCAGCAAGCCAGCGTGATGAGATCGAATATGCGCTGAAGCCATGCGGGGCACGCGTCATAAAGGACTGTAATTCTGAGATGCTGGTCTCTTTGCATGGCATAGAGACCAGCGGCCAGAAACAGGATTGCCGATAGCCACAAAGCCAGTTCATTGGCCCAGATTGTCGGAGTTTTGAAAATGTAGCGTGCGATGACTTCGTAAAAAGTCACCCCGACAATAATCAATAGAAGTAGGGAAAATAGTGCGACGATGAATTGAAAGCTGCGCACGCGTTTCGGGGTTGCCTGCATCGCGGACCTCCAGAAAAGCCCTCGGGGGATATCCCCCGAGGATCAAAATGATGGACTTGCTGGTTAGTCGAGGATGCCGTTTTTCTTCATATACGCGATATGTGCGTCATAAGCCGCTTTGGCTTCTGGGCTGCGCGTTGCCCAGTCGGCCCAAACCTCCTGGGCTGCTTTGCGGAATGCCTGGCGGTCTGCGTCGCTCCAATCTTCCAGGGTGATGCCAGCCTCGGTCAGCTCTTTGGCAGCTTCTTTGTCAAGCTTGGTTGATTCGGCAATGACTTCCGGGGCAATGGTTGCAATCGCGTTTTCCATGGCCGTTTGCTGTGACTCGTTCAACGCGTTCCATTTTTCCAGGTTAATGGCGATATGTTCGATCGGCATGGAATGGAAGCCAGGATAGGTCGCATATTTTGCGATATCATACAGGCCAAGTTTCTTGTTCACAGCAAGCGTGGATGCATCTGCGCCGGAAACAGTGCCCGTCGACATGGCGGTAAATACCTCGCCAAACGGCATGACAACCGGGCCTGCACCAAGTTTCTGGAAAATTTCAGACTCCATGCCAGGGGGCGAACGGAATTTCCAACCCTTGAGGTCTTCAATACCCGCCAGCGGCGTGGTTGAGCTCAGCGATTCCGGGGTTGCGATGAACACCCCGACAAGATGCATGTTGAATTTGTGATAAAGCTCGTTGGCAAGATCAAGGCCGCCATCCTCGTACCAGCCAAGAAGCTGCTCCGGGGTGCTATATCCGCCCATGATGTCGCCATAGAACTGGAAGGCCGGGTTCTTGCCCGTGATATAGCCAGCACCCGTTGCGTCACCATCGATGATACCCATGCTGGATGCTTCGAAGGCCTCGTTCGAGTTGACGACCGACGAGCTGGTGTGCATTTCGACCTGCACCGTGCCATCGGAATATTCTTTTACAAGGTCAGCAAATCGCAGCAAAGCTTTGCCCTGCAGCGAGGAGGCGTTGTGGTGTGTCTGGAATTGCAGCGGGGTCGGGTCGGACGCGAGTGCCTGTGATGCCGTGAAAGCCAGAAAGCCGGTGGTGGCCAAGGCGGTCAGTGTTTTTGTTAGTTTTTTCATGTCGTTGGTTCCTCCCTTATGTGACATGTCGTGATATTTCACGAAACATCAGTAACATGCAATGCGCGATAACTTCAATAGTTTTGCTTTCTCGTGTGTGGGAAAATGTGTATATGATATTGAATAAAAACAAATATATTGTGACTTTTTATAAAATTACAGAGACAAAGAATGGCATCAAAACAAAAACATAAGGTCATTTCGGGTATTCCTTCCGAACCGGGTAAAGCAGGCTCCGGCAGTGGAAGAAACCTGAACGAGGTAGCCTATAACAAGCTTGAAGAGCTTATTGTTACGTGTGAGTTGAAGCCTGGCAGTTATCTGCGAATACAGGATTTGCAAACTGCAACCGGCATCAGTCGCACGCCAGTCCATCAGGCGGTAACACGCTTGGCCGCGGATACGCTGATGATCATTCAGCCGCGTCAAGGTATTCAGATTGCGCCGATTGATCTTACGCGTACACATTTGCTGCTGCGGCTGCGCCGCGATATGGAAAGGTTTGTTGTGTCCCTGGCGAGCGCGCGTGCCAGTACATCGCACAGAAGTCAGATGCGCCATCTAATCGGTCTTTTGTCAAAGCATCGAGACGAGATGACGATTGTCGAGTTCAACGAATTTGATCGCCGGATTGATCAAATGATGCTGGCAGCCTGCGGCGAGCCGTTTCTTGAATATACGCTGCGCCCTTTGCACACGATTTTCCGCCGTCTGGGATGGATTTATCATACACAGACGGATGATGGGGTGTCCCTTGACGTGACCATCGACAGCCATCTGGATGTGCTGAATGCGGTTGTGGAGGGGAAAAAGGACGAGGCATTGGTTGCGTCGGACAAGCTGATTGATTTTGTGGATGCGATGTTTCCGGTGCTTGAAAGCAGTATCGCACCGAGCATTTTTGACGTGACTCAGGACTTCGATCCATTTTGATTTAGAGGTTTGACCTCCGTTGTGATTTTACAGTTTTTCTATTGAAATTTTGTAAAATATCAGAAAATATCAAAGTGCAAAAATAATAACCACATGTGGGAGGATTTCGTGAAGGTCGTGTTCCATGGGGCGAATGCCTCGACTTTTCATCCCGGTTTTGCCGAATTACTTGATGAGGCCCATGAGCTTGTTCTGCTGCCCGATCATCTGGGCAGTGATGCTGATTGGCAAGACTATGCCAGTGCAGATGTCATCATTGGTATCAAGTTCGACGAGACTTTTCCGACGCCACGCAGCCTGAAACTGTACCAAGTGCCGGGGGCTGGTTACGATGGCATCCGTGTTCCGGAGCTGCCGGTTGAAGCCGATCTTTGCAATTGCTTTGGGCATGAAATTGCGATTGCGGAATACGCCATGTGTGCGCTGCTGTCACGTCATGTCCCGCTTGCCGATGCCGACGCGCGTTTGCGCAAAGGGGACTGGAAGTATTGGGCCGGTGGGCCATCTGGCATGAGAACCGAGCTTGGGAGTACCACAATCGGTATTCTTGGGTACGGGCACATCGGCAAAGCGATCGCCCAACGCGCCAAAGCCTTTGGTATGGGGGTTCAAGTCGCCAACCGTTCCATGCCGGAAGACCAAGGCCAGGTTGATGCTTTCTATGAAATTGACAATTTCAAGGAAATGCTGGCGAACGTGGATGTTGTCGTGAATACACTGCCGCTGGCGGAAAACACAACTGGCCTTGTTGATGGCAAGGCGTTTGCCAGCATGAAGCCGAATGCGGTTCTCATGAATGTCGGCCGTGGTGGCGTGGTTGAAGAAGAGGCCCTTTTTAAGGCGCTTAAAGACGGCCTGATCGAACATGCATTCATTGATACATGGTACCAATATCCAACGGCACCTGATGTGGAGACATTCCCCTCGCGCTTACCATTCCACGAGCTCAGCAATGTCACTATGACGCCCCACATGTCTGGCTGGACGCATGGAACGATTGAGCGGCGCAAACAAACAATGGCTGAAAACATCAATCTGATTGGTCATGGGAAAGAACCAAACAATCGCATAAAGCGATAGGTCTCCTGTGACTTCGTCTCCCACCGACCAGATTACTCCCTTGAGTTGTCTGGTTATCCCCCCGGGGCAGAAGCCGCCCTTTTGCTCCGGGGGACTTTGCATCCTTTTCTGGTAGATATGAGCAGCGTTGTCCTGTTAAGCATTACTTCCTTGTGCGGCACCTTGTTCGGAATTGCGAAAGCGTATCTGATCGTGGCGCGATCGTCGCTATATGCTGGCAACAATTGCCAACAGATGCATCGACCGTGACGGTGACTACTGGCAACTCCGAATGGCCGGATAGCTCACGCGGAACTTGTCATAGGCATCATCGAAAGCCTGGCGGAGGGCCTGATCGGGTTCGATCGTTTCACGTACTTCTGGAATAGTCATGATGCTGTCTGGTGCCGCGCCCGTAGCAGCAGTCATGCCAAGGCGAGCAGCCCCAAGTGCTGCGCCAAACTCACCGCTTATGGGAAGCGAAAGTGGTACGCCAAGGATGGTTGCAATCAGCTCAATCCAGTAGCGGGATGCCGAACCGCCGCCAATAGCAATCAGTTGATCGAATTTGGCATTGGTGGCGACAAGCGCCTCGAAACTGTCACGCAGGCCAAAGGCAACGCCTTCGAGGACTGCACGTGTCAGGTCTGAACGGCCGGTTTCTGTACTAAGGCCGGTAAAGCTGCCGCGGATTTCAGCATCATTGTGCGGGGTGCGTTCACCCGATAGATAAGGCAGATAACGCACCGAACCCGGTTTTTGGAGGTTTTGACCCAGCTCAGTGGTCAATTCAATCGGGTTTTGACCCGTGATGCGGGCAAGCCAGTTAAGGCTATCTGTCGCGGAAAGCATGACCCCCATCTGATACCAGCGCCCCGGAATGGTATGGCAGAATGTATGCAACGCCGTTTCGGGTGCCGGGTGATAACCAGCCCGGGATGCAAGTAACACACCCGAAGTGCCAAGAGAGACAAAGCCTTGTCCTTCATCCTGTGCGCCGATACCGCAGGCAGCAGCAGCATTGTCACCAGCCCCACCTGCAATTGATACCGGTCCAGTCAGCCCCCAGGCATCAAGAAGGGCGGGGCGTAAGCGACCGGCTTCTTCTGTGCCCTCGACAAGGCGTGGCATCTGGTCACGGCGCATGTTCCCGGCATCAAGCAGGGTATCGGACCAGGTCCGCCTGCCGACATCAAGCCATGATGTGCCGGCACTATCAGACATGTCCGCGACATAGTCGCCGGTCAGATAGAAATTGAGGTAAGCCGCAGGCAGCAGGACCTTGGCGGTTTTGGCATATATTTCCGGTTCATGTTCGTGCACCCATTCGAGTTTGGGGGCGGTGAAGCCCGGGAAGACGATGTTGCCGGAAATGGCACGTACCTGATCCTTGGCATCCAGACGGGCGGCCTCGGTGTGGGACCGCGTATCGTTCCACAGGATGCATGGGCGAAGTGGGCGACCAGCGTCATTCAAAAGCGTTGCACCATGCATATGTCCTGCAACGCCGATGCCGCGCAGGGCCGAAAATTGTGGGTAGTTGTCGCGAAGCTCTGCGATGGCTTCTTCCAGGGCGGCAATCCAGTCTGCCGGGTTCTGTTCCGACCAACCTGGATGCGGATGTGCCGCGTGATAGGCGCGTTCCGCAGCTCCGATCGGTTGGCTGTCTTCATCGACCAGCAGCAAACGGACGCCAGAGGTTCCAAGGTCAACACCAAGAAAAGTCATTCCATAGCCTTTATCGCTGAAATCGAAGCCGGTAACACGGTGTTAGTGGTGACGTCATAGCATTAGTTTACTTAAGGCTGCGTAGAATTTCGTCGCCAATTTCCTGAAGGCTTTCAAAGATCTCCAAAGCCCCGGCATCACGAAGCACCTGACTTTGATCTGCGCGAATGTCATGCAAATGTGCGCCGCCGATAAAGCCCAATGCAGTCATCCCAGCCGCCCGCGCCCCTTTTACCCCGTGTGGGGAATCTTCAATCACCACACAGTTTTCGGGCAGGACAGAGATACCTTCGGCAGCCAGCAGGAACAGGTCAGGGGCGGGCTTGCCATTGGTGACCTGATCGGCGCTGAACGCCGTGCCGGCGAAATGCACCGCAAGGCCCGAGATATCAAGCGTTGCCCCCATCCGCCGCAGCGAGCTTCCCGTCGCCAGGGCGGTTTTCACCCCGGCATCGGTTAGGTGCCGCAACAGGTTTTCGGCATCGGGAATTTGGCGTAGTCGGGTTTTGTATTCCTCCAAGAGCCGGTCTTCGACCCGTTCGGTGAAATCAGCCGGACAGGCTTTGCCAAGCCGGTCCGAGACATGCTTGCAAATGTCTTGGATCGAGACGCCAAGAAACCTGTCGCGCACGTAATGGATGCTGGCGTCATCAATACCAAGATTGTTCATTTCGGTTGCAATAACTTCGAGTGACAATGGTTCACTGTCGACCAGACAACCATCAAGGTCAAAAATAACCGCGCTAGGTACGTCCATCATCAGCCTTCTAGATCCTTTGTTCGGTGTCACGATCGAACAAATGCACATTGGCAGGATCAATCACATAATAAAGCTCGGATCCCGGACGCGCCGCGATACGCTGTTTGACGAGGGCGTCAATCAGATCGCCGTTGGATTTGGCAACAATCTGGGTTTCAGAACCGGTCGGTTCGACGACGACGACCTTCATCGCAATGCCGGTCTCCCCGATATCGATATGTTCCGGGCGAATGCCATAGGTCACACCCTGGCCAACTTCGGCGGTGGTTTCAGGGATCGGCAGGATCAGGCCGTTATCAGATTCAAAATGCTTCTTACCGTCAGCCTCACCGATCTTGCCATGGACAAAATTCATCGATGGCGATCCGATGAAACCGGCGACGAAAACGTTGGTTGGGAAGTCATAGAGATCAAGCGGGGTGCCGATCTGTTCAACCCGACCATCACGCATGACAACGATCTTGTCGGCCATGGTCATGGCTTCGATCTGATCGTGGGTGACATAGACGATGGTTGTGCCAAGACGCTGATGGAGTTCCTTGATCTCCACACGCATTGTCACGCGCAGCTTGGCATCAAGGTTTGAAAGTGGCTCATCAAACAGGAAAACCTGCGGATCACGGACAATGGCGCGACCCATGGCGACACGCTGGCGCTGACCACCGGAAAGCTGTTTGGGGTAGCGGTCCAGAAGGTGGGCAAGGTCAAGGATCTCAGCCGCGTTGGTGACCTTTTCCTTTATTTCGCTTTCGGGATGCTTGGCCATCTTGAGTGGAAAGCCGATATTTTCATACACCGTTTTATGCGGATAAAGCGCGTAGCTCTGGAACACCATTGCGATGTCGCGATCCTTGGGGATGACGTCATTTACAACGCGCCCCCCGATGGAAATTGTGCCATCCGTTATTTCCTCGAGCCCGGCCAGCATCCGAAGCAGGGTTGATTTGCCACAGCCCGATGGCCCGACCAGAACAACGAATTCGCCGTCCTTGATATCGACATCCACACCATGCATGACCTGAACATTGGCGTAGCGTTTGATTACGTTTTCTATTTTTACATCGGCCATAAGGCTTCTCCCTATTGCGGCAATTCGATCTGCAGCTTGACGTCCGCCGGAGGTGCGGAGGCCGCGATATCGAATGCGCGCACGCTGTCTTCGAATGCGAATGTTCTGGTGATAAGCGGTTTGACGTCGATCGCGCCGGAGCTCAGCATGGCAACGCAGCGCGGAAACACATGGGCATAGCGGAAAATGTTTTCGACCCGGGCTTCGCGGATCATGGCAGCACCCGCGTCATAACTGATCGGGTCGGGTTGACCGCCAATCATGACAACACATCCCCCCGGACAGAGCGGCTCAAACACGCCTGCGGCGGCCTTTGGCGAGCCAGTGGCTTCAAACACGACATCCGCGCCCCAGCCATCGGTATCGCGTTTGACGATGTCGGTGATGTCTTGCGATTTGACATCAATCGGGGTGATTGCCGGGCTTAGCGATGCGGCGATTTCAAGTTTCTTTTCCGCAAGATCGGCGACGTAAACCCGTGCACATCCGCCCGCCAAGGCAGATAGTGCGGTGACAAGACCAATAGGGCCGGCACCAATCACAAGGGCGATGTCACCCGGTTTGATTTTTGCCTTGGTTGCGGCGTGCACGCCGACCGCCAATGGTTCAACCATCGCAGCCTCGGCAAAGGAGACATTGTCGGGCAGTTTGAAGGTAAAGGCTTCAGGATGAACGCAGGTCGGACGCAATATGCCATGTACCGGCGGGGTGGCCCAGAACCGGACCGCAGGATCAACATTATACATGCCAAGACGGGTGGCCTTGCTGTTGGGGTCGGGCACGCCTGGCTCCATGCAGACGCGGTCCCCGACGGAAAGGGTTGTGACGTCGCTCCCCGTCTCAATAACGGTGCCCGATGCCTCGTGACCGAGGATCATCGGTTCCTTGACGACAAATGGACCGATACGACCATGGGTGTAGTAATGCACGTCAGAGCCGCAAATGCCGACAGTATGCATTTTGATGCGGACATCACGCGGACCCAGGACCTCTTCCTCGCGATCAATGGCAGGAAAGTCACGCAGGGTGATGTCATCCTTTTTTTCAAGAACCAGCGATTTCATGACTTATCCTTTCCTGACAATGTGGACGGCAATCGCAAGGGCAATGAAGTTCGAAATCCAGATCGATGCGCCCATCGGTTCGATAAAGCGGAACCAGAAGAGCGACATCGCCACCCAGATCACGACCGAAATGAAACAACGGTCAAAGGCGTTGGTCTCAATCGGCAGAAAGCCCTGACGTTCTTGCGTCGTGGTCGGCTTCCTTTGGTTTTCTTCCTCGGTCAGAGGTGCTGTATCGAGCTGTGTCGCGTTTTGCTTTGTCATGGTGTTATCCTTTCACCGCGCCAAAGGTTAGGCCTGCGACAATGTGTTTTTGCACCAGACCAAACACGATCAGGGCCGGGATCAGGGTAAAGACCGAAATGGTCGCCATAATTCCCCACTCCGTCCCCGTGGTGGTGACATATTCCGAAAGACCGGTGGTAAGGGTGCGGGCTTCGAAATTGGTCAGCGTTGCCGCCAAGAGATATTCGTTCCAGGCGAATACCCAGGTCAGAATAAGGGTTACAGCCAGTCCCGGGCGGCACAGCGGAAAGACGATTTCGGTGATTACCTTCCACGGGCTTGCGCCATCGACATAGGCTGCTTCATCCAGCTCGCGCGGGATGGCATCAATCGTCGGGCGCAAGGTCCAGATGGCAAAGGGCAGGTTAAAGGTGCAGTAAACCAAAATCATGCCAATGCGGGTATCAAGCAGGGTAAAATCCCCGATGCGATAAACCTGCGTCATCAAAAGAAATAGCGGCAGCAGGAATACCGCCGGTGGTGCCATGCGATTGGTGATCGTCCAGAAGAAGATCGATTCCTTGCCTCGGATGGCAAATCGCGACAGGGCATAACAGGTAAAGAAACCAAGCACGGTGCAAAGCACGGCATTGCCGGTCGAAATCACCAGCGAATTGACCATGTAGCTGCGCAGCAGGCGGTTGCCAAGCACCTCGGTATAGTTGCCCCAATAGGGGTTGTTAACGATCAGATCCGGAGTGCTGAAAAGCTGCACGGCCGGTTTGACCGATATGACAAACAGCCAATAGATCGGGAACAGCGTCAGCAGACTGATCATGATCCAGAAGAGGGTGGTGAGTAGCGGATTACGCTTTTTCATGGTCTTATCCCTTCCGGTTCTTGCGCGGGGCCAGCATGCTGACATAGAGCAGCCAGCAGGCCACGATAGTCAGGTAAAGCACGATCACGGAAATGGTTGACCCGTACCCGTAATTGGTTTTGGGGAAGACTTCCTTGAAGATATGGACACCAAGGAAACGGGTCGATGACCCGGGCCCGCCGCCAGTCAGCATCCAGACTTCATCCACGGTACGAAGGGCGTCCATCAGTCGGATAAAGACCGTTGCAACCAGGGCCGGTGTGATCATCGGCAGGGTAATGTGCCAGAAGGTCTGCGCTTTGTTCGCACCATCAATCTGGGCCTGCTCGAACGGATCGCGCGGCAGGGAAACAAGTGCCGCAATCAATGTCAGAGTGACAAGCGGCGTCCAGTGCCAGATATCCATGATGACAATCGTCATAAAGGCCGCAGGGGCCGATGTGCCGATATTCATCGTGATGCCAAACCACTCATCCAGATAATGCGGAATGATACCGATTGAGGGTGTTGTCATCAGTTTCCAGACGGACCCCACAATGATCGGCGCCATGATAAGGGGCAGGGTATGAATGGTGCGGAATATGGATTTTCCGGGGAATTCCTTCATGAAGGCCTGTGCCAGCAGATATCCGATAATCAGTTCGGACAGCACGGCAAAAACCACAAACGCCACAGTCACGCTGAGCGAATTGAGGAAGGCTTCATCAAAGACAATGCGGCGAAAATTCTCCGCCCCGTTAAAGATCATTTCAGGTGATGCCGCAAACGGGTTCCATTGATGGAACGAGACAAAAACGACATAGAGAAACGGCAAAACACCGAAAAAAAACAGGATCACCAGCGTCGGGGCCAGGAGGATCCAACCGAGTTTGTTGGATTGCATCGTCTACTCCCTGGAAAAAGATGCAGTCAGGCTGTCATGGCCCCTCAAAGGACCAAGTCAGTTCGTGGCCGCTGCCCGATGAATGGACAACGACCACGAGGGATGTTCTCAGGAAACAGACCTATTTGCGATAGCCAAGGTCGGTCAGCTCGGCCTCGGCCTCGGCTGCCATCTGATCAAGTCCTTCTTCCGGGCCAAGATCGCCGGTCAGGATTTGATAAAGGATCGGGGCTGTGGCTTCGCGCACCTGAGCGTGGAACGGATATGCCGGGGCACCGGCAAACAGGTATCCCTTGTCACGTAGCAGGTCATAATAGCCGCCAAGTTCCTGGTTCATCGCCTGAACCTTGGGGTCATCATAGGTGGTCTTGTTGGTCACGCGCGGTGCGGCAACAGCCCAGTCCGGCTGAACTTCGTCCTGACCGATATATTGAAGGAATAGCATCGCGGCTTTCTGATTTTTTGAGGTTGAAGGAATGCCAAATGCACCGCCATCGTAATAGCCGATGTAGCCTTCGCCACCTTCGACTTCTTCAAGAATGCCGTCTTCCATCGGCGGAAGGGCAACGCCAACATTGCCAACAACGAGTGACTTGGTCTCATCGGCAGCAATCCAGCCGGCATTTTCGCCGTAAACCAGCCCCTGAGCCACGCGGCCCGCACCAAAGGTGGTGCCGACTTCGGTCCATGTGGATGCGTTACTTTCAGGCGGCGCGATATCGCGCATGCTCAGCCACCATTTCATGGCTTCCTTGGCTTCATCGCTGTTCATTTCGCCGCCATTGGCGACCGATGCCGCGTAATTGTTATCAGCATCGATGCCCCAGTTATAGACACCATAGGTCGGTGCGATGGTTTCAAAGAACTCGTACCATGATGCAGGATGGCCGGTATGGGCCTGTGCGGTCGTGCCCCACAAATCCATGTCGTGATCTTCACCCCATTTGGTGAAGAACTGTGCGATTTCGGCATATTCTTCATGGGTCTTAGCCGGGACAAGATCGCGACCTGTCTGCTCTTTAAAGGCCGCCTTGATCTCCGGATCATTGAACAGATCGGTGCGATAGAGATAGATCTTGATAAACGCTTCCATCGGAACGCCGTACAGATCACCGTTCTTACCGCGGAAATAATCAGCAAAGGTGGTGAAGTTGTCTTCGCTATAAGTCGGTGCCTTCAGGTCTGGGTTGTCGGCCAGAAGTTTTGTCGTGTCGGTCAGGAAGTCGCGTGCCAGATAGGAGTAGACGATGTCCTGTTCGATGAAGACCATGTCATAGATGCCCGTACCGGCTTCCATGTCCTTGATGGCCTTGTCATACATTTGATCCCAGGACGTGGTTTCGATATCGACCCGGATGCCGGTCAGCTCTTCGAATTCCGGTGCAAGAACTTCACGGATATAGTTCGAGGGCGGTGTAGACTCTGTCACACCGCGCAGGGTGACATCCTGATAGGACTTGGCGGCTTCTTTCCAGAATGCGTCATCGGCATATGCCGCGCTTGAGGCAACAGCCATCGCCAAAGCGGACGCGCCCACTTTAAGTGCATAATTCATTGGTTTTCCTCCCGTTGGAATGATGGGATATCGCCATCAGCAGTCTTGCGCTGCTTTGGAATCGCGATTCCAGTCGCCGGAAGAATGCATATGTATTAAACTGCATGCAAGTGAAAATTTTCATTTGTAATTTTTTAAATACATTTGTTAGTTTGCTACCTATAACAAAACATACTGCCGCAATGCGCAGGGTCATGAGAGGAAATAAAGCATGCCAAGAGAGCCGCTTGAGGACGGGGAAGGGTTCGTAACCGAGGTCTGTTGGCGTTACTATGTGAACGGCCAGACGCAGGCCGAAGTCGCACGCGATATGGGAGTTACGCGTCTTCGTGTTAATCAGGCGATCCAAAAGGCGAAATCGCTTGGAATTGTGAAAATCCAGATCGAGTCACCATTTGTGACCCGCCTTGAGGCACAAAAACGACTTGAGCTTGCCGGTGTCGGCAAGGCACTGGTGGTACCGGTTGATCACGCCAATTATGACTATCACGCCCCTGTCGGGGCGGCGTTGGCCCACTATCTTTCAACAACACTCAAGAACGAGCAGTGGAAAAGAATTGGCGTTTCATGGGGTGTAACATTGCAGCGCGCCATGGAGCGTTTGCCGCTTCAGTCTCTTCCAGATCTTGAGATCCTTGCCCTGATGGGGGGGACGTCGGCCGGATCGTCGTTCAATGCCTTTAGCATTGCATCGGGCTTTGCCGAACGGTTTGATGCCAATTATTCCCATCTGGTGGCGCCGATTTATCTGCCCGATGATGTCGATAAGGATGTGTTCCTTAGCCAGGAAATCTATGCATCGCATATCGAGCGATGCATGTCGGCAGATGCGGCCTTGCTGGTGGTTGGTGACGTTTCCGACCTGTCATTCATGGTCAAGTACGGTTTGCCGCGTGATGTGACCATGCAGGAATTGCGTGATGCGGGTGCGGTCGGTGATGTGCTTGGTCGTTTCCTCGATGCCGAGGGTAACGAGATTGATCATCCGCTCAACGCGCGCACTGTCGGGGTGAACCTGAATGCGCTGGCAGATATTCCCAACAAGATCCTGACCGCCGCAGGCAAGCATAAGGTCCCGATCATCAGGGCCGCGATCAAGCGGGGGCTTGTCGACACACTTGTGACCGATGACCTGACGGCGGAGCTTTTACTCGAAACCATGAGATAACCAATCCTGCGCACGCCAATAAGACAGGGTATATGTCAATAAAAACAAGGCATTGCGCGATCTGACATCAGGGAAAACGTCGAGATATGACAGATATATTTTCAAGGAAGAAAGTCATCATCACCGGTGCCGGTAAGGGGATCGGGCGTGCCTGTGCCGAAAACATGGCCAAACGCGGCGCGTCGGTCGTTGCCATGGCGCGCACGCAATCCGATCTGGATGCACTCTCGCGTGAAATCGGGGCAGAGGGCATTTGCGTCGATCTGGCCGATAGCGATGCGGCTCGCAAGGCAATGAAATCAGCCGGTACGGTGGATTACCTGATCAATTGCGCGGGGACCAACGTTCTTGAAAGCGTGCTTGGGATGACCGATGAGGGCTATGAAACCGTCATGGGGATCAATCTGCGTGCTGCCCTGATATGCGCTCAGGAGTTCGCCCGTGCGCGCGTTGCGGCGGGCGGGGGCGGGGCGATTGTCAATGTCACGTCCATTGCTGGGCACCGCGGCTTTGTCGACCATATGTGCTATGCCGCGTCCAAGGCCGGACTCGAAGGTGCGACGCGTGTGATGGCCAGGGAACTTGGCCCGCATGGCATCCGCGTTAATGCGGTGGCTCCGACGATCACCATGACTGAACTGGCGGTGAACTCTTGGTCTGACCCGGCTAAAAGTGAACCGATGATGGTGCGCCATCCCCATGGCCGCTTTGCCGAGGTCGAAGATGTCGCAAGCGCCATCGTCATGCTGCTTGATGATGCTGCGTGCTTTGTCAGTGGCGCCGTTCTTCCTGTCGATGGCGGCTTTCTCGCTGTCTGATCCCAAACCTAATTCTTTCGGAGATATATTATGGTTCAATCACTTAAGGGCAAGATTGCCGTTGTCACTGGTGCCGCATCGGGCATTGGTCTGTCGACTACACGTGCGTTACTTGACGCGAGTGCAAAGGTTGTAATGGTGGATTACAACAAGGATGCGCTTACCGAGTTGGCAGGCGATCTTGGAGAAAATGCGATTGCCCAGCACACTAACCTTCTTGATGTCGACAGCTGTGCGGCCATGGTTCCCGAAATCCTGGAAAAGGTCGATCACATCGATATTCTGCATTGTAATGCCGGGTCTTATATCGGCGGTGATCTGGTTGAAACCGATACGGCAACCATCGACAGGATGCTGAATTTGAACGTCAATGCAGTGATGAAAAACGTCCGTGATGTGATCCCGCACATGCAGGAACGCGGGACTGGCGATATTATTGTTACTGCCTCCGTTGCCGGGCATATGCCCATCCAGTGGGAACCGGTTTATTCCGGATCAAAATGGGCGATGACCTGCTTTGTCCAGACCATGCGCCGTCAGCTTAATAAACACGGCATTCGTGTCGCCCAGGTGTCTCCGGGACCTGTCGTTTCGGCCCTTCTGGCCGACTGGCCGGAAGAAAACCTGCGCAAAGCCAAGGAAAACGGAGCATTGCTCGATCCAGAGGAGGTCTCGGATGCGGTAATTTACATGCTGTCACGGCCGCGGACCGTCACGATTCGCGATATGATCGTCCTTCCGACTAACTTTGATATTTAGCCATATAGTCACTTCATTAACGCCATGATTGTTTGGGCAGGCGCCAAAAAAAAACTGCCCAAATCGTGTTGTTATGGTTTGCAGAAATCAGAAGTGCGAAGTGAATGATTTATTAGTAAGTTTGATACTCAAACTAGGTTCTATCTTACTAGGAGGCCGGTTTCCGAATTGTCGTAATTCCAGAAAACTTAGGTACTTCACTGTCACAGCGGTCAGTTTCGACAAAGCCGCAGGACGTTCATGCCCTGTTGGGTAAAGAACTGGATCTGTTTGCTGATCGCCAATCCGGTGTC
>NZ_DCAO01000132.1:85612-88865 GCF_002311515.1 Thalassospira sp. UBA1131
GCGGGCCAGGGCAAGGATGTCGGGTGCCACATCTTTGTCGTGGAAAATGATATCGGCTGTTTCGATGTTGCCGGCAATACCGTGCGGGATGTCATAGGCGTTATCGGCGCTGATCGTGACCTGCAAGGATTGGCCGGACGGCACGGTTGCGCTGCTGCCTTGCGGGACAAAGGTGCGGAGTTCATGTGCGAGGTCATCGGGCGTGACTTTGCCAGTGTTGTCCGCGCGCAAGGCGTTTTGGAAAAAACGGGTCCAGAAGCGCTGTCGTGAAAGGCTGTCGCTTAAATGTGCGGCCACGGTTTCGCGGGCATCACGGGCGATTTTGGCAATGTTTGACAAGGTTGCCGGGAACACGGTTTCAAGTCGTTGCCGTAACATGCGTGCCAGTGCCGGGGCGCAGGCACCCGTCGAGATCGTGATCATGATTGGGGCGCGATCAAGAATGGCGGGCACAATGAAATCGCAATGCGCGGTCTTGTCGACGACATTCAGCAAGATGTTGCGTCGTTTGGTTGCCGCCTCGACCCGCTTGGTCAGGTGGGGATTGTCCGTCGCGTCAAACACCATGATCGCGCCATTAATCATGGTATCGACAAACGGGGCGCGTTCCCATGTGATCTGACCGGCATTGTGCATGTTTGCAACATCATCGCACACTTCAGGCGCAATCACCGTGATGTCGGCGTGACTGCGCAGCAGAAGGCGGAGCTTGCCCGCGGCAACTTCGCCGCCCCCAAGCACGACAACCTTCTTGCCCTGAACTTTCACAAATGCCGGGAAGTAGGCGAATTTTTCGTCTGGCTGATCGGTGTTTGCCCGAGGTGCCGTGGCGTTCAGAGTGTTATTCTGCGGCGCGCGGTAATACGTCATCGAGAATCTCCTTTATCTCCGGCACGCAGGATCCGCATCCTGTCCCGGCCTGAAGCAGGCGGCCGATATCGGTCGCCGTCACGGCATTCTGTTCAGAGATGGCTTTGCTGATTGCGGCCAAGCCAACCGAGAAGCACGAACAAATCAGGCGATCATTGATCGCCCCGGCATCGGGCATCCGCCCGGCCAAAAGCGCGTTGCGTTCAACCGGCGCGATGGCATTCGCACCAAACAGGTTTGAAACCCACTCACGACCAAGTGCCGGGCGATCCGGGCCGACAAACAGCGCCCCGGTAATCCGATCACCCTCGAGGCGGGCAAACCGATGGACCCCCTTGTTGGCGTCGGAATATTCAATGATCTGCTCAACGTCCCTGTTTGCGGCAATCGGCAAAAGGGATTTAAACAGGATCGGGGCATCACCGGCGATTTCGTAGACCATGCTGCCCGGTCCGGTCGCACCGACCCAGTAGGGCAGTTTGGAAAGATCGACCGGTGTGCTTGAAAACAGCAATCCCTGCCATTTGGCGCTAAACGGTTCGAGGGCGACCGGAAGATGTTTGCTTTCGGGTTGGCCGGAGTGGGGGTCAACATTGGGGGGCTGTAGTCGACCAATCCCACCCGCGGCCGAGAAGACATCGTTCCAGTGCATCGGAACGAAAACCTGTCCTGGTGTTTGTGCATCCGTAATTGCCACCCGCATCAACGCAGTACCATGCGGGCTTCTGATCCGGGCGATCCCGCCATCAGAAAGGCCGTAAAGCGCAGCATCCTTTGGGTGAATTTCAAGCAACGGTTCGGGGCGATGCGCGCTGAGCCGGGCGGCAGTGCCTGTCCGGGTCATGGTGTGCCACTGATCGCGGTAACGACCGCTATTGGCAATCAGCGGGTATTCCCGGCTGGTTTGAGATTGCGGGCCGCTGTGGGTAAGGCCAAGCATCTTGGCGCGCCCACTTGATGTGGTGAAGATCCCATCGCCATAAAGGCGGGTTGCGCCATTCACAGGCTGAGATTTGCGCGATGCCGGCCATTGAAACGGTTCCATACTGTCATAGGCCGATTTTCTGGCCTTGTGCCATGCGCCGATATCAAAGGCACGTGTGCCATCATTTTCGAATTCCGACAGGGCGGCGTGCTCGGCAAAGATGTCGCTTGGGTCCTTGTATTTGAATGCCTTGGCAAAGCCCATGGCCTTGGCGACTTCGGACATGATCCACCAGTCTGGCTTGGCATTGCCAAGGGCCTCTCGGAACGGGCGTTGGCGCGAAATGCGACGTTCGGAATTGGTGACCGTGCCCGATTTTTCGGCCCAACCGGCAGCGGGGAGTTTGATGTCGGCATGGCGCAATGTATCTGTATCGTTCACCACGTCCGAAACAATCACAAGCGGACAGCGCGACAGCGCAAGCCGAACGCGATCGGCATCCGGAAGGCTGACGACCGGATTGGTCGCCATGATCCACACAGCCTTGATTTCCCCACGTTCAATGGCGCGGAACATATCAACCGCCTTGTATCCTTCGCCCTGTTCAAGAACATCGGATTTCCAGAACCGACGTACGCGATCAACATCAATCGGGTCATTGGGGTTCATGTGGGCGGCCAACTGATTGGCAAGCCCGCCAACTTCGCGTCCGCCCATGGCATTGGGCTGGCCGGTGACGGAGAACGGGCTTGAACCCGGCTTTCCGACGCGCCCTGTTGCCAGATGGCAATTCAGGATCGAATTGACCTTGTCCGATCCGCTTGAGGACTGATTAACCCCTTGCGAGAACACGGTGACGGTGCGTTCAAAGGCGGCAAACCAATTAAAGAACGTTTCCAGTTTTCCCAGACCCGAGCCGAGTTCATCAGCGCTTTCATGGGTGTCGAGCCCGCATTTTTCTGCGGTTGTCTCGATATCAGGGCAGTCAGCACGTGCTTCTGCCACGGCGTGTTCGTAGCCGGTCACATGACGGGCTACGTAACGAAGATCGGTATTGCGGGTTTGATCAAGCCAGGCCAGCAACCCGTTAAACAGGGCAACGTCGCTGCCCGGTTTGATCGGCAGGTGCAGATCGGCAATATCGCAACTTGCCGTCCGCCTGGGATCAATCACGACGATCTTTGTGCCGTGCTTCTCCTTGGCCGCACGCAGGCGCTGGTTCAGCACCGGGTGACACCATGCCAGATTTGATCCGGTCAGAATGACCAGATCGGCGATTTCAAGATCCTCGTAACAGCCCGGCACAACGTCCGCGCCAAACGCCCGTTTATGTCCCACTACGGTCGAGGCCATGCATAGCCGGGAATTGGTATCGATATGCGGCGATCCGATGAAGCCCTTGATCAGCTTGTTGGCGACGTAGTAATCCTCGGTCAGAAGTTGACCCGAGACATAAAA
>NZ_DCAO01000132.1:89075-89339 GCF_002311515.1 Thalassospira sp. UBA1131
CCGAAATTGGCCGGATGATCCGGATCACCGCCGACAGCCCATCCGTCACGGGTTGGCGAAATGATCAGGCCACAGCCAACACCGCAATAGGGGCAGGTTGTTTTGACCTCATCCTGCATGGCGCAATCCAGCTTGCAGTTCGGTCAGGCCAACACGGACAATCCCGTCAATGACCTTGCATTCCACCTTGGCAGCACAGCCGTCATCGGGCCCCTGTGCCTCGCCGGTTTCAAGCGAGAACACCATGTTATGCAACGGACAGGT
>NZ_DCAO01000132.1:89476-91796 GCF_002311515.1 Thalassospira sp. UBA1131
TCCAGCAATGCAAAGATCTGATCATCAAGTGTTCTGAAAATCGCAATGCGATCCGTTTCGGTTTGAAGGGTGCGTGCCCCTTGCTGCGGGATGTTGGCAGCGGGCCCGACTTCTACCCATGTCAGAGTGTTGCTCATCTGTCTTACTCCGCTGCGACCATCGAAAGGGGGGTGAATTCGTGCGCGTCAACGCCTTCGGATGCGCGTTCTGCCCATGGATCAATCTGCGCTGTTTTCTGACTGATCATGAAGCGTTCAAACAGCGCCTTGCGGTTAGCTTCATCATCGACGACCCGTTCCTGAACATGTTTCAGGCCAACCCGTTCGATCCAAGGGGCCGTGCGTTCAAGGTAACGGGCCTCTTCCCGGTAAAGTTGAATGAAGGCGCCGCAATATTCCTTGACCTCGTCGTCAGAGGTGACCTTGCACAAAAGATCGGTCGCACGGACATGAATGCCACCATTGCCACCAACATGCAGGTCCCAGCCCCCATCGGTGGCCACAACGCCGAAATCCTTGATGGTTGCTTCGGCGCAGTTACGCGGGCAGCCCGATACGGCCATTTTGAACTTGTGGGGCATCCATGACCCCCATGTCATTTTTTCCAGTTCGACGGCCATGCCCATCGACATCTGGGTGCCAAAGCGACACCATTCCTGCCCAACGCAGCTTTTGACCGTTCTAAGCGATTTGCCATAGGCATGACCCGATACCATGCCCGCCGCATTCAGATCGGCCCAGACAGCCGGCAGGTCTTCTTTTTTGACCCCCAAAAGGTCAATGCGCTGACCGCCGGTAACCTTGACGGTGGGAATTTCGAACTTGTCAGCAACATCGGCAATCGCACGCAATTCGCGCGGGTTGGTCAAGCCACCCCACATGCGCGGAATGACCGAATAGGTGCCGTCTTTCTGGATGTTGGCGTGAACGCGTTCGTTGATAAAGCGTGACGCACCGTGATCGACATATTCACCCGGCCACGCCGCCAGCAGGTAATAGTTCAAAGCCGGGCGGCAAACATGGCAGCCATCAGATGACTTCCATTCCAGTTCCTGCATGACAGCCGGCATGGATTTCAGGTTTTTGGCAATGATCAGGCGACGGACGCTGTCATGATCATGATCAGTACAGGTACAGATCGGCTTGACCGTCGCGGCCTGATAATCGCCGCCAAGGGTTGCAGCCAACAGGTTTTCAACAAGGCCAGAGCATGACCCGCAGGATGCCGATGCCTTGGTGTGGCCTTTGACCTCATCAAGGGTGGTCAGGCTCTTTTCACTGATGGCGGCAACGATCGATCCTTTGCAAACGCCGTTACAGCCACAAATTTCTGCATCGTCTGGCAGGGCTGCAACGGCATCAAGAGGGTTTCCAGAAGATCCCCCCGCAAATGCCTGACCAAAGGCAAGTGTGTCACGCAGTTCGGTGACGTCTTCACCGTCCTTCATCAGCTGGAAATACCAGCCGCC
The DNA here is from genome assembly GCF_002311515.1 of Thalassospira sp. UBA1131. GTDB lineage: Bacteria > Pseudomonadota > Alphaproteobacteria > Rhodospirillales > Thalassospiraceae > Thalassospira. The sequence goes on from NZ_DCAO01000132.1 coordinate 90,945, forward strand.
ATCGGATGTGTCGCCATACAGGACCGCACCCTTGATCTTGCCGTCTTCAAGGACGATGCGCTTGTAAACGCCGCGACCGGCATCGCGAAAAACGATTTCCTCTGTCTCGCCGCCGCCGGAAAAATCACCTGCGGAAAAAACATCGACGCCTGTCACCTTAAGCTTGGTCGAGGTGACTGAGCCGGTATAGCCATCGGTTTCGATTTCGGCCATGTGATCGGCCAGTGATTTGGCCATTTCAAACAGCGGGGCGACCAGGCCATAGCATTGACCACGGTGCTGAACGCATTCTCCAACGGCAAAGATCGCCGGATCACTGGTGGTCATGACATCGTCAACCACGATGCCGCGTTCGACTGCAACACCCGCGTCTGCGGCAAGGCGCCCATTGGGGCGAATGCCAACAGCCATAACCACCAGATCAGCCGGGATCATGCGTCCGTCTTTAAGGCGAACCCCGGTAACATTTTCGCTGCCAACGATTTCGGCGGTATCGGCCTCGGTAATTACCGTGATGCCGCGACGTTCCAGTTCTTGCGCCAGAAGATAACCTGCCGACGGGTCAAGCTGGCGTTCCATAACATGGCCTGCCAGATGCAAAACCGTGACATCCATGCCGCGCGATTGTAGGCCAACAGCCGCTTCAAGGCCCAGAAGGCCGCCGCCGATGACGACTGCCGGGCCGCCCTTGGCTGCTGCGCCAAGCATGGTGTCGACATCATCGACATCGCGGAAGGTGACAACGCCGTCAAGCTTGTGACCGGGAACCGGGATGATGATCGGATCAGAACCGGTTGCCAGCAAAAGCTGGTCATACTCGGTTTCGGTTCCGCTTTTGGAAATCACCACTTT
>NZ_DCAO01000132.1:91930-92263 GCF_002311515.1 Thalassospira sp. UBA1131
TAGTTCACGCGCGGCTCGGCACCGAAAACGGTGATGTCATATTTGTCTGGTGCGCGGTTCAGGATTTCTTCAACGGTCCGCATGCCGGCCATGCCGTTGCCGATGACAACCAGGCGGGCTTTGGCGGTTCGTAATGCAGCAGTGACGTGGTTCATTTGTCTCTGGCTCCTCGTCGCGGGATGCGAATTGGCACAAAAAAAACGCCCGATGCGGCCTGCCCTCAAAAGAGGCATTTCGCAACGGACGTCGTTATCCGGTGAACCCGTCTTTGGATTCTTTATATATACAATCGGCTTTTTCGCCGGAGCCGCAGGCGACACTGCCCGCGCTCTT
>NZ_DCAO01000132.1:92430-96060 GCF_002311515.1 Thalassospira sp. UBA1131
AAAAGTGAGTGATTTAAATTTGTGCAAAAAATAGTCATTTTGGCGGACTGAAAAACATCCTGTGCAGATGCGGTCGCCAAATTATGATTATTTTCAACCATTTGATGGAATTGTCCCGCATCGCGGAAGAACTGGCGCGGTGTTTGCAATGCCGGTTTCGTGTGAGCAGCTTTGACGAAAGCATGCCCAATGACGGGTGGCTCACAGTTCTTCGTCCAACGGCGGACGATCAGACGTTTGGAACAGCAGCGCGATGAGCGCGCAGCCTTTCCGATACGAATGACGGGCCGCCTGCGGACATCTTCCAGATGAAGCATGAGGCCCATGGGGAAAAACCGTCGGTCGTACAAAGCAAACATCAAGCTCTGCGCGACCTAAACGAAGGGCTTCAATGTTATGGAAATCAAGAACAAGGCTACACGCATAAATCTATTCAGTCTCAAGACTGTCCAGATGCGTACTTTCCACCTCACCTGGCTTTCATTCTTCCTGTGCTTCTTTGGCTGGTTCGGGATCGCACCGCTGATGCCGCTGGTGCGCGATGATCTGGGCCTTAGCAAAAGCGAAATCGGCAGTACCATCATTGCCTCGGTCGCGATTACGGTTCTGGTCCGACTTTTGATCGGACCGCTTTGCGACAAGATCGGCCCGCGCAAGACCTATACCGGTCTTCTGGTGCTTGGGTCGCTTCCGGTCATGCTGATCGGTCTTGCCGACAGTTATGAAACCTTCCTGCTTGCCCGTCTGGCCATTGGGTCTATCGGCGCATCCTTTGTCATCACGCAGTATCATACCTCCATGATGTTTGCGCCAAACGTTGTCGGTACGGCCAATGCCACGACGGCGGGTTGGGGTAACCTTGGCGGTGGCGTGACCCAGATGGTAATGCCAGCAATCCTTGCGATGGTTCTTGGTTTTGGCGTGGCTGAAACCATGGGCTGGCGTCTGGCGATGGTGTTCCCGGGTGCGATCATGCTGGTTGTTGCCGTGCTGTACTGGGTCTTCACCACCGACTGCCCTGAAGGCAACTATGCCGACATGCGCAAAAGTGGCGCGCTTAAGCCGGAAGACGATACTGCCGGTGCCGCCAAGGGCATGATGGCAGCCGTTTCCGATTACCGTGTCTGGGCATTGTTCCTGGTGTATGCCGCCTGCTTTGGTGTCGAACTGACGATCAACAACATTGCGGCGATCTATTTCTTCGACAAGTTTGAGCTTTCATTGGCAACCGCTGGCATGATTGCCGGTCTGTTTGGTTTGATGAACATCTTTGCCCGTACGCTGGGTGGTGTGTTCTCTGACAAATTTGCTGCCAAGGGTGGCCTTTCTGGTCGTGTGAAATTCCTGTTCATGGCACTGTTCATCGAAGGCGTCGCACTTGTTGCCTTCTCGCAGATGGAAGCACTGGTTGTGGCCGTTTCGGTGATGATCGTCTTCTCGCTGTTTGTTCAGATGTCAGAAGGTGCAACCTTCGGGATTGTGCCGTTTGTCAACCGCAAGGCGCTTGGCTCTGTTGCCGGTATTGTCGGTGCGGGCGGTAATGCCGGCGCGGTTGCGGCGGGCTTCCTGTTCAAGTCCGAAGCACTTACCTATCAGGAAGGTCTTCTGTATCTCGGTCTGGCCGTGATCATCTGCTCGTTCGCGGCTTTGGCTGTCCGTTTCTCGGCGGAAACCCAGGCCGAAGAAAAGGCGCGTTTCGATGCGGCGCAGTCAGAACGTTTCGGGACTTCGGGTACAGCGCAGCCGGTTCCGGCTGAATAAGATACGCTGTTTGATATGATCTTTTCGGGATGCGGTCGGTGCCGCATCCCGAAACCAATAATCCGGACCCGTAAACGGGACGGAGCATATAAAAAATATCTCAGAGAGGCGCAGCCATTTCAGGCTGTCAGGGAGTTAGGGTTAGTTGGTGAAGCTGGAAGAATTCAATATTCTGGTGATTGACGAAAATCCGGACCGTGCGGCGATTGTCGAGCGTGGTCTGGTTGAAAGCGGCTATACCCGCGTGGCCCGTATCGGCACGTCCCATAATCTGGTCGAACGTATTCAGGCGTTGGCACCAGACATCATCATCATCGATCTTGAAAACCCCGACCGCGATACGCTTGAACAGATGTTTCAGGTGTCGCGTGCCATTGCGCGCCCGATTGCGATGTTCGTTGATCAAAGTGACGCATCCATGATCCACGAGGCGGTGTCGGCAGGTGTCAGTGCCTATGTGGTTGATGGCCTGCGTCAGGACCGCATTCGCCCGATTGTCGAAATGGCGATTTCACGGTTCAACGTCTTTGATCAGCTGCGCCGCGAACGTGATGAAGCGCAGGCGAAGCTCAATGAACGCAAACTGATTGAACGGGCCAAGGGCATCCTGATGAAAGAAAAAGGTCTGTCCGAAGAAGATTCTTATGCGCTGCTGCGCAAAAACGCCATGAAGCAAAATCGCAAGATTTATGAAATCGCGCAAAGCGTCATCACGGCGTTTCAGTTGGAGTTTTGATGGATGGCTAACAAGGTTCGTCTTGGTTTTGTTCCACTGGTCGATTGTGCCATTCCGGTGGTGGCGCGCGCCATGGGGTTTGCCCAGCAGGAAAATATCGATCTGGAACTGGTCCGTGAAATGTCATGGGCAGCCATTCGTGACAAGCTTTCCTTTGGGATGTTTGAAGCAGCCCATCTTTTGGCGGGAATTCCGATTGCGGCACGGCTTGGGCTTGGCGGCTTGCCGGTTCAAAATATCGTCGTGCCGATGGCGTTGGGCCGTGGTGGCAATGCGATTACTGTCTCGACCCAGCTTTATCAGCGCATGTTGGAGGCCGACCCGAATGCGATGCTTGGTCCGCGTGGGCGGTCGGCAAGAGCGCTTAAAAAGGTCATTGATGAAGACAAGGCCGAAGGGCGCCCGATCCTGTCCTTTGCCACCGTGTTTCCGTTCTCAAGCCATAACTATGAGCTTCGCTATTGGATGGCGGCAGCCGGGATTGATCCGGACATGGATGTGAATATCGGCGTGATCGCGCCGCCGCGCATGTTTGACAGTCTGCGCAATGGCTGGGTGGATGGTTATTGCGTGGGCGAACCATGGAACCAGCGCGCGGTGTTTCACGGTGATGGCGTGATTGTTGCGCTTAAGGACGATATCTGGTCACGAAGCCCGGAGAAGGTTCTTGGCCTGCGGGAAGACTGGGCACAGAGCAATCCGGAACTTGTTTCTGCACTTGTGCGTGCGCTTGTCCGGGCTGCTGAGTGGGCAGACCAGCCGGGTAACCGCGTTGAGTTGGCACATATACTGTCTGAGGAGGCCAATGTCGGCGCGCCGTTCGAAGTGCTTAAGGCATCGCTGAGCGGTAAGCCGGTGTTACGTCCGGGTGAGCCACCCATCGATCTGCCTGACCGCCACGTTTTTTACCGCTACACTGCGACTTTCCCGTGGTTGTCACAGGGCCGCTGGATTGGCGAACAAATGAAGCGTTGGCGACAAATTCCCCAAGACACGGATCTTAAGGCCGTCATCCCCGATGTCTTCCGGCCGGACCTTTATCGAACGGCGGTTGCCGGGCTGGATGTTCTGGTTCCGCAGGATGACTGGCGCGTCGAAGGTGCCGCGGACGCACCGGATCGATCACTTGTCGG
>NZ_DCAO01000132.1:96267-97371 GCF_002311515.1 Thalassospira sp. UBA1131
TCTTCGTTTGCTTTCATCGAGATATAGCCGATCTGTACCAGATAGATCGCACGGGCGCGGACGTCGGCCATGCGTTCTTCCTGTCCAAAATGGATGAACAATTTGGTGAGCGCATCAAGGCGTTGCTGATCGGCCTTTTCAATTTCAGCCCTGACATCGTCGGACTGCATCGACCAGCTGCGTACGGCAAATTCAAGACGCGAGTCAAACAGGTCGGGCATCAGCCAGCAATCGATAATGTTCAGCATCGCTTCCGAGACGGTCTCGGCATAGGCCTCTGTTTGTTTGATCAGATTACCGGTGTTTTTTTCGCGCCAGAGATCCAGCAGGGCACCCAGCAACTCCTTCCGGTCCTTGAAAAACCAATAGAAGCTGGTGCGTGACAGGTTCAGGCGTTTTGCCAGTGGCTGGATCTTGACACCATCGACGCCGGTTTCAAGCAGGGCGTCGTAGGCCGCGTTCAGCCAGACCTCGGCCGATCCGCGCCAGCCGCTATTTTGTCCGGCGATATCTTCAATCTGTTCTTCCATGGACGTTTCCTTAGCAAACTGCCCGGATCGCGACAAGCAGAGTGTACATGAATGTATCTGAAATATACATCAGTGAACTTGAAATTGACATAACTGTACATTTCTGAATATCGTCATGGGCAGAGAGTTCAAACCCGGAGCCCCGCAAATGTCCAACGACCCGCTTCTTCAGCCTTATCAGCTTAAAAATCTGACGCTGCGTAACCGCATCATGATGACGTCGCACGAACCGGCCTATCCGGAGGACGGCATGCCAAAGGACCGTTATCGCGCCTATCATGTCGAACGCGCCAAGGGCGGTGTTGCCATGACGATGACGGCGGGGTCGGCTGCGGTATCAAAGGACAGCCCGCCGGTTTTCAACAACCTTCTGGTCTGGAAGGATGAAGTCGTTCCGTGGATGAAGGATCTGACCGATGCGGTGCATGAACAGGGTGCTGCTGTCATGATCCAGCTGACCCATCTTGGCCGTCGCACACGTTGGGACAAGGCAAACTGGTTGCCAGTGGTATCCCCATCGCACAAGCGCGAAGCCGCCCACCGGGCCTTTCCGAAAAAGATGGAAGACTGGGAT
>NZ_DCAO01000011.1:0-2688 GCF_002311515.1 Thalassospira sp. UBA1131
CATACTTCCCACCAGATACTTGTCGCGAACTTCCGGAGTTTGGGCAAAGACCGGATCGTCAAACAGGTGCATCTTCCGGTTTGCAAAATCAGCAAACTCGGATGGGTGCGATGGATGAAAAACGTAAGGCAACCTTGATCGGTTCGGTTGCCGTAATTCTTTGGGCCATGCTTGCCCTGTTCACGACCGAAGTCGCCGACATCCCGCCGTTTCAATTGGTCAGTTTGTGCTTTGGTATTGCGAGCATTTTCAGTGCGCTCTGGATTACGCTCCGCGGTGGTGATGTGGTTCGCGCCTTGCGTCAACCACTTGGTGCCTGGGTGCTTGGTGTGGCGGGGCTGTTTGGCTATCACTTTTTCTATTTTGTCGCGCTGGCAAACGCGCCTGCGGTCGAAGCCAGCCTGATTGCTTATCTTTGGCCGCTGCTGATTGTTTTGTTCTCCGCACTTTTGCCCGGCGAACGCCTGAAATGGCAGCATACCGGGGGTGCCGTTCTGGGGTTGTCCGGCGCTGTTCTTCTGGTGGGTAAGGGGCAAGCCCTGACCTTTGATCCGGCATTCGCGCTGGGATACGGGGCGGCAATTATCTGTTCACTTCTGTGGTCGGGTTATTCGGTCGTGAACCGGCGCTATCGCAATGTTCCGGTGGGGGCAGTCTGCGGGTTTTGTGCAGGTGCTGCCATTCTTGGCCTTGTTACGCACGGCATGATCGAAGACTGGGTAACGCCGGACGCCAGACAGTGGCTTGCTATTCTCGGGCTCGGACTGGGCCCGGTCGGGGCCGCATTCTTCGTCTGGGATCATGGCACCAAACACGGTGATATCCAGATCCTCGGTGTTCTGGCCTATGGCGCGCCGTTGCTCAGCACCTGCTTGTTGATCGCGTTCGGCAAGGCGATTGCAACACCGACCATTGTTGTGGGGTGCATCCTGATTGTCAGCGGTGCGGTTCTGGCATCCGCCAGCTTTAAATCACGAAAACAACATCGAAATTCTGTTCCATAACGACAACTTTAGGATGTGGCAGTTCTGTCACAATTACGTGAACATCGGTCAGAAGATCCCGGATTGTGCTTTGCGGTATTATGTAACTGACTTATAGTCGTTACGTGCTTGGGGAGGGGGCGTAGATCAAAACATACGCATCCAGGGACAGATGAATGACGCAGTCACAAAAAGACATTGCGCTTGAAATGAAGCAGGAAATGTCGGCCGGGCAGTTCGATCGAGCAGCCATGATTGGCGCGCAAATACTGCGTTTGCACTCCAATAGAACAGATATCCAGATCATGACTGCGGTGAGCGAGCTGCAGGCGGGTTCTGTTGCAAGTGCAGGTAGAAGGCTGAAAAAGCTGTTTAATTCGCTTCCGTTGACTGACCGTTTTTTTGGACCAGTCGCTCAGAACTTCCTGCAATATGCATATCAGTCAAATGACTACTCTTCATTTGAATCTGCGATCAAAAAGCGTTTGCGTACTGCGACGCAAAAGGACCGGCTAAGCTATATGCTCGCCGACGTCATCTTTCAAAGACAGCTCAGCAAAAGCCCCGGATTGTGTTTTGCCCCGGGACTGAGCGAAGCAATCGACATTCTGAATGCAATTCCCGGCACAAGCGAGACATTCGACGAAGCCCAGATGCTGCTTGCGCGCGTTTATCTGTATCAGGAAAAGTACATGCAGACATTTTCTGTCCTCGAAGGCATCGTTGCGCGTAAGCCTGATGTGCTCGCGATACGGATGTTGCTTGCCTCTTCCTATTCAATGGCGGGTGAAGTGGAACGTGCGGTTACTGAAAGCCTTGAGATCATTCGCAGGAAGCCGACCGCCAGCGCGCAGCCATACCTGATCATTTCCTTTATGCGTCCGCAATCGATGCCCGACAATGCTGCCGGTTTGCTGGACGCAATGCTCGATAATCCCGATCTTGCAAAGATGGAGCACTACAAGGCTGCCTTTGCGCGGGCAAAGATTGAGGAAATCAAGGGCAATATGAAAGAGGCCTTTGATTTCTATCGGTTGGGTCATCGGGCACACCGGACGGAGCGGCCGTTTAATATGGCGCGCGAGCTCAGTGAGCTTGCGCGTTTGCATGAAATGGTCCGTTCAGCGCCGGTTTTTGAAGGTATCAGTTCTGAGAATGAAGATGGCCCGCGCCCGATCTTTATCGTCGGGATGCCGCGATCCGGAACAACCCTGACCGAGCGTATTCTTGGTGCCCATCCCGATGTGCATGCCGCTGGCGAAATCGGCGACTTTGCCAAGGCGGTGATTGATGTGGTCGGACGTGGCCAGATTTCTGATCAATTGGCGCGCATCGATGCCAAGGCAGCGAAGAAAATTCGCAAACAGTATCTTGCGGCACTCAAGGCCTATGCGCCCGAAAAGCGGTTTGTCACCAACAAGACACCGGCCAATTTCCTGCGTGTTGAGATGATCCGGCGCGTCTTTCCCGATGCACCGATCATTCACACTCATCGCCATCCACTTGCGACCTGTCTTTCGATCTATACAACGCCATTCTCGATACCGATGCGCTATTCTGATGATCTTGCGGAGTTTGCCGACTACTACCGCGGTTATGTCGGTCTGATGAATACCTGTTTTGAAGCGGATCACAATGGCCAGTTGTATGATCTTTCGTACGAAGACCTGGTGTCTGATCCGGAAGCTGTTGCACAGGATTATCT
>NZ_DCAO01000011.1:2861-5396 GCF_002311515.1 Thalassospira sp. UBA1131
CCGTTGGCATCCTTGGCCGATGATCCGTACGTTCAGCAATGGAGTGCTGCGCGCAAATCATCGCGCCGTGCGGTTGCCGCGTGACCAAGCGGGTTGGTTTGGGTTAGAAGGTATCGGTTATAAGATGATGCCGACAAACCCGGAGCACCGCGATGAACACGACCATTCCAAAGGCAGAACTGCACCTGCATCTTGAAGGGGCGATGACGCCTTCGCTTGTCCGCAGCTTTGCCAAGCGCAATGGTCTGACATTGCCTGATGATATCTATGATGCGCAGGATCGCTATATCTGGAATAACTTTCCCGAGTTCCTCAACAGTTTTGACAAGGCGAGTGCCGCCATCCGCACCAAGCAGGATTATTCCGATCTGACCTGTTCCTACCTGACTGCGCAGGCCAAGGTTGGCACCCTTTATGTCGAGATTTTCTGTTCGCCAACCCATGCGGCCGGTTGTGGCCTGTCCTTTGATGATCATCTTGAGGCCGTGGTTGACGGTATTGACCGCGCCGAAAAGGAAACCGGGATTATCGGCCGGATTATCATGACCTGTGTGCGCCACGTTGGGCCGGATGTGGCGGTCAAGGTCGCGCGTGAGACGGTTGATTGTCGCCACCCGTACATTGTCGGTTTTGGCATGGGTGGCAATGAAAGCATGTTCACACAGGAAGATTTTTATCCGGCGTTCAAGATCGCCCGCGATGCCGGTCTTGGCTGCACCACCCATGCTGGCGAGGTCGAAGGATCGCAAAGTGTCTGGGATGCAATTGAAAAACTTCCTGTGACACGGATCGGCCATGGGGTGCGGTCAATCGAAGACCCCAAACTGGTCGAAGCACTGGTTAAGCGTGATATCGTTCTGGAAGTTTGTCCGGGATCGAATATCGCGCTTTCGGTTTTCCCGGATTACACATCCCATCCGCTGCGCAAATTCTACGACGCGGGGGTCAAGGTGACCCTTGGCTCGGACGATCCGCCGTTTTTCTTTACCTCGCTTGCAGCCGAATATCAGCGTGCCGAGGAGGTGTTTGGTTTTAGCCCTGAAGAGCTGAGTGGTTTGACCCGTACCGCCATCGAAGCTGCCTTTGTTGATGATGCGACCAAGGCAAAACTTCTGGCAAAGCTTTAGGGTCAAACTCATTCAAATCACCGTCCAGGTCTCCCGGGTTCACTTTTTTTGAGTACGCGAGATGTGCGCATCAAAAATTTGCCAGAACCTGTTTCGATAAATGTCACGTTCCTGAAGAATTTCGTGGCGGGCTTCAGGGATCTCCGCAATGGTGATCGACGGTACGTTGCCAAACAGATCTTCCGTCGTCTGGTTTGAAACAACCTGATCGTTCCCGGCCAGAACAATGGTGATGGGGGGCAGGGACCATGTGCCGGACTTCATCTGTTCGATCCGGGTGGTCAGGGATGCTTGCGCCTTGAAACAGGCATCAAGCCAGCCAGCAGAAACGCCACCAACCACAAGTCCCGGGCTGCTTTGCAAGATGGCAACATTTCGCGCATGGCGGACCGGATCGGAAGTTAGGATGTTTTCGGCCTCGAACCCGGCAAGCGGGCTTAGTTTGCGTTGGCCGGGCAGGTACTGTTTGTCAAATCCATACCGACACATGCTGTCGGCGACAAATTGTGCCGCGAGTGACAACCAATCAGGGCCGCCCAGCCCAAAAAATGGCGCGACCATCACCACGCTTTCCCACAGATCCGGTTGATCAAGCATCATCGCCACTGCAACCAACCCGCCGGTCGAGTGCGTTATCAGCAGCGGGCAGGCAATGCCGTGGACTTTTTTAACATGGTCAACAACGTGGCGTGTATCGGCGATATATTGCGCAACATCATGAACGTATCCCATGACCGGATCATTCGTTTCGCGCGACGACCCACCGTGGCCGCGAAAATCAAAGGTCACACAACCGAAACCACGTTCGGCAAGTTCGTCCGCCGTTTCCTGGTAACGTTCAATATACTCCCCGCGCCCTTGCAGGATAAGGACATGCTGGCGCGCGTTTTCGGGCGTCTGCACACCAAAGCGCAGATTTATCCCGTCGGGTGTTTCGAAAATGTCGGTCGAAAAAGTCATCGGGCGGCTTCAGTTCCTAATTCTGCGCGGTGATTGCCTTTGCGATAAAGGCAGCCATTTTGTCCATCATACCCGGGAAGTCGGGATTGAATGTACCACGACGCATTGTGCCGGGGGGCGCGTCGTCAAAAAGATTGCGTTCACCATACAGGACATTCGTGCCGGACTGGCAGTTTGATCGGGCAGCCTCGTCATCGTAATGCCCGCAATCGGGGACCGCGCCATCAAGGCCATAAATGGGATCCTTGGGGCTCATGGTAATTGCGGTGTGGGCATGGTTGAGTGTCCGCATCTCGTCGTCTTCCGAGCGGACAATTTCAATGTCGTCACAATTTGCGCTGCTAGTCGGCGGGTCGATTTTGCCCTGATACCAGATCAGGTGTTTTTGCGGGCTTGTGACCTTGTTGCAGAAGAAATCGCGCATCAGGTCGGGGTTGATGGTCTGATC
>NZ_DCAO01000011.1:5554-11585 GCF_002311515.1 Thalassospira sp. UBA1131
GCCATCGAACCATATTTGCCGGGATCGTTATACTCACCCTCACCGACCCAGTCTTTGACATATCGGACATAGGGGGTAAGCCAGGCCTGTTCGCTTTTGGCTGCGAGACCGGGCGACAGCATAACCAGTGCGCTGATCAAATCACTGTTTGCCTGTTGTTCGCTATAGACCCGTCCAATCAGGGCGGCCCCGGTCGAAAAGCCCATCGGGATGATGTGATCAATCTCGTCCCCAAAGCTGTTCATGCCGAAACGAACGGTTTCTAGCCAGTCTTCATATTCGACATCAAGCAAGTCCCCCGGTACCGTGCCATGCCCCGGAAGAAGAACACCGTGAAACGTTGCACAGGGAAAACGTTGGCGGAGATCATCACGGATGTCACTTAACCAATAAGGGCTGTCGGTCAGGCCATGTACCATCAAAAAGCCAACACCATTTCCCTGTGCAGGGTCGGTTTCTTCGTTGGCAGTGCAGGTGTTGCTCACCGGTCCAAGCGCGAAAGGTGCACGCATATCGACAACCTGATCAAGCGTATGAATGCCAAACGGTTTTTCTTCATGCGCAAATCGTGTCGTGGAAAGGACGTCGCGGAGTTGCTGGCGTATGGAGCGGACATAATCTTCAAACGGCAATCCTTCGGCGGGCGGAGCAATCGCGGCACCGGATGGCGAAAGTGGGTCGGCTGAGTTTGCGCAGGCACCTGTCGTCAAAAGTCCCAGCAGGGCAAGGGATGCCAAACCAGTCTGAATTATGCGGGACGTACCCATGATGATTGCTCCGTTCGGTTCCCGGGATTGGACTTTGTTTTTCTATTGTTGTCAGAAGATGTTAACGCGGGAAGCCACATGGTGCGAGAAACAAAAAAGCGATCTGTGAACAGATCGCTTTTTCATCAGTATTGCCGCTATCAGTAACCGGATTATTCAACCAGTTCCCAGCTGTGCGTGACCTCTGCTGCCTTTGACAGCATGATGGATGCCGAGCAGTATTTTTCTGCGGAAAGCTCGACAGCGCGACCGACCTTGGTTTCATTAAGGTTTTCACCCTTTACCTTGAAGTGCAGGTGGATTTTGGTGAAGACCTTCGGGTCGGTTTCTGCGCGTTCGGCCTTAACGTCGGTTTCGACATCAAGGACGTTTTCACGACCCTTTTTAAGGATATGAACAACGTCAATCGACGAACAGCCACCGATACCAAGCAGAAGCATCTCCATCGGGCTTGGGCCAAATCCGTTATCCCTGTCGCCATCCATGACGACACCATGTCCGGTACCACTCATTCCGGTGAAGGTCAGGTTTTCAAGCCACTTTACACGCGCTTCCATCTTCGCATTCCCATATGTGAACAATTGTTGTCTTAACCTCTAGCCCGCCTTGCGCCCACCTGCAAGGTGAGATCATGGAAAGTCTGCCAGGCAGTGGTCGCAAATGCGACCATGAGTGGTAAGTTGTTATAGGAGTTTTTACTTTCCGGATGGATACTGTTCTAATTATTCAGATCCCTATGGTGCAGGAGTATCAGTCATGACAGAGGATCCGACGCGCAGCAAAAGCCGTTTCATGATGGGCATGGAGCATGTCCTGCGTGAGATCAATCACGAAATCATCAGCCCGGCAATTCCGGATATGTCGGTTGAAAATGCTGTGCCGCTGATGATTACCGTTGCACGGCTTCGGGCGGATTATCTGAAATTTGCCTTTCACCTTTGCGATGATCGCGCAGAAGAACACCCGACGGTGGACGAGCTGGCAAAGCTCAAGCATCTGAGAGAAAGCTTTCAGGAAATGCTGGCCGTCGCCAAGGAACTCGAACACTGCATTGATCGCGGTTACATCGATCTTCCGACGAAAAAATAACGATATTCTGACCTGCACCCGTGTTTGATGTCCTGCTATTCAAAAAAATAATGACTTATTCTCCAGTATATGCAATGGGTTGCGCATATAAATACACAAGGCCGTCTTAAAAGGTCTGATCTGGGACATCACATAAAACACGAATAAAGGGAGAGCGCTGTTTTGCAGCGCGCCGGGTGTCTTGTCAGTCAGTGCGGATGTTGTGGCAACTGCGGCGTTGTCACGCGACAGTCTTATTTTTCTCGATCCGGACGGCCTTACCGTCGTCTATGTCAACGCGGCTGCGGAAAAGCAGCTTGGCGATGCAAAATCTGTTTTGCGCAAAGGTACAGAGGTCAAACAGCTTCTGGCCTATCTTGCCAAAAATGGTGAATTTACCGATGGCGACGCGGTAGCAGCAGTTCGCAACGCCCTTGCGTCCATTTCGTCGGGCAAACATGCCGAACTTCCGGCTTTCCGTCTGGGGAAAACGCCGTTTAACTGGCATTGCGATGTCGGACCGTCCGGGACATTTGCGCTGGTGTTACGTGATGCCGGGCGCGCCCAGGAACTTGCCAAGGCACTGGCCGAGCATAAGACATTCATTCAGCACCTGATCGATGTTTTGCCAACTCCGGTTTATCTCAAAAACCGCGAAGGGGTTCTGACCCGTTGTAACGGCGCCTTTGCCGAACTGTTTGGTACGGATGTCGAAACGGCGATTGGCAAGAGAATGGCGGACTTCGCGCCCAAATCACTTGCCAAAACCGTCGGTGAACTCGAAGCACCGTTACGCGATGCCGAGGGGCAGGTACGTGACGAGATTACCTTTGCGATTGATGACAAGGAATGCACGGCCCTGTTTGCCGCCTCGACCCTCAGGGGGCCAAGTGGCGCGATTGCGGGCACCATCGGATCATTGATTGATGTGACCAGCCTTAAAAAGGCGCAGGCCGAGGTCGCCGAGGCATCCCAGCGTCTGACAGGGTTGCTTGAAAGTGCACCGATCGGGGTCGGGATTTCCAACCGGGAAAGCGGCGTTTTCAAATTCTTCAACAGCACATTTTCCAAAATGCTCGGAATTGAAGACGAAAGCAAAGCAACGGATTCCATTCTTCTTTCCGAACGTTATCGCGAGAAATCGCTAGAGGATATGGATGCGCTGGGTGAACTTCAGGATGTCGAGATCCGGTTGCGCCGATCTGATATGCCCGAGGCGCGCTGGCTTAAAACATCAATCGAGCCGCTTTCGTTCCAGGGGGAGGAAAGCGTGCTTTGGTGGACCAGCGACATCACCAAGCAAAAGCACGCCGCACGCGAATTGCAGAACAAGGCCAACAATGATGAGCTGACCGGGCTGGCCAACCGTGCGCGCTTCATGCAGAAACTTGATCAGTGCGAAACCGTGTTGCGCGGAACCGATACACCCGCCGCAATCTTTATCCTTGATCTTGATGGTTTCAAACAACTGAACGACACACAAGGTCATGCTGCTGGGGACTGGGTGCTGGTTGAAACCGGCAAGCGCCTGAAACGTGCAGCCCGCCGTGCAGAAGAGGTGGCGCGACTGGGCGGGGACGAGTTTACCTTGCTGTTCTTAAACAAGGGCGCTGAAAAGGAAATGGCGGAGGCGGCCGAAGCCATTCTTGCCGAAATGAGCCGTCCATTTGTCTGGGAAGGACATGATTGCGATATTTCCGCCTCGATCGGCTTGGCTGTTTTTGATGGCGGCAATTGCGATATGAGCGAGCAACTCCGCCGTGCTGACAAGGCGATGTATGAAGCCAAGGCGGCAGGTAAGGCGCAGTACCGCCTCTATACCCCGGATATGGAACCCGACCTGCATACTGACGACTGAACCGGCGGGCTTTCTTTTCCACGAAGTATCAGCGCGCTTGGTTCAATCGGGCTTGATGCCCAGGGCTTTCAACAGCGGTTTGATATAGGGTGCATAGGGTTTCCAGCGTTCAACACTGGTCTGATAAAGGCCCTGTCGGACCTGTGCCGCACTGGCAGTACGGACCGAGCGCTCCGTCTTGTGGAAATCAAGCATCGCGTCATCCCAAGGCAATCCGAGATAGTCGATCAGCCTGCGGGCTTCGGGCTCGATATTGGTGACCAGATCTTCGTAATTGATCTCGATAAAGCGATCCTTTGGCAGGACGGCGCGCCAATGCGCCATCAGGTCCTCATAGGCGCGATAAAACTCGCCCAGTTCTGTCTGGTTGCAGGTATAGACCTGCAGATTGGCAAAACGTTTTGAATAGCAAGACAGACAGGTATCGACCGGATTGCGGCGACAATGAATGATCTTGGCACCCGGTACGGAAAGCAGGATCAAGCCAACCCAGGAAAAATTCCCCAGCATCTTGTCGATGATCAGCTTTGTCGTCGGGGTGGGCGGATACATCGCGTGGACTTCTTCGCGATAGGATTTCCCAAGTTCCGCGAGTAGCGTAGAATTGCCGATTTTATCATGGTCTTCCGGTTGACTGGGGAAAAGTGTTCCAAACAGGCGATCCTTGAATTTCGGGAATGTCCGCAACTCACCCGTCGCCAATGTCTCAGGATGACTGCCAAGAATTTGTTCGGTCAGCGTGCTGCCACAGCGCGGCATGCCAACGATAAAGGCATGAGCTGGGCCGTTGTCGGCTTGTTGCGGCAGGTTTTTGAACAGCTCCGCCGGAAAATAATCGGCAATCGCGCGCACCCGCCCGCAGGCAATTTTTGAATCATAGGCCTTTTGCGTCGCCGTATTTTCAGCGAAGTCCTGACGGCGCAGCGCATTGGCGGCATCAAGATGGTGGATGGCCTGCTTTGGGTCTTTGCTGTCGATATAGGCCTTGCCAAGTGCAAAGCCGATCATCTCCCGATCAACCTTGTGCAGCACGATGTCAGTATCGTTCAGGATATCGACCATCATCTTGATTTCGGGACTGTCAGGCTTGAACTTCATGACATCGGCCAGATCATGCCAAGCACGTCCTGATTTAGGGTTTTGGGCAATGACTTTCCGGAAGCATTCCTGCGCACCTTCCAGATCGCCCATGTGGCGTTTTGCTTCGCCGAGTTGTAGCAGATTGCTTATTCGGCGTTCCGGATCATCCGGGCCGATCTCTTCTGCGCGGGCAAGGTATTCCAGCGCTTCTTTCTCGCGCCCGACCTTAAGCAATGCTGCCCCAAGATTGTTCAATGCCTGCCAGTTATCTGGGCTGAAGCCGACGGCCTTTTCAAGGATTGTGATGCCTTGGGTAATGTGTTCGCTCTGAATAAGGTAAACGCCAAGGTCGCTATAGGTCTGCCCATGGGTCGGGAATTTCCGGATCGCGGCAAACAGGATTTGCTGAACCAGATCATACCGGCCTGCACTGGCAAAAACGCCGGCAAGTTCACGGAAATAGTCAATTTTGCTGTCAGGCAGATTGCAGGCACTTTGCAGTAACTGTGCTGCTTCGTTCAGATTGCCCGTTGCGCGGTGGATCTGCGCCATCACCATCAAAGCTGGCCCGTAGCCTGGCGCGGTTGACAGCGCCTGTTGTGCGCGTGCCTTCGCATCTGCGGCGTCGCCTGATGCAAGGGCGCTTTGCGCGGCCTGGATCAGTTTGTCAGCCTTTTGACGGTTGCGCTTTTCCGCGAAACTCGATGGTGATGCTGGCTTGGTCATGAAGCTGATTTAATCCCGATGCGAAAGGTAAGGTCAAGCTTAGCGGCAAAGGGGTAAGCAAACTGTTAGGGCGGGACGGTGAAACGAAAAACGCCCGGCCAATCGGCCGGGCGTTTCGCGTAAGCATTGTCTTCCGGATGGAAGATCAGCCGCTGTAGTACATGTCGAATTCGACCGGGTGCGGAGCCTGTTCGAAACGAACGACTTCTTCCATTTTCAGTGCGATGTATGCGTCGATCAGGTCGTCGGTCATCACATCGCCTTTTTTCAGGAATTCGCGGTCTGCATCGAGGCTGTCGAGAGCTTCGTGCAGCGAACGGCAAACGGTCGGAACTTCTTTGAGCTCTTCCGGCGGAAGGTCATAGAGGTTTTTGTCCATTGCTTCGCCCGGGTGGATCTTGTTCTCGATACCATCAAGGCCAGCCATCAGCATTGCAGAGAATGCTAGATACGGGTTGGCAAGGGCATCCGGGAAGCGGATCTCAACGCGTTTGCCTTTCGGAGACGCGGTGTACGGGATACGGCAGGAAGC
>NZ_DCAO01000011.1:11759-13458 GCF_002311515.1 Thalassospira sp. UBA1131
GCTTTGGCGTGCTTGATGATACCGCCGATGTAGTACAGAGCGGTTTCAGAAAGGTCAGCATAGCCATTGCCAGCAAACAGCGGCTTGCCTTCGTGCCAGATCGACTGGTGGGTGTGCATGCCCGAGCCGTTGTCACCGAAGATCGGTTTCGGCATGAAGGTTGCGGTTTTGCCATACTGGTGTGCAACCATGTGGATGCAGTATTTGTAAACCTGAACCGCGTCAGCATGTTCGATCAGGGTGCCGAATGCGATACCCAGTTCGTGCTGCGACGGAGCAACTTCGTGGTGGTGCTTTTCGCAACGCACGCCCATTTCGTTGATGTAGTTGACCATTTCGGCACGGATGTCGTTTGCCGAGTCAACTGGCGGGACCGGGAAGTAACCACCCTTCGGACCCGGACGGTGGCCGCGGTTGCCGCCTTCGAATTCGGTGCCGGTGTTGTACGGACCTTCTTCGGAGTCAAGCGCGTAGGCCATGCTCTCCTGCGAGGTGCTCCAACGAACGTCGTCGAACATGAAGAATTCCGGCTCTGCGCCGAAATATGCGGTGTCGCCGATACCAGCGGATTTCATGTATGCCAGTGCGCGTTTCGCGGTCGAACGCGGGCAACGCTCGTAACCCTGGCCGGTGGCCGGTTCGATAACGTCACAAACAAGGATCAGGGTCGGCTGCGCGGTGAACGGATCAACAACGGCGGTCGACGGATCCGGCATCAGGATCATGTCGGATTCGTTGATTTCTTTCCAACCGGAAATCGACGAACCGTCGAACATGATGCCGTCAACAAAGACGTCTTCGTCGATGGTGCAGATATCCTGTGCGGTGTGCTGCCATTTACCTTTGGTATCGGTAAAGCGCAGATCGACAAACTGGATGCCTTTTTCTTTGATCAGATTAAGTACAGAAGCAGCGTCAGACATGATGCAACCCTTTAAAACTCATAAACAGTTACCGTATGGTGTTCAACGAAAGGCGTGACCGATCAGATCGCGTCGTTACCCCGTTCACCAGTACGAATACGGATCGCGTCCTCAAGTGAGGAAACGAAAATTTTACCGTCGCCGATACGCCCGGTATGAGCGGCTTGCTGGATTGCCTCAATCGCACGCTCTACCAGCGTGTCCTCGACGACGATTTCCAGCTTTACCTTCGGCAGAAAGTCCACAACGTACTCGGCGCCGCGATACAGCTCCGTATGACCTTTCTGACGTCCGAAACCTTTGGCTTCGGTGACGGTAATCCCTTTGAGACCAATCTCTTGAAGGGCCTCTTTTACCTCGTCAAGCTTGAACGGCTTGATGATGGCTTCAATTTTTTTCATTAGCGCCCTCTGCTTTTTGGCGAGAGTTGCGTTGAACTCTGTAAAGCGTAATGCTTCGCCCGCTGACTATTGCACGGACCATGCCAGTTTTCACCGGCAACGGCATTCTAAGGATTCTCTGTGCGAAAACCCAGCAAAACCCATGAAATTTTTAAGATTTTCTGGTTTGCTGGTGACTGTGTTTTAGGCAAGATGTTCAAAAAATATGCAAACACCCTGTTTGGAGGGCAGGCAGGCAGGTTCAAACCTCTCCGGGCTTGCCATTCCGGGGCCATCATGCGACAGGATTTGCTATGCAAGGGTGTGGTCGGGCACAAAAATTATACCCGATGACCGGGACTCGACTGACCATGATACGACCGGGGCCACCATCCG
>NZ_DCAO01000011.1:13507-26716 GCF_002311515.1 Thalassospira sp. UBA1131
TGAACGACCATAATATAAAGGACGCCTCATGACCGAATTCGTCGGCAATCCGCTTTTCGCTTCGGGCGGGATCACGATCTTCGAAGTGATGAACGAACTGGCCCAGAAACATAAGGCCATCAATCTGGGGCAAGGTGCGCCGGATGAAGATGGCCCGGCCGATATTCGCGAAGCCGCCGCCAGGGCATTGATGGAACTGTCCAACCAGTATCCGCCGCTGGCTGGTGTGCCCGAGCTGCTTCAGGCCGTTGCCGACCACAATAAACGGTTTTATGGCATCGAGGTTGATCCGAAAAAAGAAGTGCTGGTTTCCGTTGGTGCGACCGAGGGGTTGGCCGATGTGATTCTTGGTCTGGTCGCGCCCGGTGATGAAGTCATCCTGATTGAACCGCTTTATGACAGCTACCTTCCGATGGTGAAGCTGGCGGGCGGCATTCCCAAGCTGGTGCGCGTTACCCCGCCGCACTGGGAATTGCCACGCGAAGAACTGGCGGCGGCCTTTTCGGAAAAAACCAAGCTGATTCTGCTGAATTCGCCGCAGAACCCGTGCTCGAAGGTTTATGGCGATGACGAGCTGCAATTCATTGCCGATCTGTGCATCAAGCATGATGTGATTGCACTTTGTGACGAGGTTTATGAGCATCTGGTCTTTGACGGGCGCAAACACAAACCGTTGATGACGTTCCCGGGTATGCATGAGCGCACCGTGCGCATCGGATCGGCGGGCAAGACCTTCTCGCTGACCGGCTGGAAGATTGGCTATATCACAGCCTGTGCAAAGCTGATGGAACCGATCAAGAAGGCGCATCAGTTCCTTGTCTTTACCGTCGCACCCGATCTGCAACACGGTGTCGCCTATGGGCTTAACAAGGATGATGCCTATTTCGAAAACTTCACCGCCGAAATGCAGGCCAAGCGTGATTACCTGATGAAGGGGCTTAAGGAAGTCGGGTTTGATGTGCTTGATTCGCAGGGCACCTATTTCATCACCTGCGATTTCCGCCCGCTTGGCTATGATTGCGACGATGTCGAGTTCTGCCAGATCATGATCAAGGAAGCGGGCGTGGTCGCAATCCCGGTATCGGCCTTCTATCAGGGCGAAGATGGCGGCGTGCGCAACTTTGTGCGGTTCTGCTTCTGCAAGGACGAAGCCAAAATGGCCGAGGCGATTGCGCGCATGAAAAAGGCTTTTGCCAAGTAAGCCGTGGGCGCAAAACAAGGCATTTGAAAGAACATCGGGCCGACATGGAAATGTCGGCCCGTTTTGGTTGCGCGAGGGCGATGGTGTCAGGCCGTTTGTTCAAGTGTGCCCTGTCCCTGAAGCGGCAGGCCCGCCTCGCGCCAGTCATTCTTGCCTTCGTGATAATCGCGCACATTGCTATAGCCAAGCTTGGTCAGGGCCATCTGGGCAATGCCGGAATTCTTGCACGGACCGCTGGCGCAATAGACAACAATCGGCGCATCCAGATCGGGCAGGATCTGTTTGACGCCCTCATCAATCGCATCATGGGGAATGTTGATCGCACCGGGCAGGTGGGCATCAACATAATACCGCGCCGGAAGCGCTTCGATCAGGGTCGGGGCATTGGCGGTGCCAAGGGCGGCCTTAAGCTCGTCACGGGTAATGGTTCTGGTCATTTTCCAATCTCCATCAGGAATATCGTTGGTTGATGGGATCAGTATTTATGTGCGTTTGCACGAAGTAAATTTGCGATAAATCGAATTGTATGTGCAATAATGCGAATGATCGGATGGCGCGTTCGGAGGATGTCACATGCTGGAATGGGATGATTTGAAACTGGTGCTGGCGGTGGGGCGGGCGCGCAGCATCACGCAGGCTGCCAGACAAACCGGTATTCACCATTCCACGCTGTTTCGCCGTATGGCTGATATTGAAAGTCGCATCGGTGCCAAGCTGTTTGAGCGGCAACAAGGTGATTATCAACCAACCTCGTCGGGATTGGCGGCCATCGAAACGGCCGAAAAGCTTGAAGCCGAAATGGCCGTGCTTGCCCGAACCCTGGCCGGACAGGATATCCGCCCATCAGGCACGGTGCGCCTGACCACGACCGATACGTTGCTTCATGCCGTGCTCGCAGATGATCTTGCGGCGTTTGCGCAGGCCTATCCGGAAATCACCGTACAGGTCGTGACCGATAACCGGTTTTATGATCTCAACCGTCACGATGCAGACATCGCCATCCGGCCCAGCAATGCGCCGAATGAAAATCTGGTCGGGCGGCAAATTGCCCCGATCCGGTCGGTGGTTTGTGCCGCAACGGGCATGGGGGGTCCCAAGAATGGCGATGGGCCATGGATCACCTGTGATGAAAGTCTTGCCCATATCAAGGCCGCCCAGTGGCGCGACAAACACTTTCAAGATCAGCATGTCGCGATGCGCAGCAATTCACTTTTGAATGTGGCGCGGCTGGTGAATGCCGGGGCGGGTTATGCAGTGCTGCCTATGTTTCTTACCGGGGCATTTGACAATATCGTGGTCCTTGGTGATGCGATTGACGGGCTTGATAATGATCTTTGGATGTTGATGCACCGCGATCTCAGGGCTGTTCCGCGCGTTCGGGCCTTCAATGACTTTATGTTCCCGCGGCTCAAGGCCAAATCCGCCCTGTTTTCCGGCGCTTGAGTACGAAAAAAAAAAGCCGGGTTCCCCCGGCTTTTCATTTGAGTATCGGCAATACGTTGATCAGGATTTGACCATTTCCCAGCTGCCGGTTTTGGCAGAGCGGGCAAATGCATCCAGAATCTGCATATTGGCAATTGCGTCTTCAATCGGATAATCGACCGGGCTTTCACCGGCAAATATCGCGGTCGCGGCTTCACCCTGCAGGGTGTACTGGTTGCAGACCGGGAATTTGATTTCACGCGCGTCGTCAAAGCCCGGCTGTTTCTGACCAGCAACGCGAATGACGGCTTCGTTTTCCGGCACGGCATTAAACGGCATCAGGATTTCAATCCGGCCCTCGGTGCCCAGAATATGCACACGCTGTACGGCGGCGGATTGGGTGCCGCAAACAAAGCTTGCCTGCAGGCCGGATCCGAAATCAAGCATGCCAGATACCAAACGGTCGGTCCCGAATTTCGGGTCCTTGTCCATCAGCGACACGACGCGGACGGGTTCCTTGCCGGTGATAAAGCGCGGTCCGACAATGCAATAGCACCCGATATCAAGCAATCCGCCGCCGCCAATGTCCTTTTTATTGCGGACATTATTGGGATCGGCATTGAAATAGGTAAAGATGCTTTGCACGGTGGTAAGTGTGCCGATCTGACCGCTTTCGACGATCTTGCGGGCTTCAAGCCATTGCGGATGATGGCGGACCATAAAGGCCTCAAGCACTTGCTTGCCGCTTTTGTCGCGGGCGCTAATCAGGCGTTTGGCATCTTCGGTATCAAGGCCGATCGGTTTTTCACACAGCACATGCTTTCCGGCCTCAAGCGCCTTGATCGTCCATTCGACGTGCAAATGGTTGGGCAGGGAATTGTAGATCGCCTCGATTGACGGATCAGCCAGCAGTTCTTCATACGAACCATAGGCGCGCGGAATGCGCATGTTTTCAGCGACCTCACGGGTCTTTTCAAGATCACGACCGGCAATCGCCAGGATTTCAAGCTGATCGCTTTCCTGCATGGCCGGGATGACCTTTTCCGTGCCGATCTTAGCGGTGCTAAGGATGCCCCACTTCATTCCGATACTCCGTCTGTTTTTCTATTATTCGGCCGTTTCCATGCCAAGACAGGCAAGCAACCCTTTATATATGGTGTCTTGGTAACCTGCATTTGTGGCAATAGCCTGTTATTGAACCAGATTAGGGTCTGAAATCTACTGAATGCTTGAAATGGTCGCGAGGCATTTGTGCGGATATCAGGAGCTTTACCGCAGAAAGGCTCACTGCCTTTCAAGGTGAAGCGACGCAATAGCCCGTGCAAATGCCTCCGATCCGAAGGACATCAGAACAATCTGCGATCTGCCTCGTCAATCACCTTGCTCGGGGATGGCCCCGCGCTTCGGCGATTTCCTTGCGTTTCTTGATCGTTCTGATGCCATTACAAGCATTCAGTAAATTTCAGACCCTAATTAAGCCATGTGAGCATGGATGCAAGATGTTCAGACGGGTGGGGTGCTCAATTTACGGATAGGAAAGGACAAAGAATCCCGATCAGGATTGCTCAACCCCGCAAAAATCGGTGCTTTGAACAACTTGGCGGAAATCGGGCTAAAAAATTGAAAATATGCGCTTGACGTTGGGGGCCTCGGGCCATATAAACCGCGCCACACGATGGCGGGTGTAGCTCAGGTGGTTAGAGCACCAGTTTGTGGCACTGGGGGCCGTGGGTTCAAGTCCCATCACTCGCCCCATTTGTGAAAAGGTCAGGCAGAAATGCCTGGCCTTTTGTCTTTTGCGCGCCTTTTTGCCGCAGCCCCGGTTGCCTTTGGCGGGTGATCGACTAGACTGCCCGAAAATATCAATGTTCGGGGCGATATGGGGCGGCATGGCGAAGCTCAAAGTTGATCAGGCAATGAAGCGCGCAAAGGCGCATATGCGCAAAGGTGAAATGGCCGAGGCGCGCGCACTTTATGAAGCCATCCTTGCCGATTATCCAAAAAACGAGCGGGTCAAAACGGCCCTTGCCGAGCTCAGCGGCCCGGTCAAGGTTGCGGCGTCTGCAAAGGGTGCTGCGTCCGGCGCGACCGAGCCACCGGCGGAGGTTTTTGCCAAACTTTCGCAAGCCTATCAGGCCGGTCGTTTGCAAGATGTGCACGCCATGACAGGCCAGCTTTTGGGCCAGTATGGCAATTCCGCCAAGCTTTGGAACTTCCGTGCCGCGGTGAGCAGCAACCTGAACCTGCTTTCCGATGCCGAGCAGGCCTTGCGAAACGTTGTCCGCCTGCAGCCCGATATGGTGGCGGCCAAAAGCAACCTTGGGGTCATTCTGGAACGTCTGGGTAAACTCGATGAGGCCGAGGAATGCTATCGCGCGGTGATCGCGCGCACCCCCGA
Organism: Thalassospira sp. UBA1131; assembly: GCF_002311515.1. GTDB lineage: Bacteria > Pseudomonadota > Alphaproteobacteria > Rhodospirillales > Thalassospiraceae > Thalassospira. The sequence goes on from NZ_DCAO01000011.1 coordinate 18,529, forward strand.
GTTCGCCGAGGCGCACAACAATCTTGGCAATATCCTTAAAAATGCCGGCAAGCTTGCAGAGGCGCAAGCCTGTTACCTGAACGCGATTGCGCGCAAGGCCGATTATGTTGATGCGCACTATAACCTTGCCAATACGCTGCGCGAACGTGACCTGCTTGACGACGCCAAGCAGCAATATTTCAAGACGCTCAAGCTGCAGCCGAAATTGGCCGAAGCCTGGTACGGGCTTGGTCAAACCATGGCCGCGCTTAAATCCCTGCCAGAGGCGGTTGAGGCCTATCAACGTGCACTTGCGGTCAAGCCTGGCTACGTCCCGGCCATTGTCGAACAATTGCGCGAACAAAGCCACCTGTGCGACTGGCGGGCCTGTGATCTGTTTGCGCAACATGCTGCTCAGCTTGGCATCACGGGCGATGCGGCCCTGCCATTCCCGCTTCTGCCGTTTGAAGATAACCCGGCCCATCAGCTTGCCCGGTCGCGCAACTTTGCCAAAAGCCTGTTGCCGCCAGCAGCGCCGGTTTCAACGATCAAGCCAACGTCGCCGGAGGGCCGCAAAATCCGGCTTGGCTATTTCTCGGCCGATTTTCATGATCACGCGACCATGTTCCTAATGGCAGGCATCTTGCGCCATCATGACAGATCAAAGTTCGAAATCTTCGTGTTCAGCTATGGCAAGAACAAGGATGGTGCGCAGCGTGATCAGGTGCTTGATAACGTTGATCAGTTCTTTGATGTGCGCGATATGTCCGATGGCGATCTGATCACGCTTGCGCGGGCCCAGAACCTCGATATCGCCATTGATCTCAAGGGCTATACCCGCGATACCCGGCTGGAGCCGTTTGCCGCCCGGCTCGCACCGCTGCAAATCAGTTATCTTGGCTATCCCGGCACGCTTGGAACGGACTTTATCGACTATATCGTTGCCGACCCGGTCGTCATTCCGCCGAAACAGCGCGGCGGTTATCATGAGAAGATCATTTATCTCCCTGATTGCTATCAGCCCAATGACAATACCCGCGAGATTTCGACAAAGGCGATGACACGGGCCGAGCTTGGCCTGCCCGAGGATGGCTTTGTGTTTTGTTGTCTCAACAACAATTACAAAATCATGCCAACCGAATTTGCCATCTGGATGCGGGTGATGGCGAAGGTGGAGGGCAGCGTGCTCTGGCTTTGGTGCAATAATGATGTCGCCAAGGAAAACTTGCGCGCGGCTGCCGAAAAGCACGGTATCTCGGGTGACCGTCTGGTCTTTGCCGGGTACATGCCGCAATCCGAACATCTCGCGCGCCTCCGTCACGCCGATCTGTTTATCGATACCTTCCATGTCAACGCCCATACGACCGCCAGCGACGCGCTGTGGGCCGGATTGCCGGTGGTGACACTGGCTGGGAAACAGTTTGCGGCCCGCGTTGCTGCCAGCCTGCTGTCGGCGGTCGGTCTGCCGGAACTGGTCACCGAGACGCCAGAGGCTTATGAGGAACTCATCCTCAAGCTCGCGCAAAACCCGGACATGCTGTCCGATATCCGCACCAAACTTGACGTGAACCGCCAGACCAAGCCGCTGTTTGATACCGAGGGCTACACGCGCGGTTTTGAGCAGGGGCTCGAGCGTGCCTTTGCGCAAAGACTGGCAGGCGAAGCATTTTCGGATATTGCCGTGAGTGTCTAGGTCCTGACCCCGGCTTCTGACCCCGGGGCCCCGGGCTTGTCCGATTGTGATCCGATGTCACATTCCTGACGAATTAATTCCAGATAAGGAATATGTCTTCTGGCTTGCTTGGCTGGAAGGTTGAGTGCGCATGTGATCCCGACCGCCAAGGACTGATGGATATGCCGAGCGACAGACCCCATCCGATGCTGACCCGCCGTGCCTTCTCAGTGACCCTTGTGGGTGCTATGGCCACTCCCTTTGTGGCGAGGGCCTTCGCGGAAACGCCGTCCGACATCCGTTCGCGGATTGCGAACATGTCCCAGCTTCATGCGATCATGGTGCAACGCGGTGACGAGATCATCGTTTCTGAGTCGCCGCGCGGGCCTGGCCTGGATCGGGTTGCGAACATCAAGTCCTGCTCGAAAAGCATCATCGGTCTGCTGACCGGCAACGCGATCGCACAGGGGGCGATCCCCTCGGTCAACGCCACCATCGGCGAAATCGCGCCGTCTATCATTCCCTCGAATGCCACCCCCGGTGTGGAAGACCTGACCATCGAAGATCTGGTGACGCTCCGGGCCGGGCTTGAGGGCACATCAGGGCGTAACTACGGCGCTTGGGTCAATTCCGATAACTGGGTTTCCTTTGCGCTGCGCCGACCGATGGTCGCAACCCCCGGCAGGCGTATGATCTATTCCACCGGCACCACGCATATCCTTGGTGCGGTGCTAACGGTTGCGACAGGAAAAAGCCTGCTGGAACAAGCACGCGCTGTCCTTGGTCAGCCGCTCGGCATTGAAATTCCAGCTTGGACACGGGATCCGCAAGGCTATTATTTCGGCGGGAACCAGATGGCGATGACACCGCGCGGGATGTTGCGCATCGCGACCCTGATGCGGGACCAAGGCCGTTTCGATGGCGATCAGATCATCCCGGCCGACTGGATAGACCAATCAACCCAGGCCCACACGCGATCACCTTATTCCGGCCTCGCGTATGGCTATGGCTGGTTCCTGAGCCGCAGCGGATTCATTATCGCACGCGGCTATGGCGGCCAGATCATCGCGGCACATCCGGAAAAGGACCTGGCGGTGGCCATCACCTCTGATCCGACGTCGCCGGCACGATCAGGCGGATATTTCGGCCAACTGATGGATCTGCTTGAGGGGCCGGTGCTTTCGCTGGCGTGACAGAAGCGACAAACAGAACTTAGAAAGGTCGGCTGACAAGATGAGGCAGAAAAATAAATCTGTTCCCTTTTTTTAATCCGACACCTTTTCCCGTTCATTGCGAAAAGGTCAGGCACAAATGCCTAGCTTTTTTGCGATTTAGATTGTGTATCACAAACATTTAGTCAAAGAATATAGTAGCCACTTTGATAGAGTGAATTTCTGTTCTTAGGTACTTGAGAGTGCTCTGATTTTGCTGTCTTCGGTTGTCGCAATTCTATCAGGTAAATCCAGAATCAAACTCACCGCCCTAATTAGCGTGTGCGTCTTGTTGGGTTTGGATTTGTATGAATTGATTGAAATTCCAGCTTCAACATTAAGTGACTGGTTCGAATACGGACTAAAGGTGTCAGCTCTTGCGCTTATCATTTCTCTTTTAGTCGACGTTTTGACACTTGGTATTGAGGCGCTAAGAACTAACAAATTAAGAAAAATAGAAGAGCAGAAGCTGATAAAAGATAAACGAGAAAAAGTTATTGGGAATCTGAAGGCGCTTTCCGATAGAGAGAACTTTGCTTTGTATTACGTATGGCAGATATACGGTGAAGAGTTTAAAGTCTCTGTCAGGAGATCTGAGCCCGCTGTTCGAGAGCTCAAGTCTCTGTACGAACAAGGAATCTTCTTTGTTGTTGGAGGCACTGAGATCCAACCAAGATGGAGAATGGTCGACGAGGTAGCTTCTGAAATTGCTATGCGGGCTGCGGTCGATGAGGAAGAGGCCGTGCGCCATGGAATGACGCACATACAACATCAGGCTAACAACCAGATGGCAGTATTGGCAAATTCAATTCGAGAAGTGGTAGAATGAGTCCATTCTTATGCGCAAGTGTGGAACTCTTGAACCCAATGCTTAAAGTCTGTTCGTGCTTTTCTATGAGAGAACGCTCCCGATTCATGTTTCACTATTTTGAGCCAATCTGCTAGGTAACGCTCCATATTACCCAAACGGGTTCATTGCTTGCCAGGAGATCGCCGCATGTCGACCAATCGCATTACCCTTCGCCGTCCCGATGACTGGCATTTGCATTTGCGTGATGGCGAGATGTTGAAAGGTGTTATTGGCGAGACGTCGGAACATTTTGCCCGCGCGATCATCATGCCCAATCTGGTGCCACCGGTGGTCAAGACGGCCGATGCCGTGGCCTATCGCGACCGGATTACCGCAGCCATCCCGTCGGGGCATGATTTTACGCCACTGATGACGCTGTATCTGACAGAGGGCAGCAATCCAGATGATATCGAGGAAGGCTATAAGGCCGGGGTGATCACGGCACTGAAGCTTTATCCGGCCGGGGCCACGACCAACTCGGACAGTGGTGTGCGCAATTTCGATAATGCCATGCCAGCGCTGGAGCGCATGGCAGAGCTTGGCATTCCGCTGTGTGTACACGGCGAAGTCACCGATCCCGATATTGATATCTTTGACCGTGAAGCGGTGTTTATCAACCGGGTTCTTGATCCGCTGCGCAAGCGGTTGCCGGAGCTGCGCGTGGTGATGGAGCACATCACGACCGAAGACGGTGTCGAATATGTCAAAGCCAATGACAAGAATTTGGGCGCGACGATCACGACCCATCATCTGATCATTAACCGCAATGCCATTCTGGTCGGCGGCATTCATCCGCATATGTATTGCCTGCCAGTCGCCAAGCGTGAAAAGCATCGTTTGGCGCTTCGGGCGGCGGCAACATCGGGTGATGTGCGTTTCTTCCTTGGCACAGACTCAGCGCCGCATACCGATGAACGCAAGGAAAGCCCCTGCGGCTGTGCTGGTATCTTTACCGCCAACAACACCGTGCAGCTTTTAGCCCACGTGTTTGAGGAAGAAGGGGCGCTCGATAAGCTTGAAGGCTTTGCGTCGATCCATGGGCCGCAATATTACGGCCTGCCGATCAATGGCGATCAGATCACGCTGGAAAAACGCGCTGACCCCGCCAAGTTCGCCGAGAAGATCGAAACCGGCGAAGGCCCGGTAACGGTGTTTAATCCGGGCTTTGATGTGTTTTGGCATTACGCCTAAGCGCAAACGCATGACAAAACAAAAGCGGCTCCATCTGGGCCGCTTTTTTGTTGGAGTATCGTCATTCCGGACGGCGCGTAGCGAGGGGCCGAAATCTTTATGTCGTGGCAGATAATGGATTCCCGTACCCGCCTTCGCGGGCACAGGCTCTGCGCGGGAATGACGGGGGAGGTGGCGCTGATGCTAACCGCTGAGATCAACTTTGCCCGGCGCGGCATTGAGGCCAAGGGTCATGCGATAGCTTTCTGCCGCCGCACTGGCCTGTGAGGCGATCATTGCCGAGATGTTCTTTGATGCGCCCTTGGCGACATTGAAATCAGCCGCCGAACTCCCAGGCACGGATGCTGCACGCGAAATGGCGGCCTGATTGGCGATGGCTGCCACACCATCAAGGCCCTGAATGGGGCGGATGCTGACCTTGCCGCCGGTGGCATAAAGCCGCCCGTCGGGGCCTGCGGTATAGCTATAGCTGATCATGCCGGCATTGGCCCCGGCGAGGGTTTGGTGGCTTTCTTCCTCTGTCCGGACAATTGCATCGCGGGCACTGAGTTCGCGCACAATCTCGCGCTCCGACGCGGTCAGAAGCGCCGGGTTTGAGGTGGGCTGGCGCGCGTTTTCAGGGGTGGCTTCGCGTTCTTGCTGCTGGCGTTGTGCCGGGCTTTGGGTATTCGCTTCGTCTGGTGTGGCACCATGAATGTCGCGCGGATCAAGCTGTTGGATAATGGTGACAACTGAGGCCGCACTGTTGACCGGTGCGGTTTGCGCAGGCGCCGGTGATGGTGCCGGTTGGCGGTCGCCTGTGCTGGAGGATTGCGACGGGTTTGCTTGCTCTGCCCGTGCCGAAGGTCCGTTTGCCGGAGCTTGTGTGGCGGCGATGGTGCTCGACAGCGGGACAAGCGCAACGGCGGCTGGCAATGTTTGCGGCGCAGACGCAACTGTTCCGCCCGACCCGTTGGTCGGCGGTTGGCTCCCGGAGCCGAGCAGGGCGCGTGTGGCAATAATCTGACCAAGTTGCCCGCCACTGCCGGGGATAACCTGTATTGCACCTGCCTGTATCATAGGGATCAGTATAACCCAACTTGGGGTTAAATGTATATAAGCCGGTCAAGGGGATGACCGGGCGTGATGAGAGTGATCACGCCGGTTTGATGCGCCGGTTTCGCCCGCAGCGGTTAAGGTGGGATCAAATCTGTTGAAATCTGGTTTGGTGATCATGCGTGCGTTAAGTGTTGCTCTGTCCTTTGTGCTAATTGCTTTCACGGTTGTTGTGACTGTGCACCCCGTGCACGCTGCGCCGAATGCCGATTTATGGCCGGATTGGCAGGCCCATGACCCACAAAGTACGGTCGAGATTGACCATGGCGACTGGCAGTCGGTGCTGGATCGCTATGTGACCCAACATGAACCCGGTGTGACCAGTTTTGATTATGCTGCAGCCGGTCGTGATGGCGGGGCAGGTATGGTCGCGGGCTATGTCGATGCCATGACCAAGGTCAACGTCGATGCGCTCAACCGGGATCAACAATTTGCCTATTGGGTGAACCTGTATAATGCGCTGACCGTCAAGGTGGTTCTCGATCATTATCCGGTCGACAGCATCCGCGATATTGATATTTCTCCGGGGCTGTTTTCATCGTTGCTGTCTTCTGGCCCATGGGGCAAAAAGCTGATCACGGTCGAGGGCAGGACGCTTAGCCTTGATGATATCGAACACCGCATCCTGCGCCCGATCTGGCGCGATGCGCGCATTCATTATGTGGTCAATTGTGCGTCCATCGGTTGCCCGGCACTGGCACCGGAGGCCTTTGATGCGGACAAACTTGAAGCGCAGCTTGATCAGGCGGCGCGTGATTTCATCAACCATCCGCGTGCGGTGCGCATCAATGCCGATGGTGGCCTTGTGCTTTCAAGCTTGTATGACTGGTATCGGGATGACTTCGGGAAAAGCGATGCGGAATTCATTGCGCATCTGAGAAAATTCGCCGGGTCGGAGCTGACGAAAGCTTTGGGCGATACCACAGAACTTGATATCGCCGACTACGAATATGACTGGGCGCTGAACACCCGGTAGCACCAGCCGAGGTGGGCAGGTGCGTTACGCCGCCGTGTTGTGTAGCCCCGGTTTGACAGGGTTGGTGGTTACCCATGCGTCGGCATGTGCGCCATCCACCGGATTTTCCGGCCGATTCTGATTTACCTGCTCGATCGTGTGACGAACATCACTGGCAGAGACGCCATCATAGCGCATTAATGTCTGAACGATCGGGTCGGCAAGCATGTCTTCGACCGTCAATTCCTGATCAACATAACTCATCATCTCATATCCCGATTTTTTTGTTATGCGTAATGTAATGCAATTGCAATTCATTCGCAATAACTATTCTATGTCGATGGTGACTTTTTTTCATTTTTATCTCTGAAACGCTTTGATCTGCCTTAAGGCAGGGCATCTATGCGAGAATTTCGCAAACTGCATTCAGCGGCCTGCAGCGTGCTGTTATTGGGGCAAAATCTGTGAAAAGGTATTTCCTTGATTAAAAAGCGTATGGGTCTTAACGCTTGATCTGGTCTGTTCGTGATCGCGATAAGGCCCAATAAGTATGGCAAAAATGGGCTGATAAAATGAAACGTCCGGGAATTCGTGAATATGGCTTGCTGTTGCTGCTGGCCTTGATGTGGGGGAGCTCGTTCACCTTCATCAAGATCGGCGTGCATGCCTATTCGCCATTGGTGGTGGCCTGTGGCCGTTTGTCCTTTGCCGCGCTTGTTCTTTGGTGTTTCGCAGCTATTCGTAAATCCGAACTTCCCAAGGGGCGGGGTGCCTGGATTTCGACCTTTATGGTCGCCCTGATTGGCAATGCCATTCCGTTCTTTCTGATCAGTTTTGGCGAAACACAGGTCGATGCCGGATTGGCCGCGATCCTGATGTCGACCGTACCGCTGACCACGGTGGTGCTGGCGCATTTCTTCACCCATGATGAAAAGCTTTCGACCGGCAAGGTCGTCGGGGTGATTTTGGGAACGATTGGCGTGATTGTGCTGGTCGGGCCGGAAACGCTGTCGGGACTGGGGGGCGAGTTCCTGTTCCAGTTGGCCATTCTGGTTGCCGCAATCGGTTATGCGATCTCGTCGCTTGTGGCGCGCAATCTGCGTGATCAGCCGCGCATCGGATCGACGGCTGTGATCCTGACATTTGCCGCCTTGATGCTGATGCCCTTTACCCTGATTGTCGATCAGCCCTGGACCATGGATTGGGACCCCGAAGGCGCACTTGCCATCATGTAT
>NZ_DCAO01000056.1:0-10267 GCF_002311515.1 Thalassospira sp. UBA1131
GGGAATGACGGTATTGCCGCGGGCGAACTGGCCCGGCAGATATCCATTCCGCACAACACCATGTCATCACACCTGACCACACTTAGTCAGGCCGGGCTGATTACCAGCACCCGCGAAGGCCGGTCGATCATTTACCGGATCGTTCCCGATGCCATGCGCGATCTTCTGGGGTTTCTTGCAGATGACTGCTGTCAGGGGCAACCCGAACTGTGCGGGCTGCCAAGCCGTTCTGCCACCGTCGATGAAAAAGGATGCTGCTAGATGGGTATTTTCGAACGTTTTCTGACCATCTGGGTTGCTGTCAGCATCGTGGTCGGCATCGTCTTGGGCGAGATGTTCCCGAGCGTGTTTCAGGCGATTGGCAATCTGACCGCCTATGAGATCAATCTGCCGGTGACGGTTCTGATCTGGTTGATGATTGTGCCGATGTTGATGAAGGTTGATTTTGGTGCGCTTCACGAAGTCGGCCGCCAATGGCGCGGGATCGGTGTCACGCTTGGGGTGAACTGGCTGATCAAGCCGTTCACCATGGCAGCCCTTGGCTGGTTGTTTATCGGCTTTCTGTTCCGCCCGCTCCTGCCCGAGGCACAGATTGAAAGCTATATCGCCGGTCTTATCCTGTTGGGGGCAGCCCCCTGCACAGCGATGGTGTTTGTCTGGTCACACCTGACCAAGGGGGATGCGAACTTTACGCTGACCCAGGTGGCGTTGAATGACACGATCATGATTTTTGCCTTTGCACCGATTGTGGCCCTTTTGCTGGGCATTTCGGCGATCACCATTCCTTGGGAAACGCTTACCATTTCGGTTGTGGCGTTTATCGTTATTCCGGTGATTGTTGGCCAGATCATCCGAAACCGCGTCATGAAAGGCGGGGTCGCGGCGTTCAATAACTTTGATGCCAAGCTCAAACCCGTATCGATGATTGCGTTGCTGAGCACGCTGGTTTTGCTGTTTGCCTTTCAGGGACAGCAGATCATTGCGCAGCCGATGATCATTGCCCTTCTGGCCGTGCCGATCATTTTGCAGACCTATTTCATCGCGGCCATCGCCTATGTCGCCAACAAGGTGCTAGTCGTGGAACACAAGATCGCCGCGCCGTCTTCGATGATCGGGGCATCGAACTTCTTTGAACTGGCTGTGGCGACTGCCATCGGGTTGTTTGGCTTTTCATCGGGCGCGGCCCTTGCCACCGTAGTTGGTGTGCTGGTCGAAGTGCCGGTGATGCTGTCGCTTGTCGCCATTGCCAACCGCACCCGTGGCTGGTTCACCCCATCGCAAATTGCAAACTAACGGAGCCCTGATATGAGCCGCAAAATCCGCATTGGCATCAATGGTTTTGGCCGCATGGGCCGTCTGGTTCTGCGCGCAGGATGGGGGCATCCGGACCTTGAATTTGTTCATATCAACGAGATCAAGGGCGGGGCTGTTACCGCGGCCCACTTGCTGGAATTTGATTCGGTCCATGGCCGCTGGGGCAACACTGTTGCCTGTATCGACGATCATGTGGTGATCGATCAGACGCACAAAATCAGTTTTAGCGAAAATGCCACGCCCGGCGAGACCGATTGGGTTGGCATGGGATGCGACATTGTTCTGGAATGCACCGGCAAGTTCAAAACGCCCGAGACATTGCAGCCCTATTTTGATCAAGGGGTCAAAAAGGTCATCGTTGCCGCCCCGGTCAAAGAAGGCGCGCTAAACATCGTTTATGGCGTGAATGACGATCTTTATGACCCAACCCAGCATCACCTTTTGACCGCGGCGAGTTGCACGACCAACTGTCTGGCACCCGTGGTCAAGGTTATGCATGAACAGCTTGGCATCGTGCATGGATCGATCACCACCATTCATGATGTGACCAACACCCAGACGATTGTCGATCTGCCGCACAAGGATTTGCGCCGTGCACGGTCCTGCCTGCAATCGCTGATCCCGACCAGCACGGGCTCTGCCACCGCGATCACAATGATTTACCCGGAACTCAAGGGCAAGCTGAACGGTATTGCCGTGCGGGTACCGTTGCTAAATGCGTCGCTGACCGATTGCGTGTTTGAAGTCGCCGAGGACACCGATGCCGAAACCATCAATCGCCTGATGCGCGAGGCATCTGAAACCTATCTCGCCGGTATTCTTGGCTATGAAGAACGGCCGCTGGTCAGTGCCGATTACCTCAACGACAGCCGGTCTTCGATTATCGATGCCGGATCGACCATGGTGATCGACAAGCGTCAGGTCAAAATCCTGGCCTGGTATGACAATGAATGGGGATATGTCTGCCGGATGGCGGATTTGGCGGCCAAAGTCGCGCAACACCTGTTGGGGAAATAGCAAAAATGTCGGCCGCAATCCGCAACTATGCGCTGGTCACCGGGGCCTATTGGGGCTTTACCCTGACCGACGGGGCGCTTCGTATGCTGGTGCTGTTGCACTTTCATGCGCTGGGCTATTCGGCATTTGAAATCGCGTTGTTGTTCATCCTGTATGAAGTGGCAGGCATCGTCACCAATCTGGTCGGCGGATGGCTGGCGCAGGCGCGCGGATTGCGTTTTACCCTGTTTGCCGGGTTGGCATTACAAATTGCATCGCTGACCGCGCTTTCATTTACCAACCCCGATTGGCTCCCCGCGATTTCGGTTGCTTATGTCATGGGGCTTCAGGCTGCATCGGGGGTTGCCAAGGATCTGACCAAAATGTCGAGCAAATCGGCGATCAAGGTTCTGGTCCCCGCCCATGCCGAGGGGGCGCTTTTCCGTTGGGTTGCGCTTTTGACCGGGTCAAAGAACGCGCTTAAGGGCGTGGGCTTTTTCATGGGTGGTGCGTTGCTGTCCTGGCTTGGCTTTTCCGGTGCGCTTTTGGCGATGGCAGCGGGCCTTGCCCTGACACTTGTGGCGGTTGCCATATCGCTCGGCTCTGCGATGGCCGGACCAGCCGGTGCGATGAAGCCGAAATTTCGCGATGTCTTTTCGCGTGATCGCAAGATCAATGTGCTGTCCGCCGCCCGGCTGTTTTTGTTTGGATCGCGCGATATCTGGTTTGTCGTGGGCCTGCCGGTGTTTCTGGCATCCGAGCTTGGCTGGAGCCATATCGAGGTTGGCAGTTACATGGCGCTTTGGGTGATCGGATATGGCTTTATTCAGGCCATTGCGCCCAAAATGCTGCGTGCCAAAACCCGCGAGCCGGACGGCCGCATCGCGCAAATCTGGATTGCCGCCCTTATTGCCGTGTCTGCTGCTATTGCCATCGCCATCACACAGGACTTCGCCCCGGAACTTGCCGTTCTGGGTGGATTACTTGTGTTCGGGATTGTCTTTGCGATCAATTCATCGCTGCATTCCTACCTGATCCTTGCCTATGCCGAGGGCGACAAGGTCGCGATGAATGTCGGGTTCTATTATATGTCGAACGCCATCGGACGTTTGACCGGAACGGTGCTTTCGGGGGTGGCGTATCTTTATGGCGGATTGGTCGGATGCCTTGTGACATCAATCGCGTTTTTAACGCTCGCCTGGGTGATCAGTACCGCCCTGCCTTCGCGCTCAGCGACACCAACGCACGGTTGATTGGAAAAAACTTCCTTCGCAGATGCGGGATAAATACCTGAAAAGACTCATAAACCGAATTCATGAAACTTTAATCGCGCAAAAAGCCGTGACAAGACACTGCATATAGGGGTACGATTCCAATTAACGGTCAATAACTGGACCGCAGGAGGAGTTCCCGAGTGCCGCGAAAAAGCGTCTTAAACCGAGAATTTTCGCCCCCCGGATCGCACATGCAACATGCTGTGACCGGCGGAAACTCCTACCGCCACTTCCATCGCGAGATGAAAATTGAATGCGCGCCTTTCCATAACGGAATGGCGCGTTTTGCTTTTTTGGCCACTTTGTTGAGGTGATTGTCATGGGTAAGCGCGCAGCACGTCGTCGTAACCGTCCGCAGCAGTCTAATAACAATGTTCATGAACTGTTTGATGAAAACAATGCTGATTGGCACCCGCTTGGCGGGTCGGATCAGACCGGAACAGAACAGAAAGGACAACGCGATCAAAGCTACCGCCGCAACATCCGCCCAAAAAGTGAAAACCAGGCAGCCCTGATGGATGCCATCGACAATTACAATCTGGTCATGGCCCTTGGCCCGGCCGGCACCGGCAAGACCTATATCGCTGTGTCCAAGGCGGTCGAAGCCCTTGATAACGGCGACATCGCCCGCATCGTTCTGGCCCGCCCGGCCGTTGAAGCCGGTGAAAATATCGGCTTCCTGCCAGGCGACGTCGAAGCCAAAATGGCACCGTATCTGCGCCCGCTTTATGATGCGCTCAATGATCGTCTGGGGGCCAAGCGCCTTAAGACTTACATCTCGGACGGCACGATCGAGATTGCGCCGATCGGCTATATGCGGGGTCGTACACTCAACAACGCCTTTGTCGTGATTGACGAGGCGCAGAACTGCACATACGGACAGCTTAAGATGCTGGTCACCCGCCTTGGCTGGAACTCCACCATGATCCTGACCGGCGACCCGGACCAGACCGACCTTCTGCCGGAAATGTCGGGTCTTTCGGAAATGTCCGAACGTCTTGAAAATGTCGAGGATGTCGCCTGTGTCCAGCTGCGTGACAAGGACATCGTCCGTCACCCGCTGGTCGCAAGCATGTTGACCGTTCTTTAGGTTTCAGCACAGCAAACTGCAAAAACACTGCATAAAACAAAGGCGGGCCCGAAAGGGTCCGCCATTTTTTTGTAGTTATCTCAGAGTTTAGCGACACATGCCTTTCGACTAAACAACTCAGGATGCGCTTCCTCTAGAAATTCAAGCCCAGGAGAAAAAAGGTTCTTTACCGCGCGCTCTGACGCAATCCCTTGCAATTCGTTCGAATTTACCAACTCGTGGCCACCGCTCTCTAACCGCATTTTCTCTTTAAGTTCTTCAATTAGGCTTGCGGATACAACTTCACTCATCATCAGAGCAAATATTTCCGGTTGATATAAAAGCAGGGGATTCAAGGTCATTCCAACTATTGAGTATTCGAAATCCACGTTGGATATCAGGCCATCGTAACTATCTTTAATTTCGTCTGTGAATTCGACTTCGATAAGATCTTTCTGACGTATATGCTGTCTGTACAACCAGTCAGCCCCCTCAATCAAACCAGAGAAGCTCCATTCCATTTCATTCTGAGAGGCGGCTTCGTAAGATTTTCTTGTACGAAGAGGAACATAGGATTCACCATCTTCACACTTAAGAACGATTATGCCGCTAATACCCAATGGATTTGGCAAATATTTATAGAGCTTAAAGCTTCTATTTTGAAAATTATTGATATCCCAATTATCTGTGTAGCAGTCTTTTAACGAAGAATTGAGAATACCTCTTACAGAGTTACGCCCCAACTGGCCGTTCTCGCGACTGGATTGATTAGACATATTTAAATCTGGCGAGTAATGGGTCGTAAAAATATCATAAAAACTCGCAAAACCGAGATGCATCACCAACTTCTCATTCTCGCTTTTCACCTCGCGAAGAGTCAACTTTGGGTGGTCCAACGCTCCCGCATTTACTAGATAAAACTCTTCCCGATCGAATTCTGACCACCGAAATGATGCTTCCAAGAACGGAGGAACTTTGTAAAATTGATCGCTATCAAATTTAAACTCCACGTCTCGGTTACCGATGAACCACCTGAACGCCTTGGGGATTTCCTTATCTACTGCATAAGGAATTGTCCTCGACCGAGTATATATTCTTGTCTTCTCGGTAGAAATAAACGTCCTCGAGACAATTAGACTGATTCCGGCAAGTGCAACAAACATAAACTGCAAAGGAAACGAAAGGAGACTTACTAGAACAGAGTTTTCTGAAATTTTCTCCATACCTTCATTTTGAAATATGAAAGAAAGAGAGTACCCCATCCAAATAAGGAACATGATCAGCAATGCAGTGAATGTTTTGCTACTTGACGAAGCCGCCTGGAAGAACGGGTAGCGTATCTTTAGCGCTGCCCAAACCCTCTTGAGATGCACATGTTTCATTACCGACCTACCTGAACTGTTTAAACCCTGACTAATAGAATGCTATTGTTCTGGAACAAGGTTCAAGCTGTTCGTTTGGATAGTTATATCAATGCACTAAGGGTACAAGGTGCGCATTTACCGCCCCATGGCCGCGACTTCGCCGCCACTGTTATTGACTGGGATGTCGTGCTGCCCGGCACGTTTGGCGCGGCCGGTGTGCCAGAATTCCGGATCCTCGGTATAGCCGCTGAATTCATCAAGGTGGATGTCTTCGGGCGGTTCCGGATGGATGGTGATATCGAGATCGGGATATTCTGCACGGATGCTGTCCATCACCTGATGGCAGATCGTGTGCGATTCGCGCATCAGCATGCCGCCATCCATGATCAATTCGATCTCGGCAAAGCGATGCACGCCCGATGACCGGGTCCGCAGACGGTGGATACCAATGACATCGGGGTTTTTCATGGTCAGTTCGATGATGCGCTGGCTATCAGATTCGGGCAGTTCCGCATCCATTAGAACCTTGACCGAGGTCCGGCCAACCTTGACCGCGGAATAGAGCAGGAAGATCGCAACCAGTCCGCCAATCGCCGGATCGGCCCAGGCAAGGCCCGACATCCCGCCAAACAGCGCAATCATCACCGCAAGATTGGACAGGATATCGCTGCTGTAATGAAGCGAGTCCGCCTCGACCGCGGCCGAGCCTGAAATCCGCACCGCCTTGCGTTGAAGCAAAACCAGGCCAATGGTCATGATCAGCGAAACGCCCATGATCCAAAGGCCTTCGACGGCAAATGAAATTGGCATGGGTTCGGTGATGCGCGATGCCGCCTCGGCCAGAACCAGGATCGCAGCCCCAATCATGAAGGCCGATTGGAAAAGCCCCGCCAGCGGTTCTGCCTTACCATGGCCAAATCGGTGATCGTAATCCGCCGGGCGCCAGGCCGACCGCACCGCCATGAAGTTGATCACAGAGGTACCAACATCAAGCATGCTATCAATCATCGAAGATAGAAGGCTGACGGAATCGGTCAGGAACCAGCCGACAGCCTTGATCAGGATCAGTGTCGCAGCAATGACAATGGAGGCCGTCGTTGCACGACGCGCCCAAGTCTCTTTCTGTGCGATGTCAATGACGGGACATTGACTCATCAGTTGTCAACCTCTGGCCTACCAATACGCTTACTGACCACCGTTTTATAGCCTGTTTGCGTACAATATGTAATGTCTATTGCCATATTTTCGCCCGTCCTAGGGCAGCAAATAGCGCATATTTGATATTCCGCAAGGTTTCCAAGCCTTTTTAAAGGGATTATATGTCGCATCCGGGCACATAATTGATACTGTAAAGCCTGCTAGGGACGAGAAACGATAATATGATTGTAGAGATCGGACATTACGCGCTGATACTGTCATTGGTGATGGCAGTTGCCCAATCCACCGTACCGTTTCTGGCGGCATCGCGGCGTGACGCCGCACTTCTGGCCGTCGCACCACGGTTGGCTTTGGCATGCTTTGCACTGGTCGCGGCGAGTTTCCTTGCGCTGACCTATGCCTATGTCAGTTCCGACTTCTCGGTCCTTAACGTTCTGGCTAACAGCCATACCTCCAAACCGATGATCTACAAGATCACCGGTGTTTGGGCTAATCACGAAGGTTCAATGCTGCTTTGGGTGCTGATCCTGACCCTGTTTGGCGGCGCGGTAGCAGCATTTGGCCGCAATCTTCCGCCGACATTGCTGGCGCGCGTTTTGGGCGTGATGGGGCTGATCGGGGCAGGCTTTATCCTGTTTATTGTTCTGACGTCGAACCCGTTTGAGCGCGTATTGAACCCGCCGCTGGATGGGGAAGGCATGAACCCGCTGTTGCAGGACCCGGGCATCGCCATTCATCCGCCGTTCCTTTATCTCGGCTATGTCGGGTTTTCAGTCGCCTTTGCCTTTGCGGTCGCAGCCCTTATTGAAGGCCGGGTTGATCCGGCCTGGGCGCGTTGGGTGCGCCCCTGGACGCTGGCAGCCTGGGTCTTTTTGACCGCTGGCATCGGGCTTGGTTCCTGGTGGGCGTATTACGAGCTTGGCTGGGGCGGCTGGNNGGCTGGTGGTTCTGGGACCCGGTTGAAAACGCATCCTTCATGCCATGGCTTGCGGGGACTGCGCTTTTGCATTCGGCCATCGTGGTCGAAAAGCGTGACGCACTTAAAAGCTGGACCATCTTTTTGGCGATCCTGGCGTTTTCCTTCTCGCTTCTGGGGACCTTCCTTGTGCGGTCGGGTGCGCTGACATCGGTGCATGCCTTTGCCACCGATCCGACGCGCGGGGTGTTTATCCTGTTCCTGCTCTTCATTGCCGTTGGCGGGTCGCTAACACTTTATGCCTGGCGGGCACCGACATTGAAAGGCGGCGGGCTGTTTCAGCCGATTTCGCGCGAAGGGGCGCTTATTTTTAACAATGTCCTTTTGTCGATTGCCGCCGCCATGGTGTTGCTCGGCACGCTTTATCCGTTGCTGCTTGAAACCCTGACTGGCGAAAAAATCTCGGTGGGCGCGCCGTTCTTTAATGCGACCTTCGTTCCGATCATCACCCCGGTGATTGTCGCGATGGCCTTTGGCCCATTGATGCCATGGAAACGTGCCGACCTTCTGGGCGTGTTTAACAAGCTCAAGATCGCCCTTGCGGCTGCCGCGGTTGTCGTGCTGGTGACACTTTGGCTTTCGGGGGGACCTGCCTTTGCCCTGTTTGGGATGGGGCTTGCAGCCTGGTTGTTTGTCGGATCGATCCTTGAATGGTCGGGCCGGATCAAGCTGTTCCGCGAGCCAATTGGCACCAGCCTGCGCCGGATGCGCAATCTGCCGCGCTCGGCCCATGGGACGATGCTGGCCCATGCCGGTGTGGCAATCGTGGTGGCCGGTATCACCGGATCGCAGGCCTGGACCGAAGAAGCCGTTCAGTCACTTGCCGTTGGCGAAAGCACCGAACTTGCCGGGCATACCTTTATCCTGTCTGGCATCCGTGAATATCAGGGGCCGAACTATGCCGCCCGCGAAGCGGAAATCACCATCACCACACCGGGCGAACGCACCGTTGTCCTGACACCGGAAAAACGCGTCTATACGGTCGAAGGCATGCCGACGACCGAAGCCGGTATTCAGTCAAGCTTCACCGGTGACATCTATGCCGTGATCGGTGATCAGGATGAAAGCGGCAAATGGATCACGCGGTTTTACGTCAAACCCCTGATCCCATGGATGTGGTTTGGTGGGCTTGTCATGGTGTTTGGCGGATTGATGTCGCTTTCGGATCGTCGTTATCGCATCGGGGCACCGACCCGTTCCCACAAGACTGCCGCCAAAGCAGTGCCCGCAGAATAAGCCAAGGACAGGATACCTAAATAATGACCATCTGGATTGTTCTTGGCGCGATTACCCTGCTGCTTGCGGGGTTCATTCTGTGGCCGATTTTTGGCGGCAACCGTAAAGCTGGATCGGATGAGGCAACCGATGCGTCGTCCGCATCGGAGCCTGAAGATGGCAGCCCGGAAAACGAGCTTTCGCGCGACCTTGCGGTTTATCGTGATCAGCTTTCCGAGATTGACCGTGATATTGAGCGCGGCGTTCTAAGCGCCGAGCAGGCCGATGCCGCGCGCACCGAAGTTCAGCGTCGTATTCTGGCGGCAGATCAGCGCATCAAAAAGCAACAACCCACTGACACCATCGAGCAGACATCGGCAAACAAGCCGGTCCGGGCCATTGCCGCTGGCTTTATCGTGCTGTTCATTGCTGGCGGGTTCGGGCTTTATCTTGATCTTGGCAATCCGACCATGCCAGACCGCCCGATCACCAGCCGCACCGATGAAATCAATGCCGTGCGCATGGCCCAGACGGCGGATGAAGACCGCCAGTCGGTGCTTAATCGAGCCGTCAGCGATCTGTCGCAAAGGCTTCTGGAAAATCCAGATGATCTGCGGGCCTGGGAATTGCTGGGTGCCAGCCTGATGGCGCTTGGCCGCCCGGAAGAAGCGCAAACCGCGTTTCTTGAAACCGTCAAACGGTCGGGACGCGACGGTGATTATCTGGCCATGTATGCCGAAAGCCTGATCCGCAGCAATAACGGCCAAATCAATACGACAGCCCGTGGCGTGCTGCGCGAAGCCGAAAAAACCGACAGTACCGATCCGCGCATCCAGTTTTATCTTGGCCTTGCCGATGCACAGGAAGGCAATGTCGGTGCTGCGGTCGATCGCTGGATCGC
>NZ_DCAO01000056.1:10379-32103 GCF_002311515.1 Thalassospira sp. UBA1131
AGGCGGCGTTCGAGAAGGCCAGCACGGTGTTTGCCGACCAGCCGGAGTTGATTGCCCGATTCGACTCGCTGGCACAAGAAATCGGCATCTCGGCGAACTGAGCAGGCATGTATCGGTAATATTGCCGATAAAAATTGTTTTGCAGAAACTCTTTTCCCTGCACTTTTGAACCATTATATCCCATACAGTCGGATAATATCTGCAACTTTACTGAAGTCTTATTGAATTGAACTTCGTGCTGAGGTATGAAATTAAGACTTAAGGATAGATAAGAAATACATCATATATGTGATTCCAAAGAATACCTTTCGATGGTGGGGGCCATCTTTTTCTTTAGGATCAATATATTGACAGGCTCACAAAACAAAAGATCAGGGATGACCATGCGCACCAAAAGCTCATCCCTAAGGATAGCGGATCAGCATGCCGGATCAAAAGAACGGTTCAATAAACAACCTGTTGTTGATTGAAGATAATCCTGGTGATGCGCGCCTGGTGCGCGAAGCACTTCGGGAATTCAAACAACCGGTTGAATTGCATCACGTAAAGGATGCGATGACCGCACTGCAGTTTTTGCAGCAAGATGGTCCGTATCGCAATTCACCGCGCCCACGCCTGATTCTTCTGGATCTGAACATGCCGCGCAAGGATGGCCGCGAAATGTTGCGCGATATCCGCAATGATCCCAATTGCGCATCCATTCCGGTAATTGTTCTGACAACATCCGGTGCCGAGCACGACGTTGATCTGTGCTATGCCGCCGGGGCAAACTGTTATTTGCGCAAACCGGTTGATGTGACAGAATTCATCGAACTGATGAAAATGATCGAATCCTTCTGGCTGGGACTGGCGTTGACCCCCACGCCGTAACCCCCTGCCAGAGAGACTGCCGTGCGTCGCCCGACATCTCTGCTTTTGACATCCCGGCCCATCCCGACGAGCCTGCGGGTTGCGCTGCGTGAATTGCGCAAGCCCGGTATCGGCATTGTCACCCTGTTCGCCACCCTTGTCTTTGCGGTAACCATTCTGGTCCTGACCGTCAGTCTGACCCAGTCGGTTCGCGATGGGTTGCGCCAGTCCGCACAACAGACCATCGGCGGGGATATCTCGCTACGTCTGTTTCACCGGGCACCGACGATTGATGAAATTGCCTTTCTCGAAACGCTTGGCACAATCAGCCTGACGATCGAACAAAGGGTGATGGTCCAGCCATCCGATAATCAACCGGCCGTACTTTCCGAACTGAAGGCAGTTGATGCCCCCTATCCGCTTTTTGGCAATCTGGCACTGTCGCCAGACATTCCCCTTTCGGAAGCCCTTGGCACCCGCGATGGCAGACCCGGTATTGTCGTTGGCCCCGAACTGGTTGAAGAGGGCGGGTACGGGGTTGGCGATACCCTTTATCTGGGGGATCAGCCCTATCAGATCCGCGCGCGCATCGCCGCCGAGCCCGAACGCAAATTCAGGCTGTTCTCGCTTGGTCCCCGCGTGATTGTCGGGTTGGATACGTATCGCAACAGCCCACTTTTGGCACCGGGCAAGCAGGTTTACTGGTATCTGCGGATCAAGCTGCCACCGGATAACACGAGATCGCCAGATCAGATTATTGCCGCCATCGAGGACCAATTTCCGGATAGCGGATGGCGGATTGTCAGTGCGGCGGACGGCGTTCCCGGGCTTGAACGCATCGGGGATTTCGCGTCCGCCTTCGTCAGCCTGATGGGAATTGCGATCTTTGCCATCGCGACAAGTGCCATCCGAAATGCCCTGACAGCCGACCTTGCCGCGCGACGTCCCCGCTTTGCGACCCTGCGCAGTCTGGGCGCCCGGCCACAGGAAGTTGCCGCCAGCATTATCTGGCAAATGGGACTTGTCACTGGGTTGGCTATCCTGATTGCGGTTGTTTTGACTGCAACCGCGGGCGGGGTGTTTGGGCCGTTGTTCGCCGAAATACTTGGCTTTGACGTACGGCCAACTTTCCAGAATGTCCCGTTGATTGCGGGCTTTGTTTTCGGCTTTGTTGCCCTTGTCTCTATCAACCCGATCCGCGATGCCAGTGAAGCTTCGCCGGCCTGCCTGTTTCGCCATCAGGATCAACGTGAAACGCAGGACACCTTAAAAAGCCGTTCGACCAAACTCATGATCATAAAGGCCGTCATTGCATGCAGCTTGCTTGGCATTGCCGCTGCCCTGATTGACCTTGGCTGGTTTTCGCTTGTCTTGTTGGCGGTTCTTGTCGGATGTCAGGTTCTTTTTGTCGGTCTCGGGCGGATAATCCGGGCAATGGCAGGAAGGTTATCAACACGACATCGCCTTTCCCCCACCCTTCGTTTGGCATTGCGCAATATCGCCCGGCCTTCCACGCCAACCGTGACCATCACCGCGTCCTTTGGTCTGGCGATGGCATGTCTGACCGCAGTTATGCTGTTTGGCGGTTTGGCGGGACAGCACTTGAAATCCGTCTTGCCGTCCCAGACCCCGGATGTGGTGTTTTTCGATATCCCGCCAACCGCACAAGACGCCTTTCAGGCAGATGTCCTGCGCGCTGATGGTGTTCAGAGCATCAGCCAGATGCCGTTTCTGCACGGTCGGGTCACGCATCTGAATGGCACGCCATTGACGCAGGCCCAAGTACCACGTCGTTATCACTGGTTCCTGCGTGGCGACCGGGGCATGTCATGGACGGATCGTCCGACAGCAAACATGACCGAAAGCACGCTTACAGATGGCCAGTGGTGGCCGCCAGAGAGCGTTAACGAAGGTCTGGCATCCATTGACGCCGGTGTCGCACAAGCAATCGGTGCAACGGTGGGGGACAGCCTGACGGTCAACATCATGGGAAAGCCCCATAACATCCGCATTGCCAATCTGCGTCAGATTGACTGGACCCGGCTTGACCTTGATTTCCCGATTGTGCTGTCGCCAATGTCGCCGCCCTTTGACCATGGGGTGATCAGTGCTGTGCAGCTTAGTGACACAATGGATGCAACGGCGTCGATGGCCCCGATCCTTGAGACCTATCGCGATATCCCGGTGATTTTCGTCAACGACGTTCTGGCAAAACTGACCCGCTTGTTTGACGGCGTGGTGGCAGGGCTGCTCGCGATCACCACACTTGCGACCCTTGGCGCGGTTCTGGTGATTATTTGCGGGCTGATCGCGCTACGCCAGCGCCAGACAGAGACACTTGCCATGCTGCGCGCCCTTGGTATTCGGCCGCGTCAAATCAGCCAAACCGGGGCGCTTGAAACCGGACTGATGGTTGCGATCAGTGGACTGATCGGCCTGATCGCGGGCAGCGGAAATGCGACTGTTGCCGCACAGGCCATCGGCACCATCGATCTCGCAGAGGTCGCGATAATCGCCGGACCGATGATCGCAACAGCATTTAGTATGATCGTGGTGCTTGGGTTTGGTGGTGGCTGGATTTTGCAGGCGGCAAGTTTGCGCGCACAGACGGGTTGGCGCGGTTAAACCGAAACCCCAAAGCCCCAAAACGACCCAAAGCCACATCGGACAACAAAAAAGGCCGCCCGAGCAGGACGGCCTTTTTTAAATGATTTTCTGAAAGCAGGCTTAGTTGCTCAGGGCCTGGATCTGTGCACGGGCAATGTCGAGCGCGCGCTCGGCATTGGCTTTGTCGTGTGCAGTCTCGGCAGACTTGAGAGCGGCCTGAGCCTCTTCAAGACGGGCCTGTGCTTCGTCAGCTTTCAAATCGGAAACCGGAACCGCTTCTTCTGCCAGAATGGTGCAACGCTCGGGATTAACCTCGGCAACACCGCCAGCAACGAAGATACGTTCGGAAACCTTACCACCTGCATAGATGTCGATGACACCCGGACGAATGGTCGAGATCATCGGCGCATGCTTGGGCAGAACACCAAAATTCCCGTCCGTGCCCGGAACAACGACCATCTCGACCGGCTCGGATTTGAGCAGGGCAGACGGTGAAACAAGTTCCAGTACAGTCGTATCAGTCATGACAATCCTCGCTCCTTAGCCGGAGGGGGACCAAAGCTGCCTTAGGCAGCTTCGGCCATCTTCTTGGCTTTTTCGATGGCTTCTTCGATGGTGCCGACCATGTAGAATGCCTGTTCCGGCATGTGGTCGTATTCACCAGCGCAGATCGCTTTGAAAGCCTTGATGGTGTCTTCGAGCTGAACGAACACGCCCGGAGTACCGGTGAAGACTTCTGCAACGTGGAACGGCTGCGAAAGGAAACGCTGGATCTTACGGGCACGTGCCACAACCAGTTTGTCTTCTTCCGAAAGCTCGTCCATGCCGAGGATGGCGATGATGTCCTGCAGGCCTTTGTAGGTCTGAAGAACACGCTGAACTTCACGAGCGGTCTCGTAGTGTTCCTGACCAATGACGCCCGGATCCAGAGCACGCGAAGTGGAGTCGAGCGGGTCAACTGCCGGGTAGATGCCGAGCTCGGCAATCTGACGGTTCAGCGTGGTGGTTGCATCAAGGTGGGCAAACGAGGTTGCCGGTGCCGGGTCAGTCAAGTCATCGGCCGGGACGTAAATTGCCTGGACCGAGGTAATGGAACCTTTTTTGGTCGAGGTAATACGTTCCTGCAGCGCACCCATGTCGGTTGCCAGCGTCGGCTGATAACCCACAGCAGACGGGATACGACCGAGAAGTGCCGACACTTCCGAACCAGCCTGGGTAAAGCGGAAGATGTTATCAACGAAGAACAGAACGTCCTGGCCTTCTTCATCACGGAAGTATTCCGCAAGGGTCAGACCGGTCAGAGCAACACGTGCACGTGCTCCCGGGGGTTCGTTCATCTGGCCATAGACCAGTGCGGCTTTGGATTCGCCTTCCGGGTTGATAACGCCCGATTCCATCATCTCGTGATAGAGGTCGTTACCTTCACGGGTACGTTCACCAACACCAGCAAAGACCGAGTAACCACCGTGGCCTTTTGCCACGTTGTTGATCAGCTCCATGATAAGGACGGTTTTACCAACGCCCGCACCGCCGAACAGACCAATTTTACCACCCTTGGTGTACGGCGCGATAAGGTCGATAACCTTAATGCCGGTCACAAGGATTTCGGTTTCGGTGGACTGGTCGATGAAGTCAGGTGCTTCACGGTGGATCGGAGAGGTCTTGGCTGCATTAACCGGACCACGTTCGTCAACCGGCTCACCGATAACGTTCAGAATACGACCAAGGGTTTCCGGACCAACCGGAACCGAGATCGCGTCACCGGTGTCGGTGACTTCCTGACCGCGCTGCAGACCTTCGGTGGTGTCCATTGCGATCGTACGGACCGCATTTTCACCAAGGTGCTGTGCAACTTCAAGAACCAGACGCTGACCGTTGTTGTCAACATGCAGCGCATTCAGAATGGGAGGCAGATCGCCGTCGAATTTAACGTCGACGACGGCGCCCATTACCTGGGAAATTTTCCCCGCCTTCTTGTTCGCCATAGTTATTGTCTCCTGCTCGGACAAAGCTATCCGTTAACTTCCTGCGACCCGCTTACAAAGCCTCGGCGCCGGAAATGATTTCAATCAGTTCATTGGTGATCTGAGCCTGACGTGAGCGGTTGTACTGGATGCTCAGTCGGTCGATCATATCGCCGGCATTGCGGGTTGCGTTATCCATCGCGGACATACGCGCACCGTGTTCAGATGCGCTGCTTTCAAGCATTGCACCGAAAATCTGGACGCCAACGTTACGCGGCAGCAAATCAGCCAGAATGGCTTCTTCGGACGGTTCGTATTCGTAAACCGCAGAAGAACCAGTTGCTTCTTCCTGCTCGTCTGCTTCTTCACCCGTGAACGGGATCAGCTGCTGAGCGGTTGCCACCTGCGAAATCGCGGACACGAACTTGTTGTAGAAGATCGTGCAGACGTCGAATTCGCCTTCGTCGTAAAGCGCCAGAACCTTGTCTGCCACCTCGGTTGCCGAAGAGAAATCAATCCCCTTCTTGCCCTCGATGCCAGTATACCGGGCGACAATATTGTCACCAAATTCACGCTTGAGCGCATCTGCACCCTTGCGGCCAACACAGATCAGCTTCACCGTCTTGCCTTCAGCCTGCAGGGCTTTGGCTTTCAGACGGGTTGCTTTGACGATCGATGCGTTAAAACCACCGCAAAGGCCACGGTCCGCGGTGAAGACGACGAGCAGATGCACATCATCCTTACCGGTACCGGCCAGAAGCTTTGGCGCCCCTTCATTGCTGCCGACGGCAGTTGCAAGACGGCCCAGCATCGTCCCCATGCGTTCAGCATAGGGACGGGCTGCTTCCGCTGCATCCTGTGCACGACGGAGCTTGGAGGCTGCCACCATCTTCATCGCCGAGGTAATCTTCCTCGTCGATTTGACGCTGGCAATGCGCGAGCGCAGATCCTTCAAACTAGCCATTGCGTTTCCTCCTTCGCCTAAGTTTCAGTCTTACGCGAAGGTTTTCGCGAACTTGTCGAGGAACGCTTTAAGCTTGGCTTCGCTGTCATCGGACAGAACTTTCTCGGTGCGGATCGCATCGAGGATATCAGCGCCAGCCGAACGAATTTCGGACAGGTACTGTTCTTCGAAGGCGCGAACCTTGTTCACCGGAATGCTGTCGAGATAGCCTTTAACACCAGCGTAGATCACAACAACCTGCTCTTCGACCTTGAGCGGCGAGTACTGCGGCTGCTTGAGCAGCTCGGTCAGACGTGCACCACGGGCCAGAAGTTTCTGGGTTGCCGGATCGAGATCCGATGCGAACTGTGCGAATGCTTCCATCTCACGATACTGAGCGAGTTCCAGCTTGATCGAGCCAGCAACCTGCTTCATCGCTTTGATCTGTGCGGACGAACCGACACGCGAAACCGACAGACCAACGTTCACAGCGGGGCGTACGCCTTTGTAGAACAGGTCGGTTTCAAGGAAGATCTGACCGTCGGTGATCGAGATCACGTTGGTCGGAATAAACGCCGAAACGTCGTTACCCTGGGTTTCAATAACCGGAAGTGCGGTCAGCGAGCCAGCGCCGTTTTCGTCATTCATCTTTGCCGCACGTTCCAGCAGACGGGAGTGCAGATAGAAGACGTCACCCGGGAATGCTTCACGTCCCGGCGGGCGGCGAAGCAGCAGCGACATCTGACGATAAGCAACAGCCTGCTTGGACAGATCATCATAGAAGATGGTTGCGTGCATGCCGTTGTCACGGAAGTACTCACCCATTGCGCAAGCAACGAACGGTGCGATGAACTGCATCGGTGCCGGGTCGGATGCGGTCGCAGCAACAATGATGGTGTTTTCCATCGCGCCGCGCTCTTCAAGGACCTTAACAACCTGTGCAACGGTCGAACGTTTCTGACCAACTGCAACATAGATGGAGAACATCTTGTCGCTGTCGGATTTCGCTGCATCGTTCACCGGCTTCTGGTTCAGAATGGTGTCAACGATGATGGCGGTTTTACCGGTCTGACGGTCACCAATGATCAGCTCACGCTGGCCACGGCCAATCGGGATCAGCGAGTCAATCGACTTGATACCGGTCTGTACCGGCTCGTGAACCGATTTACGCGGGATGATGCCCGGTGCCTTGACGTCAGCAAGGCGACGTTCTTTTGCACCCAGTTCGCCTTTGCCGTCGATCGGGTTACCCAGACCGTCAACAACGCGACCAAGAAGCTCTTTACCAACCGGAACGTCAACGATGGCGCCAGTACGTTTAACCTGGTCACCTTCCTTGATCGAACGGTCAGAACCGAAGATCACGACACCAACGTTGTCTTCTTCGAGGTTAAGGGCCATGCCCTTAATGCCACCCGGGAAGTCAACGAGTTCACCAGCCTGTACGTTGTCCAGACCGTAAACACGGGCAATACCGTCACCGACAGACAGAACCTGACCGACTTCGGCAACTTCGGCTTCAGCACCAAAATTGGCAATCTGATCCTTAAGAATAGCGGAGATTTCCGCGGCGCGGATTTCCATCACGCAACCCCTTTCATAGCGAGCTCGAGCTTCTGCAGTTTAGTACGAAGCGAGGCATCAAAAACCCGGGAACCGACCTTGACGACAAGACCGCCAAGAACAGCCGGATCAACTTTAAGGTCCACTTTTACAGTGGCGCCGACAACTTCTTTGAGAGCGCCGGTAACGGCTTCGATTTGCTCTTTTTTCAGCTCGGAAGCCGAGGTCACCTGTGCGGTAACTTCGCCCTTGTGAGCCGAGAGCATGGAAAGGTAGGAATCAATGACATCCGGCAGGGCAAACAGACGACGCTTCTGAGACAGAAGCCCTACGGTCTTCTTGGTCAACTCGGAAACGCCAAGCTTGTCCAGAAGAGCCGCCATCGCCTTGGCCTGCACGTCCCGGGAAATCACGGGACTGCGGAGTACATTCCGGAGGTCATCGCTGGTTGCGATGGCCTGGTCGAGCAATTCAAGATCGCTTTTGACAGCATCAAGCTGGTTGGCCGAGTTGGCCAAGTCAAATAGTGCTGTGGCGTAGCGCCCTTGGAGCCCGGTCGCGGCAGTATTTTGGGACACCGGTGAAAGCCCTCAATTCTGGTTATGAGAACGACTCGGATACGTATAAAAAAATGATCCCCCGAAAGGGTTTCCTTCCGGGAAGCGAGCGTTTGGTATCACATGTCCTTTGAGTGGGCAACCCCCGCGCAAGCGCAATTGCGCCCTCTTTTCCATTCTTTGGCAAAGTTCGGCCAAAACACCCCGAAATCGCCCATTTTTAAGGCAGGCTTACAACTATTTAATAAGATGCCTCTGGTTGGCGATGAGCTCGCAAGGTTAATAAAATCCTGATTCAGCCGACGAATCCCCGAATTGCACAGAGTTGGTTTTTATCCTGGCTGCGATTATCGGGATAAACCGGTCAAAACTGTAACCAACTTCACACCTGACCGATGGGCTTGCCCAAATTGATCTGCTGTTGGGAGTTCGCTGATACTGGATACCAGCATGGGATTTCACTAGTGTCTTGTTTCTAGTCGCCAACCAACCGCATCGAGATCACCGCCCATGAATTATCAGCTCTTTTACGCGCCGGGGGCCGCCAGCATGGCGGTGCACTGGATGTTGATTGAACTCGATGTGCCCTTTGAGACTTTTCTGGTAGATATTGATCGTGGCGAACAACGTGACCCGCAATATCTGAAGCTCAACCCGTCGGGGCGTGTGCCCACATTGGTCATTGATGGGGTCGCATACGGGGAAACAGTCGCCCTGATGATGCTATTGGCAGAACGCCATCCCGGCAGTGGACTGGTGCCTGACATTGAGAGTCCCCAAAGAGCAGAATGGCTGCAACTTGCCATCTACATCGCCAATACGCTGATGCCGGCGATGCGCGACTGGCTTTATGCGGCCAAGGACGGCAATCCGGAGGGGGCCGATGCCGTCAAGGCACTGGCCGAAAAGCGGATCAGCTCTGTCTGGGATGATTTCGAAGCGCGCCTTTTGAAGAAGGGCGACTATCTTATTGGCAATCATTTCGGGATGGTCGACATGTTGGCCGTCATGCTGATGCGATGGTCGCGCAACATGCCGTGCCCGGCCATCGACAGGCCAACCCTGCGCCAATATGTCGACAGAATCGCTCAGCGTGATTCCTATATCGAGTTGAATGCTCGTGAAGGCCTGTCAGGATGGCCCGCGTAAATGTGACAAACCGCCGGTCAAACAAAACTGGTGGGGATGGTTTCAGACGTGTGATCCCGTGCCATCGCCCTTTGATACCCAGGTTCTTGATCGATTGATCGCCATCTTGGCCTGAACTTCCTGATCAAGATCGAGGTCGAACTGATCAGCCAGCCGATACAGCAAAATCAGAACATCAGCGGCCTCTTTCCCGATCTCGCTGATGTCGCGATCCTGAACCGCTTCGCCAAGTTCCTGCATTTCCAGAAGGGCTCGTTCCACGAGTGATGCCGGATCACTGACCGGGCCAAATGTCTGCTCTGCCCAATCGCACATGCTGCGCTGATTTTCAGATGATTCGTTGTTACTTTCACAAAGCATTATCAAATTAACTCCTTAAATATAATATGACAGCAGATGCACCTGCGCCGTTTTCAGGACAACAGGAACGACAATGAAGACGCCAACGGCACGAAAACAAAGCTTCCTTGAACTGGGAATTTGCCTTTGTGCAGCAGTGTGCCTGATCCTGTTATCGTGGAAAAGCCCTTCGGCCCGCACCCTTGTGATCGAGGGGCTTGAAGAAGCCCCGCTGAAATGGGTTGGCCATGAAGACCCCATGGGCATTGATATCGACATCATGACCGAGGTGCTGCGCACCATGGGAATCCGGGATTATGTGTTCCGGTTTGTCGATAATGGCAGCCGTTTGCTGCATAACGCCCGCAACGGCAACTCGGACATCGTCCTGACGCTTTCGATGAATGACGAGCGCGCCGAATTCCTGCTATATCCCAATGAGGCGCATCTGCTGCTGGATTGGCGATTTGCAATCCGGGCCGAGGACAAAGAAAAAATCCGGTTCGAGGAATTTTCCGATCTCGCACGGGTTCGGATCGGGGCGGCGGCCGACTATTCCTATACCACCGCCTTCTGGAATTCCGGTCTTGATATCCAGACAGTGGCCCGCAGTGACCTTCTGATCCCGATGTTGCTGCAAAACCGCTTTGACGCGGTACCGGTCAATTACCTCAACACCATTTATGACAGTCTGCAGAATCGCTATCGCAACAAGATCGCCTTCCTGTACCCGCCACTGCGTCGTGCGCCCTATTATAATGTGTTCTCAAAGGCGTCCGATTATCCCGACAAGGAAGTGTTCCTAAGCCGGTATGACGAAATCATCCGCGAAATGCGCGAAGACGGCCGGTTGCTTCGTATCTTTGAACGATACCTTGGACCGGACGGGTATGACTGGTGGCAGTCGCAATATTCGCAATAAGCGACACGACAAAAAACAATCCCGACTTACATAAAGCTGTAGGGGTCGATATCGACCTGCACGCGGACACTGCCCGGTGTTTTGACCTTTGAAAGCCAGTCATGGATCAGCGCCTGCATCTTGACAGACTTGTCGGCCCGGATCATGAAGCGCCGACGATAACGCCCGCGCAAAAGTGACAAAGGTGCGGGTGCCGGCCCCAGAACCATCAGGCCATCACCGCGCGGCGCAACCCGGCCAATCCGCCAGGCGGCCTCATCGACCTCGCTCTCCTTTTTGCCACTTATAATAAGGGCGGCCAGCCGACCGTGTGGTGGCATGCCATGGGTCATGCGCTGGGACAGCTCGACCTCGTTAAAGGCATCGCGATCACCGGCGGCAATTGCCTTGATCACGCGGTTGGCCGGATCGGCGGTTTGCAGCATTACCGTTCCCGGGCGATCACCACGGCCTGCACGGCCCGCCACCTGGGTCAGCAATTGATAGCTGCGTTCAGCCGCACGTAAATCGCCGCCGGCCAAACCCAGATCGGCATCAACCACGCCCACGAGCGTCAGCATCGGGAAGTGATAGCCCTTGGCCAATATCTGGGTGCCGATCAAAAGGTCGACTTCGTGATTATGCACGCGATCAATCAGCTGTGCCGCGGCCTTGGGCCCCATGATGTTATCGGATGTCGCGACCTCGACCCGGATATCGGGGAAAGTTTCCACGGCCTCTTCATAAAGGCGTTCCACCCCCGGACCACAAGGGGCCAGCTTGCCCTCCGCCCCGCAGGACGGGCAGGCATCCGGGGCCTTGGCCTGATAGCCGCAATGATGGCATTGCAATTTGCCCCATGCCCTGTGCTCAACCAGCCAGGCTGTGCAGTTCGGGCACTGGAACCGATGGCCACAGGCCCGACACAGCGTAAGCGGCGCATAGCCCCGGCGGTTCAGGAACAGCATCGCCTGTTCGCCATTGGCAAAGGTTTCTGCCAGCCGTTTTTTAAGCGTCGGCGTGATCCAGCGATTGCGTTGGGGCTTGTCTTGGCGGATATCGATGATCTCGACAGATGGCAACACCGCGACACCATGACGACTGCCAAGTTGAACATGCTGATAGCGCCCGGCTTCAACATTGGCCAGGGTTTCAAGCGACGGGGTCGCAGACGCCAGAACGATGGGGATATTGCCCAGATGCGCCCGTGTCACCGCCATGTCGCGGGCATGATATATCACGCCATCTTCCTGCTTGAACGCGTGTTCGTGTTCCTCGTCGACCACAATCAGGCCAAGATCATGATAGGGCAGGAAAAGGGCTGATCGTGCCCCGACGACAAGCTTGGCTGATCCATCGGCCACCGCCCGCCAGGTATCACGACGCCTGGCCTGCCCGACTTCGGAATGCCAAAGTGCGGGCTCGACGCCGAACCGGTCGCGGAAACGTTGCAGCCACTGGGCCGAAAGTGCGATTTCCGGCAACAGGACAACAACCTGCTTGCCCTGTGCCAGTGCGGCACGGACCGGCTCAAAATAAACTTCGGTCTTGCCCGACCCGGTCACACCATCCAGAAGCGTGCAGGAAAATCCACCATCATCAAGGCGCGCGCACAGCGCATCTGCGGCCTCGTTCTGTTCGGCTGACAAATCCGGGCGTGGTATATCAAGATCAGGTGCCTCAAACGGCGATGGCGGGGTGACCATCAGGCGCTGCACAGCGCCAGCTTCGACCAGCCCCTTGATCACACTCGCCCCGGCACCGGTTTCGCGCAGGATATCGCCCTGCTCCATCGGCGGATGATCACCCAGAAATGCCAGAACGCGTTTGCGCGGCGGCGTCATGCGCAAGCTTGCCGCGTCAAATTCCGGATTAACGGTAAATCGAAAGATCGGTTTGGGGGCCTCAAGCGCATCTGGCACGCTCATGGCCATGCGCAAAACCGCCCCTTGCGGCGCCATGGTATAGGCCGATACCCAATCAATGAATTTGCGGGTGACATCTGCCATCGGCGGAGTTGGCAGAACACCGAAAATTTCACGCAGCTTGGCGGGATCAACATCGCCCTTGGCATCGCCCCAGACGACACCGCGCTGGGTTTGACGGCCGAGGGGAATTTCAACGAAATCACCGGGTGCAACAGAAACGCCTTCGGGTACCAGATAGTCATAAGGACCTGCCAAAGGCAGCGGCGGCAGGACGCTCACGGTCTGGGCGGTTACCTCAAAGGCCGGATCATTCGCAAACAAATTTCCAGAGGTGGCCTTTGCGGCACGCATATATTATAAACCCCGTGAGGTTGCCCATCAGACCGATCCGTTTCAGGAACGCCAGACAATGGGCACAGAAACAAACGGTCCCACAGCAAGGATCTGGTTCCGTCATCAGATGATCCAGAACCTAGCAGCTAACCGCATCATTGAACAACAGGTCCTAAACAGGAATTCCAATGAAGTTTTTCATCGATACCGCTGACATCGACGCAATCCGCGAACTGGCCATGTCCGGCCTCGTGGACGGTGTCACCACCAACCCCTCGCTGGTAGCAAAGTCTGGCCGACCGTTTCTCGAACTGATCAAGGAAATTTGTGAAGTTGTTGACGGTCCGGTCAGCGCAGAAGTTGCTGCGACCGACTACGAAACCATGGTTGCCGAAGGCCGCAAGCTTGCCAAAATCGCCGACAATGTCGTCGTTAAGCTGCCGCTGACTGCTGATGGTCTCAAGGCTTGCCGTACCTTCACCGATGAAGGCATTCAGACCAACGTCACCCTTTGCTTCTCGGTTGGTCAGGCCATTCTGGCTGCCAAAGCAGGCGCGACCTATGTTTCGCCGTTCGTTGGCCGTCTGGATGACATTTCCTCGGATGGTATGCAGCTGATTGCTGACATCGTTGATGTTTATGGCAACTACCCGAACTGGACCACCGAAGTGCTTGTTGCTTCGGCACGTGGCCCGCAGCATGTTGTCGACTCGGCCCGTCTCGGTGCTGACGTTGTCACCATCCCGCCGCAGGTTCTGGGCCAGCTGACCAAACACCCGCTGACCGACAAGGGCCTTGAAGCCTTCCTCGCCGATTGGGAAAAAACCGGCCAGTCGATCCTCTGATTTTGGATCACTGATCGCAACAAACATATAAAAACCCGCATCGCGCGCGGTTTTTAACATGCATTTAACCCGGCAGCCCGCATTGTGGCAGCCGGGTTTTTTGTTTCTCACTTTTCAAGCCGGAACCGATGGAAAAGACAGCTTTGCGCGCCGACGATGTGGCGGACTACCTTGCCGAACATCCTGAATTCTTCACTACGCGCCCGGACTTGCTTGAAAGTCTTGATTTGCCGATGCGCGAACTGGGAAATGGCGTTGCCGACATGCAGCAATATGTCGTTGCGCGCCTGCGCGATGAACGTGAAAAGCTGCGTGGTGCGACCAGCGAACTGATCAATATTTCCAAATCCAACCTCGAAACCCAAAGCCGCATTCACCGTGCGGTTCTGGCATTACTCAACGCGCGCGGGTTTGAAACCTTTGTCGAAGCGCTTCAGGACCTTGTGCCCGAACTTCTTGATCTTGATGCAATTGCGCTGTGCTTTGAAGAATGCAAAGAGGCCCCGGTGCCAAGTTGTGATGGCCGGGTGCGTCGACTTGTTGTCGGTGCCGTTGATCAGGTTCTGGGGGACGAGCACGATGTCTGGCTGTTGCCAGATGATGCAGGTGACGAGGCGATCTTTGGCCCGAAGGCATCCGAAATCCGGTCTGCCGCGATTGTGCGCCTGGCACCATTTTATGGTGATCCGGTCGGGCTTGTTGCCTTTGGCGTCAAGGAACCGGATTATTTCAGCCCGGCACAGGCCAATGACCTGATCATGTTCCTGGCATCCGTTATCGAGTTTGGTGTGCGTCGATGGCTGACCCAAACGGTCTGACCGCCATCACCCTGCCACAGGATGTGCGCGACGCCATTGCCGACTGGCGTGGCTGGCTTGCCAATGAGCGTCGCGCATCCAACCACACGACCGACAACTATCTGGCTGATCTTTATGCCTTTCTGGGCTTCATCAAGGATCATCTGGGTGACACACCGACGCTTAAGGATCTTTTGCGCCTGAATCCGCGCGATTTTCGAAGCTGGCTGGCGCGCCGCAGCATGGATGGCATGGCCAAGACGTCGACCGCACGTGCGCTATCTTCTCTTCGCAATTTTTACCGATTTCTTGAACGATCCGGGCGCGGTCAAAATGCTGCGGTACAGTCGATCCGCAATCCCCGACTGCCGCAATCAACGCCCAAACCGCTGGCACCAGATGATGCCATGGCGGTGCTTGAAAATGCCGATGCCTGGCAGGATGAGCCGTGGCTTGGCAAACGTAACCTCGCCCTTTTCACCCTGCTGTATGGTTGTGGATTGCGTATTTCAGAGGCGCTTGATCTGAATGCCAATCAACGCCCGACCGGGGATTCGATGGTGATCACCGGTAAAGGCAACAAGCAGCGCCTTGTCCCGGTTTTGCCCATCGTACGCGACACCATCGAGGATTATGTCCGCACCTGCCCCTTTGCGCCCAATGGCGATGATCCATTGTTTCTGGGCGCACGCGGCAATCGGCTTGTGGCGCAAGTCGCCCAGCGTGAAATGCGCAAGGTCCGCGAACTTTTGAACCTGCCCGATACCGCCACCCCGCATGCGCTCCGCCATTCGTTTGCGACGCATCTTTTGGCCGGGGGTGGTGATTTGCGCACCATTCAGGATTTGCTCGGCCACGCATCGCTTTCAACGACCCAGCGCTATACCGCGGTTGATACCGAACAATTGATGGCGGTCTATAACGGCACTCATCCGCGCGCCCGGCGCTAGGCCCCACCGCTAGAACACGCGTCGGAACCGTTTTGCGCGCTCAGGCGTTGGATGCCCAGACACAGCTCCGCGAAAGAGATCCAGTGATGAAGCTATTTCGATCCCGCCGCTTTGACGCCAGCCCGCGCCATCGCCAGATTTACAGCGCCTATGAAATTGCCTATTCGGTCATCGACCTTCTGGCGGCCGTCCTGTTTATCGTTGGCAGTGTGCTGTTTCTTGATGACGCAACAGTCAAAGCCGGGACGTGGCTGTTTATCATCGGATCGGTGTTCTTTGCCGGTCGGCCTGCCGTGCGGCTTGCCCGTGAATTGCATCTGGCCGGACTGGGTGACGAGGGGCAACACAACACGACTGAACCGGGTTCTGCCAGCAACCGCGCCGGGTCTTGAAAATCTTTTCGCAAAATTTCGGTTCCTAGCGATCACCTTTCGCCATTAGACTGCGGGCAAACACCTGATATGCCCGGAGGAAAACCATGATATTGCGTTCGAGTGGTCCGTCGCCGTTTGGCCGGAAAGTCAAAATCGTTGCCAAGATGCTTGGCATTTATGACCAGCTGACGGTTGAAGATTCCAACACCAACGACCCGGCAGATACCCTGCGCCAGCAAAACCCGCTGGGTAAAATTCCGATCCTGATCCTTGAGGATGGTCGCAAGATTTTCGATAGCCGCGTGATCTGCGAATATCTTGATGCGCAGGTCGATGGCACCAGCCTGCATCCCACCGAAAGCGACGCACGATGGGAAGCCCTTACCCTTCAGGCGCTGGGCGACGGCATTGTCGATGCATCCATCCTGCAGGTCTATGAAAGCCGGATGCGCCCGGAAGAAAAACGCCATGGCGATTGGCTGTCCTATCAGGCGGACAAGGTCAAACGATCCCTTGATCATCTGAGTGCCAATGCCCCGTCACTTGAGGGTGACCTGACGATTGGCCATGTCGCGATTGCCTGTGCGCTAGGCTATCTTGATCTGCGTTTTGAGGGCAAATGGCGTGAAAGCTATCCGACGCTGGTCACATGGCTTGAAACCTTTGACGCGCGCGTCCCGGCCTTTGAGGCCACCAAGTTCGTCGCCTGAGACTGATGCCCTTTGGCGCAATGCTGATTGTGCCAAAGGGCAAAGATTTTAAATCAAGTGCTTAGCCACTAAAAAAACAACCCGGAGCCTTTTGCACAATGTCCCGTCTGAACAGCGTTATCCGCCGCCTTCAAGCCCAACGCGATTGCCTGAATGCGGCAGCAGAAATGATCAAGGATCAGGACGGCATCGTGCTTGAAGTCGGGCTTGGCAACGGGCGTACGTTTGATCACCTGCGCGAAATTATGCCGGACCGCGAGATTTTCGTCTTTGACCGGCAGATCGCTGCCCACCCGAAATGTATCCCCGATGATGACCATTTGTTCCTTGGCGATATCTTTGAAACCCTGCCCAAGGCGGTTGAACGTTTCAAAGGCAAGGTCGCACTGGTCCATTCCGATGTCGGCACCGGGGACGAGGCACTTAATGCCAAGATCGCGTCCTTTATCGGATCAAACCTGCCGCCAGCCTTGATCAAAGGTGCAATTGTGGCATCGGACCAGAAAATCGATGTGCCGGGCACGATTGCCGAACCACTGCCCGAAGGCGTTCCAAAAGATCGCTATTTCTTCCGTCGTTATCAGGGCTAATATCGCGCCCAGTTTTGGAATTGGTTCTGCACCCGCAGGGCCCCAATCAGCATCTTAGGAAATCGTGCCGTGGCCACCGCAAACGCCCCTTCGCCCAGTGGAAGTCAATTGTCCGAAGCACAGGACTTTCTGGCCAAATATCCTGATGTCGAGGCCATCGACATCATCCTGACCGACTTTCACGGCATTGGCCGGGGCAAGACGATCCGCCGTCACGAACTTGAGGGTATCTATAAATCCGGACGCGGCTTGCCAAGCTCCTTGTTCGGGCAGGATGTCAGTGGCGAGGATGTTGATGATTGCGGCCTTGTCCAGACTGGCGGCGGTGGTGATTGCCGGTGCTGGCCGGTGCCGGGCACGCTTGGCTATCTGCCCCATACAGGCCGCGGGCAGCTTTTGATTGCCATGTATGAAGAAGACGGCGCGCCGCATGACGTTGATCCGCGCAATGTTTTCGGCGCGCAGGTCAAACGGGCGGAAAATCTTGGCTTCTATCCGATGGGCGCGTTCGAACTTGAATTCTATCTGGTCGATCAGACCCCGGATGCCCAGGGCCTGTATCACCCGGCATCCTATGCCATCACCAAACGGCGCAGCAAATTGCGCAACACCATGTCGGTCGATGAAATTGACGAGATGTCACCGCTTTTTGATGCGGTCTATGAAGGCGCAAAGCATCTTGACCTGACACTGGAAACCCTGATTTCGGAATATGGTCCGGGCCAGTATGAAATGACCATCCGCTATCGCGATCTGATGCGTGCAGCCGATGACGTCATTATCGCCAAACGTCTGATCCGCACCGTGGCACGGCGTTTTGGCAAGGAAGCCGTCTTTATGCCCAAGCCGTTCGGCAACGAAGCCGGATCGGGCATGCATTTGCACCTGTCGCTTGCTGGCCAAGATGGCAATAACCTGTTTGCCGATCAGGCGGATGGATCGCTAAGCCCGTTGATGCTCAATGCAATTGGCGGTATTCGCGGAACGATTGGCGAAACCATGTTGTTGCTCGCCCCATTCATGAATTCCTGGCGCCGCTTTGCATCGGCGATGTATTCGCCGGCCTCTGATGACTGGGGTGTTGAAAACCGCACCGTGGCACTGCGCGTGCCCGGTACACCGGGCAAAACGCGCCATTTCGAACACCGTATTGCCGGTGTTGATGCCAACCCGTATCTGGTCGCGGCTGTGACCCTTGGGGCCGCCCTTGACGGGATCGAGGGCAAAATTGATCCGGGCAAACCGTGCGAAGATGAAATCGGCGAAGCAAAGGCACCAAACAATCTGCCGCGTCATTGGCTTGAGGCGATTGATGAGTTTGCCGCATCCGATTTCAACAAACGCACACTCGGGGGCCGGTTCCACATAGCGTTTACCAAAATCAAACAGGCCGAATACGAACAGATGGCGCTGAAGGTGTCAGCGGCAGAGTGGGAGTATTACGGGTTTTCCGTCTGATCCCTTATCTGCGGGGGCGGTGCGACAGCGATTAGTAACTGAGGTCCAAACCAAGGAAGTTACTAAGTGCCAGGGTGATGCCCCCCACGACCAGAAGTGCAAGCACGAAGACGCCGGTAATCTTGGCGCTGGCGCGCAGGACCGCTTGTCTTCCGTACTTTTGACCTTGGTCATAATGCCACTTGATGGCAAAGAACATCGCGGTCAGCAGTGCGACAACCTTGAACGTGCCAAAGGCGATCGGAACCCAATCCATAACAAAGACTTTCATTTGCAGCAGTTATGGATGTTATGGGCGCATCTGGGGCCAAGGCAAACTTCCCATTCTGCAACCCTGTCATGAAACAGCGGTTGGCATTCGGAAGATCGGCTACTGAACGGGAATATATGGGATTTTCAGATGAAAGTGCCGTCTGGTCAGATTGCTCTGACCAGGACTATCGGCAGCGTGCAGCGCTAGGAAGCGCGCTTTGCACGGTTGTTTGATTTGCGCGCCGAGAAGGCCACTTGCGGGCGGGCATCCATGGTTTTCTGATCGCGCAGATATGCGACTTCAAGATCGCGGGGCTCGACACTGAGGACCCGTGAAGTGTCCGGGCGGTCAGAATTCGTATTGAGGTGAATCTGCGTCGAAACCCACTGCCATGTCGGGTATGTCAGCTTTTCATCCTGGGTTTCTTCGGTAATCACCTTGTAGGATCCGGCCGGAAGGACTTCTGCAAGGCCACGCATGCTGAACGGACGTGTGAAATTCAGAATTCTCGAAGTGGTACGATTGGTCAAAAAAGGCTCCTTGCGCCGGAATGCGCGTTGGACAGGCCAAACGATCAGGACCATTCCCGCCGTCGGACACTGACTCGGATTACAGACAGATCAAAGTTTTCGGATTAACAACGGGCAAAAGTGCCCAAGCCAATAAAATATTGGAAATTTGAGAATCAAAAAATATTTGCAGCATCAAGCATATGAATATTTTTGGTTAATTTACAACGTAATTATTTTTTATTTATACGTTCAAACAAAATGGTAGAATTTAATTCGGCGATCAAAGACATCCGATTTATTTATTAATTCAGATAATTCCGTTCCATTTTCTCGATCTGCAGCCATCAGCCCCAATCAATATCGGACGTATGCTGCCTATTCCTTGCCATCCCGTCGCAATGGCGATATTCAGGTTTCAAACTGTCATTAACTTGCAATGCCGGGCCCCGCGACTTATCTCCGGCTTGCAAACAGGCGAGATGAGACGACGCCATGAATGAAATGATCACCATTGCCGAGGCTTCTGCTGACGCAATGTCGGAAATGCAGATTGATCCCACCCTTGATCTGGAAGCTGAGATTCAGCGCCTGAAAAAGGAAAAGAACGCGATCATTCTGGCCCATTACTATCAGGATGGGGAAATTCAGGACCTTGCCGACTTTGTTGGCGATAGTCTGGACCTGTCGCGCAAGGCGGCCGAAACCGATGCAGATGTCATCGTGTTCTGTGGCGTGCGCTTCATGGCTGAGGTTGCCAAAATCCTCAGCCCGAACAAGACTGTTTTGCTGCCGGATTCAAAGGCCGGTTGCTCGCTCGAAGATTCGTGTCAGCCCGAACCGTTCCGCAAATTCCGCGAACAGCACCCGGATCATGTGTCGATCACCTATATCAACTGCTCGGCCGAGGTGAAGGCAGCGTCCGATATTATCGTGACCTCGTCGAATGCGGCCGAGATCATTGATCAGATCCCGCTCGACAAGCCGATCCTTTGGGCACCTGACCGCCATCTTGGTTCCTATCTTGCCAAGAAAACCGGTCGCGACATGACGCTTTGGAACGGCTCGTGCATCGTGCATGAACAGTTTTCCGAACGTGAACTGATCCGCCTGAAAACCCAGAACCCGGATGCCAAGATCGCAGCCCACCCGGAATGCCATGAGGGTATTCTGAAACATGCAGATCACATCGGCTCGACCCGTGCGATTCTGGAATATGTGATTAACGGCCCGGATCAGAAATACCTGATCGCGACCGAACCGCACATCATCCACCAGATGGAAAAAGCAGCCCCGCACAAGGAATTCATTCCGGTGCCGGGTGCCGACGGGTCGTGTGCGTGCAACAACTGCCCGTTCATGGAACTCAATACGCTTGAAAAGCTGTATCTGTGCCTGGTCAATAACGGCCCACAGATCGTCATGCCCGAAGACCTGCGCGTCGCAGCGGTCAAGCCGCTTGAACGCATGCTGGAAATGTCAAAGAACATTCCGGTCAAAAAGGACGACGCGGCGTAAGCCAGCCAACCTCACAGCCCCGCAAATTTTGCGGGGCTGTTTGCCATTCCCCATCAGAATTCAAAGCAGCCCGCCATCATGACCGTCCTGACAAAAGCCGAAATCGCGGAATTCATTGATCGTTCCTTTGCCGAGGATATCGGCACCGGCGACATCACATCGGACAATGTCATCCCCGCCGATGCGCGCCTGCGCGTCGCGCTTGAAACGCGCGAGGATATCGTTGTGGCCGGGCTTGATATTGCCCTTGAATGTTTTCGCAAGCTGGTCCCGGATGCGAAGATCGAAAAGCGCTGCGAAGATGGTGATGCGATTGCGGCCAAAGACGTTCTGGCCGTGGTCGAAGGCAATGCGCGCGGCATCCTGACGGCTGAACGTACAGCCCTTAATACGCTTCAACACCTGTCGGGCATTGCCACCACCACGCGCAGCTATGTCGCAGCGATGGGCGAAACAACTACCAAACTGCTTGATACCCGCAAGACCCTGCCGGGTTGGCGCAAACTGGAAAAATACGCAACCCGCATGGGTGGCGCGCAAAACCACCGCATGGGTCTTTATGACGGGGTGATGATCAAGGACAACCA
>NZ_DCAO01000056.1:32281-39115 GCF_002311515.1 Thalassospira sp. UBA1131
CCGGATATGTTGCGCGAAGCGGTTGCCATTGTCGCTGGTCGCTGCAAGACTGAGGCATCCGGGGGTGTAAACCTCCAGACCATCGGTGCGATTGCCGCAACCGGGGTCGATTATGTTTCCGTCGGGCGGATTACCCAATCCGCACCGGCCGTTGATATCGGACTTGATGTCGCAATCCTGTGAGGCCACATGCGCGCAAGCAGTCATAGCACCACAGACCCAGCCTTGATCAAGGTGATCGAAACCGCCAACTGGATCTTGCGCGACGGCGAAAACATTTTGTCGGTCCGCAGCCACGGCCGCGACCGGTTCTATTTGCCCGGTGGCAAGATTGATCCCGGCGAAACCGCGCGCGAAGCCATCAAACGCGAAATCAAGGAAGAACTCGGCGTCGACCTGATCCCCGGCACGCTCCGCCAGTTGGGCACGTTTGCCGGACAGGGCCACAACCTGCCCGAAGGGTCGATTGTGCGCATGACCTGCTTTACCGGCTATTATTGCGGAACCCTTGCACCCGAACGCGAAATCGCCGAACTCAGATGGCTATCGCCGCGTGAACGCCACCTGATGGCCCCGATGGGGCAAAAGATCACTGCGGCCCTTTTCGATATTTGATCCCCCGATCAACGCTATACGGCCAACCGGCAGTACCTTGCGGTTGTGACCACTGCCCCAAATGTTCTTGTTATGTTCTATTCTTTTGTGGTAAGCATGATTTGCAATTTTGCACAAAAGGATCAGAACATGACGCAGGACAAAGGGGCATTGTTTCGGGCGCTTCACGAAGAACCTGGTGCATTCATCATTCCCAATCCATGGGATATCGGAACAGCCAGAATTCTCGCCGCACTCGGCTTTCGTGCCTTGGCAACGACAAGTGCGGGCATGGCATTTTCCTTGGGCGTTGCAGAAGGCAAGACATCACCCGAAAATACGTTCAAGCATTGTCAGGCACTGGTTTCGGCCACGCCACTTCCCGTCACGGCTGATCTTGAAAAAGGGATGGGCGACAGTCCGGAAAGCGCGGCAGAAACGATTTCGGTCGCAGCGTCAATCGGCCTGGCGGGCTGTTCGCTTGAAGATCACACAGGAGACCGGGAAAACCCGATCTATGATTTTTCGCTTGCTGTTGAACGCATTCAGGCTGCTGTCGAAGCTCGATCAGCCTTGCCCCATGATTTTGTCCTGACTGCGCGGTGCGAGAACTTCCTGTGGGGACGCCCTGACCTTGACGACACGATCAAGCGCCTTCAGGCCTTTGAAAAGGCAGGGGCGGATGTTCTTTATGCGCCGGGCTTGTATGATCTTGAAACGATCCGCACGGTTTGCGCATCGCTGAGCAAACCGGTGAATGTCGTTATGGGCATGCCCGGAAACACGTTCAGTCTGACTGAACTGGCGGACGCCGGCGCAAAAAGGATCAGCGTCGGATCAGCACTTGCCCGCCTTGCCTATGGCGCCTTTGTCAAAGCATCGCGTGAAATGATCGACACGGGCACATTCGGATTTTCCGACCAGGC
Organism: Thalassospira sp. UBA1131; assembly: GCF_002311515.1. Taxonomy (GTDB): domain Bacteria; phylum Pseudomonadota; class Alphaproteobacteria; order Rhodospirillales; family Thalassospiraceae; genus Thalassospira. Next base: position 33,802 of record NZ_DCAO01000056.1, read on the forward strand.
CATGGGCTTTGCAGAGCTTGAAGAATTTTTCACCTGACAAAACCACACAGCCCAATAGAGACAGGCAGACTGAACACACGCCCTAGCGCGGCGCATCCCCGTCAGGACTGCCGCCCGCATCGGGAATTTCACGGCCAGGCGCATCGCGATCGCGCGAAACATCCTTGGTCGCAGACGGTGGGGCGGCTTTTTGGTCCGCCCCGCTATCGTCGGTGCCTGAGGATGTATCTTCTGCTTTGTCTTCTGGCGTTTCGGTTTCCTCAGGCTCGGACTTCTCGATCTTTTTCGGCGCCCCCTTGCCAGCGTCGCGGATGGCGTCGGTCAGCTTATCGATATCTCGCAGGTTCAGGTCACGCTGCGGGAACGGAATTTCGATGCCTTCGTCACGGAAGCGCTGGACAAGTTCAAAGCGGATCGAGCTTGCCACCGCAATCACATCGCCAATATCGCGCAGGAAATAGCGCAGTTCGAAATCAAGCGAACTGGCCCCGAAATCCATGAACACCACCTGCGGTGCCGGATAGGTCAAAATCTCGCGGCGTTTGTCGGCCATTTCCAACAGGATCTCGCGAACCTTGTCGACATCCGATCCGTAAGACACACCAATCTTGATGATGCCGCGGCCCGAGCGCTCCTTGAGCGTCCAGTTCAGAACCCGGTTGGAAATCAGTTCGGAGTTTGGGATGACAACCGAAGACCGGTCAAAGGTTTCGATCTCGGTCGCGCGGACCCGGATGTCCTTTACAAAGCCCTGATCCGCACCAACGACGATCCAGTCACCGACCTTGATCGGGCGTTCGACCAAAAGGATCAGGCCGGACACAAAGTTGTTCACGATGCTTTGCATGCCAAAACCGATACCGACCGAAATGGCACCGGCGATGATGGCAAGGTTGGACAAATCAAGCCCGGCTGCCGAAACCGCAAGCAAGATGGCAAGGCAGATCCCGGCATAGCCAAAGATCGCCGAAACCGAATGTTGCAGCCCCTGATCAAGCTTGGTGTTGGGCAGCACCCGCGTGCTCAGCATACGCTGGAAGAAGCGCATCACTGCCAGCACGATGACAAACATCAAGGCCGCCAGCATGATGGAACGTAGCGAGAAATGAATGCCGCCAACCTGAATGCCGATAAAGGCCTGCTGAACGGCCAGAATAAGATCAGCCCAGGCAATGTCGGTAAAGATCATCACCGCGACCGGCACGGCGATGGAAAACATCACCACATCAATCAGAACCCGCAGCCAGAAATAAAGCGTGCCATGCACTGCATCGCTGACATTGCTGTCTTCGCTGCTTTCCGGGCGCACCAAGTAAGTATGCATCAAAGCCCGGCAATAACCGCGCAGCAGCCAGTAACAGGTCAAAAACGCCAGTGCCATCATCAGGTTTTCAAGGATGAAGCGTGCCAGGGCGACATAACCCAGCAACATCAGCACCGGCATCATGATCGCAATGACCTTGAGGCCACGGCGCGACCGGCGTTCGATCTTTGACCAGATTTCGTGACGGTCGCGTTCGTCATGCTGCCAGAACACACCGAGTGAACAGACAAACAGCAAAACCGAAATCACCAGCACGTTCGAGATGCTTTGCACAAGCGCGATATCAAGCGACGTTCCAAGGGTCGTAGCACCTTGCAACAGCACCATGTCAAAGGCAAAAATCACTGCCACAGCCAGCGAAGAGAACCCGACAACCCGGGCACCCCTTGGCGTTGTGCCGGAACGCCGCAAGGACGGCGCAAACGGTGAATGCACACTGCGCACCGCGGCCCCGACAAACAACAGGAACAAGGCAGCCGCAAAGCATTGCAGAACAAAATCACCCATCGCACCGCTCAGAAGCGCATCACGCGATTCAAGTATTCCATAGGCGATCAAAAGGGCGATGCCCGGCACCAAGGCCGTAAACAGGAACCGCGTCCCCGATATCAGTGACACGCGGTCTTCGTCCGGCACAGTGTTCCAGCGCGCGGGCATATAGCGCAGCACGACCACCTCGCCGCCAATCAGGGCGGCGATCACGATGAAGGTCAGGAAAACCAGACCCGGGGCCACCTCGGACAGCTGATCGGCGACGTCCCCTTCAAGTTCAAGGTTGGAATAGCGCGCCTGCACCATGCTGGGCAGCTTGACGATTTCGCGCCAGGCTTCAAACCAGACAACCGGATCAAACGGCACATCCACCCGGCCCAGAACACGTCGGGTAAAGCGTTCACGCGCCAGACCGGACAACTGGTCAGAAAGCTCGCTTGCGCGGAAATTGACCAGCTCAAGCTGTTTGAGCACACCGCCAACCCGCGCGATGTCCTGTCCAATACGATCGCGTTCACGGGCGACCTCGGGGACTTCTTCCTCGCCCTCTGCCGGGGGCTCGCCAAGTTTGCCAAGGGCAGCTTCAAACCGCTGCAGGCGTTCATCGGCCCGACCGCGCAGCTCGTTAATCGCAAGCTGCATGGTTTCGATCCGGTCGCGGCCATCGGCGATCACGCGCCCGGAAATTTCTTCGCCGGAAATCGATTCTTCAATCGCATCAAGCGTCGCTTCCCAGTCCGCGATGCGGTTCTGGGCATTTTCCAGTTCGATCTTCTGCACAGAGTCAGGGCGCGGTTCGTTGGGCTGTGCTGCCAAACCGAAAGAGACCGTCATTGCAAACAGACAGATTGCAAGACTTGCGATTACCTGACGAACTGATGTCATGCCTGATGATCCATATTGATGCCCGAAGCGCTGCCCGGCTTCCGTTTCTTGAGTGTTTTTCGCGTTTTGTAAACAGGTTGGCCTGATACTTGGTCACAGAACCGAACCCTACACTGAGAACAGTAACGAATCATCTAACGTTTCGTTCCGTTGTCATTGTGACGTGATGATGACCCCGCCCCTGACCTGCATGAACGCAGTCAGCCAAGGAGCCCCGCGATGAGCAAAACCGCGCTGATCAATGCCTTTGAAATTGCCCCGGATGGCACCGCACAACCGGTTGGATGGGACGCCCTGCAATCGGGCCTGCCGCCAATTACCGAAGGAAATTATCTTTGGGTGCATCTGGACTGGATGGGCGACGGGGTGCGCGACTGGCTGATCACGGTTGCCGGGATTGATGCAACCATCACCGATACGCTGTCGACCCGTGGCACGCGTCCGGCGGTGTTTTTCTATGATCCGGGCTATTCGCTTAATCTGCGCGGGGTGAACCTGAACGCGGAAAATGATCCGGCCGATATGATTTCGGTACGTTTCTGGGTCACAAACAACATGGTGATCACGCTGCGCAACCAGCCGCTCAAGGCGTTTGATGACATGCGGGCCGCCATTGCCGACCACAAGGCCCCCAACAGCGTTGATGATTTCGTCCTGACCGTGGCCGAACGGCTTGCCTTTCGGGTCGAAAATGTTGTGCGCGGCATGGAAGAAGATGTCGAGGCGATCGAGGACGATCAGGAAACCGTGGCCGAGGGCAAAACCCTTGCACTACGCAAACGCGGATCGGACATCCGTCATCGGCTGTCGCGCCTGCGCCGGCATCTGGGACCGCAACGCGATGCACTGGCGCATTATGTCGAACAAAAACCGGTCTGGTCTGACAAGCGGTTCAAACGCCGCGCCCGCGCACTGACCGATAAAACCGTCCGTCTGGTCGAGGAATTTGATTCCCTACGTGAACGCATTCAGATCGTGAATGAAAACCTGATGGCGCTTGAAAGCGAACAGATGAACCGCACGATGTACTGGCTTACCGTGATTGCCGGTCTGTTCCTGCCGATCAGTTTCGTCACCGGCCTTCTGGGGATCAATGTCGGCGGTGTTCCGGCAACGGACAGCCCGTATGGGTTCCTTGGGGTGTCGATCATTCTGGCGGTGATTACCGCGTTTGAAATCTGGCTGTTTAAAAAGATGCGCCTGATCTGATGGCAGCAATGCAAACCGTCTTGTTGCAATGCGATGCAACTTGGAGCTATGACAATCTCACAGTCCTAATTCCTTTCACTGCATTCGAGATTTGTTGATGACCGACGGCCCGCTTTCACGTTATCGCGCGAAAATCACCGCTGGTGAGCTGTCCCACGATCCGATGCAGGAACTCTGTGCGGAAAAACTCCAAAGCCTGAAAAACGCGCTGATCAACTATGAGCCGTCGACCGGCACAGGTGGCTGGCGCGAACGGTTTGGCCTGACCCGTCGGCGCGATGAACCGACGCCGCCATCAGGACTTTACATTTACGGCGAGGTTGGTCGTGGCAAATCCATGTTGATGGATCTGTTCTATGAAACCATCGACATTGAAAAAAAGCGTCGCGTTCATTTCCATGACTTCATGCAGGATGTGCATGAACGCATGCACCGTTATCGCCAGACCAAGAAAAAGGACGATGCCGACCCGATCCCGCCGATTGCCAAGGACCTTGCAAACGATGCCTGGTTGCTGTGCTTTGACGAGATGCAGGTAACCGACATCACCGATGCCATGATCCTCGGCCGCCTGTTTGAACAGTTGTTTGATCATGGGGTCGTGATTGTCACCACATCGAACCGCGTGCCTGATGACCTGTACAAGGATGGTCTGCAACGCCAGAACTTCCTGCCCTTCATCGACATGATCAAGCAGAAGCTTGATGTGCTGGAACTGGCGAGCCCCACCGATTACCGCATGCGCAATCTGACGGCCGCCGAGGTATTCCTGTATCCGATATCCCGCGAAGATGCATCCAAGCGGATTGACGAGATGTTTGCCACCCTGACCGAAGGCGCACGCGTCGCGCCCGACAGCCTGACCGTCAAGGGACGCAAGATCGAAATCAGCGCGGCTGGTGCCGGGGTTGCCAAGTTCAGCTTTGAAGAGCTTTGCACCCGTCCGCTGGGACCGGGGGATTACATCGCGCTCGCGACGCATTTCCACACCATCGTTATCGACTTTATCCCGAAACTGCCGGACTCGCGCCGCGACTGGGCCAAACGGTTCGGTACCCTTGTCGATGCGATGTACGAACACAAAACCAAGCTGATCTGTGCGATTGAGTGCGACCCGACCGAGATTTACACCGACGGTGACTATTCATTCGAGTTCCAGCGCACAGTGTCGCGCATGACCGAAATGCGCAGTCAGGAATATCTCGATATGGCGCACCTGACCTGACGGCTTTCAAAACGCCAGAATGGCGGATCATAACGGCAGTTGTGATCCCACCTTTGACCTACCTTTTTCGGACGACCTGCCAGCGATAGCGCAGCCTGTGGAAAACGACTCCATCCGGGTCACTTTAAAATCGTCGCAATTATTCGCCATATGAGCGCTTATCATCGCGCGATTCTTGC
>NZ_DCAO01000056.1:39204-43855 GCF_002311515.1 Thalassospira sp. UBA1131
GCCCCCGTCCCGACCGCATGGCTGATGGCCGTTTCCTGCAATGCTGCGCCAGTGTAATCCTGTTCATACGCACGAATTCGCAGCAAAGGGGCGCACTGCCTTTCATTTAGGCAGGCCGCAATCGTAAACCAGCTTTGGTTTTGCTGCGCATTAGCCCATGTTCGCATCTGCAACGTGAATGGTTTTTAAGCGTTTAGACCATAGTTGCAATAAACCGCGAAGCGGCGGTTTTCCTCGTAAAAACAGTGGGGTTTCCCCTTGTCATTCGTGGCGATTCAGTTTACGACACTCGGTGTTTACGAACGATTATTTCGCGTTCGCAGGTTTAAATTTTCAATCGCGCTCCCAAGTTGAGTTTCGACCCCCAGGAAGCGCAATAGGGAAGAAGGTAACGGAATGGCCCGCAACAAGATCGCGCTCGTCGGTGCCGGCAATATTGGTGGCACGCTTGCTCACCTCGTCGGTCTCAAAGAGCTTGGCGACGTCGTCCTTTTCGACATCGTTGATGGCATGCCACAGGGCAAGTCGCTCGACATTGCTGAATCCTCCCCCGTCGACATGTTTGATGCCGACCTCAAGGGTACCAGTGACTACAAAGACATCGCAGGCGCTGATGTCGTCATCGTCACCGCCGGTGTTGCTCGCAAGCCGGGCATGAGCCGCGATGACCTGATTGGTATCAACACCAAAGTCATGACCCAGGTTGGTCAGGGCATCAAGGAACACGCTCCGAACGCATTCGTCATCGTCATTACCAACCCGCTTGATGCGATGGTTTGGGTAATGCAGCAGGCAACCGGCTTCGATCCGAAGAAAGTTGTCGGCATGGCTGGCGTTCTGGACTCGGCCCGCTTCCGTTACTTCCTCGCAGAAGAATTCAACGTCTCGGTCAAAGACGTTACCGCCTTTGTCCTTGGCGGCCACGGCGATACCATGGTCCCGTCGATCCGTTATTCGACCGTTGCCGGTATCCCGGTTCCGGATCTGATCAAAATGGGCTGGACCACGCAGGAAAAGATCGACGAGATCGTGCAGCGCACCCGTGACGGTGGCGCCGAAATCGTTGCCCTGCTGAAAACCGGTTCTGCTTTCTACGCCCCGGCTGCTTCGGCAATCGCGATGGCGGAAAGCTACCTCAAAGACCAGAAGCGCGTCATGCCGGTTGCTGCTTACCTGAGCGGCGAATACGGTGTTGACGGTCTTTATGTTGGTGTCCCGGTTGTTCTGGGTGCCAACGGTGTAGAACGCATCGTCGAGATCAATCTTGATGAGTCCGAAAAAGCAAACTTCGACAATTCCGTGAACGCTGTTCGCGGCCTCGTCGAAGCTGCAAAGGGCATGCTCTAAGAACGCGAAACGGGCTGGTCAGTGACCGGCCCGTTTTTCAATCATTGTTGTTATTCAAACGTCAATGATCGCGGCCTCTTAACAAAGTCCCTCCCGCTCGTTACAGGGACATTGAAATCCAGATTTCTGACCCACCGGAAATCGTACGGAAGGCAAGAAAGCGACCGAACATGAATATTCATGAGTACCAGGCGAAAGAAATTCTTCGCAAATACGGTGTGACCGTGCCGAACGGCAAGGTTGCATATACCGCTCAGGAAGCCATCGAAGCTGCCCAGTCCCAGGCTGGCCCGGTTTACGTGGTAAAATCCCAGATCCATGCAGGTGGCCGCGGTAAAGGCACCTTCAAGGAAGCCAAGGCAGGTGACAAAGGCGGCGTTCGCGTCGTCAAGAGCCCGGAAGAAGTCGGCACCAATGCCGAACAGATGCTCGGCTCCACGCTGGTTACCCACCAGACCGGCCCGGATGGCAAAGAAGTCAAACGCGTTTACATCGAAGAAGGCTGCGATATTGCACGCGAACTGTATCTTTCGGTTCTCGTCGACCGCGCCTGCTCGCGCGTGATCTTCATGGCGTCGACCGAAGGCGGCATGGACATTGAAGAAGTTGCAGAAGCAACCCCGGAAAAGATCGTCACTGTCGAGATCGATCCGGCGGCTGGCTTCTCTGGCTTCCACGGTCGCAAACTGGCGTTTGCACTCGGCCTCGAAGGCAAGCAGGTTTCCAAAGCTGTCAAATTCATGACCGCAATGTACCAGTGCTTCCTCGACACCGATGCTGCCATGGTTGAAATCAACCCGCTGGTTGTTACCGGTGACGGCGACATCATTGCGCTTGATTGCAAAATGAACTTCGACGACAACGCGCTGTTCCGTCATCCGGACATCGAAGAGCTGCGTGACGAAGACGAAGAAAACCCGGCCGAACTCGAAGCTGCAAAACACAGCCTCAACTACATCAAGCTCGATGGCACCATCGGCTGCATGGTTAACGGCGCAGGCCTTGCCATGGCAACCATGGACATCATCAAGCTGTATGGTGGCGCACCGGCTAACTTCCTTGACGTTGGTGGCGGCGCAACCAAAGAACGCGTGACCACCGCCTTCAAGCTGATCCTGTCGGATCCGAATGTCGAAGGCATCCTGGTCAACATCTTTGGTGGCATCATGCGTTGTGACGTGATCGCAGACGGCGTTGTGGCAGCAGCCCGCGAAGTCAGCCTGAACGTCCCGCTGGTCGTTCGCCTTGAAGGTACCAATGTCGAACTTGGCAAGAAGATCCTCGAAGAATCGGGTCTGCCGATTGTTTCGGCTGACAACCTTGCCGATGCCGCCGAGAAGGTGGTCAAAGCTGTGAAGGAGGCCGCGTAACTATGGCTGTTCTCGTCGATAAAAACACCAAAGTTATCTGCCAGGGTTTCACTGGTTCGCAGGGTACTTTCCACAGCGAACAGGCACTGGCATACGGCACCAAAATGGTTGGCGGTGTTACCCCGGGTAAAGGCGGCACCAAGCACCTTGACTTGCCGGTTTTCAACACTGTTGAAGAAGCGGTACATGTCACCGGCGCCAATGCCTCGGTTATCTATGTTCCGCCGCCCTTCGCAGCAGACGCAATCCTTGAAGCCATCGACGCCAAAGTCGAACTGGCTGTCTGCATCACCGAAGGTATTCCGGTTGCTGACATGGTCCGCGTCAAGCGCGCGCTCGACGGTTCGTCGACCCGCCTGATCGGCCCGAACTGCCCGGGTATCATTACCCCGGACGAATGCAAGATCGGCATCATGCCGGGTCACATTCACCGCCGCGGTAAAATCGGTATCGTTTCGCGTTCCGGTACGCTCACCTACGAAGCAGTTGCACAGACCACGGCCGCTGGCCTTGGTCAGTCGACCTGTATCGGTATTGGTGGTGACCCGGTCAACGGCACCAACTTCATCGATTGCCTCGACCTGTTCCTGAAGGATCCGGAAACCGAAGGCATCATCATGATCGGTGAAATCGGTGGCTCGGCCGAGGAAGAAGCATGTGAATTCCTGCAGGCTTCCAAAGTCAAGAAACCGGTTGCCGGCTTCATCGCCGGTGTTACCGCACCTCCGGGTAAACGCATGGGCCATGCCGGTGCGATCATTTCCGGTGGCAAAGGTACGGCCGATGCGAAAATGGAAGCCATGCGCAGTGCTGGCGTTCTTGTTGCCGATTCCCCGGCAAGCCTCGGCTCGACCATGCTGAAGGCTTTGAAGGGCTAATCTGGGTAGTCAGAGGAAAGGCAAGGGGGGGCGTGGTCCTTCTTGGGGACCATGCCTTCCAAGACCACAAATGAAACCTCAAGATCTCGACACGATTCTGAACGAGTCGAACGCAACCTACATCGCTGAACTTTATGCCCGGTATCTGGAAAGCCCGTCTGCGGTTGACCAGAGCTGGGCTGAGTTTTTTGACGGGTTGCAGGACGACGCCTCCGAAATCCTCGCAGAAATGCGCGGGCCGAGCTGGCAGCCACGGGAAACCAAGGTTGTTGGCGGCATGGAGGGATACGACGTCTCACAGGGGCATGCCGAACGCCCGGCCCAGATGGGCTATGCACCGGCACCTCATGCAGCACCCACGGCTGGTCAGGTAAATTCTGATGCCATCCGCGCTGCCGCCAATGATTCCATTCGCGCTCTGATGCTGATCCGCTCCTTCCGGGTACGCGGCCATCTTGAAGCGAACCTGGATCCGCTGGGCCTTGCACCGCGTGAACCGCATCCGGAACTTGATCCGAAGACCTATGGCTTTACCGAAGCCGACATGGATCGTCCGATCTTCATCGCCAATGTTCTTGGCCTTGAAACCGCGACCATCCGTCAGATCGTCTCGCTGGCACGCAAAACCTATTGCGGGTCGATCGGTATCGAATTCATGCATATCCAGGAACCTGAACAGAAATCCTGGATTCAGCAGCGTATCGAAAGCATCGGCAACCAGACGCAGTTCACCACCCGTGGCAAGGAAGCCATCCTTGAGCGTCTGATCGAAGCCGAAGGTTTCGAAAACTATCTTCACACCAAATATGTCGGCACCAAGCGTTTCGGTATTGATGGTGGCGAAGCCCTGATGCCGGCACTCGAACAGATCCTCAAACGTGGTAGCCAGCTTGGCATCCGCGAGGTTGTGTTCGGCATGCCGCACCGTGGTCGTCTCAACGTTCTTGCCAACGTCATGAGCAAGCCGTTCCAGGCGATCTTCTCGGAATTCATGGGCAACCCGTCCAAGCCGGACGACGTGATGGGCTCGGGTGACGTTAAATATCACCTTGGTAC
>NZ_DCAO01000056.1:43928-53111 GCF_002311515.1 Thalassospira sp. UBA1131
AACCCGTCGCACCTTGAAGCGGTGAACACGGTTGTTCTTGGTAAGGTCCGCGCCAAGCAGGCCCAGCGCAAAGACACCAATCGCGAGCAGGTTATGGGTATCCTCCTGCACGGTGATGCGGCCTTTGCCGGTCAGGGTCTTGTGGCGGAAACCTTCGATCTGTCGCACCTCAAAGGCTACCGTACCGGTGGTACGATCCACTTTGTGGTCAACAACCAGATTGGTTTCACGACCAAACCAACCGATTCCCGTTCTTCGCCTTATTGCTCGGACATTGCCAAGGTCGTTCAGGCTCCGATCCTGCACGTCAATGGCGACGATCCCGAAGCTGTGGTTCATGCGGCCCGCATCGCGACCGAATTCCGTCAGGAATTCAAGCAGGACGTCGTTATCGACATGTTCTGCTATCGCCGCTTTGGCCACAACGAAAGCGACGAGCCGGCATTCACCCAGCCAAAGATGTACGACGTGATCGGCAAACACCCGACCACCAAGGACATCTATGCCCAGCAGCTGGTCAAGGAAGGTCTTCTGAGCGAAGAACGTATCAAGGAACTGGACAAGTCGTTCCAGGACTACCTTGATGAAGAGTTCAAGGCGTCCGAAAACTACCGTCCGAACAAGGCTGACTGGCTTGAAGGCAAATGGTCGGGTCTTGCGTCCTCACATGGTGAAGATGCCGACTGGATCGGTAAAACCGGCGTTGAAAACGACCTGCTGCAGGAAGTCGGCCGCGCACTTTCGACCCCGCCGAGTGACTTTGACATCAACCGCAAAATCCTCCGTCAGTTGAAGGCCAAAGCGAAGATGTTCGAAACCGGCGAAGGTATTGATTGGGCAACCGCCGAGGCCCTGGCATTCGGGACCCTGATGTGCGAAGGCACGCCGGTTCGTCTGTCGGGTCAGGATTGCCAGCGTGGTACGTTCTCGCAGCGTCATGCCAAGCTGATCGATCAGACCACCGAAGCAAAATACACTCCGCTCAACAACATCCGTACCGGTCAGGCCGAGCTTGAAGTTCTCAACTCGCCCCTGTCCGAAGCAGGTGTTCTTGGCTTCGAATACGGCATCACCCTTGCAGAACCGCATTCGCTGGTTCTCTGGGAAGCCCAGTTCGGTGATTTTGCCAACGGTGCACAGGTCATCATTGACCAGTTCATCAGCTCGGGCGAAGCCAAATGGCTGCGTATGTCGGGTCTGGTAATGCTGCTGCCGCATGGTTACGAAGGCCAGGGTCCGGAACACAGTTCCGCACGTCTGGAACGTTACCTGCAGCTTTGTGGTGAAAACAACATGCAGGTGGCGAACTGCACGACGCCGGCAAACTATTACCACATCCTGCGCCGTCAGATCCGTCGCTCGTTCCGTAAGCCGCTGATCCTGATGACGCCGAAATCGCTTCTGCGTCACAAACAGTGCGTGTCGAACCTGTCCGACTTTGCGACGGGAACGACATTCCTGCCTGTGATCAGCGAAACCGCTAAGCTGGTTGACGACAAGAAGGTCAAACGCGTCGTTCTGTCGTCGGGCAAGGTCTATTACGATCTGCTTGCCGAACGCGAAAACCGTGGCATCGAAGATGTTGCGCTTGTGCGTGTCGAACAGCTTTATCCGTGGCCGGAAAAAGAACTGGCAACGGAACTGGCCAAATACCCGAATGCTGATGTCGTCTGGTGTCAGGAAGAATCGGAAAACATGGGTTCCTGGTTCTTCGTTGATCGCCGGATCGAGGCAACGCTCGCCAGCATCAAGCACAAGGCAGGTCGTCCTGTTTATGTCGGTCGCGCAGCATCTGCTTCGCCGGCAACGGGCCTTCTGAAAGCCCACCTGCGCGAGCAGGCTGAGCTGGTCGACGCGGCACTTAGCGTAAAATAACTTTACCGGACGGGCGAGAAATCGCCCGTCCGCCACGTTCATTTAGATTTCATTCGTATGCTGGCAGACCCACACTGCCTGATTGAAAAAACGGTCGAGGAAAAAATGGCGACTGAAGTTAAAGTTCCCGCACTGGGCGAGTCTGTATCTGAAGCCACGGTGGCAAAATGGTACAAAAAAGTCGGTGACGCTGTTGCAGCCGATGAACCAATTGTCGAACTTGAGACCGACAAGGTCACCGTCGAAGTCAACTCCCCGGTTGCTGGCGCAATTGCCGAGCTGGTCGTTGGTGAAGGCGACGAAGTTGAAGTTGGCGCGCTGATCGCGCACATCAACGAAGGTGCCGAAGGCGCCGCTGCTTCTGATGAACCGGCCAAGGAAGAAGCCCCGGCCGCGAAAAAAGAAGAAGCTCCGGCCAAGAAAGAAGAGCCGAAAGCAGCCCCGGCTGCTGCCCCGGCAGAAACGACCGCGTCAAACAGCGATCATCCGCTGGCACCGGCTGTTCGCAAACTGGTCGAAGACAAGAACCTTGATCCGTCCAAAATCCCGGCAACGGGCAAAGACGGCCGCCTGACCAAGGGCGACGTTCTGAACTTCCTCGAAGGCGGCGGATCTGCTTCGCGCGCTGCTGCCCCGGCACCGAGCGCCCCGGCAGCACCGAAACCGGAACGTGAACTGCGTGACGGTGAAGAGCGTGTCAAAATGTCCAAGCTGCGCCAGACCATCGCGCGCCGTTTGAAAGAAGCCCAGAACACTGCGGCCATGCTGACCACCTACAACGAAGTGGACATGACCAACCTTCTGGCTTGCCGTAACAAGTACAAAGACGGTTTCGAGAAGAAACACGGTGTGAAGCTTGGCTTCATGTCCTTCTTCATCAAGGCCTGCACCACGGCGCTCAAAGAGTGGCCGGCTGTCAATGCCGAGATCGATGGCAACAGCTTCATCTATAAAAACTACTGCGATATCGGCGTTGCCGTTGGTACCCCGCAGGGTCTGGTTGTTCCGGTCATCCGTTCGGCAGAGGAAAAAACCTTTGCGGATCTGGAAAGCACCATTGTCGATTTCGGCAAGCGTGCACGTGACGGCAAACTGGGCATGGATGAAATGACCGGCGGATCGTTCACCATCTCCAACGGTGGTGTCTTTGGATCCCTTCTGTCATCCCCGATCCTGAACGCGCCGCAGTCCGGTATTCTTGGCATGCACAAGACCCAGATGCGTCCGGTCGCAATCGACGGCAAAGTCGAAATTCGTCCGATGATGTATCTCGCCCTTTCCTATGACCACCGTATCATTGACGGCCGTGAAGCCGTTTCCTTCCTGGTACGCGTCAAGGAATGCATCGAGAACCCGGAACGCATCCTGCTCGATATCTGATCAGACAAAAGGATCAAAGAACTCATGAGTGAGAACTACGACGTTGTCGTGATCGGTGGCGGTCCTGGCGGTTATGTTTGCGCCATCCGCGCCGCACAGCTTGGCCTCAAAGTCGCCTGCGTTGAAAAACGCGGCGCACTTGGCGGTACCTGCCTCAATGTAGGCTGCATTCCGTCCAAGGCCCTGCTGCATTCCTCGCACCTGTTCGAAGAAGCGACCGAGCATTTCGATACCCACGGCATCGAAGTCTCCAAGCCGAAGGTCAACATCGAAAAGATGATGGCCCGCAAGGACAAGGTCGTTGACAGCAATGTCAAAGGCATCGAGTTCCTGTTCAAGAAGAACAAGGTTACCTATGTCAAAGGTGCCGGCGAAATCACTTCGCCGACCTCGGTCAAGGTTGCCCTTCTGGATGGCGGCGAAGAAACCCTGAATGCCAAGAACATCGTCATTGCGACGGGTTCGGAAGTCACCCCGCTGCCGGGTGTCGAAATTGACGAAGAAAAAATCGTCTCCTCGACCGGTGCACTGGTTCTTCCGAAAGTGCCGAAAAAGATGGTTGTCATCGGTGCAGGCGTGATCGGTCTGGAACTGGGTTCCGTCTGGCGTCGTCTGGGTGCCGAAGTTACCGTTGTTGAATATCTTGACCGCATTCTGCCGGGCATGGATGGCGAGCTGGTCAAACAGACCCAGCGCATCTTTGCCAAGCAGGGTCTTGACTTCAAACTCGGTCACAAGGTTACCGGTGCCAAGACCACCAAGTCTGGCGTGACCCTGACTGTTGAACCGTCCAAGGGCGGCGATGCAGAAGAGCTTAAAGCCGATGTGGTTCTGGTGGCGATTGGTCGCCGTCCGTACACCAAGGGCCTTGGCCTGGACGCTGTCGGTGTTGAACTCGACGATCGTGGTCGTGTCAAAACCGACGAGCATTTCCAGACCAATGTTGGCGGCATCTTTGCGATTGGCGATACCATCGTCGGTCCGATGCTGGCCCACAAGGCCGAGGAAGATGGCGTTGCCCTGGCAGAAATGCTGGCCGGTGAAGAAGGCCATGTCGATTACGGCAAGGTCCCGGGTGTTGTTTACACCTGGCCCGAAGTTGCCGCTGTTGGCAAAACCGAAGAGCAGCTGAAGGAAGAAGGCGCAGACTACAAAGTCGGCAAATTCCCCTTCACCGCAAACGGTCGCGCCAAGGCAATGGAAAGCACCGAGGGCTTTGTCAAAATCATCGAAGACAAGAAAACGCACCGTGTTGTCGGCGCGCATATTGTCGGCCCGGCTGCGGGCGATCTGATTGCCGAAGTGGTTCTGGCGATGGAATACGGCGCTTCTGCCGAAGACATCGCACGCACCTGCCACGCCCACCCTGCCCTTGGCGAGTCCGTCAAGGAAGCAGCGTTGGACGCGGACAAACGCGCCATCCACATGTAATTGATCAGTTCTCTGATCTGCAAACGGCCGTCCCATTCACTTGGGACGGCCGTTTTGTTTTGGCCACCAGAAACGCCTAAGTCCCTAAATTTTATGAAGTTTGTGGAATTGTCAGACTTTTGGCAGGTGACGCTGGGGGGCTTTGGGGATTAGTATGNNGTTTGGCGGCGATCAGCAATTGGGATCGATGATTGCGCACGGCGAATTGCAAGCCATGTTCTTCTTCACCGACCCGATGACACCCCAGCCCCACGATGTCGATGTCCGCGCCCTGATCCGGCTGGCCAACATGTATGAAGTGCCGATTGCCTGCAACCAAAGCACGGCCGATCTTTTGATCAGCAATCCGAAGTTCGAGGAAATCTGCGAACAATATCGCAACCATTCCCCCGAACAGGTCTTTGCCGATTACAGCAACCGCAAGGTTTAGCCCGCACCCCAAACGGCCCAACAAGACGTTTTCTGCGCCGGAGCGCCCCACCCGCCATGCAGCTCGCCTATGATGTCATCGCCGCGATCTTTCCGATCTTTGCCGCCATTCTGGTTGGCGCGGCCTTAAAGCATTTCCTGATCAAAACGGCCGATATCTGGGCCGGAATTGATCGGCTGACCTATTATCTGTTGCTGCCATCGCTTCTGATCGTCGAGATTTATCGCGCTGATTTTTCCAGCGGCCATGCGGGCACCGCCGTTGGTGTCACGCTTGCTGCGACACTGGGGCTTTCAGCGGCCCTGCTTTTGCTCCGTCCGGTGATCACGCGTGACACGCCGCTTTTCACATCCATCTTTCAGGGCTCGGTACGTTACAACAGTTATGTCCTGCTGGCGGTTGCCGATGCGCTTTACGGGGCAGAAGGATTGGCGCTTGCCATCATCTTTGTTGCGGTGATGGTGATTGCCACCAACATGCTGGGCGTTGTGGTTCTAAGCGCCTTTAGCAGTGGCAAAAGCAACCTTAAGCGGATCATTGCAGGCGTTCTGAAAAACCCGATCATTATTGCCGCCGGTGCCGGCGCCATCCTGAATGTGAGTAATATTCACGTTCCGTTGCCAATTGAAAATACCGCCGCCCTGTTCAAGACAGCCGCCCTGCCGCTCAGCCTGCTTTCGGTCGGGGCGGGTTTGCGCTTTGTCATGGATAAAAAGGCCGTGGGCGCGATTGCCCTTGCCACCACCATCAAGCTTGCGGTTTTGCCGGTTATTACCGGCGTCTGCCTGTATCTTGCCGGTGTCGATGGCATGGTTCTGGCGATGGGGGTTCTTTATGCCGGTATGCCATGTGCGGGCAATGCCTATATCCTCGCACGCCAACTCAATGGCGACCCGGAGGCAATGGCATCGATCATCACGCTGGAGACGTTACTCTCCGCCTTCAGCGTCGCTGTCATCGCCGGTGTACTGAGCATCAATTGAGCTTGCATGCGCGGCGTACTCGCCGACGTAACCGCATGCTTCCAGACCGGCGCGCATCAGTTCGGGCGGCGGGGCATCGACAATCACCGGATCACGGTCGGCATGGAATGGAACGATGATCTGGCGCGATAGCAGCATCAGGGTCGGCGGTGCACCAAAGACCGGCGGTTCGTCACCACGGCCATAAAACGGATCGCCGATCACCGGGTGCCCCACATGATCAAGATGCACACGCAATTGATGGGTCCGCCCGGTATGCGGGACAAGTTCAAGCCAGGTAATGTCCTTGCCATCCGCATCCTTGCCACGTCCGAGCACGGTATATTCGGTTTTTGACGGCTGACCATCTTCATGCACCAGCATGGTCCAGCCGCTTTCATCATTGATCTTGCCAATCGGCGCATCAATAAAGCCGTGATCCTCTTCCATTGCACCGCGGACCACCGCCCAATAGGACTTGCCGATTTTCTTTTCGGTGAACAGGCGGGTGATCTTTTTTGACGATTTCGGATGACGGCACAGCAACAGACAGCCCGCCGTATCACGGTCGAGGCGGTGTGCGAGTGTCGGTTCCGGCTGAATGCCAAATTTCAGATCCGGCAGATAGGCATCAACATGAAAATAGGTTTTCGGCCCACCATGCGAGGCCAACCCGGGCGGCTTGTTCAGAACAATGATGTTGGAATCGCGGTGCAGAACATGCGCGATCAGGTCGTCTGCAATCGGATGGGGCATGGCGTGGCCTTTCATTTCGGGTCTTGGCCCGTGAGCCCTGCTTACCCCATCAGACCTTTGCGGGCAATGATCATGACGTTTGATCCGCAGATCACGCCAGTGCGTAACAAGAAGGGAGTATTAGTTTTTCAACCTGGCTTTGGTATCAATCATGAAGACATCCATGGCATATCCGGTCAAATTGCTGTTTGGCGCCTGCGCCTTTGCGGGCGGTATCGCGCTGTCTTCCAATGCCTTTGCGGCCGACCCGCAATCATCAACGCCACCCAACAGCACACCCGTTGAGCAAGCGCGCCTTTCCGAGGCATTTGATGGCCCGGAAACCTGCCGCGAATTTGATGCGATCCAGCGATATGGCAACGAGCTTCGCTTTCAGATCCGGCGCAATGACTCCCCGGTTGGGAGCCATGTTGTGCAGTTCAATCAGGGGCGTGATGGCCTGCAGGTGGTTGCCCAAAGCAATATCGATATCAGCTTTTTAGGGTTTAACGCCTATAGCTTTGACTATCGATCCGAAAGCCTGTGGCAAGGTGACCGTCTGGCCGCCCTTTCAGTGCGGGTAGATGATGATGGTGACAAGACCGAGGTGGTCGCCAAACCTAATGCGCAGGGCACACTCGTTGTCACTGGCCCGGAGGGGGATCAGTCATTGCCAAACGGGATTTTCCCGACCGATCACTGGCATTGCGGTGTCTTGGATAGCAAAGCGGTCCTTAATACCATCACCGGTAAATCAAACGCGGTCGATATCAGCGCGAACGAGCCAGAAACGCTGCAGACAACCAGCGGCACGTTGCGCGCCACCCGTTTCACCTATGACGGCGAACTTGAAACCACCGCATGGTATGATGCCGACGGCCGTTGGGTCGGTCTTGCCTTCGAGGCACGCGACGGATCGCAGATCACATATCGTTGCATGAATTGCGCGACGCAAACCGCGCAAAAGGATGAGGAATGAAAAAGCACTTCCAGACCATCTGGATTATCGGGGCGTCTTCAGGGATTGGTGCCGCATTGGCACGCAAACTCCACGAAAACCCGACATCCTCCGCGCAAAAAATCATCATTTCGGCCCGAAATTCCGACAAACTCGATGAACTTGCGGCTGAAATGCCGGGTTTAACCCCGGTTCCGGTCGATATTACCGATACAAATGCGGTGAATGGTGCGATTGCCAAGGTTGAAAAGCAGTTTGGCCTGCCTGACCTGGTTGTTTTGGCGGCTGGTATTTATTCCCCGATGAAGCTGAGTGCGTTTTCAGCCGCAACCATCCGCAGTCACGTCGATACCAATTACATGGGCATCGTCAATTGTCTGGAGCCGCTTTTGAACAAGATGCGCGCACGCAAATCTGGCGAGATTGCCGTCATGGCATCGGTGGCAGGTTACCGCGGCCTGCCCAATGCCGCAGCCTATGGTCCGACAAAGGCTGCCCTGATCAATCTGTGTGAATCCCTGCATACCGAACTAAGCGGCAGCGGCGTTTTGTTGCGCGTGATCAATCCGGGGTTTGTTAAAACACGGCTGACCGACAAGAACGATTTTGAAATGCCCTATCTGCTCGAACCGGAACAGGCCGCCGATTACATCTATCGCGGGCTGTGCGGCAGTGACAAATTCGAGATTGCCTTCCCGCCCCCATTTGTGCGGCAATTGAAGCTGACGCAAATTCTGCCTTATCCGATTTTCTTCAAACTGATGCGTAAGCTGCTCTGATCATGAACGACATCACCGACGCCAAGCGCCAGTTGCTGGCAACTTACGCAGACTATTACGAGAAACTGTCGCTTGAGACTGTTGATCAGTTAAAGGAACTGGTGACAGACGATTTCGTCTTTTGCGACCCGTTCACGACCGTCAGGGGTCCAGACGCCGTTTGTGCCTATCTGGCCAAGGCATTTACCGATGCGGATCATCCGCGTTTTATAGTCACCCATAGTGCGATCGATCGGGATCGCGGATTTTTACGCTGGCGCTTTAGTGCGTGGGTAAAGGTGATCGGCAACTGGGAATTTACCGGCATGTCAGAGGTGACGTTTAACGACGATGGCACGCGCCTGGCATCGCATTTTGACCACTGGGATTCCGGCCAGAACTTCTATGCCAAAATCCCGGTACTGCGCTGGTTTATTCAGCGGCTTGCGCGACGCGTTGGGTCTTTGTGAAAAACAGCGTTACTTCGCCGATCTCAAAGCCCCATTTCTTGACCCGTGCCCGGTTGACCAGAACCCCATCGGGTTGCAGGAACATCCAGTCGTCGAACGTCACCCGCCAGGCACCATCACCGACCTTAAGATCCATGTCATAAGACCAGTTTAGCGCGTTGCCGTACTGACTGCCAATCGCCTT
>NZ_DCAO01000073.1:0-7447 GCF_002311515.1 Thalassospira sp. UBA1131
AATCGCCTCAAGAAGATGGTGTTTGCTTTGCGGGTAACGCGCATCGCGCAGTGCGCCAGCCCACCATTTGAAATCGGTCATCATGTGATGAAGGGCGTTATTCGTACCTTCGAGGTCTATTGGGCGACCGGTATCATCGAACTTGTCCCAGGCTTGGGCAAAGCTTATGACATCGCGCATGGTCACCGCATGCAATTCGGCAAAGACAAGACGTAGCTGTTCAACAGCGCGCAGACCACCTGACATTCCGCCATAGGATACAAACCCGACGGGTTTGCGTTTCCATTGTTGCTTGGCGGCATCGATCAGAAGCTTTAGCTCGCCGGTAAAGCTGTGATTGTATTCCGGGGTAACGACGATAAAACCATCGGCCTCAGTCAGGGCATTATGAAGGTGCGCGACCGCAGGGTGATCAGCGCCAACATGGGCCGCCGGTAGGTTCAAAACAGCGGGATCAATCGTATCAACAGAAAGCTCGTGATCCGATTTTAGGGTTTCAACGACCCAGGTCCCGACCGTATCGCAAAAGCGACCTTCACGCGCACTGCCAAAGATGACGGCGATATTAAATGTCTCTTTCACGGCGTTCTCTCCTTGTCAATTTCGCTTCAATGAGTAAGGTTCTAAAACCTCAACTAATGTTAAGGTCAAGCGCGTTTTGGAACTTTTTCAAAGCTGGCAAGGGAAACAGGAAAAATGGCAGAAAAAGGCGTGTTGCAGCGCTATCTGAGCGTTGGAGAAGTCGCAAGTCGTTGCGGTATTGCCGTTTCGGCGGTGCATTTTTATGAACGCAAAGGTTTGATCAGCTCGATCCGGACCGACGGCAACCAGCGCCGTTTTCATCGCGGCGTGTTGCGCAAGCTCGCCATCATCAAGGTCGCGCAGAAAACCGGTATTCCGCTCTCGGAAATCGGTGCGGCGCTCGATAAGCTGCCCCCCAATACCGTGCCGACCATCTAAGACTGGGAAAAGCTCTCATCGCAATGGCGCGATGATTTGAATGAACGCATCGAACAATTGACCCGTTTGCGTGATCAGCTGGGCAAATGCATCGGTTGTGGTTGCCTGTCGATTTCCGCATGCCCGCTATACAACCCTGGAGACACGCTTGGCAGTGATGGCCCGGGGGCCAGATTGCTTGAACTCAAGGAAGAATAGGCGGGTTTGCGTGGTATCAGTGGTTTGGGCCGCGATACGCCAGTTTGACGCGCCTTGCGACGGCAGGCAGAAAGCTTGACATGGTGCTGGTTCGCGTGTTGAAAGGCCCAATGATTGCGATGGCCCGGATCATTGGGCTGTCGATTGGAAAAGTTTGATGCAGATTTCAACCCGAACCGGTCCTCGTATCCTTGCCATATTGGGGCCGACCAACACCGGCAAGACCCATCTCGCCATGGAACGGATGTTGGCACACACGACCGGGATGATCGGGTTCCCGCTCAGACTTCTGGCGCGCGAAAACTATGACCGCGCAGTCGCCAAGGTCGGCAAGGGCGCGGTGGCATTGATCACCGGCGAAGAACGTATTCTTCCGAAAACAGCGCGTTATTTCCTGTGCACGGTCGAGGCCATGCCGGTCGCCAAGCAGGTCGATTTCCTGGCGATTGATGAAATCCAGATGTGTGCCGACCCGGAACGTGGTCACGTCTTTACCGACCGGCTTTTGCATGCGCGCGGACGCCATGAAACCATGTTCATGGGGGCGGAAACCATTCGTCCGGTGATCCGCAAGCTGGTTGATAATGTCGAATTTGATCGCCGGGAGCGGTTTTCGACTCTGACCTATAACGGGGCGAAGAAAATCCAGCGCCTGCCGTCCCAGTCGGCGGTAGTCACGTTTTCAGCCCAGGAAGTTTATGCCGTTGCCGAATTGGTGCGCCGTCAAAAGGGTGGGGCTGCCGTGGTGCTTGGCGCGCTGAGCCCGCGCACGCGTAACGCCCAGGTCGAGATGTTCCAGAATGGCGAGGTCGAACATCTGATTGCCACCGATGCAATCGGCATGGGGTTGAACCTTGATCTCAACCACGTGGCCTTTGCCGCGATGACCAAGTTTGACGGCAAGTTCAATCGTGGCCTGACCGCGGCTGAAACCGCCCAGATTGCTGGTCGTGCCGGACGTCACATGAATGATGGCACGTTCGGGGTGACGGGAAACCTGTCGGGGATCGATCCCGACATTATCGAACAGATCGAAGAGCACGAGTTCGAGCCGCTTGCAAAAGTGTTCTGGCGTAATGCGCGGCTTGATTTCCGAACTGTCGGTGCGCTTCAGAAATCGCTGCGCAAACGTTCGGACGATCCGAGCCTTATTTTGGCGCGCGAACCGGTTGATGAGATCATGCTCGATCATCTGGCACGCAACGAGGACGTCGCGCGCATCGCAACCGCCCCGGATCGGGTGCAATTATTGTGGGAAATCTGCCAGATTCCCGACTTCAGAAATATCCATACCGATGCCCATCCGAGGCTGCTAACATCTATCTATCGCTATCTTGCGAAACCCGGAAGCAAACTGCCCATTGATTGGTTGGGCGAACAAATCTTGCGTCTGGATCGTTATGATGGTGATATTGACCAGTTGTCATCACGTTTGGCAGGTATTCGCGTCTGGACATATGTATCGCATAAGCATCACTGGCTCGAAGATGCCAATCATTGGCAGGAACGCACGCGGGCCATTGAGGACAAGCTCTCAGATGTGCTACATGAACGCCTGACCCAAAGGTTCGTTGACAGACGGACCTCGGTTTTATTGAAAAGTCTCAAGGACAAGTCTGAACTCATGTCTACCATCACTGCGAATGGTGAAGTACAGGTCGAAGGTGAATTTGTCGGCCGTCTTGACGGATTCCGTTTCATTGCTGATGAAACCGATGCTGCTTTTGAAGGCAAGGCGATTGCCAGTGCCGCACGTCGCGCGTTGACCGGCGAAATCGCCCAACGTGTCAAACAACTTGAAACTGACGAAGACGACAAGTTCGCAGTAAACGGCCAGCTTCAGGTGCTGTGGAACGGTTCGCCGGTTGGTGTGCTGAAAAAAGGTGACACGGTTCTGTCGCCCGAAGTTCAGGTCATCGACAGCGAGTTCTTTGACGGTCCGACCCGCGAACGGGTACGTACCCGTCTGCAGAATTTCATCAATTCCCATATCGAAACGCGCCTTAAAATGCTGACCCGCCTGCGCGACTGTCAGCTGTCCGGGCCGATTCGCGGACTTTTGTTCCAGTTGAACGAAGGTCTGGGCTGTGTGCCGCGTTCGGAACTCGAAAGTCTGGTCAAGGACTTGTCGGACGAAGACCGCAAGGCACTTGCCAAACTTGGCGTGCGTCTGGGTGTTGAAACCGTCCATGTGCTTGATGCGCTCAAACCGGACCCGGTTGAGCTGCGCGGCATTCTGTGGGCGGTTGCACGCGAACTTGATGCCCTTCCGGAACTGCCGCCGGCAGGCCGGACCTCGGTCCCCAATGACCGTGCGAATTCCAAGGGCTTCTATCTGGCTGCCGGTTACATGCCGGTTGGCCCGCTTGCAGCGCGTGTTGATATGCTGGAACGTTTTGCCGCCCTTCTGCGTCAGAAGGCGCGTGAAAACGATGGCAAGGTGCGTCCGGATCCTGATCTGCTGTCGCTTTTGGGTTGCACGGTCGAACAGGCCGAAGGTGTGTTTACCGCACTTGGCTGGCGCGCCGAGGTAACCAAGGTCAAGAAATCCGAGCTTGAAGCCAAGGAAGCCGAGAAAAAGGCCGAAGAAGCTGCCAAGGGGACCAAACCTGAAGCGGAAAAAGCCGAAGCCGAAACTTCTGATGCCACTGCAACCGAAGCCAAGGCTGATGCCCCGGCTGAGGAAGCTGCACCGTTTGAAGCAAAGGCAGAACCGGCAGAGGTTGCTGCGGATGCGTCTGCCGAAGCAACTTCGGAAACGCCGGCGGTTGAAACCGACGCCGATGGTGACGAACTGGTCGAAGTCAAATACTTCGTCCGTGTTGATCGTCGCAAACGCGGTGGCGGACAAAACCGTGGTGGTCAGCGTGGCCCGCGTCAGGAAGCCCGTGGTGGCGGCAAAGGTGGCCCGAAAGGCAAGGGCGGCAATCGTCCGAACCAGGGCGGTGGCAAAGGTGGCCGTGGTGGCAAACCGGGCGGTGGTCGCAATCAGGCCCCGGAAAAAGCCAACCAGATCAATGAAGATTCGCCGTTTGCCAAGCTTAAGGAAATGCTTGAAGCCAAGGGCTGATCGTTTCAGATATCATGTATCGAGCGGCGACCCTTGTGGGTCGCCGTTCTGCTTTCCAACTGTATAATATCCCGTTTGTACAATATCCGTTGATTTCAGGAAATCGGTGGCCGTGAAGGAACAGGCAGAGAAGCTTCGTATTGATAAATGGCTTTGGCATGCGCGGTTTTACAAAACCAGATCGCTTGCCAGCAAGGCTTGCCAAGCCGGGCATATTGTTCTGAATGGTCAGTCGGTTTCCAAGGCCAGCGTCACGGTGGTTGCCGGTGATCGCCTGCAGTTCTTTCAGGGGGCGCACCTGCGCGTTGTCGAGGTTGTCGCCCTTGGTGAGCGACGCGGCCCAGCGCCCGAGGCCCAGGCGCTTTATGCCGATCATTCCCCGCCGCGAACACCCAAAAAAGAAGTGGCTTCGGATATCCGTACCGCACCGGTGGCCGAACGCGAAGCGGGGGCAGGGCGCCCGACAAAAGCCGAGCGACGAGCACTTGATCGTTTGCGCGGTGACGGCAGTATTGAATAACATGTCTTGGTATTGCTAATATTCAGTCCCTAGCTGATCCGTGACCGGCTGTTTCGGGTAAGACAGATCACATCAGGTTGTATTTTCTCCACGATTTTCTTGCTTTGGATGGGGTGATCCGGTATGCATCCTATCTCATTGTATACGTCCCCTACTTTGGGGTGGTAGGTTTTGTGGAAATCTGGAGCTCGCCTGCGTGATGAGACGTCGGTCTCGATTGAATATCGGTACATTGTCGCACTTGCGCACCGGCCGTTTCGCACTGTTGATCACAGCGTTGGTGATCAACCTGCTGACGCTTGCGCTGCCGATTGCCCTTTTGCAGGTCTATGACCGGGTCCTGCCGCACAGTTCCATTCCGACACTGACCCTTTTGATTTTCGGGGTGCTGGGGGCGCTTGTGCTTGAGGCGATCCTGCGTCTTGGCCGGGCTTATATCTCCTCGCTCTCGGCGGCGAAGTTTGAACATTACAGTTCCCAGCAGGCGGTTGGACATTTGCTGTCGGCAAGCTTGACCGACTATGGCAAAACCGCACCAGGTCTTCATCTGCAGCGCCTTAACAGCCTGAATATGCTGCGCGACTTCTATTCCGGGCAGGCAATTGGTGCGGTTGTCGATCTGCCGTTCATTGTTTTGTTCCTAGCCCTGATTGCCGTGATTGGCGGTCAATTGGTGCTTGTGCCGCTTGGTATTCTTCTGGCGTTCTTTTTGACTGCGGTGTTTTTGGGGCATCAATTGCGGGGCGCACTTGATGATCGTAGCCAGTCCGATGAACGTCGCTATAACTTTATCATCGAAACCCTGACCGGTATTCACACCATCAAATCGATGGCGATGGAAAACCTGATGATCCGCCGTCATGATCAGCTCCAGGCACAATGTTCGGGTGATGATCTGCGGGCCGCACGTTCGGCCCACACAGCGGTCAATGCCAGCGCGACCTTTTCGATGCTGACCATGGTGCTGGTGGCTTCTGTCGGTAGTGTTTTTGTGATCAACGGGACTTTGACGGTCGGTGGGCTTGCTGCCTGCACGATGTTGTCGGGCCGTTCGATCCAGCCGCTTCAGCGTGCCATGACCCTGTGGACGCAATTCCAGAACATTCGCGTTGCGCGCCAACGGGTCAACGAGCTGTTTGAAATCGAAGAAGAAGACCAGCTTGGGGCCGCGGAAATGCCGTTGCTTGATGGCAAGATCGAGTTGCGCAATGTCGCGTTTTCCCATGCGGATGGCAAAAAGATCTTCGAAAACCTTGATCTGGTCGTGGAGCCGGGCGATTCCATCGCCATTACCGGCGACAACGGCACCGGCAAAACCACACTTTTGTGGCTTCTGATGGGGGCCTTGCGCCCGGATCGGGGTGAAGTGCTTTTGGATGGCAAGGACCCGGCCGATTACACCGCCGAATCCACCCGTCGCCAAATCGCCTATTTGCCGCAGCATGGCGTGATGTTCAAAGGCACCATCCTTGAAAACATCACCGGGTTTCGCAAGGAAATCGGTGTTGACCGCGTGATCGAGATTTCGCGGCGTCTGGGGCTTGATGACATCGTTATGCGCATGCCCGAAGGCTATGACACCGAAGTTGGTGGTCAGGCGTCCGAGACCTTGCCGCGCGGTGTAAAACAGCGCATCGCGGTTGCGCGCGCCCTGATTGATTACCCGCGCATTGTCCTGTTTGACGAAGCCAACAGTTCGCTTGATATGGCGGGCGACAACATCATGACCAGCCTGATGGTGGAGCTTAAAAAGCACTGCACGCTGGTGATGGTGTCACATCGCCCGTCCCTGATTTCCATGGCCAACAAGCAATACCGTCTGATCGACAAGCATCTTGTGCCTGTTTTGCGCCGCACGAATAAAACTGTCGAGGCTGCCAAAAATACCGGCACCCGGGCAGCAGCGGGGTCGAAGGCATGATGAAAAAGCTCGAAAACATGGACTATGCGATGAATTATCGGATGGGGCTGGAAAGCACCGATGCGCTGTCCGATTTCGACGCATGTGTCTGGCCGCTGCTTCAGGCCTTGGGATGGCGCGGATTGCCGCGTCAGGTCGCCGAGGCCCTGCCACATATGGATCAGGCACTTGATCTGACCGATTTCCGCAATGTCATGGCGCATCTGAACTATCAGTCGCGCGAAATTGACGCGACGCTTGACCTGATCGACGAACGCCTGATGCCGTGCCTGTTTGTCCCGGACGAGGGAACGGCCCTTGTCGTGATCCGGCCCGAAGAAAACGGTGTGCGCGTCTTTGACGGTGGCACGGATCGGGAAATGGTCATCAGGCTGTCGGCCCTTCCGGGCAAGATCTATCAGTTCTCGGCGGCGGATCGTCGTGAACGTTATCTGGAAGATGATAAGCGCGGCTGGTTTGGGGGGATTGCCGACCGGTTTTCGGGGCTGCTTCATCAGTTGCTGGCGATGACGTTTGTTTTGAACATCCTGGCACTGGCAACCCCGATTTTCGTCATGGGCATCTATGACCGGGTCATCGGCACGCGGTCGATCCCGATGTTGATCCAGTTTTCCATCGGGATTGGCATCGTCCTGATCCTGAGCTGGGTTTTGCGCACACTTCGCAGTCAGATCGTCAGCCACTTTGGTGCGCGCCTTGATACGCTTGTCAGCGGTGCCATTTTTGAACGGCTATTGTCCTTGCCGCCGGCCTTCACCGAACGTGCCCCGGTGGGGGT
>NZ_DCAO01000073.1:7590-8309 GCF_002311515.1 Thalassospira sp. UBA1131
CCGCTGTTCCTGATTGTCATGTTCTATCTTGGCGGCTGGCTGGCATTGATCCCGATTGCATTGATCGGTGTGTTCGTACTGATCGGCATCGTTGCATTTCCGGTTGTCGCACGCCGTGTTTCCGAACTTGGTCGTCATGGTGCCAACCGTCAGGAATTCCTGGTGGAGACCGTCGGCAAGATGTCGGCACTGAAATACACCGCATCCGAGCAACGCTGGTTGGCACGCTTTCGCGATATTTCCGCTGATACAGCCTATTCCGGCTATCGGGTGGCGATGGTCAATAACGTCATCAATACATTGGCCCAGGTTCTGATGATTACGTCCGGTGCGCTTGTGCTTGCCTTTGGCGCGCAGCGGGTGATGGAAGCCCAAATGAGTGTCGGTGCGCTGGTGGCATCGATGATGCTGGCCTGGCGGGTTCTTGGTCCGATCAATCAGGCGTTTCTCGGCATGCCACGGCTGGCGCAGTTGCGCGGCAGTGTGCGCCAGATCAACCGCCTGATGACCATTGCGCCCGAAGGGGACCTTGTCCCGCGTTCGGTCGAACAGCATCGCTTTGACGGGGCGGTCACATTTTCACGGGTCAGTTTCCGTTACAGTGCGGATTCCGATCCGGCCTTGGTCGGGGTCAATTTTGATATAAAGCCGGGGCAAGTGGTTGCCGTGGTCGGTGCGAACGGGGCAGGGAAATCATCGCTGATCAAACTGATTGCCGG
>NZ_DCAO01000073.1:8608-28029 GCF_002311515.1 Thalassospira sp. UBA1131
TTGTGCGCGAAGCGCCGATCATTTTGTTTGATGAACCCACCAATGGTCTCGACCAGCGGGCCGACCGTGCCTTCCAAAGCACGATCAATCGTCTGCGTGGCGGTTCGACCATTTTCCTGATTACCCATCGACCAAGTCATCTGGATTTGGCGGACCGCATTCTTGTGCTTGAAGGCGGACAGTTGCGCGGCGACGGGCCGCCCGAACGGATCAAGCAGCAAGTGATAGACGGAGGCTACCTATGAGTGAAGCAGCAGTTCAGGATACTGCGATCCAGCGGTTCCGGCGATCCCGACGCATGGCGCGGTATTTGTCGCACGCGGTCCTGCTTGAAGAAGGCGGGATTTCCGTATTTGTGCGTTCTGCGATGGTGATGCTTTCGGTTGGCTTCCTTGCCTTGATCGCATGGTCTGCGACCACCGAAATCAAGGAAACTGCGATCACATTCGGGCAGGTCATGCCAACAAGTGCGGTCAACAAGATCCAGCATCTTGAAGGTGGCATCATTGAGCAGATCATGGTGCGCGACGGTGACCTTGTGGAACAAGGACAGGTTCTGATCCGTCTCAAGGCCGACGGGGCGCAGGCGGAACTGTCCCAGACCGAAACACGGCTTGGCAACTTGCAGCTTGAAGCCGAACGTTACCGCGCCTTAGCCGAGGGCCGCGAACCGGATTTCACCACCCTGATGGTGCAATATCCCGAACTTGCGCAGAATCAGGATGAGATTTATCGCATCCAGACCGAGCTTGATGCCAACCAGAGCGAAATCCTTCAGGTCCAGATCAAGGAACGCAATGCCGAACTGGCCCAACTGAGCGAGCAGGAAGCAACCCTTCGCAAATCGGTTGATCTGCTGAGCCAGGAAGTCACCATGCGCCGGTCGCTCTATGAGCAGGGGCTTAATTCCAAGGTGCTGTTTCTCAATATCCAGCGCGAACTGAATGAGGCCCAAGGCAACCTTTCGGGTGTGATTGCCGAAAAGGCGCGGGCGCGTGAAACCATCGCCGAGGCAAACCTGCGCCTGAACGAGCTTGAAAAAACGCAACGCGAAGAGGCCATTACCGAACTTGGCCGTCTGGGCGGCGAAATTGCCCAGGCCCGCGAAGCGCTGCGCAAACTGCGCGATCGCGTCGACCGGCTTGAAATCATTGCGCCCACGCGGGGCTATATCAAAGGCCTTCAGTTCACCACCATTGGCGGTGTCATTGCCCCTGCACAGGTGGTGATGGAGCTGGTGCCGGTTGATGATGTTTTAATCGCCGAAACCCGGATTTCGACCGAGGATATCGGCCATGTTCACCTTGGGCAGCCGGTAACGGTCAAGGTCAGTGCGTTTGATTTCATCCGCTATGGCGGCATCAATGGTGAATTGGTATCGATATCGGCCTCTACTTTTGTTGATGAGGATGGACGTCCGTATTATAAGGGCAAGGTTGCGCTGGAAGCCGATGCAGTCGGCGAAGGTGCGGCAGCTCAGAAGATTATTCCCGGGATGACGGTCCAGGCCGATATCCAGACCGGGGAGCGGACTCTCCTTCAATATCTGTTGAAGCCGGTCTATGTTTCGCTTGATCAAGCGTTTAGCGAACGCTGAGCAATTATCTGGTCCCGCTGGAAATGGTCCTCATTTCTACTGCCTGGCCGTACATTTCGCTGGTTGTTACCAGTGAATCTATACTATTGTATAGAAGTGTGGGGCGGGCCTATCCTGTTCCGCGCTTTACGGAGAATGGGTTAGATGGCGGACGACGCGCGCAATACTGAAAATTCCCGCTCTGACGATGGTCGGAGTGATCTTGACCACCAGGCCTCGACAGAGGATCTGGAGCGTTCGCTTGGTCAGGATGGCGAGGGTGATGAACTGGTCGAATTGCATGATGACCAGGACAGTTCCGCGCGTCCGCAGGAACAGGAACTGGGATCGGTTCATTACGGTACCCAGATCCGAAATCCGCAAGGCGAAGAACAGCAGGCTTTCCAGCGCCAGAATGCCGCAGCCCAGCGTCAGGAACGTGCGCAGGCCAGAGAGGCCACCGAACAACAGACCATTTCCCTGAATGAAACGGCCGAGATCGAAAACAATCTCGATACCGGGGCTGACACATTCCAAAGCAATCTTGGGTCGGACGGGGCAGATGACCTGTCCCTGCAATCGGAGCCGAGCACGGTTGATTTGCCGGAAATTCCGCTTGCGACCAATGATACCAATGCGCTGCGCGGTGAGCGCGAAGAACCTGGCCCGGGTACGGACGAAGGTCTTCGGCCCGAATTCATTCCCTCCGTTGAACAGGCACCAGCGCCAGAAGCCGCGGTTGCCGAAGACGAGCTTGAAGAAGAAGACGAGCTTCTTCTTGAGGATGAACTTGATACCGAGGACGAGCTCGAGGTCGAAGGCCCCAAGGT
This sequence comes from Thalassospira sp. UBA1131, assembly GCF_002311515.1. Taxonomy (GTDB): domain Bacteria; phylum Pseudomonadota; class Alphaproteobacteria; order Rhodospirillales; family Thalassospiraceae; genus Thalassospira. Next base: position 11,015 of record NZ_DCAO01000073.1, read on the forward strand.
CGCTGATGCGCCGTCTCTGAGTGCGGATGATGTTACCGGTGCCGAAGACAGTGCCATTGCCCTTGATCTGTCGGCATCGCTTAATGATCTTGATGGCGGCAGTGAAACGCTCACCATCACGATTTCCGGTTTGCCCGACGGGGCTGCTCTTTCGGCTGGTACGGATAATGGCGATGGTACCTGGACCCTCACGCCGGGACAGCTGAGCGGTTTGACCCTGACGCCGCCGGACAATTTCAGCGGATCGATTGATCTCGACATATCGGCAACCAGTCGCGAAGCCAATGGCAGTGTTGCGACAACAAATACCAGCTTCACCGTCGACGTCACTGGTGTTGCGGATGGCGCAACGCTTGATGTTTCCGATGCCAGTGGTACTGAAGACAGCGTGATCGCGCTTGATATCGATACCGAACTTCTGGATGGCAGTGAAAACCTCGCGATCACCATTGAAGGTGTGCCAGATGGTGCAACGCTTTCTGCCGGGACGGATAATGGGGATGGCACCTGGACGCTGAGTGCGGATCAGCTCGAAGGCCTGAGCATCACACCTGCGGAAGACTTCAGCGGCGAAATCGATCTTTCGGTTCTGGTGTCGACCACCGATGGTGATGATACCGCCGTTGTGATGCAAAACCTCACTGTTGACGTCGAAGGCGTCGCCGATACTCCGACGCTGGATATCAGCGATGCATCCGGCAACGAAGATGGCGCGATTGCGCTTAATATCGGCGCAGGTTTGACGGACAGTTCCGAAACCCTGACCGTCACAATCTCTGGTGTTCCGGGCGGTGCAACCTTGTCAGCTGGTACGAACAATGGCGATGGCACATGGTCGCTGGAGCCGGGCCAGCTTGAAGGTCTGACGATCACGCCGCCTGAGGATTTCAGCGGTTCATTTGATCTTGGCGTGACGGCAACGTCGGCAGATGGATCGGATGTTGCGACAACGACCGGCAGCATCACAGTTGAAGTCGCGGGCGTTGCGGATGCGCCAACGCTGGATGTTTCGGATGCTTCCGGCAACGAAGACAATGCTATTACGCTGGATATTGATGCGGATCTTATCGACTCAAGTGAATCACTGACGGTTACGATCTCCGGCGTTCCGGAAGGAGCAAGCTTGTCGGCTGGTACCGACAATGGTGATGGCACATGGTCGGTGGAGCCGGGCCAGCTTGAAGGTCTGACGATCACGCCGCCTGAGAACTTTAGTGGGTCGTTTGATCTTGGGGTTACTGCAACCTCGGCTGACGGTTCGGATGTTGCGACCACCACCGACAGCATCACAGTTGATGTAACGGGTGTCGCCGATGCGCCGACACTTGATGTCGCAAATGCAAGCGGTTCTGAAGATAGTGCGATCGCACTCGATATTGATGCTGGCCTTACGGATTCAAGTGAAACACTGGCCGTGACAATCAGTGGCGTTCCGGATGGCGCAACCCTGTCAGCTGGTACGGATAACGGGGATGGCTCCTGGACGCTAAGCTCTGAACAGCTTGCAGGTTTGACGATCACCCCGCCTGAGAACTTCAGTGGTTCGTTTGATCTTGGCGTGACGGCGACCTCTGCGGATGGCGAAGACGTCGCGACCACGACCGACAGCATCACAGTTGATGTGGCTGGCGTTGCCGATGCGCCGACACTGGATGTCGCAAATGCAAGCGGCTCCGAAGATAGTGCGATCGCACTCGATATCGATACGGGCCTTGCTGATTCAAGTGAATCACTGACCGTGACCATCAGTGGCGTGCCAGAAGGTTCCGCCTTGTCTGCGGGCACGGATAATGGCGATGGTACCTGGACACTGAACTCGGATCAGCTTGAAGGTCTGACGATCACGCCGCCGGAAGATTTCAGTGGTTCGTTTAATCTTGGTGTGACGGCAACGTCGGCGGATGGCGAAGACGTTGCGACACAGACCGGCTCAATCACCGTTGACGTTGAAGGCGTCGCCGATACTCCGACGCTGGATATAAGCGATGCATCGGGCAATGAAGATGGTGCGATTGCGCTTAATATTGAAGCGGGTCTGACCGACAGTTCCGAAATACTCACCATCACGATCAGCGGCGTTCCGGATGGTGCGACCTTGTCGGCCGGAGCCGACAATGGGGACGGGACATGGACGCTAAGCTCTGAGCAACTTGCAGGCCTGACGATCACCCCGCCTGAGGATTTCAGCGGATCGTTTGACCTTGGCGTAACAGCAACTTCTGCGGATGGGGAAGACGTTGTGACCACCACTGGTTCGGTCACGGTGGATGTGGCGGGTGTCGCGGATGCACCGACGCTGGACGTCAGTAATGCATCTGGCAACGAAGATTCTGCGATTGCGCTGGACATCGATGCCGGGCTTGCCGATAGCTCTGAGACGCTTACGGTTACAATCAGTGGCGTTCCGAATGGCGGGACCTTGTCGGCCGGTACCGACAACGGTGACGGGACTTGGACGTTGAATTCGGATCAGCTGGCAGGTCTCACAATCACACCGCCCGAAGATTTCAGCGGCTCGTTCGATCTTGGTGTGACGGCGACTTCGGCAGATGGATCGGATGTTGCAACAACGGCCAGCTCAATCACCGTTGATGTCGCCGGCGTTGCAGATGCACCGACGCTGGATCTGTCTGATGCTACAGGCAACGAAGACAATTCAATTGCATTGGACATTGATGCTGGGCTTACCGATAGCTCAGAAACTCTCACGGTCACGATCTCAGGCGTTCCGGGCGGGGCAACCTTGTCGGCAGGTACCGACAACGGTGACGGCACATGGTCGTTGAGCTCTGATCAGCTTTCAGGTCTGACCATCACGCCACCAGAAGACTTCAGCGGATCTTTTGATCTTGGTGTGACGGCAACTTCGGTTGACGGCGAAGATGTCGCGACGACTACAAGTTCGATTACCGTTGATGTAATCGGTGTCGCTGATGCGCCGACGCTCGTTCTCTCCGATGCAAGCGGCGCTGAGGACAATGCCATTGCGCTGAATATCGACGCCGGGCTGACGGATTCCAGTGAAACCCTGACAGTTACGATCTCCGGCGTGCCGGACGGCGCGGCTTTGTCTGCCGGGACCGATAATGGTGACGGCACGTGGACGCTAAGCTCTGAGCAGCTTGAAGGTTTGACCATCACGCCGCCTGAGGACTACAGCGGTTCGTTTGACCTTGGCGTGACGGCAACGTCGGCTGACGGCGAAGACGTCGCGACGTCGACAAGTTCGATCACCGTTGATGTCGCTGCGGTCGCTGATGCCCCGACGCTCGATCTCTCCGATGCAAGCGGCACCGAGGAAAATGCCATTGCGCTGAACATCGACGCCGGGCTGACGGATGCCAACGAGACCCTGACGGTCACAATCTCTGGTGTTCCGGGCGGTGCAACCTTGTCGGCTGGTACCGATAATGGCGACGGCACATGGACGTTGAGTTCTCAGCAGCTTTCAGGTCTGACCATCACGCCCCCAGAAGACTTCAGCGGTTCGTTTGATCTGGGCGTGACGGCGACTTCGGCAGATGGATCGGATGTTGCGATAACGACTGGTTCGATCACGGTTGATGTTGCTGGTGTTGCGGATGCACCAGCTCTGGATGTCTCAAGCGCAAGCGGTAACGAAGACAGCGCCATCGCGCTTGATATTGATGCAGGCCTGACTGACAGCTCCGAGACACTCACAGTTACAATCAGTGGCGTTCCGAATGGGGGGACCTTGTCGGCTGGTACCGACAACGGTGATGGAACTTGGACGTTGAATTCGGATCAGCTGGCAGGTCTCACAATCACACCGCCAGATGATTTCAGTGGTTCGTTCGAACTTGGGGTTGCTGCAACCTCGGCTGACGGTTTGGATGTTGCAACCACCACCGACAGCATCACAGTTGATGTGACGGGTGTCGCCGATGCACCGACGCTGGATGTGAACAATGCCTCGGGGAATGAAGATTCGGCCATCGCACTCGATTTTGATGCCGGTTTGACGGATAGCTCTGAAACGCTAGCCATCACCATTAGTGGTGTTCCGGATGGCGCAACCCTGTCAGCTGGAACGAACAATGGCGATGGCACATGGTCGTTGGAACCGGGTCAGCTTGAAGGTCTGACCATCACGCCGCCTGAGGACTTCAGCGGATCATTTGATCTTGGCGTGACGGCAACATCGGCTGACGGCGAAGACGTCGCGACCACGACCGGTTCGATCACGGTTGACGTCACTGGTGTTGCAGATGATCCGACGTTGGATGTTTCTGACGCCAGCGGCAATGAAGACAGCGCCATTGCCTTGAACATTGACGCAGGTTTGGCGGATTCGAGTGAGACGCTGACCATAACGATTAGCGGTGTGCCAGAAGGTGCGACGCTGTCGGCTGGGACAGACAATGGTGACGGCACCTGGACCCTGAGCGGTGATCAACTCGAAGGTCTCAGCGTTACGCCACCGTCCGATTTCAGTGGCAGTTTCGATCTTGAAATTACCGCGAGCACGCAGGACGGAGTTGATATCGCATCGGTTACCGACACCGTCATGGTTGACGTTGCCGGCGTTGCAGATGCTCCGACGCTGGATGTCGCAAATGCAAGCGGTTCTGAAGATAGTGCCATCGCACTCGATATCGATGCCGGTCTTACGGACAGTTCTGAAATACTGACGGTGACGATCTCTGGCGTTCCGGATGGTGCGGCCTTGTCTGCCGGTACTGATAATGGTGACGGCACATGGTCGCTAAGCTCTGAGCAGCTTGATGGTTTGACGATCACCCCGCCAGAGGACTTTAGCGGATCGTTTGAACTTGGTGTGACGGTAACCTCTGCGGATGGCGAGGACGTTGCGACCACGACTGGCTCGATCACGGTTGATGTGAGCGGCGTTGCTGATGCGCCGACGCTGGATGTCAGCAATGCATCTGGCAACGAAGATACGGCGATTGCGCTCAATCTTGATGCAAGTCTTGCGGATGGTTCTGAAACGCTGACGGTGACGATCTCCGGCGTTCCGGATGGCGCAAGCTTGTCGGCTGGCACTGATAATGGCGACGGCACTTGGACGCTAAGCTCCGAGCAGCTTGCAGGTTTGACGATCACGCCACCTGAGAACTTCAGTGGGTCGTTTGATATTGGTGTGACGGCAACTTCTGCGGATGGCGAAGACGTCGCGACTACGACCGGATCGATCACGGTTGACGTGACTGGTATTGCGGATGCACCAGCTCTGGATGTCTCAAACGCAGGCGGTAACGAAGATAGTGCCATCGCGCTCAGCATAGATGCTGGTCTCACTGACAGCTCGGAAACCCTGACGGTCACCATCTCTGGCGTTCCGGATGGCGCCACACTGTCGGCTGGTGCCGATAATGGCGACGGCACCTGGTCGTTGAGCTCTGAGCAGCTTGCAGGTTTGACGATTACCCCGCCCGAGAACTTCAGCGGCTCCTTCGACCTCGGCGTGACGGCGACCTCTGCGGATGGCGAAGACGTCGCGACCACGACCGGGTCTATTACGGTGGATGTGGCCGGTGTTGCCGATGCGCCGACGCTGGATACTTCTGATGCGACAGGCAACGAAGACAATGCAATTGCACTGGACATTGATGCCGGGCTTGCCGATAGCTCAGAAACGCTCACGGTAACGATCTCTGGCGTTCCGGAAGGTGCTGCCTTGTCGGCTGGCACTGATAATGGTGACGGCACGTGGACGCTAAGTTCTGAGCAGCTTGACGGTTTGACGATCACGCCGCACGAGAACTTCAGTGGTTCCTTCGACCTCGGCGTGACGGCGACCTCTACCGATGGCGCAGACGTCGCGACCACGACTGGTTCGATCACAGTTGATGTAAGCGGCGTTGCAGATGCGCCGACGCTGGACGTCAGCAATGCTGCTGGCAGCGAAGATTCTGCGATTGCCCTTGATGTCGAAGCGGGTCTTGCCGATAGCTCAGAAACGCTCACGGTAACGATCTCGGGTGTTCCGGGCGGTGCAACCTTGTCGGCAGGTACCGATAATGGCGACGGTACTTGGACATTGAGCTCTGATCAGCTTTCAGGTCTGACCATCACGCCCCCAGAAGACTTCAGCGGTTCGTTTGATCTTGGCGTGACGGTTACCTCTGCGGATGGCGAGGACGTTGCGACCACCAGCGGTTCGATCACGGTGGATGTGGCTGGTGTTGCGGATGCACCAGCTCTGGATGTAAGCAATGCATCTGGTAACGAAGATTCTGCGATCGCACTCAATCTTGATGTGGGTCTTGCGGACAGTTCTGAAACGCTGACGGTGACGATCTCCGGAGTTCCGGAAGGTGCAACCTTGTCGGCTGGTACGGATAATGGTGATGGCTCCTGGACTTTGAACCCTGAACAGCTTGATGGTTTGACGGTGACCCCGGCTGAGGATTTCAGCGGGTCGTTCGATTTGCGTGTTACGGCGACCTCTGCCGACGGCGAGGATATTGCCAGTGTAAGTGATACGATCACTGTGGATGTTGCCGGGGTTGCGGATACGCCGACGTTGGATGTGTCGGATGCGTCGGGTTCGGAAGACAGTAATATTGCGCTTGATATCGAGGCCGGGCTTTCCGATGCCTCGGAAGTGCTGTCGGTGACAATTTCGGGTGTCCCGGAAGGTGCGCGCCTGTCTGCGGGTACCAATAACGGCGATGGGACCTGGAGTTTGGCAGCGGCAGACCTTGCAGGGCTGACATTGACACCGGCAGAGGATTATTCCGGCGCGTTCGATCTGGATGTTACTGTGATCTCGACCGATGGCACAGATACCGCGACGATTAGCGATACCATCACAGTGGATGTTGGCGGTGTGGCGGATACGCCGAGCCTTGATGTGTCCGATATATCGGGCAATGAAGACACGGACATCGCGCTTGCCATCGATGCCGGGCTGAGTGACAGCTCCGAAACCATGACGATTACGGTGTCCGGCGTGCCAGACGGGGCGAGCCTTTCGGCCGGTACCAACAATGGTGATGGCACCTGGACTTTGAGTGCTGGCGACCTTGAGGGGCTGACAATCACCCCGCCAGATGATTATTCCGGTGCGTTTGACCTTGCGGTCACCGTGACGTCGACCGATGGCAGCGATACCAGCAGTGTGAGTGATACGATCACGGTGAATGTCGCTGGCGTGGCAGATACCCCGACCCTTGAAGTCGAAGATGCAAGTGGCGATGAAGGAACCGCCGTTGCGCTTGATATTGATGCGGCGGTCACGGATGCAAGCGAGACCTTGACGGTTACCGTCAGTGGCGTGCCAGAGGGTGCGACCTTGTCGGCCGGTACCGACAATGGCGACGGCACCTGGACGCTGACATCGGCACAGCTGTCGGGCCTGACCATTTCGGCGGCCAGTGATTATGCCGGCACGTTTGAGCTGACTGTTTCGGTCCAGTCGCGCGATGGCGACGATACCGCAACCACCACAGCTATTCTTGAAGTTACCTTTGATCCCGTTCAGGACGACGACGAAGTCGTTTGGGATTGGTATCGCGACAGTGAGATTGAAACCGGATCGGGTAATGACACCGTTTATGGCAATGGTGGTGACGACACCATCAGCACAAATGCCGGCAATGATACGGTCTGGACGGGACACGGCGACGATGTGATCACTACAGGCAGTGGCGACGATATTGTTCTCGCCGGCGAAGGCCGCAACACCATCGATGGCGGCACCGGCAATGACTATATTACGGGTGGCAGCGACCGTGACACGATCAGATCCAGTGCCGGTGACAACATTGTTTATGCCAGCGAAGGCCAAAACTATATCGAAACCGGTGCCGGGAATGACAGCCTCTATGCCGGAAGTGGTGATGACACCATTCTGGGCGGCGATGGCGATAACTATGTCAGTGCTGGTGAAGGTCGCAACGACATCACGACCGGATCGGGGGATGACAGCATTCTGGCCGGCAGTGGCAACGACACCATCAGTGCCGGGGATGGCGACAACTATATAAATGTCGGCGAAGGCAAAAACACCATCGCATCCGGGATCGGCGATGACACCATCATGACCGGATCGGGTGACGATGTGATTGATGCCGGTGATGGCAATAACACCATTACCGCCGGGGAAGGCCGCAATACCATCGATACCGGCAGTGGGGATGACAGCATCACCACCGGAAGCGACAAGGACACCATTTCGGCTGGTGATGGCAATGACAGCATTGATGCGGGGAGCGGCCACAACACCGTCTGGGGCGGTGGTGGCGATGACTCGATCCACGGCGCCTGGGGGGATGACACCTTCTATGGTGGCGATGGCAACGATATCCTTAATGCGGATGGCGGTGACAACGTGTTTGACGGCGGTGCCGGGGACGACACCCTGAGCGCCGGTTGGGGCGAAGACACGTTCACTGGTGGTGCTGGCAACGATACGCTTGATGGCGGCGGTGGTGACGACAGCCTTGATGGTGGTGACGGCAATGACCGCCTTCTGGGTGGAGCAGGCAGTGACATGCTGCTTGGTGGTGCTGGCAACGACATCCTGCTGGGCGGTGAGGGGGATGACACCCTTATCGGCGGTATTGGCGATGACAGCCTTTATGGCGGGGGTGGGTCGGACCTGTTCATCTTCAACATGGGCGATGGCAATGATCATGTGGATGGCGGTGCCAACGGATGGACCACCGACACCATTGAATTGCACGGGGCCGGTGGAAGCAATATCGACTCGAGTGACTGGACCCTTGTCCTTGATGAGGGTGAGATTACCAAAAGCAAGGGACACTCCCTTGAACTCAGCACCGATTCGTCGGGAACAATCGTGTTTTCTGACGGTTCCGAGTTGACATTCTCCAATGTCGAACGTATCGAGTGGTGACGAATTCGCATTTCGGATGCCGTCGGGACGAAATCCCGGCGGCATTGCCGGTTTTCTGGGGGTAAATGCCCTGTCACGAGTTGACAGCTCTGGTATGAAGCCCTATACAGCGGACCTCGAATTTTATCGGATTACCTTATTTAGAACGGAGTAAGTGCAGTGAAGCGCACCTACCAGCCAAGCAAACTCGTACGGAAACGCCGCCACGGCTTCCGTTCCCGCAGCGCGACCGTCGGTGGCCGCCGTGTGCTGACCGCACGCCGCGCCAAGGGCCGCAAGCGTCTGTCGGCCTAATGTCGTGACCGTTTCGGTGGAACGCCTTAAAAAGCGGGCGGAGTTTCTCCGTGTTGCGGGCACCCGCCGGAAATGGGTTACACAGGGATTGATCCTGCAGGGCGCGCCGCGGCCGGGGATCAAACCGGACACAGAATACGCCGGTGAAGACCGACTCGTACGAGTCGGGTTTACCGTCACCAAAAAGGTGGGAAAGGCCGTCGTCCGCAATCGCGTTCGGCGGCGTTTGCGTGCTGTGGCAGAGCAATTGATGAGCGAACACGCATTGCCCGGTTGGGATTATGTTGTGATCGGTCGTGCGCAGACCATTGATCGGCCGTTTGACAGGCTGATTGATGATATGCGTTTTGCCCTGCGTCGGGTTCCTGATGCCAAGCCGTCTGCGCCTGATGCGCGTCGTCCGAAAAAAGGACGCGCCAACAGCAAGTCAGCCGGTTCGACGAAGGCAGGAGGCCCGGGAAAATGACATTCATGCGTGCTCCCGGTTTTTTTGCCCGTCTTCTTCAAGTCGCAGTTCGCGGCTATCAGCTGTTTTTGTCGCCATATATCGGGTGGTCGTGCCGTTATCAGCCGACCTGTTCGGCTTTTATGCTCGAAGCATTGGCCCGTCATGGTGCATTAAAAGGCGGCTGGATGGGATTTAAACGGATAATGCGTTGCCATCCATGGGGTGGTCATGGTTATGATCCCGTGCCCGGATGTGGCTGTGAACAGAACAAAGCGTCGTCGGATGGTGAAAACCGGTCCCCGGCGCTTTCGTCATGTAAATAGAATATGCGGTCGGCACCTGCTGGCTGAAAAAAGCGGAAAGAGGCGATGAACGAACAACGTAACCTGTGGGTAGCAATTGCATCAGCAGTTGTGATTCTTATCGGGTGGCAATTCTTCTTTGCGCCCGAGCCTGGTCCTCAGGTTCGTGAAGCGCAGGTTCGCGAACAGCTTAATGCGGACGGAACCAACGCGCCGCAGGTATCCGGTCCGGCCGTACCGGGTGGTCAACCCGCTGTTCCGGCTGTTAAGCGCGAAGACGCGCTGGCTAAATCGCCACGAATCAAGATTGATACCCCGCGCGTCGAAGGTTCGATTCGTCTTGTCGGTGGTGTGATCGACGACATTCAGCTTCAGGATTATCGCGAGACTGAAGAACCTGACAGCCCGCTGATCCACGTTCTGAACCCGACCGGCAGCAACGATGCCTATTTTGCAGAGTTTGGCTGGGTCGGTGCGAAAAGCGGTATGGCGCTGCCAAGCAGCGAAACCCAGTGGACCGCTGATAAAGAATTGCTGACACCGGACAGCCCGGTCACCCTGACCTGGGACAACGGTGAAGGCCTGACCTTCAAACGTGAAATCGCGATTGACGAGAACTATCTGTTCACCGTCAACCAGTCGGTGGTCAACAATACCGGCGGCGATGTCGTTCTGTATCCCTATGGCCTGATTTCGCGCAAGAACAAGCCGCAGACTGCCGGGTTCTATATCCTGCACGAAGGTCCGCTTGGCGTGATCGACGGTACGCTGACCGAGATCGATTATGACGATCTGGCGGATGACGGTGCAATCGAACAGAAAACCACTGGTGGCTGGCTTGGCATTACAGACAAATATTGGCTGGTTGCACTGGCACCTTCCTCCGACGAGGAAATGACCACGCGATTTAGCCACCATGTTGCGGAAAACGCCGACAAGTATCAGACCGATTACCTTGGTGCCCCGCGCACGATTGCTGCTGGTAGTGAAGGTGCTGCTGAAACGCGCCTGTTTGCCGGTGCCAAGGAAGTGACCCTGCTTGATACCTATGCCGAGGATTACGGGATCACCAACTTCGATCTCGCGATTGACTTTGGCTGGTTCTACTTCCTGACCAAGCCGTTCTTCCTGTTCCTGCAGTATCTCTATCATCTGGTTGGCAACTTTGGCGTCTCGATCCTGATCATCACGGTCATCATCAAGGCGATCATGTTCCCGCTGGCCAACAAGTCGTACAAATCGATGAGTGCGATGAAAAAGCTGCAGCCGCAAATCACCGAGATGCGCGAGAAGTTCAAGGACGACCGTCAGCGTCAGCAGCAGGAAATGATGGCGCTTTACAAGCGTGAGAAGATCAACCCGGCTTCGGGCTGTCTGCCGATCATTGTGCAGATCCCGGTCTTCTTTGCGCTGTATAAAGTTCTGTTTGTCAGCATTGAGATGCGCCATGCGCCGTTCTTTGGCTGGATTCAGGATTTGTCGGCACCCGATCCTACCTCGCTGTTTAACCTGTTTGGTTTGATCCCGTGGGATCCGCCGCAGATGCTGATGATTGGTGTCTGGCCGTTGATCATGGGTGTGACCATGTATCTGCAGCAGAAACTGAACCCGGCGCCGGCTGATCCGACCCAGGCGAAGATCATGATGTTCCTGCCGTTCATCTTTACCTTCATGCTGGCAAGCTTCCCGGCAGGTCTGGTGATTTACTGGGCGTGGAACAACCTGCTGTCCATCGCACAGCAGCGCTACATCATGTACAAGATGGGGATTTAATCCCCATCTACCCTTCACGGGTTGACCTTCCCTTCGGGGAGCATCCCCGACAGATCGGGGAAGGAAAGACGATGACACAAGAAAACCTGCCGTCGGCAACTTCAATACCGACGCATGAAGACTCAGTGATCGAAGCCGGGCGGAAGCTTTTTAGCCGCCCGGTTAACTTCGTTCTTGGCGTCGCACAGCTCGAACAACTGCCGCCGGAAGACAAAACAGAAATCTGTTTTGCCGGGCGTTCAAACGTCGGCAAGTCCAGCCTGATCAACGCGATCACCGGCCGTAAGGACATTGCACGCACGTCAAACACGCCGGGCCGGACCCAGCAGTTGAACTATTTCGATCTTGATGGTGCGTGCTATATCGTGGACTTGCCGGGCTATGGCTTTGCCCAGGCACCCAAGGATATCGTTGATACCTGGCATGCTTTGATCAAACAGTACCTGCGCGGGCGTGTAACGCTGCGCCGTGTGTTTGTTCTGATTGATTCCAGACATGGCTTCAAGAAGGCTGATCTGGATATGATGAAGCTGCTTGATGAGGCTGCTGTGCCTTATCAGGTTGTGCTGACCAAGGCAGACAAGTTAAAAAAGGGACAGCTTGAAAAACGCATCAAGGAAGTGGTCGACGGGTTGATCAAACACCCGGCAGCCCTGCCGCAGATTTTTGCGACTTCAAGCGAGAAGAATACCGGCCTTGCCGAATTGCGGGCAGAAATATCCACCCTGCTTTGATCCCGGCAGGCACATAATGCGACAATATGGGGAAGTGACATGAACGACCAAACCCGTTCTGAAGAAGACCAGTCGGAAGCCAGCGCATATCGCATGCTGGCACGTGCCCAGGTGCTTTCCGAGGCTCTTCCCTTTATGCGCCGCTTTAACGGGCAGAAAATAGTCGTCAAGTATGGCGGCCATGCCATGGGTGATCCTGAACTGGCGCGTTTGTTTGCACAGGACATGGTGTTGCTCAAACAGGTCGGTATGAACCCGATTGTTGTGCATGGCGGCGGACCGCAGATCGGCCAGATGCTCAAGCAGCTTAATATCCAGTCGGAATTCGTTGATGGCTTGCGTGTCACCGATCAGCAGACCATCGACGTTGTCGAAATGGTTCTGGCCGGCAAGATCAACAAGGAAATCGTATCAAACATCAATGCCGCAGGCGGCGTTGGTGTTGGTCTGTGCGGCAAGGATGCCAACCTGATTACCGCGCGCAAACTGACGCGGACCAAACGTGATCCGGAAAGCAATATCGAGAAGGTCCTTGATCTTGGCTTTGTCGGCGAACCGGTGAAGGTCGATCCGCACGTTCTTGATTGCTTTATCGATACCGACATTATTCCGGTCATTTCACCGATTGGCGTCGGTGAAGACGGTCAGACCTATAATATCAACGCCGATACGGCTGCCGGTGCGATTGCAAAGGCCGTTGGTGCCAGCCGTCTTTACATGCTGACCGACGTAAAAGGGATCCTTGATCAGAACAAGAACCTTGTACGGGACGCCGACACCGCCCACATCAATGCAATGATTGCGGATGGCACCATTCAGGGCGGAATGATTCCCAAAACCGAAACCTGCATGGATGCTGTTGAAAACGGGGTCGAAGCCGCCGTGATCGTTGATGGTCGCGCACCACATGCAGTTTTGCTGGAACTGTTCACCGAACGCGGTGCAGGCACAATGATCAGAGGTAACTAAAGGTCGATATCAAACCACCACTTTAGGGTAGTTTATTTCGACCTATATCTGGCTCCGAAGGGCAATTTGGAGTATGTTGAGGCAAATCGGTATGCATTAAGCGCATAACGCATTGTCTTTGCGAATGAAAACAAGCCCGGAGCACCCGTTGTGACCACAGCGGAAAAACAGATTTCCCGTCATTGGGATTTTGCGGATGCGACCCTTAAAGCGTTGCGCGAGCGTGGCCTGCGCCCGACACCCGAACTGTATCATGTTTGGTTTGTCTATTATGCCGAGGAAAACCCCGAAATCCTGCGCGTCATCGATGCAGTGCAGGCCAGCGGGGAACCCTTGGCGGAGGATACGCTTCTTCAGTTGTATTACCGCTATATCTTTGACCGTCAGGCCGCAGACTTCCTGCAGCGCGGGATGGAAGACTTTTCCGAGCTTGTTGAAAGCAGCGATGAATGTCTGACAACCGCGCGAAGCGGTTTTCAGGATTATGGTGCGCTGCTGACGCGATCTCTTGATACGCTCAAGGATCATCAGCATGTCAGCCCGGTTCTAAGCGAGATCATTGAGAAGACCGACGAGATGCAACACACGGTCGAAGGCCTGCATCAGCGCCTTGATCAGTATCTTGGCAAGGTCGAACGGTTGCAACGCGAACTCGAAGAAACCCGCGAACGATCCTATACCGACGGCCTGACGCGTGTTTCCAACCGGATGTATTTTGAAGAACAGCTCAACCTGCTTGTTGCAGAGCACGACTCGTCAAAACATCCCGAGCCATTCTGTGTGATGATTGTCGACCTTGACCAGTTCAAGGCGATCAATGACCGCTTTGGTCACCGTATCGGCGATGAAATCCTTGTCCTGATTGCGTCCATGTTGAAGGCCAATATCAAGGGGCGCGATGTTGTCGCGCGCTATGGTGGTGACGAGTTTGCCATCCTGCTGCCGCAGACGCCGCTGGTCGATGCCATGTCACTGGCAGACGATATGAGCAAACGCATTGCCGAACGTGAAATCAAGGCAAAGCAATCGGGTGTCTCGTTTGGTCAGATGACCATATCGATTGGTGTTGCGGAATATGTTTCCAAGGAAGGCGGAGCAAAACTGATCGACCGGGCCGACGGCGCGCTTTACCGGGCCAAAAAAGAAGGCCGTAACCGCAATTTCGCGGCGTAAGCAGCCTTTTCCAACCTTTGATATCAGTGACCGACGATGATTTGCGCGCCCGATGCATGCGTGCCATGAGGCCGCGGACTTGCATTGAAGCGTTCAAAAGCGTATGTAACCAGCGCCCGGCAAGGATCAATGTCCTTGCCGGGCGTTCCGCACTTGCAGCATCCTTTTTGACTTGCGCTGGCGGAATAATTCCCAAAACCGAACTTTGGATCGCAGAAGTCCGAGCATGAAAGAGCCGCGCGTCGTCACATTTGGTTGTCGTCTTAACACCTATGAATCCGAGGTGATGCGCGACCATGCCAAAAATGCCGGACTTGATGATGCCATCATCATCAATACCTGTGCCGTCACGACCGAGGCGGAACGTCAGGCACGTCAAAGCATCCGCCGTCTGCGCCGCGAAAACCCGGACGCCAAGATTTTCGTTACCGGCTGTGCTGTTCAGGTCAATCCCGACAAGTTCGCCAATATGGGCGAGATTGATCGCATCTTTGGCAACGACGCCAAGATGAAGGCCGAAACCTTCATGATGCCCGAACATGAACGCGTCGTGGTCAACGACATCATGTCGGTCGAAGAAACTGCAAGCCATCTTGTGTCGGGCTTTGAGGGGCGCGCGCGCGCCTTTGTGCAGGTCCAGAATGGCTGTGATCATCGCTGCACGTTCTGCATCATTCCCTATGGCCGCGGCAATTCACGCAGTGTGCCGATGGGGGAAATCGTTACCCAGGTCCGTGAACTGGTGGCCAACGGTTATGGCGAAGTGGTTCTGACCGGGGTTGATATCACATCCTATGGCCACGATTTGCCGGGCAAGCCGACACTGGGGCAGATGTCGCGCCGGTTGCTGGCACAGGTGCCGGAACTGCCGCGTCTGCGCATTTCATCGATTGACCCGGTCGAGGTGGACGAAGACCTGTTTCGTCTGATCGAAACCGAACCACGCCTGATGCCGCATATGCATATCAGTTTGCAGGCGGGGGACGACATGGTGCTTAAGCGCATGAAGCGCCGCCATCTGCGTCAGG
The DNA here is from genome assembly GCF_002311515.1 of Thalassospira sp. UBA1131. Classification (GTDB taxonomy): domain Bacteria; phylum Pseudomonadota; class Alphaproteobacteria; order Rhodospirillales; family Thalassospiraceae; genus Thalassospira. Next base: position 26,581 of record NZ_DCAO01000073.1, read on the forward strand.
ACGTTGTCGATTTCTGTAAAAAGGTCCGCGATCTGCGCCCGGATGTGACGTTCGGTGCTGATATCATTGCCGGTTTCCCCACCGAAACCGATGAGATGGCGGAAAATACCCTGCGTCTGGTTGATGAATGCGGCCTGATTTATCTGCATGTCTTCCCGTATTCCTCGCGCCCGGGAACGCCAGCGGCCAAGATGCCGCAAGTGCCCAAGGACCTGCGCAAGGAACGGGCAAGTGCCCTTCGCGAAGCGGGCGAGGTACAGCTGAACAAGTTCCTGCAATCACGCATCGGAATGACCGAGAATGTGTTGGTTGAAAAGGAAAATACCGGCCATACGGAGCATTTTGCTCCCGTTCTGCTGGATCGCGTGATAGAAGCGGGCACGATAGCAAAGGCCAAAGTCACCGGCCTTGAAGATGGAAAACTGATAGCGGAGCTTGCGGGATGAGTGAAGAGGGGAAAAAAAGCTGGTTTAGCCGCCTGAAAGACGGGCTGAAACGGTCCTCCTCAAAACTGACCACCGGCATTTCCGATATCTTCACCAAGCGCCGTCTTGATGATGATGCGCTTGAAGAATTCGAAGACCTTCTGATCACATCCGACCTTGGCGTGACGACCGCCGCGAAACTGAGCGCGGAACTGTCCAAGACCCGGTTTGACAAGGAAGTCGATTCCGCCGAAATCCAGGAATTCATCGCCGAAGAAGTTGCCAAGATCCTTGAACCGGTCGCACAGCCGCTGGTAATTGATGCCAACAAGAAACCGCATGTGGTGCTGGTGGTTGGTGTGAACGGATCGGGTAAAACCACAACCATCGGCAAGCTTGCCAAGGCCTACAAGGATCAGGGCCTCAAGGTCATGATGGCCGCCGGCGATACGTTCCGTGCGGCTGCGGTCGAGCAGCTTAAAGTCTGGGGTGAACGCACCGATTGCCCGGTGATTGCACGCGACACGGGGGCCGATGCCGCAGGCCTTGCCTTTGACGCGATCGAACAGGCGCAGCGCGAAGGTTATGACCTGTTGCTGATTGATACGGCCGGTCGCCTGCAAAACAAGGCCCATCTGATGGACGAGCTTAAAAAGATCGTCCGCGTGATCAAAAAGCGCGATGAAACGGCACCGCATGACACGCTTCTGGTGCTGGATGCCACCACGGGGCAGAACGCGCATTCACAGGTCGAAACCTTTGGTCAGGCAACCAATGTTTCAGGTCTTATCGTCACCAAGCTTGATGGCACGGCCAAGGGCGGCGTCGTTGTCGCGCTGGCCGAGAAGTTCGGCAAGCCGGTGCATGCGATTGGTGTGGGTGAGTCTGCCGAAGATCTGCGCCCGTTCGAGGCCAAATCCTTTGCCAGAAGTCTTGCCGGTCTGGAAGACTAACCAAAAGATACAAAATAAAGCCCAAAAAAAGACCGCCATTTGGCGGTCTCAGACTGCTGACAAAGTCCTCG
>NZ_DCAO01000090.1:0-6027 GCF_002311515.1 Thalassospira sp. UBA1131
TCACTTTATTGATCCGGTGGCAGATGGCTTTGACATGACGGTGCGTATTAGCCGCCCGACAGAAACCCTTGCCCTGATCGATCATGAAATCGTGCCGATGCGTCGCGTGCTGTGTGCGTCGCCCGAGTTTATTCGAATGCATGGGGAACCGACCGACATTCGTGATCTGGCGCGGTTGCCTTGTCTGCATTACGGCAACCTGCCATCTGGGGCGCGTTGGAAAATGACCGGGCCGGACGGGCCGGTCGCGGTACAGGTCAATGGCGTGTTTTGCTGCAACAACGCGGAAGTTTTGCGTGATGCGGCCCTTGCCGGGCTGGGCATCGCCGAATTACCGACATTTATCGCCGGGCCGGAATTGCAAACCGGGCGATTGGTCAGTGTTCTTTGCGATTATGCGCCGGATCCTTTGTCCCTGTATCTTTTGTATCCGCCCAGCCGTCAGCTTGCTGCGCGTATCAGGTTGCTGGTTGAATTCATCCAGGACCGCTTTGGCGATCAGCCGCGATGGGATCTGGTGCAATGAAATTTTCGCGCCAAAACAGGGGTTTTTGCCTGTCTGGCGATCCAGATGGTTGCATGATGCGTATAGCAAACTACGCTTTAGACAATGCAGACTATGGTGAGATGCATGCCACATTTCGAAATGCCGACACTCATGATGGTGTCCCATGGCAACAGCGGCAATGGCGGTGATCCGGCAAGGGACCTTGCACGGACAATTGCACCTGACTGGAATGGTCGCGTCAGCCACGGTTATATGCGAAGCCGACCTTCTGTCAGTGATCAGCTCGAAATCCTTAAGGAAACGGCTGATGCCAATCGTCTGATTGTTTTCCCGCTATTCTTCAGTGAAGGCTATCTGGTGTTCGAAGAACTACCAGCTAAATTGCATGAGGCGGGGCTCGGCGATGCTGTCATCCTGCCACCGGCCATCAACCTTCCGGGTTTTTGTGAAATGATTGCGGCGCATGTTCATGCATCAGCACGCAATCGTGGCTGGAGCCTTGCTGAAACATCTGTCTTTCTTGTTCCACACGGGTTGAAAACCCTGACCGATCCGCTTCCCGAAACAGTCCGGCTTGCGGATCGTCTGGGTCGGATTTGCGTTGGTGCGGAAATCTGCATCGGCAACATTGAAGGGGCGCCATCGCTTGGCGATTGGCGCGACATCGCCACCCACAGGCAGGCGATTATTGTACCTATGCTCGCCGGTGGTGGAACGCATGCGCGTGAAGATCTGCCCGAATTACTTGATGTTAAATCAGATGAATGTGTCGAGGTGCTGGCACCGATCGGTCAGTGGTCTGAACTGCCGGGTCTTGTTCTGGCAGAAGCCGAACGTCACGTGGCGCGTTTTGGCGGCATGGCAGTGCCCTTGGGGCCGAGTGGACAGGACCTTTGGGCGGAACGCGCACAGCGTTCTGCCTGATTAGCGGGATCAGCCCAAAACCGGTTTGAACTGTGTTTCCGCCGATTTGCGCAGAAGATAATCACGAAACAGGCGTGCGGCACTGGTCAGATTGGCGTTGCCTTCATGGGCGATCAACAATTGGCGTTTGGCCCAGTCATCTGCAATCGGGGCGCCAGCGATGTTCATATGCCCGATATAGCCTGCGACCGAGCTTTTGCGCAGGAACCCAATCCCAAGACCCGCCGCAATCATTTGCCGCAAGGAGCCAAATCGTACGACCTTGATATGCGGATGCATGTCGAGTTTGATTTTCGATGCGGCCTCGGAAATCAGATCATCAATCACGCCGCCTTCATGCAGTGAGATGATGTCGTATTTGGCGGCTTCGGAAAATTTCACCGGTTTTGGATTATCGGCATTTGGGATCAGTGGATGCGCCTTTGGGGTCACAACCCAGATCGGATCATCACAGAATACATCATGGGATAGATCGCCAAGCGGGCTGTTATCGGCCAGAATTGCCAGATCAGCGCGGCCTTCACGGACGGCGTCGGCACTTTCGCGCGACGTCAGTTCACGGACATCGACCGTGATGTGGGGGAAATCGCGTTCAAAATCGGCCAGGAACGATGGTAGGCCGGTCAAAATCGCCGAAGTGACCGCGGCAAGATAGATCTTGCCCTTTTCACCGGCGTTGAAATCGCGCAATTCGTTGGAAAGATGGTTCAGATCGCCCAGAAGCTTTTCACCATAACGGGCAAAGATCGTGCCTTCTTCGGTCGGTTCGACCCCGCGTGGCAGGCGGCGCAAAAGTTTGACACCCAACATGGCCTCAAGTTCGCCAATACGGCGGGAAACTGCCGAAGTCGCGATATGTTCGCGCCGGGCAGCTTCATTGATACTTCCGGCGCGCACGATGGCGACAAAAAGCCGGATGGTCACGATATCAAACTTTTGCATGGAACCGTTGTCGGTGGTTCAACCCGAAGCGTCAAGCAGTTTGAGGGTGCGATGATTTAAGGACCGTCGCACCATCCTCAAACGATAAGGAAAGGCAGGTGCCTTAACCTTCAACCTGACGCCATGCCTTGTTCCAGTCCGCAGTCAGTTCTGCGTGGTTTTTGGCCTGGGATGCTTTCATGATCACGGCAACCTGAAGGGCACGAACAAAGCTGGTGAACCAACCGATACGGACTTCGCGTTCGATGCTGGTGGTGTCTTTGTAAGCAATCGTCGTCATGGCTTTGATCCTTGTAGAACCGTTTGTGTCTGGGGTGACTACAGATATACCGACAGCCGGTTCGGACGACTATTCTCGTTTCACCGCTATCCCGTTCTTGGTTGGAGAACGGTGTGGTTATCGCTTTGAAATAAAAACGTTATTTCATGTTGCATCGCCTAACACTGATTAAGGGATGCGGTTTTCCAGCCGGTTTTGCGCTGTGTTGGGAGCTGTCTCGGGACCGGCCAAGGGATGCGACTCATCGCGGTTTTCGGCGCTCAGCGATATCTGCTATAGCTTGGGGAGCTTTACGACAGGGATGGTTTATACATGACCGGCACGCACGATAATCTGGCTTATGAACAGGCCCATGGCAGCGGATTGCAGGATCATCTTGGCTATCGACTGGTGGAATGGGCGGAAGACCACGCGGTGGTCGAACTTGACTTGCAATACCATCACTGCAACCGGGCTGGGATTCTACATGGCGGCGTGCTGACAACCCTGATGGATACAGCATCTGGCTATGCTGTGTGTTTCTGTCCTGTGCCGGGCAATGTGCGCAAATCCCTGACCCTGTCATTGACCACCAATTTCCTGGGGATGGCGAGGGATGGTTTGGTCCGGGTTGTTGCCCGCAAGCAGGGCGGCGGACGCAAGTTGGTGTTTACCGAGGCAACCGCCTATGACGCAGATGGTAATGTGATCGGCACATCAACGGGCACGTTCAAATATCACCGCGGTAGCGAGGATCCGAGCGGGGTTCCGCGTGATGCATGAACGGAATATGCGCGCTAAGCGCATGGCGGTCGTTACCGGAAATTGCCAGGAGGCTTAACTGGCTTCCGAGGTCGGGATTCGGCCAAAGATGCTGGCAAAATCGGTTTTGCCCGGTTTGGGCCGCTGCAATTGCAGGCGATCGCGGATGGCATCAAGGTGGCGTGACATTTCAGCCGCCGCGACATCGGGATCGCCACTAAGCAGGGCGCTGAGTAACTGGTCATGTTCCGTGTGGGAGCAATCGACCGGTTGCGGGCTTTCATACATGGCAATAATCAGCGACGTGCGCAGGATCAGGCGTTCAAGGAATTCCTCGATCACCAGATTGCCGCTAAGCCGTGCCAGCAACAGGTGGAATTCACCCGATAAAATGATGGCAGCCCGATGATCCCCGCGATGATGGGCATCATGTTCGCGATCCAGATGCGCCTTGATCTGTTCGGCGCGTTCTGGGGTCATGCTGGTGGCGACCTTGCGCGCCACGCCATCTTCGATCATGCGGCGCGCGGAAAAGACTTCGATGGCTTCGTCAATGGTCGGTTCAGCGACAAAGGCGCCGCGATTGGGCACCAGATTGATCAGCTTGTCATGGGCGAGTTGCAGGAAAGTGGCACGGATGCGTGCACGGCTGACCCCGAAGGTTTTGGCAAGATCTTCCTCGATGAGCTTCATGCCCGGCTCCAGACGGCGATCCAGGATCGCGTCGAGCATCTCGTGATAGATCATTTCCTCCGGGCGCAGCTTTTCGCTGCCTTTATAGCTGCCGGTCTGTTCGGCCTTGGCCATCGTGACGATACTTTCCATCGTTCATGTTCGTTGGGTGGTTCTTTATTTCTACAAAATTGTTGACGATTTGCACAACATAAAATGGTTCTTTATTTTCCGTGCAGGGACGAAGATGATTATAATTTTCGCACATAAATCACGATGATTAATAAATATGCATAAAGTGGACATAAAACGGGCAGATTGAGGAGCCCAACAAACGCACCAGTTTTGACAGCTTGGCGGGACTCGTTGAAAAACTGCCAATGAAATCAAGTGGCACGCATCTTGCCTTAGATCGCTGACATGATTGTTAACAATTTTGCATGCAGCGACGGGTGAGCGGATGACGGGCAACGGGGCCATTGAATTGATTGCTGTCAGTAAATTTTACGGCAGCACACAGGCAGTGAAATCGATTGATCTGCAAATTCCGGCAGGGGCGTATTGCTGTTTGATTGGCCCGTCGGGGTGCGGCAAGTCAACCACGCTGCGCATGATCGCCGGTCATGAAGTAATCAGCGAGGGCGATCTTCTGATCGGGGATCGCAATGTGACCGAACTGCCGCCGGTCAAACGCGGCACGGCAATGATGTTTCAGAATTACGCACTTTTCCCGCACATGACCTGTGCGGAGAACGTTGCCTTTGGCCTCAAGATGCAAGGTGTCTCCCCATCGGATCGTAAAGATCGGGCCAAAGAGATGTTGGCCCGGGTCCATATGGAGCAATTTGCAGATCGCAAGCCCGACCAGCTCTCTGGCGGGCAGCAGCAGCGTATTGCATTGGCGCGTTCCCTGATTACCGAGCCGTCCGTCCTTTTGCTTGATGAACCGCTTTCGGCCCTTGATCCATTCCTGCGGGCGCGCATGCGCGATGAATTGCGCCGCCTTCAGCAGGAACTGGGCATCACGTTCGTTCACGTCACGCATGCACAGGACGAGGCATTGGCCTTATCAGACATGGTGGTCGTGATGGAAGACGGGATCATTCGCCAGAAAGGCACCCCGCACGAAATCTTCAACCAGCCCAAGTCGCGCTTCATTGCGAACTTCATGGGCGGTCAGAACATCTTCAAAGGCACCGTTTCGGAATCCGGCCCGGCAGGCACCTTGCTTGCGCGCGGTCCGGACAGTTTCTTCCTGCCCGGATTTGCCGATGGCAAGGCGGGCGAGGACATCGAATTCACCATTCGTACCGACCTGATCGGTCTGGACGAAACGCCACCAGAAGACAGCAAGAACGGTCAGATCCCTGTCGAAATTACCACGGTCGAGTATCTCGGCCTGTGGGTTCGGATTGTCGCAACGACAGCCGACGGCAAGGAAATAACCCTAATGAAGACCGAAAGCGAATTTCGGCAGGCACCGGTCAGGCGACTGGACAAATTCATCGCCTATTGGAAGCCGGAACATGCCCATGTTCTGGCCTGAATGAAATAAACCAGCAAGCTATCAGGAGTGCTTCACATGACGATCGAAAAGAAAATTTCGAAGAAAACAATCGAGACAGAAACCGGCGTTTCACGCCGTGGTTTCGTTAAGGGTGCAGCGGTTGTAACCGGTGCTGCCATCGGTTCGGGTGCTATCACCGGCTTCCCGACCATCTGGGCGCAGAACATCAAGGACGTTACCCTGCGTCAGTTCGGTACCGGTGTTTCGAACATCAACGCCGTTGCCGACAAGGTTAAAGAAGATCTTGGCTTTACCCTTCAGATGACTGCCCTTGATTCGGATGCGGTTGCCCAGCGCGCCGTGACCCAGCCGAACTCGTTTGATATTGCCGATATCGAATACTGGATCTGTAAGAAGGTCTTCCCGGCCGGCACCATGCAGCCGATGGATACC
>NZ_DCAO01000090.1:6164-14478 GCF_002311515.1 Thalassospira sp. UBA1131
GCCGACAGTGTCGAGTTTGCATCTGCACCGACCCAGTGGATGACCCTGATCCCGACCATTTATAACGCAGATACCCTTGGTATTCGCCCTGACCTGATTGATCGCGAAATCACCAGCTGGGCCGATCTGCTTGATCCGGCATTCAAGGGCAAGGCATCGATCCTGAACATTCCGTCGATTGGTATCATGGATGCGGCGATGGTGTGCGAAGCCATGGGCGAAGTCACCTATGGCGATAAGGGCAACATGACCCAGGAAGAAATCGACAAGACCATCGCGGTCATGATCGATGCCAAGAAAGCTGGTCAGTTCCGCGCCTTCTGGAAGAGCTTCGATGAGTCGGTCAACCTGATGGCATCTGGCGAAGTTGTCATTCAGTCCATGTGGTCGCCGGCGGTTGCGGCCGTGCGTTCCAAGGGCATCGCCTGCAAATACCAGCCGCTTAAGGAAGGTTATCGTGCATGGGGTGGTGGCATCGGTCTTGCCAAGCACCTTTCGGGTCTCGAGCTTGAAGCAGCCTACGAATATATCGACTGGTACCTGTCGGGCTGGGTTGGTGCGTATCTTAACCGTCAGGGTTACTACAGCGCAGCACCAGAAACCGCGAAGAAGTTCATGTCCGAAGACGAGTGGGGCTTCTGGATGGAAGGCAAAGCCGCCGAGGGCGACATCCTTTCCCCGGATGGTAAGGTCATGGAAAAAGCAGGTGCGGTTCGCGATGGCGGTTCCTACGAAGAGCGTATGGGCTCGGTCGCGTGCTGGAACTCCGTCATGGACGAGAACAAGCACATGGTCCGCAAGTGGAACGAATTCATCGCAGCATAATCTGCGACAGATATCTGGTGGGCGCGACTTTGGTCGCGCCCGTCACCCCGACTTTCTGATTTTACGTTTTCAATTTTCCGACAGCATGTCGGGCCCATTTATTCGTTTTTACTTTTTGGTTTTCTGGCAGGGTTTCAAGGACAGAGCATGGCTTCTGATACGTCAAAAAGATCGTCCTATTTCCTGATCTCGCCAATGGCGCTGATCTTTGCGGTGTTTCTTGTCATTCCGCTTCTGACCATTGTTGTGGTCAGTTTCTGGGACTATGACGAATATCGTATCCTGCCCGACTTCATTTTAGAGAACTACAAGTACCTGCTGGGCTCCTCGGTCACCTGGAGCATCTATCTCAATACCCTGAAATATGCCGTTCTGACCTGGGTCTTTACCCTCCTGATCGGGTTTACGGTGGCCTATTTCCTGGCGTTTCATGTGCGCAGTCTGACCTGGCAGATCGTTTTGTTCATGCTGTGCACCATTCCGTTCTGGACGTCGAATATCATTCGCATGATTTCGTGGATCCCGTTCCTTGGGCGTAACGGGCTTTTGAACTCTGCCCTGATCAATCTCGGGATTGTCGATCAGCCGCTTGAATTCCTTCTGTTTTCCGATTTCGCAGTCGTGTTGGCAGATGTCCACCTTTACACCCTGTTCATGGTGGTGCCGATCTTCAATTCCATGATGCGCATTGACCGGTCCTTGATCGAGGCGGCGCGCGATGCCGGTGCCAGCGGGTTCGAAACCTTGAAATCCGTAATCGTCCCGCTGTCCAAGCCCGGCATTGCCATCGGGTCGATCTTTGTCATCACGGTGGTGATGGGCGATTTCATCACGGTCCGTCTGATGAGTGGCGGGCAGAGTGCGTCGGTCGGTTTGCAGATTTCCAATGAAATCGGACTTCTGCAATATCCGGCCGCAGCCGCCAGTGCGGTGGTTCTGCTGATCACGGTTTTGCTGATCGTGACCGCATTGTTGCGTCTTGTTGATATCCGCAAGGAGCTGTGATCATGGCATTGTTAACCAAAACCCGTGAACGCCGTCCGACCAGCTTCTATTTCCTTGCAGCATTTTTTGCGCTGTTCGTGCTGTTTCTTTATGGTCCGATGCTGACGATCTTCATTCTGTCTTTCCAGGGGGAGAATGGCGGTCTGACCTTCCCGATGAACGGGTTCTCGTTCCATTGGTTTGGCAATCTGTTTGAACAGCAGGCCGTGGGTGATTTTGGTGGATCGTTCAGCAGATCGCTAAAGCTTGGCCTGATTGTCATGGTGGTGACAGTTGTCGTGTCCTTCATGGCTGGTCTTGCCTTCCGCAAGCGGTTCCGGGGCGACAGCGTGATTTTCTATCTGGCGATTGCCAGCCTGATTGTACCGTCGATCCTGATTTCGCTGGGCATTGGGTTGCTGTTCAATATCGTTGAATGGCAGCCGCAATGGTTTACCTCGGCCCTTGGTGCGCATCTGACATGGACGTTCCCGTTCGGTCTTCTGATCATGTTTGCGGTGTTTAACCGGTTTGATCCGTCTTATGAGGAAGCGGCGCGCGATTTGGGCGCAAGCAACTGGCAAACCATTCAATATGTTGTTTTGCCGATGGTGGGGCCAAGCCTGATCGGGGTTGCGATGTTCTCGTTCACCCTGTCCTACGATGAATTTGCCCGCACCCTGATGACGGCTGGCGCGCTCAATACCCTGCCGCTTGAGATTTATGGCATGACAACCAATGTCACCACGCCGGTACTTTATGCACTGGGCACGGTGACCACCGGGTTCTCGTTCCTGGTAATTGCACTGGCATTGGGCACGGTTGCGATCATGCGCCGCCGCAAAGGACAAAAAGCATGAGCCGCATCGCCGTCATTAACCCCAACCTTTCGGCCGGCTTTACCAAAAAGGTCGGCGAACAGGCGCAAAGGATTGTTGGGCCGACAACACAGGTTTTGGCACTCAATCCGACTTTCGGGCCGGATAGTATCGAGGGTTATTACGACGAGGCCTTTGCCAGTGTGGGGTTGCTTTCGGTTATTCGCGAACTCGAAGCTGCGCCCGAACAGGAATCTGATCCAATTGGCGGCTATGTGGTGGCGTGCTTTGATGATACCGGGGTCGATGCTGCGCGATGTCTGACCGGTGCGCCGGTGCTGGGGCTGTGCGAGGCGGCCCTGCGTATGGCGGCGGCCGTTTCGTCGCGCTTTGCGATTGTCACCCCGATGCCGGTCTCTGTCCGGCCGCTTGAACATCTGGTGTCCAAATACGGGGCGTCATCGCAATGTGTCGTCCGGGCCGCTGGTGTGCGGACGCTGGATTTCGAAGGTGCCAACGCCAAGGCGGCATATACTGCGCTTAAAAAGCAGGCGGAGATTTGCCTTGCTGATGATTATGCCGAGGCGATTGTTCTGGGCTGTGCGGGAATGACCGATATTGCGGATCGCCTGACCGAGGAGCTTGGCGTGCCGGTGATTGACGGGGTCAGTGCCGCGGTCAAGATGATCGAGGCCATGGCGTTTCTGGGGCTTCGCACCAGCAAGGCAGGTGCCTATGCCAAGCCGCCGCTTAAGGCGTACCACGGCATGTTTGCGGACTTTGCGCCGCAGGGCTGACCGCCAGAAGATCGTTATCAGATCAGGTTTGTTTGAGTGCGTGCTCCACCTCGGACAGGTGGCGGCGCATGGCGTCTTCGGCGCGCTTGGGATCGCGTTGCTCAATCGCGTTGATGATGTCGCGATGCTGGGCGCTGAGTTCTTCGATCAATGTGTCTGAATGGCTGCTTTCGCGCAGGCGAGCCCATGCCGCTTCGCGGCGGACTGCATTGACCGCCTCAAACACCGCCAGAAACAGGGTGTTCTTGACCGATTCGGCCAGACGTTGATGAAAGGCGGCATCCCATTTTTCGTATTCGGCCTGTGTGGTTGCGCGGGCGGCCTTTTCGACCATGCTGCGCATGGCGTCGATATCGCCTTGTGATGCGCGAAGGGCAGCGAACCGGGCCATCGATGGTTCGATTTCCTGACGGACTTCCATGATTTCAAACGGGCTGGTTTTGGTGGCCAGTCCTTCAAGCTTGCGCAGGCGCGGGGTTGGCGGGGTGCCAACAAAGGTGCCCTGACCCTGACGGCGCCAGATCAGGCCTTCTGATTCAAGCTGATCAAGCGCCTTGCGAAGCGCCCGGCGACCGACATCAAGCTGTTCGGCAAGGGTGCGTTCGGCGATCACGCGCCCGTCCTTGACAAAGTCCCCCTGTGCAAAGCCGGTCTTGAGCTTTTCTGCCAGCGTCTGGGTCGCGAATTCAGTCATGGTTTTTGGTCATTTTTTATGGCGTTTCTATCGACGTTTCCAAATGCGTTTCTATTGGCGAACCAATGCGCACCTATCATTGTAAGCCATTGGTTTATCTAAGAACAAGCATATACAATTCCTGTTTGTTCCCAGATGTTTGCAAGGATGCCTAGCTCAGAAGGTCATAGAACATCCGCGCAGACGTGATCGCCAGAAACAGGCCAAAGCACATGCGCAATGCCCGGCGCGGAATGGTATGGGCTATGCGTGCCCCGATTGGTGCACACAGTACCGTCATCGGTATAAGCAGTGCCGCCGCCAGAACATTGACATAGCCGATTGAAAATGGCGGGCGACCATCGACACCAATGCCCGACATCGCATAGCCGATGGTACCGGGAAGGGCGATGATGAGACCAATCGCGGCCGAGGTGCCAACCGCGCGGCGGATGTCGTAACCCAGGAAATTCAGGACCGGCACGCAGATGGTGCCGCCGCCAATCCCCATCATGGCCGAAAGGCTGCCGGCAATCACCCCAAGTGCCGCCCAGACGGATTTTGGCGGGTTTCTGGTCTCGTTGGTTTCGCGGTCTTTCACAAGGATCATGTTGCCAGCCACGATCAGGGCAACAACGGCAAACACGATGGTCAGAACACGGCCATCGGCCAGTCCGCCAATTGCGGTGCCAAGGATCACGCCGACGATGATCGCCGGGCCCCAATGTTTGAGAAGCGCCGTATCGACCGAGCCCTTTTTATAGTGGCTGCGCGTTGATGAGATTGCCGTGGCAATGATTGTGGTCAGCGATGTGGCAACTGCGACCTGCATGCGAAGGCTTTCATCGACACCCATGGTGGTCAGAAAATGATAAAGCACCGGGACAATCACAATCCCGCCACCAACACCGAGAAGCCCGGCCATGATCCCGCCAAGGACGCCAGCAAACAGCATGGCTGCGCCCCAGACGAGATAGAGGCTCATGGCGCCATCCATTTCAAACATTCGAACCAATCCGTACCAATTATGATATCAATTAATAAGTGGTACTATCCATCTTTGGTAAAAATCTGCAACATAATCCTTGTTTAAAGCCAAATATTATTTTTGCGCTTGCGAAATTGGTTTGTTGCTGCCAACAATGTCCCGACAAAGAGATTGAACCAAAGTAGTAATGGTTCACGCATTTCAGGCGAGATATCAGGAGGCAAGATACATGTTCCGCAAGATTGCAGTCGCTGCCGGTTTGTTGGCCGCAGCCATCGCAGGTCCGGCGCAGGCGCAGGACTATCCAGAAAAACCAATCGAATTCATCGTACCTTGGGGCCCAGGTGGCGGCAGTGACACGCTGATGCGCATCGTCGCCATGGGTCTGTCGGAAGTCACCGGTCAGGCCGTGCCGATCGTCAATATGCCAGGTGTCGGTGGCACGGTTGGTCTGGCCGAATTCGCCAAACGTCCGGCTGATGGCTATACCATTTCGCAGATCCACGAAGGCCTTTACACCGCCAACAAGCTTGGCATCACCGAGCTCAGCTACAAAAACTTTATTCCGGTGGCTCTGGTGACGTCGTCGCCGCAGTATCTGGTGCTGTCGAAGAATGACAACTTCTCCAACCTGGAAGAGCTCAAGGCATATGCCGCAGCAAATCCGGGTGCCGTGCGCGCGGGTGTGACCCTTGGCGGTGTTCCGCATCTTCACATGGCAATGATCGAAGAAGCTCTTGGTGTTCAGTTCAGCTATGTCGGTTTCCGTGACACTGGCGAGCGTATCCGTGCGGCTGTTGGCGGCAACGTTGACATCGTGATCGGTGACGTTGCATCGGCCAGCGAGTTTGTGAAAAACGGCGACCTGATCTTTGCCGGTGTCGGCACCGAAGAACGTACTTCCGAAGAGCCGGACGTCCCGACCATGGCTGAGCAGGGTTATGATCTTTCGATGGCGGTAACCCGTGGTGTTGTTCTTCCGGCCGGTACCCCGGACGAGATCGTCGAGGCACTTGACGCCGCGCTTGAGAAGGCAATGTCCCTGCCTGATATCCGTGAAAAGATGACCAATGCCGGTTCGGCTGACATCTATCTCGGTCACGAGGCATACAAAGCCTATCTCGATAAACTTGACGGTGAAGTCGACAAAGTTGTCGGCAAACTTCAGGGATGAGTCAGACGACTGCGAAAGCAGCAGCAGCGGACGCAGTTGCGTCCGCTGCTCTTCGTGCAAGAACTGAAGTCGCACGGCTGATTTCGTATATCGTTATCGGTTTGGGTGCTGCGTTTCTAAGCCTGCGCGCCAGCACCTTGCCGACCTCGCGCTGGGAGCCGCTTGGGGCGGGTTCCTTCCCGGAGCTGGTTTTCGGGGTGCTTGCGGTTTTATGCCTGATCGCAGCGGTGCGTGCGGTGATTGATATCCGCAAGGCCGGCGGTGCAAACCGTCTTGGGGCATCATTGGGTGCATGGCTTGTTGCCCGGCGCTATTCCTTTGCACTGTTCGGGCTTCTGGTGGTCTATCTGCTGTTGCTGCCGCTTGGTGGCTTTTCGCTGACCACCTTTGTGTTTCTGCTGATCGCGCAATTGATGATCGCAGGTATTTCCAAAAAGACCCTCTTCCAGTCGCTGATCGCCGCCGTGATTTTCTCGGTCGGCTTGAACATGCTGTTTGCAGAAGTCTTTAACGTGTTCCTCCCGCGCGGCGTGCTGTTTGCGGGCTAGATAAAGTTTTACGATGATGTTGGATGCATTTCTTGCCGGTGCACATCAGGTTTTCGCATTCGATACCCTGATTTACATGCTGATCGGTTCCGTTGCCGGGATCGTCGCAGCCGCAATTCCGGGCTTCACCGTGACCATGGCGATCATTCTGACCTTGCCGCTGACCTTTACAATGGGTCCGTTGCAGGGCGTTTCGGTGATGCTGTCGGTTTATGTTGGCGGTTATACCGGTGGCCTGATCAGTGCCGCCCTTCTGGGGATTCCGGGTACGCCAAGTTCAGTCGCAACCACCTTTGATGCCTATCCGATGGCGCGCGGTGGTGAACCGGGACGCGCCCTTTCGCTTGGTGTCTGGTCGTCCTTCTTCGGGACTGTCATTTCGACCATCGTTCTGATCATTGCGGCCCCGCCGCTTGCGATGATTGCGGTCAAGCTTGGCCCGTGGGAATATTTCTCGCTGATCGTCTTTGCGTTGACCATTGTCGCAAGCCTTGTGGGCAATTCGCTGATGCGCGGGCTGATTGCCGGGGTGATTGGCCTTGGTCTTGCGACCATTGGCCCCGACCCGATGATGGGCCAGCCGCGTCTGACATTTGAGTCGTCGATCCTGATGCCGGGTCTGCCGTTCCTTGTGGTTTTGATCGGGATCTTTGCCATCAGTCAGCTGATGGGGGAGCTCGAGGATCATGGCAAAGGCCCAAGCAGTGATGCGCTTATTCCCGATGTCATCGAATTCAAGACCTGGGCGGTCATGCGTGAAGTTCTGATGCATCCGGTCAATCTGGTGCGCTCCTCGCTTATTGGTGTGTTTATTGGTGCTCTTCCGGGTGCTGGGGGTTCGATCGCGAACCTTCTGGCCTATGATCAGGCCAAGCGCAGTTCCAAAAATCCCGATGAATTTGGCAAGGGCAACCCGGATGGCGTGATTGCGTCCGAGGCCGGGAACTCTGCAACGGCCGGTGGCGGCCTTATTCCGATGATTGCGCTGGGCATTCCGGGATCGGCGGTGGATGCCATCCTGATGGCGGCCCTTATGGTGCATGGCATTTCGGTGGGTCCGCGTCTGATCATGGACAATGCCGATCTGGCCTATGGCATGTTCGTTGCCATGGTTGTGGCATCCCTCATGATGCTGGTGGTTTGCGTGCTGTCGATGCGCCTGTTCCTGCGCGTGACCGACATTCCCAAACAGTTCATCGTGCCGACTGTCATGATCTGTTGCGTGATCGGGGCCTTTGCGCTCAATAACCGGGTGACGGATCTTTATCTGCTCGGCGCGATTGGACTTGTCGGCTATGGATTGAAGTCGCTTGATTACCCGCTGGCGCCGCTGGTGCTGGGTGTCATTCTGGGGCCGATTGCCGAAACCAACCTGCGTCGCGCGCTGATGAGTGATGGCGACTGGACGGTGTTCTTTACCCGTCCGATTTCCGCCGTCCTGCTGGCGGCGGCCCTTCTTTCAGTCTTCTTCAGTGTTCGTTCGGTGCTGAAGATGCGCAAAAAAGAC
>NZ_DCAO01000090.1:14610-18242 GCF_002311515.1 Thalassospira sp. UBA1131
CGCGCTTTATGCCTCACGCCGGTCCCCGGTGCTGGCGCGTAATATGGTTTCAACATCCCAGCCGCTTGCAGCCCAGGCCGGTTTGCGGATGCTGTGGGCCGGTGGTAATGCCGCCGATGCTGCACTTGCATCCGCGATTGCGCTTACAGTGGTTGAGCCAACCGGTAACGGTCTTGGATCGGATGCCTATGCCATCATTTGGGATGGCAAGGAACTGCATGGTCTGAATGCATCTGGCCGTGCGCCTGCGGCTTGGAACCCGGAACGCTTTGCCGGTTCTGACACCATGCCACAGCGCGGCTGGGAATCGGTCACCACACCGGGTGCGGTATCGTCTTGGCGTGAGATTTCCGAAAAGTTCGGCAAGCTGCCGTTCGAAAAGCTCTTCGAACCGGCGATTGAATATGCGACCTGCGGCTTTGCCGTATCGCCAATCATCGCCACCCTTTGGGAAAAGGGCGGCGATTTGCTGGGCAAGCAGCCTGGCTTTGCCGAGGCGTTCCTTCCGGGCGGAAAGGCCCCCAAGGCGGGCGAGCTGTTTGTCAACAAGGCCGCGGCCGAAAGCCTTATTGATATCGCTGAAACCAAGGGTGAGAGTTTCTATCGCGGCAAACTGGCCAGCAAGATTGCCGTCTTTGCCAAGGAACATGGTGCGGCCCTGTCTGAGGAAGACCTTGGCAATCACAAGGCCGATTGGGTTGGTACGATTTCGCAAAGCTTTGGCAATGTGAAGCTGCATGAAATCCCGCCAAACGGGCAGGGGATTTCGGCCCTGATCGCGCTGGGCATTTTGCGCCATACCAACATTACCGATTATGAGCCGGACTCGGTCGAGGCACTTCATCTCGAGATCGAGGCCATGAAACTGGCCTTTGCCGACATGCGCGATTATGTCGCGGACCTTGATTACATGACGGATGTCACGGTCGAGCATCTTTTGTCTGATGATTACCTGAAATCGCGTGCGGCATTGATTGATGCCAACAAGGCACAGGATTTCAAGGCCGGCGCGCCGAAACATGGCGGCACGGTTTATGTCAGTACGGCTGATGAAAACGGCATGATGGTGTCGTTCATTCAGTCGAACTATATGGGCTTTGGGTCTGGTGTTGTGGTGCCGGGTACTTCGATCAGCCTGCAGAACCGTGGTCACGGCTTTAGCCTCAAAGACGGGCATCCGAACCGGGTCAAGGGCGGTAAACGTCCGTTCCAGACGATCATCCCGGCCTTCCTGATGGGCCTTGATGGCAATCCGGTCATGAGCTTTGGCGTCATGGGCGGCCCGATGCAGGCACAGGGCCATTTGCAAATGACGCTTCGTACCCACCTTTGGGGGCAGGACCCGCAAACGGCGGCCGATGCACCGCGTTGGCAGGCGCTTTCGGGGCTGAATGTTGCTGTGGAAACATCGGTCGGTGCTGAGGTGATTGAGGCGCTTAAGGCCAAGGGGCATGTCATCAAGGTTGAAACGCCTGACAGCACCAACTTCGGATTTGGCGGCGCGCAGCTGATTGCCAAGACCGATGCGGGTTATGTTGCGGGTTCGGACCCGCGCAAGGATGGTTGTGCGGTCGGATACTGATCGCACCAGTTACAGATCAAAAAAAACAAATGGCCGGCCGTTCATTCGGGCCGGCCATTGTCATACCGGGCAACAGGGAGCTAGGGAGGGAACCCGGATCAGGGCATTCCGCGCCCGGGATTATTGTGCGCCGATGGTCAGGCCTTTGGGGGCCATTTTCTCATCAGCGAGTTTGGCGTCTTCGATCGTTTCGATGATTTCCCAGTTGTGATCAGCACCGCGAATGAAGCCGGGGATATCGGCAACCCAGCGCTGCTGGATTTCCTTGTTCAGGTTCAGATACAGCTTATCGTCAACAATGCGCCATGCCTGCGGATCGGCACCGAATTTACGGCCCATTGCCGCACCAAAGGCACAGAACCCGCCATATTGAGGTGCGTATTTTTCCGGGTTTGCATTGAACAGGTCACGGTTTTCAGCGCTGGCAAAGCGATAGGTCGCGCCACCATGTTCGGCCTTGAATTCGGAGTTGCCCGGGGTCGGGGCGCCTACGGTGAAGTATGCAACCGGGTCAAAACCCTGCAGGGCGTAGCCTTCAACAATGTGGACTTCCTGTGCGGCTGATGCCGGTGCGCTGATGGCAACAATGCTGCCAACTGCGGAAATACCCAGGACGGCGGCGAGGGCAGCGGAACGCATGAAGCTGGAACGTTTGGTCATCTTTTTCATCTCCTTCACGGGGTGATCACCGGGTCTTTACTGGCAGGCGATCACGGAACTGGTTCATCAAGAGGGCGTCTTGAAATCTGAAAACAGCCTATCGTCGGAGAAGTGACTTGTTGTCTGAGGAAGCACGCAATTCGTCTGAGAAGGATGTCCTGTCCGATCTTTTTGCCGGACATCACCCGCGCGGTGATGTGATTTTTGCCGGAACCCATTGCGGCAGCAGTCATCATCAGGGACGAGCTGATCTGCCATCGCAACAGCAAGGCATGTTGCATGTTTTGCAAAGTGGCACGATGCGGGTCCTTTTTGACGGGCGCGAAAAGGCGATACTGGATCGCCCCGGCGTGGTTCTTTTCGGATGTCCGGTGCCCCACGATATCGAGACGCCCGCAGGTGGCGCCGCAATGGTCTGTGCCAATCTCGATTTCCCCGATATTGGTCTAAGCCCAGCGAAACTGGGCTTGCCGGAATATCTGGTCCTGCCCTTTGACGAGCTCCCCGGGCTTGAGGCCATCACCGATCAGCTGTTTTCGGAATCACAGGGCGCGCAGCCCGGGCAACGCACGGCAATCAATCTTCTGGTTGATTTGCTCTTGCTGATGGTGTTGCGTCATTGTCAGGCCAAGAACCTTGTCCGTCCGGGCATTCTGGCCGCCATGCGTGATCCGCGGATTGCGCGCGTGGTAGGTGAACTTCATCAGAAACCCGGCGAAAGCTGGTCGGTTGAACGACAGGCCGAAATTGCTGGTATGTCGCGGGCGAGTTTTGCAGCCCGGTTTCGCGATTTGCTGGGCACATCGCCCGGTGATTTCCTGCAAACCATTCGCCTTGATCTGGCGTTTGGGTTGTTGCGCGATGGCAAAAGGTTGCAGGCGGTGGCAGGCCAGGTTGGTTATCGCAGCACAACGGCACTGGCACGTGCCATCCAGCAGCGCCACAAGATTTCCCCGCGTGAATTGCACGCCGATTCCAGCGCGGAAAACAGCGCGTTTCAATCAGCGGTTTGACAAACGGTTTTGCGTTTCCGTCAAGCGGTTCTTTGCAGCGTTTTTCCGTTGCTGCCCATGCAAAAATGACGCTTTCCCAATGACATGTCCGGGATTAAAGCAATCCTTTCGGGCAACTGATCGGTTGTGGCTTTGCGGATTCTTACCCTGATGACGACACATTCCTGCCCTGTTTTCTGTGCACAACAGCAACCAATAAATTCGGAAAAATCCAACGGTTGGTAGCATATAAGAGCATGACGCAACATTTTCAGCAGCATAGCAAGCTGCCCCTCAGACGTGTTCTTTTGGGTGCTGCCGCGTCCGCGTTGATCATGATCGGCGGGCCTGCGGCCATCCATGCACAGGAAAGTGATCCGGCACCTGTCCCACAGAGT
>NZ_DCAO01000090.1:18411-35351 GCF_002311515.1 Thalassospira sp. UBA1131
CTTGCGCGCAATCTGGCCAAACAGCCCTTCGTTAATCCGCATCGCGAACTGCCCGAGGCACTTTCAGCCCTGAGCGCAGAAGACTACGCACAGATCCGCTTCAAGTCACAGCGTGCCTTCTTTAATCCGGCCGAGACGGATTTCAGTCTGGAGCTGTTTCATCCGGGCACCATGTATGACGTGCCGGTAACCATCAATCTGGTGCGCGACGGTGAAGTTCAGGTCATTCCGTACTCCGCCGGACTGTTTGATTTCGGCAAGACCGGCCTGTCGGGGAATGATTTTTCGACGCAGAACTATGCCGGGTTCCGCCTGCGCTATCCGCTTTCTGATGTCACCAGCAATGATGAGCTGACCCGTTTTCTCGGCGCGTCCTATTTCCGCCTTCAGGGTCAGGGCCAGTCAATCGGTCAGATGGCGCGCGGCCTTGCCGTGGATCTTGCCGGTCCGACCGGCGAGGAAATTCCGGTCTTTCGTGAATTCTGGATTGTCGAGCCAAAGGATGGCGCAAATACCATCACGGTGTTCGCGTTGCTCGACAGTGAACGGATAACCGGTGCCTATCAGTTTGATATTACGCCCGGCAACCGGAGCCAGGCCGACATCAAGGCCCACCTGTTCTTCCGCGACGGGGTGGAGAAGATCGGCATTGCGCCGCTGAACGGCATGTTCCTGTTTGGCGAACAGCGCCGCCGGTTCTTTGATGATTATCGCGGTGAAGTCCATTCAAGCGACGGGCTTTTGATCAATAATGGACGCGGTGAATGGTTGTGGCGTCCGCTGGATAATCCCCAGCACCTGCAGATGAGCTCGTTCCTGGATGAAAACCCCATCGGGTTCGGCCTTTTGCAGCGTGACCGCAATTTCGATCACTATCAGGATCTGGAAAAACGCTTTGATCAGCAGCCGGGCTATTGGGTGACGCCGAAGGGCAAATGGGGCAAGGGCCATATCGAACTGGTCGAAATCCCAAGTCCGTCGGAAACAAACGACAATATCGTTGCCTATTGGGTGCCGGAAACCAAGCCGGCGGCCGGCGGCGAAATGCAGGTCGAATACAGTGTCACCGCGACCCGTGATGGCACAGGTTTGCACGGCATGGCGCAAGCAACCGATACCCGTATCCAGCGTTTGGCCAGCCAAGGTGATGAAGATCGGTCCGGCACGCGCTTTGTGCTGAACTTCGCCGGTGGTGATCTGGACTATTTCATCAAGGATGCCAATAACTTGCGGGCTGATATCAGCGCATCAAAGGGCGAAGTCCGTAACATTCGCATTCTGCCCGATCCGGAAAATGGTGGCGTGCGTGTGTTCTTTGACCTGGTTAATGCCGGGGATGCGACATCAAGCAATCTCAGGGTCTTCTTGTTGTATCAGAACAAGGTCCTGAGCGAGACCTGGACCATGCCGTGGGCCTTCTGATCCTGTGGGATCAAATGCCTCAATTGCCAGAAACAGATAACCCCAGAAGAGCCAGATGACAGAAGCCGCCAATACACCTGCAAAAGGGACCATACCCGCAGAGCGATCAGAGGACGCATTTTGTGATCCGACGGTCAAACTGCGCGGGCCCGGTGTCGGATCCCGGCGGATTTTCCTGTTTGGGGCATCGATTGCGGCGACTGCCTATGCGGCCTGGTTGATGACCGATGTTCTGGGCGCGGATCAGCTGACCATCATGGAAATGGTGGTTGTGGCGTTCTTTACCATCAACTTTGCCTGGATTTCGTTGTCGTTCTTTACCGGGATTGTCGGGCTGGTTTTGCGCGGTCTGAAACTTGATGCCATCACGCTCAAACGCCTGAAGCCGATTGCGCGCAAAGGTCGCCTGCGATCCAAGAATGTGGTGGTGATCCCGGTTTATAACGAAGACCCCAACCGCGTTTTTGCCGGATTGCGCGCGAGCTATGAAAGTCTCGCTGCGACCGGCGAACTTGATGCGTTTCATTTCTTTGTGCTGTCTGATACCCGCGATCCCGATATCTGGATTGCCGAGGAAATGGCATGGGCCAAGGCCTGTTCGGATCTGAATGCGCGTGGCAAGATTTTCTTCCGCCGCCGTGCAGAAAACACCGAACGCAAGTCCGGCAACCTCAAGGAATTCTGCGAGACCTATGCGGCAAATTACGATCACATGATCGTCTTTGACGCCGATAGCGTCATGTCGGGCGAGGCCATGGTCAATATGGCATATCTGATGGAAAACAATCCGGATGCCGGGATCATTCAAAGCCCGCCGCAGCCCACCGGTCGCCAGACCCTGTTTGCCCGCATCCTGCAATTCATTTCGCGCGTGCATGGCCCGACCATGTCGGCGGGTCTGTCATTCTGGTGCATGGGCAGTTCGAACTATTGGGGCCACAACGCGATCATTCGCACCAAGGCGTTTATCGAATGCTGTGGACTGCCGGTTCTGTCGGGTAAACCGCCGATGGGTGGCCATATCCTGAGTCACGATTTCGTTGAAGCCGCCTTTATGCGCAAGGCAGGCTGGCGGTGCTGGCTGATCCCGCAGCTTGAAGGCAGCTGGGAAGAGTTGCCGCCCAACCTGATTGATTTTGCCATCCGTGACCGGCGCTGGTGTCAGGGCAATATGCAGCATGCGCGCCTGATGGTTGCACCGGGTTTCAAACCGCTTAGTCGCTTGCATTTCTTTATGGGAGTGATGAGCTTTGTGTCATCGCCGCTGTGGCTTTTGCTGTTGCTAAGCTCGACGATTGCGACCCTTCAGAACACCCAGCTGACCTATAGCTTCTTCCCCGGTCAGTTCACCATGTTTCCGCAATGGCCGGTGGATCGGTCGTTTGAAATGCTGGTGCTGCTGATCTTTACCATCGGCATGCTGGTGCTGCCCAAGATCATCTCGATCCTGATGGTGTGTCTTGGCCGCGACCGCAAACAGTATGGCGGGGTGATGGTATTGGCCAGTGGCCTGCTTGAAACCCTGTATTCTGCCTTGCAGGCCCCGATCATGATGATGCTCCATTCCCAGTTCGTGTTTTCGGTCCTGACCGGTAATCAGGTGGGCTGGGACGCGCAGGAACGTGACGATGCCGGGGTACCGTTCAAGGCTGCCCTTAAAACCCATCGCACCATTATCGTGATTGGTGTGGTCTGGGGCGCGATTGCCGTCTTTGTGGATACGGCATTCTTCTGGTGGTTGTCGCCCATTCTGGCCGGTTTGGTGCTTTCGCCGTGGCTGACCCATTATTCCAGCAGCCTTGCCATCGGAAAGGCAGCGCGCCGGATGAAGCTTTTTGTTACCCCCGAAGAATATGACAGCCCGGACGAGCTTCGCGCGTTGGCACGGATCAATGCCGAAAGCGGTGAGGACGATGTCAAAGACGGTTTGTTGCGCCTGATCGAAGATCCTTATGCCAATGCGCTGCATTCGGCTTTGCTGCCGGTGCGCAAGCCGGATGCGCGTACCGCGATCGAAATCGGGATCATCTATGAAAAGCTTGCGCGGCTTGGCGTTGAAAGCCTGACGCGCGATGAAAAGCTTCTGATTCTGTCCTGGCCGGTCAAGCCGCTTGATCAGATCATGGCAGGGCGAGAGCACATAGCAGCCGAAGGTCCGAAACCTGCAAGCTAGTGGTTTGTTTTCAAAAGATTCTCGACGCCACAAAAACGCCCAGATTCGAGCAAATTATCCCGCGTTTTTTCAGCGATATTCATTCTTAACGAAGCGTTAAGTCCCGCTGATTGTTCACCGCCCGGAGGGCCAGACGAATGACTGACATGACCATTGCATCAAAGGGTTTCACCTATGCCGCGTTTGAATCGGCAGCGATGACGCGTTTGATCGAAGACACGGCACGTGCGTGGTTACGTTCATTCGGTGTCAACTCTCCGCAGGCCAGTCAGCGCATGATCAACGCCCTTCGCGATGCGCTCGCCGAAGACAGCATTGCAGCCAGTGATCGGGCCAGCATGCAGGACATCCTTGATCAGGCCGCCCATGACGCAATTGCCGGCTGGCTTGCACAGGTGACTGGCGAGCATAACTGTCATGGATCAAGCCGTTTTTCGATGCTGCGTTGTGCGTTTCTGTCAGCCAACCGTGACGGCAGCTGGTCGGAGCATTTCCTGGATGCCAAACGCGATCACCGCGACCTTGGCATGGCACTTTCGGTACAGATGATGTTGCCGACACCAGGTCTTGTTGCCTGTGAAATGCCGCGTCAGTCACTGGAACGCCGCGCTTCCTGAAGCTTATAACCACTCCTTCGCTTCACGCTTTTTCATCATATCCCTCAACGTCTAGCGTTTAATGCGAAGGCGGCACCGCCATTCTCCCCGTGGCGGTGCCTTTATGTGCGCATGCCACAAAAAAGAACCCGCCACAAAGGGCGGGTTTAGTTCAGCGGGCGAGAGAGCCCGATTTCCACTGCAGATCATCCACAGCCGTAAATCAGGCCCCTACGAGACGCCGAGGCACACACTTCCCCGGCGCCATGACGGTCAGGCTGCTTCGTGAAAGCGGCCCAGTTTCGTAAGCAGTTTTGCAACCTGCGGGTCGTTCTTGCCGTTGCGATCAAGCTCCAGGAAGAAGTCCGGATAGGGCGGTCTGCCTGGTGTCAGATTGTATTGTTCGAAATCGGTGACACCGATGGCCTCAAGCACACTTTCATCGGTAAAGAAGCCCCCGGTAATTTCGCGCGATGGCGCTGTCAGGATGGCATGCGCCGCATCGGCCAGAATTTGCGGTGTGCGTGCACGGCCCTGCTCAAGACCTGGGATCATGTTGAGCGCTGCGGTCTCAATCACCGTGACCGGCCAAAGCGAATTGACGGCCACCCCTTCATCGGCAAATTCGGCGGCCAGACCAAGCGTGATCAGGCTCATGCCGTATTTTGAAATCGTATAGGCCGTATGATTGGCAAACCACTGCGGGGACAAGTTCGGCGGTGGTGACATGGTCAGGATATGTGGGTTGTCCGATTTCAGAAGATGCGGCAGGCAGGCCTGGGCACAGGCAAAGCTCGCACGTGTATTGACCTGATGCATCAGATCAAACCGCTTCATCGGGGTTTGCAACGTTGGGGTCAGATTGATCGCGCTGGCATTGTTGATCAGGATGTCGATCCCGCCAAAGATTTTGACCGTCTTTGCGACAGCCTCAGCAATCTGGTCTTCATCGCGGATATCAGTCTTAAGGGCCAGTGCCTTGCCACCAACTTCCTCGATCTCGGCGGCGGCACTATGGATGGTGCCGGGCAGCTTCGGGTGTGGTTCATCGGTTTTGGCAATGATCGCAACATTGGCTCCATCGCGCGCCGCACGCAGGGCAATTTCCTTGCCGATGCCGCGCGATGCGCCGGTGATGAACAGTGTTTTGCCTTTAAGACTCGTCATCAAATTCTTCCCTGAATTCTTTTTATGATTTGCCAAAACGCGGCGTGCGTTTTTCCACAAAAGCAGTGACGCCCTCGCGGAAATCGGCACTTACGGTGCAATCAGCGAATGATTTGGCCTCGGCCTTCAGTTGTGTTTGCAGATCGGCCTCGGGGGCGGCATTCAGCAACGCCTTGGTGCGGGCAATCGCATCGCGCGGTCCGGCGGACAAACGGGTGGCGTATTTCGCGGTTGTGGATGCCAGCAGGTCGGCCGGGACGACCTTGTTGATCAGGCAGCAATCATGGGCTTCATCGGCCCCGAACCGATCGCCAAGCAGGGCGATTTCCTTGGCCTTTTTCATCCCGACCAACCGGGTCAGCGAATGGGTTGCACCACCATCGGGCGAGGTGCCTATATGGATATAGGCCAGGGTGAAAACGGTTTCCTCAGCCGCGATTGCAAGGTCGCAGGCATTCATCAGGCTTACACCAAATCCGGCGACAGCCCCTTCAAGCTTGGCGATTACCGGGCGGGGCAGGGCATTGATGCGTAAAACAATTTCGTGAACACGATCAATCAATGCCTCGATCTGGGAACGGCCATTTTCGACCAGGTCTTTTGATACCTGATGGAAAAACTTCACATCACCGCCAGCCATGAACGTGCCGCCCGATCCTTCGATGATGACGGCTCCGATATCGGGAAGGTTGGCTTCGATCTTGTCCATGGCAGCTGCCAAGCCACTGACCATCGCCTGATCAAGGGCGTTCATGCGATCCGGGCGGTTCAGCGTAATCGTTGCGACCGCATCAGTGATGTTGAGCAATACGGCGTCATCGGATGCCATGGTGTTTCCTCCTGCGCGGTGTTTTCCGCGATTGTCCCGGTTATCCGGTTGTTGGTGTGTGTTAAATCGCCAGTTGTGCTTCGATCGCGGTTTCCATATCGGGCCACCCAGAAAGCCAGTCGGGCATTGAAGGGGACGTCTCATCTGCGCCGACCATCCGACAGACTTCCTCAGGCGCAACAATGCCATCCGGGCCGACGAAAACCGCCTTTACCACGCCAAGGGCCAGCGTCTTTCCTTTGGCCACAAAGCGTTGCTCGAGATAGAAGCCCTTTTCATCCCAATACAAAGCCTGCGTTTCGAGTGCGAATTTCTGAAACGGTTTGATCGCGCGTTTGAACCGCATGGTCGATCCGGACACCACCGGCTGCCATTTGCGTTTCAGCATCTGCCTGGCAATACCATTGCGCATGATCAGTTCGGTTCGGCCCAGATCCATTAGCGCGAAATAGCGTGAATTGGTCATGTGCACATTGATATCAATATCCAGCGGCCATGCCCGGAAATGCAGGGTCGATGGATCAAGCGGGTGCAGGCGGGGCCGCAACAAGGACAGGATCACGACGCGGATCAGTCGGAAAATCAGGTTCACGACAAGGCTCCGTATCCGGGTGGCGGGTCTTTATGCATGCGGCCCACAGCCATGATCAGAACAGCTCCTCGTCCAGTTCCATCATCGTCGAAGATCCCGACATGATCTGGCTGAACAGGGCACCTGATTGCGGAAGAACACGTTCCATATAGAACTTGGCCGTGATCAGCTTGCCCTTATAGAACCCGTCTTCGTCATCACCCTGTTTGGCGAGTGCGATTTCCGCCATCCGGGCCCACATGAAGCCGACGGCAACCAGACCAAACAGACGCAGGAATTCGGTCGCAGCAGCACCCGCTTCATCGGGGTTTTTCATGCCCCGCTGAGCAAGTTCGCCGGTGGCCTGTTGCAGGCGCATGAAGGCCTTGGCAAGCGGCTGGACATATTCGCCAAGCTCGCCATTCGAAACATTGGCTTCGATATATTCCTGCACGGGATGGAAGAAACGACGCAGATAACGCCCGGCTTTGCTCGGCATTTTACGGCCAACAAGATCAAGTGCCTGAATGCCGTTGGTGCCTTCGTAAATCTGGGCGATACGGGCATCACGAACATACTGCTCCATACCCCATTCACGGATATAGCCGTGCCCGCCAAAGACCTGAACACCAAGGTTGGTGTTGTCAAAGCCCCAGTCGGTGAACAGAGCCTTGACGATCGGGGTCATCAGTTGAACAAACTCGTCGGCCTCTTCGCGTTTGACCGGATCTTCGTGATGTTTGGCGGTATCAAGCGCGCGTGCCACCCACATGCCCATCGCCCGGCAACCTTCATTGGTCGCCTTTGCGGTCAGCAACATGCGCCGCACATCGGGATGCACGATGATGGAATCTGCGGGCTGGTTGGGGGATTTTGCACCGGTCAGGGCGCGGCCCTGCAGGCGATCCTTGGCATAGGCACGCGCACCCTGATAGGCTGCTTCGCCAAGGCCAAGACCCTGAATGCCAACCGAAAGGCGTTCCTGGTTCATCATGGTGAACATGGCGGGCATGCCCTGATGGGGTTCACCGACCAGATAACCAACCGCGCCATCAAAGTTCATGACACAGGTCGAAGATGCCTTGATGCCCATCTTGTGTTCTATGGAACCGCATTTGACCGCGTTGCGATCGCCAAGTGATCCGTCATCCCCGACCATGAATTTTGGCACAAGGAAAAGCGAAATGCCCTTGGTGCCGCTTGGGGCGTCAGGCAGTTTGGCCAGAACCAGATGGATGATGTTTTCCGTCAGGTCGTGTTCCCCGGCGGAGATAAAGATCTTGGTACCGGAAATCGCATAGGACCCGTCATCAAGCGGCTCTGCCTTGGTCTTGATGATGCCAAGATCGGTACCACAATGCGGTTCGGTCAGGCACATGGTCCCTGACCACGTACCATCGACCATCTTGGGCAGGTATTTGTCTTTGAGTTCGTCCGATGCGTGGCTGTGAAGGGCGGCATAGGCGCCAAAAGAAAGACCCGGATACATGCCAAAGGACAGGTTGGTCGAACAAATCATTTCCTCGACCAGGGCATTGATGGATTTCGGCGCGCCCTGACCGCCATATTTCGGGTCACAGGCAATCCCGGTCCAGCCACCTTCGGCGAAGGTCTGATAAGCTTCCTTGAAGCCCTTGGGGGTTGTGACGACGCCGTCATCCCAAGCGCAGCCTTCCTCGTCGCCCGAACGGTTGATCGGGAACAGGACTTCTTCGCAGACTTTGGCGGCTTCTTCGAGAACCGCATCGACCACATCGGGGGTAAAATCCTCGCAACCGGGCATCTGATTGATATCGTTGAAATCAAACAGCTCGGTCAGGACGAAGCGCATGTCGCGCAGGGGTGCTTTATATTCAGCCATTTTACTTTTCCTCCCGGACCGGTCAGTTGCGCAGCGGCTTGCCGGTTAGCAGCATATGCTCAACCCGGGCCATGGTGCCTTCATTGCGGACCAGACGCATGAAGCCTTCGCGTTCCAGTTCAAGAATATCGTCTTCGGAAAGTTCCTCGGTCACGTCGGTGTCACCACCGGCCAGAACCTTTGCCAATTCACCGGCGACCACGCGGTCATAATCGGTGGCCTTGCCAAGGCGATGGAAACCATCGACCGCCATTTCAAAGGCAACCCGCGCCGCTTCGCCCGGCAGGCGATAGGTGAATTCTTCGGGGGCTTCGTAACCATCAACCATCGACAGTGCGCGTTCCTTGGCATCGGCCAGCAAACGGTTGCGGTTCATGGTGATGCCGTCAGTTTCGCGGAAGAACAGGTTTTCCTTGGCCTCCATCGCCGATTTGGCGACGGTCGCGACCGAGATGATCTCAAACGCCTTGGCACTCGGAGCCATCGGGCCTTTGACGAATTTGGGATTTTCCGCCCAGCGACGGATCATTTCCTTGCACCCGCCCCAGGCCGGGATCAGCCCCACACCGGGCTCAACCAGCCCGATATAGGTTTCCCCGTGCGCCTGAACCGAATCACAATGAAGTAAGACTTCACACCCGCCACCAAGGGCAAGGCCGCTTGGCGCGCCAACGACCGGGAACGGCGAGTATTTAAGCGCCTTGTAGGTTTCCTGACCGGTTTCAACGAGGTTTTCAATTTCCGGCCATGCGGCGATATTGGCGGCAAACAGTGCCAGACCGAGGTTTGCCCCGGCTGAGAAGTTGCTTGCTTCGTTATAGATAACCATCGCCTTGAACTGCTTTTTCACAGTTCGGATCGATGTCTTGATCGCGCCAAGCACATCGGCATCAAGCGCATTCATCTTGGTATGGAATTCAAGGCAGGCAACGCCATCACCGATATCCCAAAGCGATGCGGCGCGGTTGCCGGCAAACCGTTCGGATTTGCGTTTGATATCTTCAAGCAGGATGACGCCATCCGGGCGGGTGACCTTGGCATAGTTGCCATCAAAGCCAAGGTAATACAGATCACCGTCTTCGACCTTGTAGAACGACTTGCCTGCGGCCTTTTTCAGCAATGCCGGGACTTCAACGCCGTCTTCTTCGAGCATCGAAATCAGGGCATCGACGCCAATGGCATCAATCAGTTCAAACGGTCCGGTTTTCCAAGCATAACCAAGCTTCATCGCATCATCGACATCGACAATGGAATTTGCAGCGACTTCGGCAATATAGGCCGCATAGGCCAGCGTCTTGCCCATGACAGCGCGGCCATATTGGCCACCCTTGTCAGAGGCTTCCATCATCTTGCGCGGATCTTTGCCTGCGGCGCGGACACTGCCCAAACGCGCCTTTTCGGATTTGGCAAACTCACCGGTTTGCAGATCAACCGATTCCTTGACCTTCTCACCGCCTTCACGGTTCAGGCGATAGAAACCACCCTTGCCCTTGCGGCCGGTATAGCCATCGGCAATCAGTTTGTTGACCAACTCGCTTTCGCGATAGATCGCATGGAACGGATCGGATTTGTCGAGAAGGCCCGCCATGCTTGATTGCACATGGGGCATCAGATCAAGACCAACCAGATCCATCAGGCCAAAGACGCCGGTTTTGGGGATGCCAAACGGACGGCCAATGACGCTGTCGGCTTCTTCGACCGTCAGTTTGCGGTCCATGGCCTCAATCATGGCGGCTTGAATCCAGTAGACACCCAGACGGTTGGCGATAAAGCCCGGTTCGTCATGACAGGTGACACAGGTCTTGCCCAGTTTGCGATCAGCAAAATCGGCAACCGCATCAATCACACCATCGCGGGTGACACCCGATCCAACCAGCTCCAGCAGGCGCATATAGCGCGGCGGGTTGAAGAAGTGGGTAATGATGAAGTCCTGTGCGAAGCTATCATCCATCCCGTCAATCAGGGTGGCGAGCGGAATGGTCGATGTGTTTGATGACACCACCGATCCCTTGGCACGGACCGCATCAATCTTGCGATACAGATCCTGCTTGATATCAAGGCGTTCAATGACGGCCTCGATCACCCAGTCACATTTGGCGATCTTATCAAGGTCATCCTCGATATTGCCACACGTAATAAACTTGGCGACCCGTTTGGACATGAACGGAGCCGGGTCAGTTTTCAGCATCTTGGCAACCGCGCCCTCGGCAACCGCATTACGGTTTTTCGCACCTTCGGGCACGATATCAAGCAGCAGGACGGGTGTCCCGGAGTTGGCGATATGGGCAGCGATCCCCGCCCCCATAACACCGGCGCCAATAACGGCGACCTGTTTAATGGTGGTCATTACATCGCCTCCAGAATGGTCGCGATCCCCTGACCCCCGCCAATGCACTGGGATGCCAGCGCATATTTGCCGCCATCACGTTTGAGGATTGCAGCGGCCTTGCCAACGATACGCGCACCGGTCGCGCCAAGCGGGTGACCGATTGCCAATGCGCCACCATCGATATTGACCTTGGCCCCATCCAGACCAAGTTCGGAAATGCTTGCCATGGCCTGGGACGAGAAGGCCTCGTTAAGTTCGGTGACATCAATATCGGCCGAGGTCAGACCCGCCCGCGAAAGCGCCTTTTTCGATGCGCCAATCGGGCCAATGCCCATGATTTCCGGAAGACAGCCATCAACTGCAACCGACTTGATACGTGCAATCGGTGTCAGGCCGTTTTTGGCGGCATAGTCTTCGGAACAGACCAGAACAGCCGACGCACCATCGGTCAGCGGGGAAGAGGTGCCCGCGGTAACAACTCCGTCTGCCTTAAAGGCTGGTTTGAGGTCGGCCAATCCTTCGGCGGTTGTTTCTGCGCGGATGCAGCCATCCTCAGACACGACGCCATCCTTGGTCTGGATTGGGATGATTTCATCCGTGAATTTGCCAGCCGCTTGTGCTGCTGCGGCACGTTTGTGACTTTCAACTGCAAAGGCTTCCTGATCGGCACGGGTCAGGCTGTATTTGGCGGCAACATTTTCGGCCGTATCGCCCATGCCCATATAGGCTTCGGGCATGGCTTTATAAAGCTCCGGGTTGGGCAGGGGGTTAAAGCCCATCATCGGAACCCGGGTCATGCTTTCGACACCGGCACAGATAAAGACATCGCCAGCCCCAATCGCAATTGCGCCAGCCGCCTGATGGATCGACTGCATGGACGATCCGCAGAAACGGTTGACCGTCACGCCACCAACAGAACGCGGCAGACCGGCGATAAAGGTGATCAGGCGGGCAACGTTCAAGCCCTGTTCGCCTTCCGGGAAGGCGCAGCCAAGGATCAGGTCCTCGATCGCGTTGGGATCAATGCCGGTCTTTTCGACCAGACCTTTGACGACCTGTGCCGCAAGGTCGTCTGCGCGGACCTTTGCAAGGGCCCCTTTGCGGGCCGGGGTAAAGGGCGACCGGACATATCCGGCAATTACGGCGTTGGTCATGGCTTTGTCTTCCTTCCTGAGCTGTCCTCTGATCCGGGCAACTTATTACGATACCGGATCGAGTCCCTTTTCTTTAAGTGCATCAACCGATTGCTGTTCGATATCACGCAGTTCATCCAAAGTGACGTCCAGTGCCTGACGCTGTTCTTCCAGGTCAGTAATCCGTTCCCGAACGCGTTCCAGCAGCATTTTGATTTGCTCTGCCTGGGTTGGGTCTGCGCCGTAAAGATCAAGGTAGTCCGCGATCTCTCTTAAGCTGAAGCCCAGTCGCTTGCCCCGCAAAATGAGGAGCAGTTTGGCGCGATCCTGTCGGGTATAGACCCGGGTGGTGCCGGCACGTTGCGGGTTCAAAAGCCCCTTTTGCTCGTAAAACCGGATGGTGCGCGGCGTGATGCCAAGATCGTCGGCCAGTTCGGGAACGGTATAAAACCGTTCGTCAACTTTTGTCATTGTTCGCCCCTTATGGTATCTATTTTTCAGTATACGTCAATTAGTTTACGTTAACGTCACTTAAGTTTTTTCAGTGTGTGTATCGTGACGCCAACGCATTGCAACTAAACCGTATTTCTTTCCCTCTTTTGTCGTTCTTCCTCGACCAATTCCTTTTTCGACAGTTTGCCGACCATGGTTTTGGGAAGTTCTTCGCGAATTTCGATTTCGCGCGGCATTTCGATTCTTGAAATCTTGTCATCCAGAAATGCCCGCAGATCTTCGGCGGTCACATCGGTGACACCGTCTTTCAGGCGAACAAACGCCTTTGGCGCCTGACCACGATATTGATCGGGGATCCCGATGCAAGTGACCTCGGCAACCTTGTCATGCAGATAAAGTGCCTCTTCGATGGCACGCGGATAAACGTTGTAGCCGCTGCACAGGATGACGTCCTTCAGGCGATCAACCAGGAAGGTGTAGCCATCCTCATCCTGATAACCGACATCACCGGTCCGCAACCAACCATCGACAAATGTCTCGTTGGTGGCCGTTTCGTTTTGCCAGTAGCAAGGCATGACTTGCGGGCCGCGAATACAGACCTCACCCTTTTCGCCGAGCGCTACGACCGTATCAGGCCGATCCAGCGACCTGATTTCGATCTCGGTCCCGGGCAACGGTCGCCCGATCGAGCCTTCCTTGTTCTCACCCTTAAGCGGGTTGCAAGTACAGACCGGGCTGGCTTCTGACAGGCCATATCCTTCAACCACCTTGGAGCCGGTAATCTCCTCGAACCGGTGTTTGACTTCGACCGGCAGCGGCGCACCGCCCGAAATGCAGCAACGGATGTGTGAGAGGTCGTATTTGAGTGTTTCCGGCGAATTGTTGATCGCCGTATAGATCGTCGGAACACCCGGGAAGATGGTGGCCTTTTTTTTGTCCAGCGCCTTGATCAGGGAACCCAACTCAAAGCGGGGCTGCAACACCATTTCCGCCCCGAGATTAACCGAAGTGTTAAGCGCAACTGTCATGGCAAAGACATGGAAGAACGGCAAAACACACAGGGTCACTTCGTGGCCCGGTTTGGCGTCTGGCATCCAGCGGGTCAGCTGATCAACGTTTGCACTCAGATTTGCATGGGTCAGCATCGCACCCTTTGGGCGCCCGGTTGTGCCGCCGGTATATTGCAGAACCGCCAGATCGTTCACATCGATATCCACCACGCGATCAATCGGTTTGCATCCGATGACCCGTGAATAGGGGATGTGACGCAAATCCGTTGGCACGTCGGCCAGTTCGCTGCGCTTGAACAGCGAAAACAGAACGCTTTTAACCGGCGGCAAGATGCCGCTCATTTCGCAGACCACGATCCGCTTGAGGCAGGTTTCATCAAGGCATGCTGCCACCTTGGGATAGATCTGTTTGAGGTTCAGCGTCACCATCAGGCGACAGCCTGAATCTTCGATCTGATAGGCGATCTCGCGCTTGGCATAGAGCGGATTGAAATTCACAACCACACCGCCACATTTCAGGATCGCGTAATAGCAAACCACGTAATAGGGCGTATTGGGCAGGCACAGCCCGACCTTGTCACCCTTGCGCACGCCAAGCTGTTTGAAGCCTTCGGCAGCACGGTCGATTTGCTCGGAAATGGTCTTGTAATCATAGACCCGACCGAGGAAATCCAGACAGGGGCGCAACGGAAACCGTGCCGCCGCTTTGTCGAAAATCTCATGAACCGGGCAGGTTCTTACCGGCGAGCTGATATCAACGCCATCGCGCAGGATCGGGGATTCTTGGACGTTTACTTTGTTCACTTGCGTTAACTCCATTACGTTAACGTCACTTTGCGGGCAAAAAAGGGAGCCCGATGCGGTGCGCCAAAGCACCCCGCACCGGACAGTATAGCAAATCAGAACTTGAATTTCGCCTGCAACGCGATGATGTCGACCTTGGCTTCGTAGTCGGCTGCAAAGTTGCCGAGCGATGACGACGCGTGATCTACCCGTGCCTCATCAGCAAAGATGTGCGTGTAACCCAATGTCACATCCGCCCAGTCGGCCGCCTTATATGTTGCACCAAGTGATACCCAGTAGCGGTTGGAATCTGGCAGACGAACGTTACGGTTCCGGGTTTTGATCGGGGTTTCGTCATAGGCCACGCCACCGGTGAAGGACCAGTTTTCATCATATTGATAGCGCGCACCAAGTGCACCAAACCATGATGAGCCCCAGTGGTAGTTTTCCGTTGTGCTACTACTTGTAGCAAGGTTGCTGTTGATCAGACCATCGTAGTTAAATACTAGATCTTTGACGGAGTTCCAGTTTGTCCATTGGAGATCCCCCATCACGGTCCACTGATCATTGAAATCGTGAGACGCGCCAAATGCAATGGCTTCAGGTGTTGTGATCTTCGCGGTAGCTTTCCGATCAGTATACGGCGTTGCCAGTCCTTTGGCGGCGCTATCAAACGTGATGTCACCTTCAAGCTTGTGTTTGACTTCGGAGTTATAGGATAGCCCAAAGCGCGTATCTTCGGTCATTTCCCAATTCAGGCCCGCGGTCCAGCCATATCCGACGTCGTCGCCCTCAACAGTAGAGTTGCCCTCGGCAACAGGTCCGCCAAGTGCGGGCACTGCTTTGCTCAAAGAGGCTTCGAAATGTTGTACCTGTGGTCCTGCCCCAATGCTTAGGCCGTTGTCAAATCGGTATGCAATGACGGGTTTGATGTTGACGGTCTTGATTTTCGACGTGGTACCAAAGAAGCGACCAGCAAAATCTGAGTCGTTGTCTGTAACAAGGCCCCAAGGTGCCGTGATCGAAACACCAAAATTGATGTTTTCTTTCAGCTTCCATACTGCATGCGCATTTGGTACGGCGGCATCTTGCGCCATATCTTTATAGTCGCCACCAGTTTGGGTAATAGAGGTTAAACTGCTGCTTGTTGCAGCTATATTGGTTGCCTTCGCCACAGGCCGAATGACCGTAATACCTGCGCTATAGCTGGTTTCTTTATACTGACCAACGGTACCAGGGTTGTAGGACATCGTCGATGCGTCGGTTGACAGTGTGGTCATACCGGCAAAGCTTGAACCCTGCAGGGTACCGCTGGTTTCGCGGACCTGAAAACCTGACGCTTGCGCGGTGCCGACACTGGCAAGCGCGCATAGAAGTGCAGTACCCGAAGCTGCACCCCAAAGGCAGCTCTTCTTGAAGTAGGACATCTGTTTCTCCCTAATCTTTAAACGTTTCAAATCTTTGATTTAAAACGCCCGCTTTTATTGCTG
This sequence comes from Thalassospira sp. UBA1131, assembly GCF_002311515.1. Taxonomy (GTDB): domain Bacteria; phylum Pseudomonadota; class Alphaproteobacteria; order Rhodospirillales; family Thalassospiraceae; genus Thalassospira. The sequence goes on from NZ_DCAO01000090.1 coordinate 34,229, forward strand.
AGGGTTTATCGCATCGACCCTGATGAAATCGATGTCGTAACCCTTCCTTTTAAAACTCGTTTTGAGCAGTTTTCCGTCGGTGCCGTACCAGAGGTGCCGTTCGACATCGCCAGACATTTCGTAATGGACTGCCGGTGTTTCCCGGCTTTCGACCATGACGCTTTCTTCGCCAACCCTTTGAGTGTGCACAGTGTAGGGTTCGGCATTGATGACACTTAAGAGATCGGTTTTACCTGTGACATTCTCGTGCCACAGGGTTAGCGGCCAGGCTGCATCACAGGCGTCGCGTTTCCCGACACCTTTGCCCGCCAGCGCATAACAATCTTCGTCATAGCTGGCCCGCCAAGTGTAGTGTGTGCCGTCATCATTGGTGGTGGTTTCGACCGATATCAGCTTTCCGTCCTGCCAATGTTCTGTGCGCTGATGGTCGTAATGGAATTTCAAAAACAAAACCCGCACATCGGTCAGGGTATTGACCGTGACGGTTTGACCGGTCGCTGTTGGTTTAATTTCGACGGTTTCATAACCGACCGGCTCCCCGTCCTTGAGGACACGGAAATTGAGCGTTTCCGATCCGGATGCCAGCGACGCGGTGGCATATTGAATCGTAAAGCCGGCAATCAGCGCCGATATGCTGCCTTTTGCGATGCGACTGCGCATGTTTCCCTCGTCAAACAGACCATACCGACAAAGCTAGTCGAGCATCGATGACAGCTTTGCTGCCACACCCATGGAGCCCTTGATCTTCAGTTTGCCCATGGTAAAGGCAAGCATCGGGTCAAGCTTTCCGGCGATCAGCTTTTCGAGGTTGGCTTTCTTGATCTTGAGAATGCAATCGGCATCGGACGGATCATCATCACTGATTTCCGGCTCATCGCCGGTGGCATCAATCACGATATGTCCATCATCGCCACAATCGAAGGCGACGACAGCATTGAGACCGCGCAGTTGCGGCAGTTTTTCTTTTACGGTTTCGAGGATGTCATCCACGAACGCCTCCCTCAGTCAGCAGGTATTTTTGTTTTGATTATGACAGGACTGTAACCCAAAGTGACGTTAACGTAAAACAAATAACGGTTGCGAGAGTGTAGCCACCTATAAGACATTGAATTGAAATAATTTA
>NZ_DCAO01000090.1:35532-37776 GCF_002311515.1 Thalassospira sp. UBA1131
CGGGCTGTTGCGCTATATTCGCGGCAATAGCGTCCGTCGGCGTTCTGCCAACTGTTGGTCGGCACAACATTATAGCTGTGTTGCGAATCGGGATTTCGCCACCGGACGGCCTGACCATCAGGGGCCCGTTGCAAGGCATAGCCGGTACAAGCCAGATCACCCTGATCAAGGCTCTGGCCAATCGAGTAGCCACTGAGCATGCCAAGAATGGCACCACCAATCATGGCAGCATCCCGGCCGCTTCCTTTGCCGATGGTGGAACCGAGCACCGCGCCCGTGCCACCACCAATGATGGCGCCAACCACATCACGGTTACAGCGCAGGAAACCACCGTCGGAGACAAAAAGCTCGTTACCGTGGCGGCTATAATTGCGTTTGTGCCCTTTGTGCTGCTTGGCACGATAGCCATGGGCAGGTGCCCATGACGGCGGGTCGGCCTTAACGGGCGCAGGTGCTGCAAATGGCAGGGTTAGGCCGAATGCAGCAACCAGAAGAATGATCCTTTTCATCATTTCCGGGCCTTCTCATTCTCGTGCATGATATAGCCCGCACCGGTACCCACCGCGCCGCCAATTACCGCGCCACAGGTAACACAGCCACCGGTGATCACGGTGCCAACAGCACCCACACCGGCACCAATCGCGCCGCCACTCAGCATTTTCTGGTCTCGGTCATTCAATCCGCTACAAGCCGAAAGCCCCAATGCGCTTGCAACGGCCAAAATCATGGCTGTCTGTCGCATCTCTCGTGTCCTTTCCAAGGTTTTTGGGCACAGGTCATTCGTGGACCTGTGTCTGATCGCAAAGCTTGCCGGGGAAATAGGCACGAGGTTTGGCCGTATTGGGGGCTATTTGGGGCAGATATGACGATAAAAAGGCATCAAATCCGCAAATTATTGGTTTCTAGTACCTTTTTACCTGCCGTAATCCGGTCCAAAGACCAAATTAGTCCTCAAAAGTGCAGCGGAGCAGCCGTTTCTTGCCAATCATGGCCGGTTTTCCGCGCGCAATGACGCTATCGGGGGTTAAAGCATCATCGAAAACCAGGATATCTGCATCATAACCGACCTTGAGCTGCCCTTTATGTGCCGCAAGGCCCAGCATGCGTGCCGGATTGATCGTAATCGGGGCCAAGGCGATCGGGATATCAAGCTTTTCAATTTCGATCAGATCGGCAAATTCGCGCGGGACGGTTTCAAAGCCAGCCACTGAAAGCCCGATCATATTGCCATCAGTATCAAAGTCCGGCAGTGACCCGTTGCCATCCGATGTCATTGAAACGCGATCCAGCGCAACGCCATCGGCCAGGCATTCGGCAATGCTGGTCGATGTTTTGGTGGCCCCCTTGGGATCGGGTTCGGCATCAATCCCGGTGGTGAAATCGATATTGCCGCCACGCTTTGCCCAGAGCTTGGCCGCATCAAGCAAGGTTCGTTTGCGGTTGACGTGGGTCGGGATGAACTGGCCGATCGGGATTTCGGTCTGCTCGATCACAGCAATCAGGGGATCAAAGTGCCTGTCACCATCGCCCAGATGCACGACAACCGATCCGGACTTGCCCGACGTCATGCCGCCAATGCGCGATTGGGATGCGATGCGGGCCAGCTCCTCAACCGTGCTTTGGCTGCTGCGGTGATCGGAGATCGCCGTTTTCAAACCGATACAGGCATCCAGAAACGTCACGTCATGACCGATATTGCCGGTCAGGGTTGGTGACGGCACGCGATAACCGCCCGTAAAGAACCAGGCAGAAATACCTTCGGCACGAAGCGCCTTGGTCTTGGCATACAGCGATGCGATGTGGCGGGTTGCGGCATCTGTGCCCAACAATCCGCAAACGGATGTGATGCCGGCTTCGATCAGTTTGCCAACCGCAACTTCGGGCGTACGCGTGGCAAATCCGCCTTCGCCACCGCCCCCGATCAGATGGACATGCCCGTCGATAAAGCCTGGTACGGTCATCTTGCCGCCAAGGTCGATGGTCTTGATTTCGGCCGGAACAGAAACCACCAGATCCGGGGCAATGGCGAGGATTTTCTCGTCACAGATCAGGATATCATTGATGCCAAGCGGCGTCGGGGCGAAGACGTTGGCATTCTTGAGCAACAGAAACATGTTTTAAAACCGTATTTTACGAAATGCAGTGTTCAGGTGGCGGGTTGGCGCGGATGCGCATCATAGCGACAGTTCATTTCCGTTGAAACGGTTCTGGCAAGCAGATAGCTTTCGATAAAACCAAGCGGGA
>NZ_DCAO01000090.1:37909-38703 GCF_002311515.1 Thalassospira sp. UBA1131
GGCGCAATGACACCGGGTCCAAGTCTGGCCGTTGTATTGCGCTATTCTGTTGGTCATTCCCGCCAGGCCGGATTTGCCTGCGCCTTGGCGCATGCACTGGGTATCGGCTTTTATGCCGTGATCACCATGACCGGACTTGGCATCTTGTTTCAGACGGTGCCGGTCTTTCACAATGCGGTCAGTATCCTTGGTGCGCTTTATCTGATCTGGCTTGCAATCAAGGCGTGGCGCGGTGCCAAGGCGGGTGCGAAGTTTGATGTGGATAGTGCTGGCAAGGTATCAGGGTCGATCCTGCAGGCCGCCCGCGACGGGTTCATGATTGCGTTTCTCAATCCCAAGATCGCCCTGTTTTTTCTGGCCCTTTTCAGCCAGTTTGTTTCGCCCGAGTTTGAATGGGGCGGCAAGTTCCTTCTGGCGTTTACCGCCGCCGTAATCGACGGGGCGTGGTATTGCCTTGTCGCCGTCGGATTGTCGCACGGGGCGGTGTTGCCGTGGTTGCGCGATCACGCTGCCTGGATTGAGCGTATCATTGCCGTTCTGTTTGTGCTGGTTGCGCTCCGGGTATTGTGGGGTGTTGTTGCGGTCTGAAAGCCCGATTTTTGAATTTATGCTCACCTAAATTTCTGTCCGCGCCACCATCGCGACACAACATGGATCATCCAGATGACTGACAAGACGGCCCCACACACCAATCCTTCCGAGACGCCAACGCCGGGAAAGGATGCCGCATCGAATGCCGGGCGTGGCTTCCATCATTTGGGGGCGCATATCGGATTTTTGCTGGCGATCCTGCT
>NZ_DCAO01000090.1:38850-52786 GCF_002311515.1 Thalassospira sp. UBA1131
GGTCTCGAAGCGACCCTTCTGACCATGTTGCTGTTCATCGCCATCGGGCAGGGGCTTCGCGCCAGCGGGGCCTATGATATCATGGTGGTCGGGACCATCATTTTGGGTGCCGCCATTGCGGTCTTGAATGTTCTGACCCCGTCACTGGTAAGGCGCAGCTTCCCGACCCATGTGGCACTGGTGACTGCCCTTTACACCTTCACCATGTCCAGCGGTGCGACGATCGCGGCATTTGTTTCGATCCCGATCCGAAATGCGGCGGATGGTGATTGGCGCTGGTCGCTTGGTGTTTGGGCGGTGTTTGCCGCGATTGCCTTTGTCTGCTGGCTGCCGATGTTACGCTATCGCCATGTCGGCGCGGCACCGGCGCCGGTTGCGCGTATTTCGCTTTGGAAAAATGTCGAAGCCTGGTGGCTGGCGCTGTTCTTTGGCTGTCAGTCGCTGATGTTCTATACCGGCACGGCCTGGGTCGCCAAAGTCTTCATTGATCACGGAATTTCCGAGGCCGAAGCCGCGACCCTTCTGACCCTGTTTAACGTATTTGGCATTCCGGCCGCCTTTGGTGCGCCCCTGATTTATTCGAGGATTGCCAACAAGAAACTGGCGATGCTGGTGCTGCATATTCCGCTGATCATCGCCATTCCGGGCTTTGTCTTTGCCACCACCGAATTGCCCTATGTCTGGGCGGTATGCATGGGGCTTGGACAAGGCAGCATGATCAGCATTGCGCTGACCCTTGTCGGCATGCGTGGAGCAGATCCGCAAACGTCGGCACGACTGTCGGGCATGGCGCAATCGGTGGGCTATCTGTTTGCTGCCATCGGCCCGGTTTTGTTTGGGGCCTTGCATGACCTTCTGGGCGACTGGCAGGTGGCGCTCTACTTCCTGTTTGTTGTTGTGGCCGTTCAACTTTGTGCGGCGATGCGTGCAGGATCGTCCGCAAAGATTGGCGCGGACTAGGTCGCCAACCGTTTAACTAAATTCGGTAAGGATCAGGCGGCGGTGCCCGACGGAATGGCGCGGTCATCCTGTTCGGTGCGACAGGTTGCAATCAGCCAGTCCCGAAATGCGCGGACCGCGAAGTTGTTTTCCTTTTCCTTGGGATAAACCACGTAATAGGCGTGCTGGTTGGGGATGGATACATCAAAGGGTGCGACCAGACGCCCGCTTTCGAGTTCTTCACGCACCAGAAATTCCGGCAAAAGTGCCAGCCCAAGTCCCGCCACAGCGGCCTGAATGACCATGTGGAAATGCTCAAACCGGGGGCCGGCCAATTCATCGACCACGGCAACGCCGGTGGCCGCAAGCCAGTCCTGCCATGCACGCGGTCGGGTGGAATGCTGCAAAAGGGTACAGTTGCGCACGCGTTCGCGGGCAATCGGCAGATCGTCATTTTCCTTAAGCAGCTTGGGCGCACAGACTGCAATCAAGGTTTCCCCCATCAAACGGTGTGTCACGCAGCCCGGCAGGTTGTCTTCACCAAAGTGAATGGCAATATCAATACCTTCGCGGTCGAAATTAAATTCCCGCGTCTGGGTAATGAGATTGAGCTGAATGTCCGGCCAGGTTGCCTTGAAATCACCAAGGCGCGGCACAAGCCAGCGCGCGCCAAAGGTTGGTAGCGTCCCGACATTAAGCATCCCGCCCGCATCGGAATAAGCCATGACCTGAAGTGTGGCGGCCTCTGCCCGATCCAGAAGGTCACGCACCTGTGCGGCATAGGCTTCACCGGCCGCGGTCAGTTTCAGGCGTTTCTTCACACGGCGAAAAAGGTCACGCCCCAGATATTCCTCAAGCGCACGGATCTGACGGCTGATTGCGCTTTGCGTGACATTCAGTTCCTCTGCCGCGCGGGTGAAAGACAGATGACGGGCCGAACTTTCAAAGAATTGCAGGGCGGTAAGGGATGGCAGGACGCGACGCATGGCAAAACCAGTTCATAACAAAACGGAATGATATGGTGCGAATATATCGTTTGTTTGCTGTGCAGCCAAGGCGTACGGTTTTAAACGGTTCAAAGCCTCCTCGCGCCACCCCAAGAAGCGTTTGGGCTGAAAGCCAACCGCGCTGGAATGCTGTTACTTTGGAATGTTTTGGAAGGATGGCTCCCCCTTCATTCGGGTAACGGTTTCCAGCGCACCACCGCAAAATGCCGGTTCATCAATGGCCGGAAAGTAACAATTTGCATCGGGTAGAAGGCAAGAATGGGTTCTGTTGACGAAAATTATGATGTGATCATCGTCGGTGGTGCGGTTATCGGCAGTTCCATCGCATGGCATTTGACGGGCCGTGATGATTTCAAGGGCCGGGTTCTGGTGATTGAAAAAGACTCGACCTACGAGTTCTGTTCGACGGCCCTGTCGGCGGCCTCAATCCGCCAGCAATTCTCGACCCCGATCAATATTGAAATGTCGGCCTATGGCATTCAGTTCCTGCGTAATCTGAACCGAGATCTTGATCCCGAAGTCGACATCGCCCTGCATGAAAAGGGCTATCTCATTCTGGCCACCGATCAGGGCCGCGATATCCTGCGCCAAAACCACGCAACGCAAACCGAATTTGGCGGTGACATCATCTGGATGGAGCCCGATGATTTGGCCCAGAAATACCCGTGGATGAACACATCCGATCTGGCGGCTGGTTGCTGGGGACGCACGGGCGAAGGCTGGTTTGATGCCTATTGCCTGATGCAGTCATTTCGCAAACAGGCCCGCCGTCGTGGTGCCGATTACATTGACGGCGAAGTGGTCGAGGTCCTGCGTAATGGTGATCAGGTCACCGGTGTGGTTCTAAAGGACGGTCGTCGGTTCGGCTGTGGACAGCTTGTCAATGCGGCGGGCACCGGCGGATCAAAGGTCGCCCGGATGGCCGGCCTTGAAATTCCGGTCGAGCCACGCAAACGCTGCATCTTTGTATTCAACTGCCGGGACGTGGAAGACATCAGCGCGTCCTGCCCGATGCTGATTGATCCAAGCGGCCTTTATGTCCGCCCCGAAGGCGAGTTTTTCATCACCGGCATTGCCCCCCCCAAGGATCGCGATCCGGAATGCTGGGATTTCGACGTCGATCACAGCCTGTTTGACGACATCATCTGGCCGGGTCTGTATGAGCGGTGTGAACGGTTTGAGGCGATCAAGGTCGTCAATGCCTGGGCGGGTCATTATTCCTATAACCTACTCGATCAGAACGCGATTTTGGGCCGTCACACGGACGTTAAGAACTTTATCTTTGCCAACGGGTTCTCGGGCCATGGCTTGCAACAAAGCCCGGCTGTCGGTCGTGGTATTGCAGAACTGATCGCAACAAACGGCTATGAAACCCTTGATCTGTCGGTGTTTGGCTATGAGCGCATTCGCGACAATGCGCCGGTGCTTGAACTGAACGTCATTTAAATCATTAACAAAAAGGTCGGAGCAGCCCCACATGCCCCGTGACGAAAACACCAAACCAGCCCAGAAAAGCACGCAGATGCGCGACCGTGCGACCATGTCTGTGTCTGCCGGCGTGCGCAATGTGCATCCGGTCTATCTTGATCGCGCGCTTAATGCCGAGGCATGGGATGTCGATGGCAAACGCTATATCGATTTTATTGGCGGGATCGGTGTTTTGACTGTCGGGCATCGCAACCCGGTGGTGATGGAACGTGTTGCCGCCCAGTGCGAACGGTTTACCCACAGCTGCTATAATGCGTTGCCGCATGAACTCTATGTCGCGGTAACGGAGTGGCTGGCTCAAAACTGCCCGATTGAAGGTCCGGCAAAATCAATGCTGACCAATTCCGGGGCAGAGGCGATGGAAAATGCGCTGAAGCTTGCGCGCGCCTTTACCGGCCGCACCGGGGTGATCGCCTTTGAGGGCGGCTTCCATGGCAGGACGCTCGCGACCCTTGCGCTGACGGGTAAAACCAAACCCTATAAAACCGGGCTGGGTCCATTGCCGGGGCCGGTATGGCATCTGCCATATCCTTGCCCCGAAACCGGTGTATCTGTTGATGATGCGATGGCCGCCATCACCAAGCTGTTTGCCGTTTCCGCCGATCCGGCGTCGGTCGGGGCGGTGGTGATCGAACCCGTTCAGGGCGAAGGCGGTTTTCGTGCCGCGGAAGGTACGTTTCTTGTCGCCCTGCGTCGCCTGTGTGATGAAAACGGTATGGTATTGATTGCCGATGAAATCCAGTCGGGCTTTGCCCGGACGGGCAAGATGTTTGCCATTGAGCATGCCGGCGTTGCGCCCGATATCCTTGTCATGGGCAAGGGCATTGGCGGTGGCTTCCCGCTTGCCGCCATTACCGGTGCCGAGGATGTCATGAATGCGCTGGCGCCGGGCGGGCTTGGCGGCACCTATTCCGGCAATCCTGTAGCCTGTGCCGCGGCGACCGGTGTGTTTGAGGTGCTCGAGGCCGACAAGCTTACCGCCCGTGCCAAGCAGCTTGGTGAAAAATACGCCACCCATATCGCGTGGTTGCGCGATCTGCCCGGCGGGCATGTGATTGGCAACATGCGCGGGATCGGGGCGATGCGTGCCTTTGAACTGATTGCAGATGACGGCAAACCGTCACCCAAACGTCTGCAATGCTTGTTGCAACTGGCCCGTGATAACGGGCTATTGTTAATGCCAAGCGGTGAACACGCCAATGTGGTGCGCCTGCTGGCACCTTTGACCATTCCGTTTGATCAGGTCGATGAGGCCTTTGCCATCATCGCCAAACTGCTGCCCAAGGTGGCGGATATCAGGGATTGAACAGAGATCGAATTTGCCGGTGATCCGCGCCGGAAAGTTTAAAACGAAGGGAGTTTTACTGTGAGCTACAAATCCATTCTGACCGAACTTGGTCTGTCCGAAGCAGAGATTGCCAATGGCACCCTCAGTGTCCAGACCCCGGTTGACGGTTCGGAATTCGCAAGTGTCACCGAAACCACCCCGGCCGAGATGACTGATGTTATCGGCAACGCCAAAAAGGCATTTGGCGCATGGCGTCAGGTTCCCGGTCCGCGTCGCGGCGAGCTGGTGCGTCTTCTGGGTGAAGAACTGCGCGCGGCCAAGGAACCGCTGGGCCGTCTCGTATCGCTTGAATGCGGCAAGATCTATCAGGAAGGTCTTGGCGAAGTGCAGGAAATGATCGACATCTGCGACTTCGCAGTCGGTCTGTCGCGTCAGCTCTATGGTCTGACCATCGCGTCAGAACGTCCGGGCCACAAAATGATGGAAAACTGGCATCCGCTGGGTGTTGTTGGCCTGATTACCGCGTTCAACTTCCCGGTTGCACCGTGGGCATGGAACACCGCCCTTGCACTGGCTTGCGGCAACGCCGTGATCTGGAAACCGTCGGAAAAGACCCCGGTTACTGCCCTTGCCTGCCAGAAGATCCTGGAAAAGGCGATTGCTAAATTCGATGATGCACCGGCCAATCTGCATCAGGTTGTTGTCGGTGATCGTGAAATCGGTGAAATCATGACCGACAGCCGCGATGTCGCGCTGATTTCGGCGACCGGTTCGACCCGCATGGGCCGTGAAGTTGCTCCGCGTGTTGCCGAACGCTTTGGCCGTACCATTCTTGAACTTGGCGGTAACAACGCCATGATCGTGACCCCGTCGGCCGATCTGGACATGACCGTGCGTGCGGTTGTGTTCTCGGCTGTTGGCACCTGTGGTCAGCGTTGCACGTCGCTTCGTCGTCTGATCGTTCACAAGGACGTCAAGGATCAGCTGCTGCCGAAAATCATTGCGGCTTACAAGTCTGTGAAAATTGGCGATCCGCTGGCCGATGGTGTTCTGGTTGGTCCGCTGATCGACGAAGAAGCCTTTACCAACATGCAGGCCGCGCTTGCCAATGCCAAGAAAGACGGCGGCACCGTGCATGGCGGCGAACGTACCCTGGAATCTGAATATCCGAACGCGTTCTATGTCACCCCGTCGGTGGTTGAAATGCCGGGCCAGACCGAGACCGTGAAGCACGAGACCTTCGCACCGATCCTCTATGTCATGACCTACGAGAACCTTGAAGAAGCCATCGCGCTTCAGAATGACGTCCCGCAGGGACTGTCGTCGTGCATCTTCTCGACCGATCTGCGCGAAACCGAACTGTTCCTGTCCTCGGTCGGTTCCGATTGCGGTATCGCCAACGTCAATATCGGTCCGTCCGGTGCGGAAATCGGTGGTGCGTTCGGTGGTGAAAAAGAAACCGGTGGCGGTCGTGAATCCGGTTCGGACGCGTGGAAAGGTTACATGCGCCGCGCAACCAACACGATCAACTATTCCCGCGAGCTGCCGCTGGCACAGGGTATTAAATTCGATATCTGATCACACGTCTGATTATGTTCTATCCAAACCCCGCCGGTTCGCCGGCGGGGTTTTTCATTGTTTGTGTTGCGCGCACAAAAAAGCGGCCCCCGAAGGAGCCGCTTTTTGTAATTCAGTCTCAAAGCGTCGGCTGATTAGCCAGCTTTGGAGAAACGCTCTGCAACATATTCCCAGTTTACCAGGTCGTTCAGGAACGCCTTGATATAGTCCGGGCGACGGTTGCGGTAATCGATGTAGTAGGAGTGTTCCCAAACATCGCAACCCAGAAGCGGGGTCATGCCGTGAACCAGCGGGTTTTCAGCGTTCGGGGTGCCCGAAACGACCAGTTTGCCCGACTTGTTCATCGACAGCCATGCCCAACCGGAACCGAACTGACCAACACCGGCGGTGGTGAAAGCTTCTTTGAAAGCATCAACCGAGCCGAAGTCTTCGACGATTTTCTTCTCGAGTTCGCCCGGGATGTTGCCACCGCCATTCGGCTTCATCATGTTCCAGAACTCGATGTGGTTCCAGTGCTGACCGACCTGGTTAAACAGCTTGGCCTTGTCCTTGTCGCCATAGGTCGCAACAACGAGTTCCTCAAGCGACTTGCCTTCAAGACCGCTGCCTTCGAGCAGTTTGTTGCCGGTTTCGACATAAGCATTGTGGTGCTTGTCGTGGTGGAACTCGAGGGTTTCAGCCGACATATACGGGTCAAGCGCGTCGTATGCGTACGGAAGTGCTGGGAGTTCAAGTGCCATGATACAGTTCCTCGACTTTCATTATTAATCTGTGCGGTAACGCAACATATCCCTTTTTGCGCCGTCGATAAAAGTGAAAATCCCGTGCAACATCTTGGAAACCTTTGTTGCCGGGCCGACTGGCGCATCCGGGTGGTTACCCGTGCTACTTTATCTAGCACGCAAGAGCGTTTATGCAACGCATCGCCACGTTACCTTTGAATGGTTCGATATATGATGAACATTCAGGCCATCAAAACGTTCCCGGATTTTCCGGAAAAATTTGAACGGTTTGGGTCTTCGCGCAGGCGGGATGCCTACTCTTTGTAGAGTCCTACCATCTTCTGGCTTTCGTCGCCATTTGTCAGTGTGACATCGTAGTCCCCGCGTTTAAGCGACGAGATGTCAATCTTGCACGGGAACCGGACGCAATCACGCCTGATGGCGATGGTGCCATCCGGGTGGCGCAGGGTCACTTCACCCCGAACCATTTCTGAATGGATGGTAACGCTGTCGGTGGTCGGTTTGGGTGCGACCTTGATTGCAGCCAGCCCGGCTGTCGTGATCGTCATAAGCCCAATCAGGGCAATGGCAACCGGCTTACTACGCAGAGATCTCAGCATGGCTTCCTCGCGCGGTTGTTCTTGGTTGATGCCTGATAACTTGCGCTACGAAGCCGAAAAATTAACGGCGCAAATGGGGCATTTCCGTGCCGGTCATTGTTATTTGGGCGCAACAGCCATGCGTTTTGTGCCCCATAACAGCCCTGATCATTGCAGATCTGAACCGCGAAAGCCCAAGGTTACTGCGACAGATAAGCCCGCGCTGATTTGAGTTTTTTGGCGATATATGCGGTGGCCTGTTTTGGATCGGGCTGTCCACAAATCGCCGAGACAACGGCAATGCCGTCAGCACCGCTTTCAAGTGCCGGCAGGGCATGTTCACCCTTAAGCCCGCCAATCGCAACCGATGGCAGGCCGACCATCCGCACCAGTTTTTCAAGCCCGTCAAATCCGATTGCCGGTTTATGGTCGGGCTTGGTTGCAGTGGCAAATATCGGGCCGATACCGACATAATCGACAATCGTGCGGTCCACCTTTTGCGCGACATCTTCGCTTTCAATCGACAGGCCGATGATCTTGTCCGGGCCAAGGCGGTCGCGGGCAATTTGCGATGGCAGATCATCCTGACCGACATGCAGGCCATGTGCACCAATGGCAATGGCGGCATCAATATCATCATTCACGATCAGTGGGACGTTTGTGGCTTCCATCGCCTTCATCAATTCCCGACCAACGCGAATGAGGCCCTCGGTCCCGGCCTTTTTATCGCGCAGTTGAATGAGGGTGGCACCGCCTGCAATCGCGGCCATCGTGGTTTCCACCATCGAATGGTCGCGACACAGATCGGGATCAAGCACGAGATAAAGCGACAGATCAAACGACTTCATAGAACATTGATCCGAAGGTTCTTGGCATAAGTCGTGGCATCAAGGCGATGCAGTCCATCGATAAAGGCTGTCATGAAGGAAGCCGGGCCGTTTGCCGTTTTGGCAGCAATTTCGCCTGCCACAGCAAAATTGCCAAGGGCGGCAACGGTGGCTTCAAACGCCTGATCCGGTGCAACCGCAAGATAGGCGCCAACAAGCGCGGTCAGCGAACAGCCTGTGGCGGTGACTTTCGGCATCAGGTCCGATCCACCGGCAATGCGCACGGATCGTTTGCCATCGGTGACAAAATCAACCTCGCCTGTAACGGCAACAATGGCACCTTGTGCGATGGCAAGGCCGCGTGCGGCCTCTTCGGCCTGTTCGACCGGATCGCCGCTATCAACACCCTGACCGGCACTTTGACCGCCACCAAGCGCAATGATTTCCGATGCGTTGCCGCGAATGACGGTGGGTTTGAATTTCAAAAGCGCTGCCACGGCATCGCGGCGATACCCGGTGGCAAAATGCGCCACTGGATCAAGCACCCAAGGTTTGCCCGCAGCATTGGCCGACTTGGCCGCGGCAATCATGCCTTCGACCCAGTTGGGCGAAAGGGTGCCGATATTGACAGTGAGGGCCCCGGCAATCGCGGCAAATTCACCGGATTCTTCTGGTGTGTGAACCATCGCGGGTGAGGCGCCAGCGGCCAGTAAAACATTGGCGGCATAGTTCATCGCAACATAGTTGGTGATGCACTGAACCAACGGATTGGTCGCACGCATGCCTTCAAAAAGATCGGTCGCGGTCTGGGAAATTTCGGTCGTCATGTCGAGGCTCCAATGCAGAAACTTTGCGTATGGAGACCCAGTTCGAAGTCGGAAAGATGGAGAACGTCGTGATCCGCGTTCGCACCGTCCCTACGCCAGTATGAACTGGATCAGGTTCAAAGGGTCACTGCGCGGCAGTTTCTCAGCCCCCTTGTCGGGGCTCCCCTTGGTGAGTGCTCAACATGGGTTTTAAACCGTCTTCTGTCAATTCATCCGATCGGCATGACTGCGCAAAAGAAAAACGGCGGGATTGGTGTATGCCATCCCGCCGTTTCGAAGACTTTTTGCGATAGGTTACTTGCGTCTTTCCATCGCGGCCTTGAGTGCGGCGGCCATTGCACCGCCATCGCCGCCAGCGTTGCCACCGGCATTTCCACGACCTTGACCACCCTGATGGCGCGGGCCTGACGAATGCTGCGGACGGTTGCCGCGCGGTGCATCGGCGCGCTTTTCACGCGTGCCTTCGTAATCCGGTGCGGATTTCATCGAAAGCCCGATACGTTTACGCGGCGCGTCGACTTCCATGACGGTGACCGACACAATCTGACCGGCCTTGACCACCTGGCGGGGATCTTCGACGAACTTGTCAGCGAGTTGGGAAATATGGACAAGGCCATCCTGATGTACGCCGATATCAACAAACGCCCCAAAGTTGGTGACGTTGGTGACCGTACCTTCAAGCTTCATGCCGGTCCGCAGATCCTTGATCTCATTGACACCTTCGGTGAATTTGGCGGTCTTGAATTCCGGGCGCGGGTCACGGCCGGGCTTATCAAGCTCGGCAATGATGTCACGGATGGTCGGAACACCGAATGTGTCATCGGCGAAATCTTCGGGGCGGAGTGTTTTGATAAAGGCCGAGTCCCCGATCAGTTCCGCCAGCGGCTTGGCGGCCTTGGCGCTGATTTTTTCGACCAGCGGATAGGCTTCCGGGTGCACGGCCGATGCATCAAGCGGATTGTTGGCGCCGCGAATACGCAAGAAGCCCGCACATTGCTCGAACGCCTTTGGTCCAAGACGCTCGACCTTTTTAAGATCAGCACGCGACTGGAAAGCCCCATTGGAGTCGCGATACCCAACGATGTTGCGCGCCAGCGTCTCGGTCAGGCCAGCCACACGGGTCAGAAGCGGGATGGAGGCGGTGTTAAGGTCAACGCCGACACCGTTCACGCAATCCTCGACCACGGCATCAAGCGACCGGGCCAGTTTGGTTTCCGATACGTCATGCTGATACTGCCCGACCCCGATAGATTTCGGTTCAATCTTCACCAGTTCTGCCAGCGGGTCTTGCAGGCGGCGCGCAATCGATGCCGCCCCACGGAGCGACACATCAAGATCGGGGAATTCTTCGGCCGCGAACTGGGATGCGGAATAAACCGATGCCCCGGCTTCGTTGACGATGACCTTGGTGGCCTTGAGTGCTGGAAAGCGTTTAAGCATCTGACCGGCAAGTTCGTCGGTTTCACGTGAAAACGTCCCGTTACCAATCGCGATCAGTTCGATCTGATGGCGTGCGGCCAAGGCAGCCATGGTGTTGATCGCGCCTTCGACGTCATTGCGCGGCTGGAAAGGATAAACCGTTGCGGTATCGACCAGCTTGCCGGTGGCATCAACCACTGCAACTTTGACCCCGGTACGCACACCCGGATCAAGACCCATGGTGGCTTTTTGCCCGGCGGGGGCGGCGAGCAACAGGTCTTTCAGGTTATCGGCAAAGACCTTGATCGCACCTTCCTCGGCGGAGTCACGAAGTGTGCCAAACAGATCCAGCTCAATCGACAGGGACAGTTTGACGCGCCAGGTCCAGCGCACGGTATCCATCAGCCACTTATCCGCTGCCCGACCCTTGTCGGCAATACCGACATGGGCGGCAATCATAACTTCGGCGCGGCCCGGCTGACTGCGCGGACGGTCTTCGTCTTCTTTGCCAAGGGTCAGTTTCAGTTGCAGGATATCTTCGTTGCGACCCCGGAAAAGCGCCAGTGCCCGGTGTGACGGGCAGGTTTTGATTTTTTCGGAATGCTCGAAATAGTCCGAGAACTTGGCACCTTCGGCCTGTTTGCCCTCGATCACTGATGCGGTGATTTCACCTTCATTCCACAAGTGGTCACGCAGTTTGGCAACAAGGTCGGCATCCTCGGCAAAACGTTCCATCAGGATCTGACGCGCGCCATCAAGTGCGGCCTTGGTGTCTTCAACGCCTTTTTCAGCATCAACAAATTTTGCGGCTTCGATTTCCGGATCAAGCGTCGGGTCGTTAAACAGGCTATTTGCCAGCGGCTCCAGCCCGGCCTCGCGGGCGATCTGGGCCTTGGTGCGGCGCTTTTTCTTGTAAGGCAGGTACAAATCTTCGAGGCGGGTCTTGGTGTCTGCCTCGTTGATCGCGGCCTCAAGTTCCGGCGTCAGTTTTTCCTGTTCGCGGATGCTCTCAAGCACAGATGCGCGGCGTTCTTCAAGCTCGGTCAGATAGCGCAGGCGTTCTTCCAGCGTACGAAGTTGGGTGTCATCAAGCCCGCCGGTTTTTTCTTTACGGTAACGGGCGATGAACGGAACGGTGGAGCCTTCATTGAGCATCTCGATGGTGGCAATGACCTGTTCCGGACGAACCGAAAGTTCTTCGGCGATACGCTGGGGAATTGGACGCATGGTTTCTCCTTGTTTTGCTCGTACGCTCGGAATAGCGGCTTTGGGCGCGCCGGGAAAGAGTCTGTTTTTCCCAAATTTTTGTCCGCATCCACATCAGGATTTCCTGTTTGATTCCAAAGGCCTGAAATTATGTGGGTTTGTCGACACTTGGCCCCGAAGCCAAGCGGACTTGCCGATCACGGTTGGGGACGTTATTTCTTTGGAAAATGTGATTTACCGGGCCGCGCCCAAAGCAGGAGAAGACGAATGGCCGGAAAGTTCCGCGAAACCGTCATCCACGAAGTTCCCAAGGAAAAGGCAGAACCGCAGGCTGAAACAAATACGGTATCTGACGAGATTGCGGGGGCCGAAGCCGCACCACAATTGTCTCAGGACGCGATTAATGCGCTTGCCGAAGCCAAGGCCGCCAAGGAAGCAGCCGCCAAGGCCCGCGAGATTGGCGGACCCAAAGGTCCGGAGCCGACCCGCTTTGGTGATTGGGAAAACAAGGGTCGCTGCATCGATTTCTGATCTGAGCGCGCTTAAAGCAGATATGAAAAAGGCTGGGGCACAATGCTCCGGCCTTTTTTTGTTTTTGCGATCAGCAAGGCAGCGCGTTACGCGCCGCGGATAGCCTTGATGTTGTTGGCATATTCAGACGGGCCGCCTTTGAAGGTGGCGGAGCCTGCGACCAGAACATTGGCGCCGGCTTCGATCACCTGTGGGGCGATTTCCGGGTTTACGCCACCATCGACTTCAAGGTCGATATCGCGGCCGGTCGCATCAATCATCTTGCGGATGCGTTTGATCTTTTCAAGCTGGCTCGGAATGAATTTCTGGCCACCAAAGCCCGGGTTTACGGTCATGACCAGAACCAGATCAACCATGTCCATGACATATTCAATGACACTTTCCGGGGTCGACGGGTTGAGCGAGACACCAGCCTTTTTGCCGAGTGACTTGATCAATTGAAGCGAGCGATGAAGGTGCGGGCCGGCCTCGGCGTGGATCGTGATGATGTCAGAACCGGCATTGGCAAATGCCTCGATATAAGGATCGACCGGTGCGATCATCAGATGCACGTCAAACACCTTGTCGCTGTGCGGGCGCAGTGCCTTGACCACGTCCGGGCCAATGGTGATGTTTGGTACATAGTGGCCATCCATCACATCGATATGGATATAGTCGGCACCGGCTTCGTCAACAGCGCGGACATCAACGCCAAGCTGGGCGAAATCGGCCGAAAGGATCGAAGGTGCGATTTTAATGTTTGACGTGGTCATGCGTCACAGGTCCTGAAGAAATGCGGGATATGGGAAATGCGCGGCCTTCATACCCCAGATTGCCCCCCATGTCACCCGAATGGGATTCATGGCAGCACTGTGTGCGCCAACCCCGAGTCTTCTGTCCGGAAATCAGGACTTTTTGACAAGTCGAGCACAGAAAAAGCCATCCATGCCGCCAAAATCGGCCATATGGATTGGAAGAATGCGCAATTCACCCGCATCGTTGATTGCCTCATCCCAGCCACCCAGTTCGTCGGCGGTGATGGCTTTGCGTTCATAGTTCGGATGATCCGCCAGGAACGATTTGACCTGATATTCGCCTTCTTCGGGTTGCAGCGAACAGGTGCAGTAGATCAGCTCTCCACCGACATTCAAAAGCTTGTCCGCCTGATTAAGCAGCTTGGTCTGAATCGGCAGAAGCGATTGCATCAGCTTGTCATTCTGACGCAGCAGAATGTCCGGATGGCGGCGAATGGTGCCTGTGGCTGAACAGGGCGCATCAAGCAAAACCGCATCAGCACGCGGCGTATCCGGTGCAAGATCGGTGGCGTCGCCAGTAACAACGGCTGCACCAAGCGATACACGCTCTAGGTTTTCAAACACGCGTTTTAGGCGACCTTCGGATTTATCGACTGCAATTGCACTCGCCCCAAGGGATGCAAGCTGCATGGTCTTGCCACCCGGTGCGGCGCACAGGTCATAGATGGTTTTGTCCTTGTAGGCCGAAAACAGGGTTGCCGGAATGGCGGC
>NZ_DCAO01000034.1 GCF_002311515.1 Thalassospira sp. UBA1131
GAGGACTTTGTCAGCAGTCTGAGGGACGGGAAACCGTCCCTTTTATAATGCTCAGAACGATGATCCGGGTTCTTTGAGAAACGCCACTTCCTCTGGCGTTGATGGACGGCCCAATATTTCATTGCGGTGTGGATAGCGGCCAAACCGGTCAATGATCTTCTTGTGTTTCAGCTCGAACTCGTAATTGTGCTCAAGGCCGGGCTGTGAAAACAGGTCAACCGCCACTTCATGAATGATTTCGGATTCTGAGTGCATGTAGGGCATATACAGAAATGCCTGTTCCTGCGGTGTGACCAGTTTGCGATCCAGCCTCAAGGAAACAGCTTCCTGTGCCAGCACCAATGCCATTGGATCTGATGCAAAGGACTGTGGCTGATCGCGGTACATATTGCGTGAAAACTGATCAAGAACGATGATCTCGGCAAGTCGTCCATGGGCGGTTTTGCGCCAGTTAAAAAGCTCTCCGGCCGTGGCGGCGGCATGAAAATCGGCAAAGCGTTCCGCGATATGGCGATCGAGGGCTTCATCCTTGATAAACCACTGTTTTTCTTCGAGTTCCTTGAACCAGAAAACAAGAACCGTTTCAGGTTTCATAATGTTTCCACCCATCTGATTGCAGGCTTTTGCGGCCCGTCGGCAAAATTGCGGGTGATCTTCGCGCCCGGTTTAAGGCGCGTCAAGCCATCCGCAAAAAGATTGTCATGGACCATGGGGCAGGGAGTTGACAGCAATCCGTCCGGCGTGGATTATGACATTGTCTTTGGTGTTGATCCGATTGGACCAACTTAAAAGGGAACGTGGTGCGTCATGCATGACAAAGCCACGGCTGCCCCCGCAACTGTAAGCGGTCAGAGCATTGCATATGCCACTGGTGCAAACCGGGAAGGCGCATTGCTTTTCAAACCGTGAGCCAGGAGACCTGCCTTTGACTGCCGGGTGCTGATTGCCCGGTATGAAACTGTTGGACGCCGGGGTGAGCGTCAGGTTGCAGGGGTACAAACGGTCTTTTGAAGATCCGCAATCTTGCTTCCAGCCATCCTATCGTTCTTTGTCCTGACCCTGTGCGTTGGGCCGTTGGCCTGCGTGCATCGTTTGAGAAAGAGACGATTATATGTTTAAGACCCTTGGCAGGCTTGCGATTGCAAGCGCCTGCGTGCTGTCGGCGACCATGCCGGCGCATGCGCATTTTCAATTGGCCTATACGCCGGACGTAAACGTGACCAAGGCCGGGGATCAGCCGGTTAAGCTGATTTTCTGGCACCCGTTTGAAAACGGTCATGTCATGGATATGGCCGAGCCGCTTGAATTTTATGCGGTTAACCGCGGTGAGAAACTTGATCTGAAATCAACGTTTTCGCCGATTACTTTCACCGGAATTGCCAACTCGGCAGCGGCCTTTGACGCAACTTTGACTCTTCGCCGCAGCGGTGATTACGTCATGGTGGTCGTCCCCGCACCGTATTATGAAGAAAGCGAAGATATCTTCATCCAGCAGATCACGAAGTCCTATGTGAACCGCAATGAAATTCCGACCGACTGGATGGAACCGCAAGGTCTTAAAACCGAAATCCTGCCGCTTAATCGACCAACCAACATCATTGCCGGTTCGACCTTTACTGGCCGAGTGTTAAGCGAAGGCCAACCTGTGGCCGGTGTTGAAATCGAAATCGAATACATGGCCGCAGAACCCGATATGGCCAGCAACACACCCAAAGGGCCAACGGCATCGCCAATGCCCGGTGGTGCGGTTGTGGCCATTTCCGATCAAAACGGGTATTTCACTTTTGGTGTCCCCAAAGCAGGTTTTTGGGGATTTGCAGCACTTGGCAGCGGCCCTGACAAAGAATTTGAGGGCAAGGAACTTTCACAGGATGCAGTCCTGTGGGTTCGCGCCTATGATGTGAGATAGGCGAGGGACAAAACAGATGCATATTGTTGATGGTGCGCTGGCACCGGAAGTCTTGATTGGCGGGGGTGTTCTTGCAGTTGCCGGGCTTGGCCTTGGTCTGCGGAAACTGCCAATCGATAAAATTCCCGCAACCGGGGTTTTGTCGGCAACATTCTTTGTTGCCTCGCTCATTCATGTGCCGGTGGGACCATCCAGTGTGCATCTGATCATGAGCGGTCTTGCCGGGCTCGTGCTTGGCTGGACCGCGTTTCCGGCACTTTTTGTCGGTCTCTTGCTTCAGGCGGTTTTCTTTGGCTTTGGCGGCCTGACGGTTCTTGGCGTCAATACGGTCAATATCGCCTTTCCGGCTGTGCTGGCGGGGCTTTTGTTCCGGGGAATGGTGTCGCGCAGCAACCCGGTCACAGCCGCCGTCCTTGGTGGATGTGCAGGTGCATTTTCCATCGGGCTGACAACGGTGTTTGTCGCGATTTCGCTTGCGCTCAGTGGTGATGCGTTTGTCCCGGCGGCCAAGCTGGTCTTCTTTGCCCACATTCCGATCATGGTGGTCGAAGGACTGGTATCAGCGGCATCGGTGTATCTGATCGCCAAGGTCAAACCGGCCTTGCTGCAATCCGCCGATCAGACATCGGGTTTTGAGATGCAGCCGGCAGCAACTTTGCGTGCAAAGCAGGCGGGCGAGGCATCCAATGGCTAGATCACTCATGCTGGTCTTTGCGCTTGGTATGCTTGTGTTCGGCGCAGCACCTGCACAGGCGCACAAGGTTATCGCATCCCTGTTTCCAAGTGGTTCGAACATCGAAGGTGAAATCGGTTTCTCCAACGGTGTCATGGCCGAAAACACGCTTGTTGAGATCTTTGATCTTGATGGCAACAAGATTGATGAAGTTACCACCGATGGTGACGGTTTCTTTGTCTACACGCCAAGCCAACAAGTTGATCTGCGTTTTCGTGCCGATCTCGGGGCAGGGCACGTTGCCGAGGCAACCTTT
>NZ_DCAO01000087.1:0-37911 GCF_002311515.1 Thalassospira sp. UBA1131
AGGCCGATGCGAACGAAAAAACCTATCGCCAACTTCTGGGTCCGGAGCAAAAGGGGACTGGCCCCGCGCCCCTAAACGGGTATACAAGGCCCTCGCGCGATGATTTGGATCGCCTGATTGAGGCGACCACTAACGAGTGAGGCGTGTGGGTTTCGTACTAATGACGAATTCCGTGCGCCACCGGCGAGAGAGCGGAACCCACTCATGCTGACCACCAATCCATTTGACGACGACAAGCTACGTGAAGAATGTGGCGTCTTTGGCGTATTTGGCTCCCCCGATGCGACGGCACTAACGGCCCTTGGCCTGCATGCCCTGCAGCATCGCGGACAGGAAGCCGCAGGCATTGTGTCCTATGACGGCGAAGATTTTCCGGCACACCGGGCATCCGGCCAGGTTGGCGACATCTTTGGCTCAGAAGATGTCATCAAAAGCCTGCCCGGCCACCGTGCGGTCGGCCATGTGCGCTACTCGACAGCGGGTGGCAAGGGCCTTCGCAACGTGCAGCCACTGTTTGCCGATTTTGAATTCGGTGGTCTGGCGATTGCCCATAACGGCAACCTGACCAACTCGCTTGCGGTGCGTGAACGCCTTGTGAAACGTGGCTCGATTTTTCAATCGACCTCGGACACCGAAACCTTCATTCACCTGATTGCGACCAGCCTGTATGAAAAGATCGTTGATCGCCTGATTGATGCGGTCCGTCAGGTTGAAGGGGCTTATTCACTGGTCGTCATGACCCAGAAGAAACTGATCGGTGTGCGTGACCCGCTTGGTGTCCGTCCGCTGGTTCTGGGCAAGCTCAATGATGCCTATATCCTGTCATCGGAAACGGTTGGCCTTGATATTGTTGGCGCGGAATTCATCCGCGACGTCGAACCGGGCGAAATCGTTGAAATCACCGATAATGGCCTGCGGTCGATCAAGCCGTTCAAGCCGCAAAAGTCGCGCTTCTGCATTTTCGAACATGTCTATTTCGCCCGCCCCGACAGCATTGTCGAAGGCACAAGCGTCTATGACGTGCGCAAGAATATAGGCCGCGAACTGGCCCGTGAATCCTCTGTTGATGCCGACGTTGTCGTGCCGATCCCGGATTCCGGTGTGCCGTCTGCACTTGGTTATGCCGAAGAAAGCAAAATTCCGTTCGAACTTGGCATCATCCGAAACCACTATGTCGGGCGTACCTTTATCGAGCCGACCGATCAGATCCGCCACCTTGGCGTGAAGCTGAAACACAACGCCAACCCGGGCAAGCTCAAGGGCAAGCGCGTTATTCTGGTTGATGACTCGATCGTGCGTGGCACCACCTCGACCAAGATTGTTGATCTGGTCCGTCAGGCCGGTGCGGCAGAGGTGCATATGCGCATCACCAGCCCCCCGACCATGAACCCGTGCTTCTATGGTGTTGATACCCCGTCCAAGGATAAACTGATGGCGGCCAATCACGACATCGAAAGCATGGCAAAGATCATCGGCGTTGATAGCCTGGCCTTTGTCACCATTGACGGCCTTTATCGGGCGACGGGTCTTCCGGGCCGCGATAATGACGATCCGGCATTCTGCGATGCGTGCTTCACGGGCGATTACCCGATCAAGCTCACCGATCACAATGCCGAAAACAAGGACCGCAAGCTCACCCAGTTGGTTGAAAGGCAGTCCGCATGACCGATACCAAGAGGCTTGAAGGTCGCGTCGCCCTGATCACCGGGGCGTCGCACGGAATCGGTTGTGCTGTTGCCAAGCGCTTTGCGGCCGAGGGCGCGCATGTGATTGCGATTGGCCGAAATGTCGGTGCGCTCGAAGAACTGAGCGACGACGTCACGGATGCCGGTGGCAAGATCACCCTGCTGCCGCTTGATCTGACCATGTTTGACAAGATCGATATGCTTGGCCCGACGATCTATGAGCGGTTCGGCAAGCTGGATATTGTGGTTGGTAACGCAGGCCTTCTGGGCGAAATCGCCCCGGTGGGCCATATTGATGCGCAGGTGTTCCAGAACACCTATGCCACCAACGTCACGGCAAACTTCCACCTGATCCGCACCACCGACAAGCTCCTGCAGCTTTCAGACGCGGGCCGGGCGATCTTCGTGACCTCGAACGCATCGGCAAAAGGTCGCGCCTTCTGGGGCCTTTATGCGTCGACCAAGGCAGCGCTTGAAAGCCTTGTTCTGTCCTATGCACAGGAACTCGAAGAAACCAAGGTCAAGGTCAACCTGATCAATCCGGGCCGCATCCGCACCAAAATGCGCGCCGAAGCCTATCCGGGCGAAGATCCCGAAACGCTTCCGACCCCCGAAAGCATCACCGACGTGTTTGTCGATCTGGCAGAAGCCACCTGCACCAAACATGGTGAAGTGGTCAACGCTTCCTGAGTTTGATGCGCGGATCACAGTCAAAATTGCAAAAGGCCTTGCTGGTATCGCAAGGCCTTTTGTTTTGCGTTTGATTACGTGCGCCCCTACTCCGCCGTGCTCATGCCCATGCGCTGCAAGACTCGGCGCTCAACGACAACGACCAGTTGGTAGAACACAACAGCCAAAATGACGGACAGGGCCGCCACGGTCCAGATCATGCCGTAATCCATATAACCGCGCGACTGGTTCAACAAATTGCCAAGCCCCTTACCCGTCGCAAGCCATTCGGCAATCATCACCCCCAGAAGCGCGCGCGGCACCGTCAGGCGCGTTGCCGCAAACAAATATGGCATGGATGCCGGAATGGTGATGATGCGCAATTCCTGCCCCGCAGAGGCCCCATATGCCATGGCCAGTTCACGGGTCGCGCGCGGCACCATCGATATCCCTTGCGCCAAAATCACGAATGCCGGGAAAAACGTTACAGATATCGTCACCCAAAGTGTCAGTGACGTGCCCCGCCCCAACAGCAAAACCAGCAAGGGCGTCAGCGCGACCAACGGCATGGTCTGGGTTACCAGCGCGACCGGCATAAAGGCACGCAAGAATCCCGGAAACAGCCGTGATGAAATGGCCAGCAAAAAGGCAAAGGTCAAACCACACAACAATCCGATACCAGTAATCGGAAGCGTTTCCCAAAGGGCAGCAATCAAACGTTCCTGAGCGCTTTGCGCCGCAGGTGAAAAGAACAGATATTCCACCACGCCAATCGGGGTTTTTGAAATCATTGCCGGCACGTCAAGAAGCCGGATAAATGCCCACCAAAACAGGAACGGCAATAGCACCGCCATCGCCCCGGCCAGAATTGATGACAGTGGTCTGCTTTGTTCATCCCCTGCCTTTTCAGGCACCGACATGTTCATCGTGACCGCCCGGCTTGCACCGACGAAGCGATGCGACATAAGCGCAAACACCCCATAGGCCAAACCGGCAATCAGGGTGGCGACAACACCAATTCCCCAAAGACGTTCCGGTTCGGCCCGACCAAGCGAACCCAGAAGATACGCGCCAAGCCCCCAGCGACCGCCACCACCAAATTCAGCAAGGATGGCACCAAGAACTGCATTGGGTGCGGCAACGCGCAAGCCCGACAGGATGGATGGCAAGGCGCTTCTGAACTGAACCATGCGCATGATCAGCCAGTTACTGCCGCCATAAACCCTGATCAGGTCCGCCGCCCGGCTGTCAGACTGGGAAAGGCCAATCACGGTTGCCGTCATGGTCACGAAGTAACAGCCAAGGGCGGCAAGAACCACCCGCGGGGTCAAACCCGACAGCGTCAGCGACAGGATCGGTGCAATGGCAATGGGCGGCAGGGCAAAGATCGCAATGTTCAAGCCGCGAAAGACGCGCAATGACACCGGGATCAAAACAAAGAAAATACCGGCCACCACACCAAGCAGATTGCCGATCACAAACCCAAGTCCGGATGCCTTGAGCGTTTCCCAAACATGGAGCGGATAGTCGGATCGGTCGTTCCAAAGCCCGATCAGGATCTCGCTGACGCCTGGCAATGCGCCATCGGCAATCAAGTCAAGTCTGCCGACCACTTCCCAGACAAGAAGCAGTGCGACAACATTGCGCAGTGGAGCGGCCCATTGTTTATTGCCCGCCATGAAGTACCTCGGCAACCTTGTCGCACAGGGCATGGAAGGCAGGATCGGAAAACAGCTCGGGTTTGCGCGGGCGTTCGAACGGAACATCAATCACCACCGAAAGACGCCCCGGATTGGCCGACATCACTGCAATCCGGTCCGCAAGGAAGACGGCCTCGTCAATGCCGTGGGTGACGAGAAATGCCGTGGCCTGACTTTCCTGCCAGATGCGTTGCAGTTCAAGATTCATCTGACGCCGCAAGATTTGATCGAGTGCGCCAAAAGGTTCATCCATAAAAAGCACGCGCGGACGGGTCACCAGCGCGCGGGCAATTGCCACACGCTGGCGCATTCCGCCGGAAAGTTCGCCCGGCAGGGCATTTTCATAACCTTTCAGGCCAACCAGTTCGATCAAATGTTGAACATCCGGGGCAAAGTCCCGAATGTTCTTTCTGAGGACTTCCAAGGGCACTTCGACATTCTGGCGCACAGACCGCCAGGGCAGAAGTGCCGCATCCTGAAAGGCAACACCGGTCAGACCGGCCCGCGTCGCATCCTGTGGTTCGCGATCCTCGATCAGCACCGCGCCCTTGTCGGCATCTTCAAGACCCAGCGCAATTCGCATGGCTGTGGACTTGCCACAGCCTGACGGGCCGATGATCGCGGTAAACGACCCCGAAGGACAACTCAGGGACATATCCCTGAGCGCCTCGATGGTTTTTCCGCGCCCGCTGAAGGTCTTGCAGACACCGTGGAATGTGATCCCCCCAGAGGGCATCCTAGATCTCCTCAAGCAGCGTGGTATCGAACATGTCGCGGCTGCCATTTATGCCAATTTGGCCAAGGGCAGTCAGGCAGGCTTCGATGTCATCTTCAGCCATTGAGAAGATGCCGTTCGGGCTTTCAACGAGCGGCTGCTGCGCCTTGTTGAAGTAGATTTCGTTTTCGATGGTCCGGCCCGTTCCCTTGAACCAGCTATCGGCCCATTTCGGCGGCCAGACCGTCGGATCAACAAAGTTTTCTTCCCAGCCGCGACGCGATGCGCGCAACCAGCCAACCAGTTCCTTGCGCTTGGTTTTAAGCGTTTCTTCGGTCACCACAACTGTATCGTTAAAGATGGTAAAGCCGAAATCATAAAGCAGGAACGAGGTTGCCTCTGCCCCCTGCTGGGAAATTGTGAACGGAACATTGGTGGTGAAATCAAGGCTGGCGTCAATTTCACCCTTGATCAGCGGGGTCGGATCATATGCATACGGAACGATGTTAACATCGGCCTTGTCGATACCGTTCAGTTTCAGCATCGCTTCAACCGAAATGACATTGACCGGCGGCACGGCAAGAGTCTTGCCGACAAGATCTTCGGGTTTGTTGATCGGGTTGGATTTCAATGAAACGATGCCGATCGGGTTTTTCTGATATTGGGTGCCGATGATCTTGAACGGTGCGCCCTGTTCTGAAATCGCCTTGATGGTGGTGTCTGGTGTGGTCAGGGTCAAATCGGCACGCCCGGTGATGATTGTGCTTTCGGGAATGACATCCGGCCCCCCCGACGCATAGCTCATATCAAGGCCTTCGTCGGCGTAATAGCCCTTGTCGAGCCCCAGAAAATAACCCGCGAATTCCGCGTCATTGATCCAGGATGCCTGCATGGCAAACGGCGATGCGGCCATTGCACGGAACGATCCGAACGGCATGGCGGATGCGGCGGCGCCTGCGGCAGCTGCGCCAAGAAAACGGCGACGACTCAGTTTCATATCCATAGCTTAATCTCCCTGATGAATTTCGGTGGTCGGCCTGCGCATTTTTTGCGCTTATGCCAGCCCCTGAATACGTTGAAGTTCTTGAAGCGGGGGCGTTTCCTCGATTTGTTTTGGGTCCAGAAGCGGCCATTTCACACCACTTGGACGTTTTGCCCGGCGCCCGACATCAAGCACGCGGGTGGGTGTCATGATCTGATCCACAAGGATGTCGGTTTCCGATGGTTGAAGCATCTCTGCGACCACCTGAACATCATGAACAACGGCCACAACCGGGGTGGTTTCATCGACCAGACCAAGATCGGTGAACATGCCCCATTCAAGGTCAAAGAACCCGTGTCCCTTGCCAAACCGCACCCCGTTCATCGACACGGCCGACGCACCGGTGACCATGTAGTCAAAGCGACCACGTTTGGCGATTTCTTCAAGGGTGATCGGGCGGCCGAAATGCTCCATACCATCCAGCCAGGATGCATAAAGCGCGGCCCCATCGGGAACCATGGAAGGCTCAAGAAGCAAAAAACCGCGATAGATGCCATAGGTCGACATGACAAACGTTTTGCCATCCTCGATCATCCGACGACGAAGATCGGCAAGGCAGTTATCCGGGGTGATAAAGGCAAACTCGGATTTCTGATAAGCTTCGGTTTCAACGATCTTGTCGACCGCCTGTTCGGAGCCGTCAAAGTCAGGAATGACTTCAGCAAAGTTCAAATGGAAACGTGTATCGGGCTTTGCCACGTCGTGAAGCTTTGACCAAATTCGTTCGCGAACCACCTTGGAGGTTGACATGATGCAATCCTGCGTCGTTTCATAATTATGCGTTTCACTGTTTCAAAAATAAGAAACACCTGTTTCATTCGTCAAGATGTTTCTTGGCTCACCTCTAGGTACAAGGGTCGAAAATGGCCTCTCGACTGATCTTACGCATCCAGGAAAAACAGGCCCGCCTGACAAGCGGCGAAAAGAAAATTGCGAAAACTATCCTTGAAAATCAGGATATTATCGAAACTCATACGGCAACCGAGATCGCCAATCTATCCGGCGTATCAAAGGCCACGGCCGCACGATTTTTTCGTACCCTTGGATATGCCGATTTTGAGGAAGTTCGCCTGCAGGCCCGTGAAGAACGCAACCAGAAACAGCCGTATCGTCAGACCATTGTTTCAGAAACGGCCGTTTCACTGGGCCGTTCCATTGGCGACCATCTGGAACTGGAACTTCAAAACCTGACGCGCAGTTTCGAGGAACTCAGTTCCTACAAACTGATGGAAACAATTGATATTGTTGCTTCAGCACCCAGTGTCTGGTTTCTTGGTTTCGGGGCCGAGGATGGTGTTGCACGCACCGGTCGGGCGATGTTTTCACGCCTGCGTCATGGCGTTCATTACATTTCGGGAGTCGGCCAAGACTGGTCAAGCGATCTGGCCATGGTTGGCCCGCGAGATGTCCTGATTTTACTCACGCTCGACACCCGCCCCAAGGTGATGCGCCCGATCATCAATTATGCCCGCACATCGCGCATGCGCGTCGTCACCCTGACTGATCACAGCTATGAAAAACAGGCCGCGCGCTTTTCCGACGTGGTCCTGCCCTGCCATGTTGCAAGCTATGGACTATTGCCAACACATGCGACGCTGCTATCCATGCTGCGCCTGATGGGCATTGCCTATGCCGGAAAGAACCCGGAGTCGGTCAAACAGCGTGCCGATACGCTTGATGCAATTGTCGAAGAACTCGACATCATGGAATAGGACGGGCGAAATATTGCTGTTTTGCCTTGGCAATCAATTGATTGCCAAACTGCCCACCGCACCGTTACCATGCCCGCAACACGCCGATAAAGAGATTGCAAGCGCAGAGGGAACCAAGATGCGACAGACCTTCCGACAGAACAAAGCCGTCGCACTGATCACCGCCGCCATCCTTGGCATACTTATCCTTCCGAGCGCCCCGGCAAAGGCCGAAATGGATGCAGAGCGGGGAAAAACCCTGTTTGCCGAACGTGGCTGCGTCATCTGTCATTCGGTCAACAATGTCGGTAGCAACACTGCGACCAGTCTTGATGCATCAAACATGAATATCGCGCGTGAGCCGTTTGAATTCTTTGCCCGCATGTGGCGCGGCGCGCCGCAGATGCTGGCCCTGCAGCAGGCCGATCTTGGCTATCAGATCGATTTTTCCGGTCAGGACATCGCCGATATTTTCGCCTTTGTTCAAAGCCGTGAAATTCAGGAAGGCTTCACCGAACAGGACCTTCCCGACCATATCAAGGAAATCATTGATAACGGTCCGTCGACTGCCATCGATTAAAGCGCCCGGAACACCCAAGACACACAAAAGCCGCCCTCGTTTCCGACGGGCGGCTTCGTTGTGTTTGGCTACAAATCGAAACTAGCGTTTCTTTTTCTTGTTGGCAAAGGGGTTGTCGCTGCTACGCAAATAGATGCGGATCGGAACGCCCGGCATGTCGAAATCCTCGCGCAGGCCATTGATCAGATAGCGCGTATAGCTTTCGGGCAGTTCCGCCGCCTTGGAGCAGTTGATAAAGAAGCTTGGCGGACGCGATTTCGCCTGGGTCATATAGCGCAGGCGAATACGACGCCCGGAAATGACCGGTGGCAAATGGCGTTCGGTGGTTGCTTCAAGCCAGCGGTTGAGCTGCGAGGTCGGGATGCGACGGCTCCAGATATCGTGGATATCAAGAACGGTCGGCATCAGGCGATCCGTGCCACGCCCGGTCAGGGCCGAGAAGGTCAGAACCGGAATACCCTTGGCCTGGGCAAAGGACGTATCAAGCTTGTCACGCAGTTCCTGCATGACGCCCTTTTTGTCGATGATCGCATCCCACTTGTTAACCGCAATGATCAGCGCACGGCCTTCTTCAAGCACCATACGCGCAATCGTCAGGTCCTGCTTATCAAGCGTATTGGTCGCATCAATCATCAGGACCACGACCTGCGCATAGCGGATCACGCGCAGCGTATCGGCAACCGACAGCTTTTCAACGCGGTCATCGATCTTCTTCTTGCGGCGCATACCGGCGGTATCGACCAGACGGATCGGACGGCCTTCATAGGACCAGTCGACCGCGATCGAGTCACGGGTGAGCCCGGCCTGCGGCCCGGTCATGACGCGCTCTTCGCCCAAAAGCTGGTTCAGAAGGGTTGATTTACCGGCGTTCGGACGACCAACAATTGCCAACTGGATTTTCGAATTGTCACGTGCGCCTTCGACAATCAGCTCGCCATCTTCGTCTTCGTCGTCCTCGCTGAATTCGATCTCGTAGGACGGGAAGACTTCACCTTCGTCATCGGCAAAACCGTCCTCATCGTCGAAATCTTCATCTGCAAGGCTATCCGCACGGGCCTCATTCAACGCTTCCTGTGCTGCTTCGCGCGCATGCTGTCTGGCAACCCGTTCGCGGTCTTTCCATTCTTTCCAGTGCGGCTCAAGCATGTCATAGAGCAACTCGATCCCAAGGCCATGCTCGGCCGAGATCGGCGCGACATCGCCAAGACCAAGCCCATAGGCCTCATAAAGGCCCGGATCCTGATCACGGCCTTCGTGCTTGTTGGCAATGACATAGACCGGCTTCTCGCGTTTGCGCAGCCAATCGGCAAAATGGTTATCAAGCGGCGTCAGACCGGCACGGGCATCAATCAGGAACAGCGCAACATCGCATTCCTCAAACGCCTTTTCACTTTGCTGGCGCATCATGCCTTCGACGGAATTATCAAACGCTTCTTCCAGACCGGCGGTGTCGATAATGTCAAAAGACATATCGCCAAGGCGTGCCTTGCCATAACGGCGGTCACGGGTCACACCGGGCTGATCGTCCACAAGCGCCAGCTTTTTGCCGACCAGACGGTTAAACAGGGTCGACTTCCCGACATTGGGGCGACCGATAATGGCAACTTTCAGCGACATCTGATTTTCAGACTCTCGTAATAAAAGGCGTTATGCGCCGTGGGCACATTGACCCACGGCGCATCGCAAATCCTGCAAGGCAAATCGCCTTGCCTAAAACTGTATCCTGATCAGCGATATGCGATTAGATCGGCATCCGCAGTCAGGAAGTAAAGGCTGTCACCGGCAACAGATGGCGGCAGGGTAATTGGCCCGGATACTTCGTCCTCACCAAGAATGTCACCGCTATAAGGGGAAACAGTCATTACTTCGCCCTGCTCGTTACCAACGATCAACCTGTCACCGGCCAGTACCGGCCCTGTCCAGACAATCGGGCCTTCCTGATCCTCGGGATCGGTAAAACGGGGCAGAACGGTCACCCATTTAACCTGTCCGGTGCGTCGACGCAAGGCAATCAAGTCATTTGTATTGGTTAGCAGGTATACATATTCGCCGGCCACCCATGGTGACTGGATGCCACCGGCCTCAAGTTCCCAGACACGAACCCCGGTGCGAAGGTCAATCGCGGTCGTCAAACCGGAGTTGCTTGTCGCAATCACCAGGTCATTATCAATCACCGGCAGGCCGCGAATATCAGCAATCGCCGACACCGCATCGGTACGACCGGCCGCGGCAAGCGCATCCGACCAGATCACCTGACCGTTTTCAACGCGAAGGGCATAAAGTTCGCCCGTCGAATAGGCCGAAATGACAACACCCTGATCCACCGCCGGGCTGGCACCACCGATAAAGGACGCGCCCTCGGACGCACCACGATGGTTCCAAAGCGTTTCACCGGTGCGCGCATTCAACGCAACAGTCTGGTTATCGATGGTAATGGCAAAGACGCGACCACCGCGCACAGTCGGCGCAGAACGCATAGGTGCGGTAACCTGTTGACGCCAAAGGATCGTGGCACTTGGCGCATCAATGGCAATGATTTCGGCAAAGCCCGTCGTGGCATAAATGACACCGGCCTCATAGGCCAGACCGCCGCCCAAAAGCGTGCTGTCTTCTTCGTCCTCAGGTGCGAGTTCAAGCGACCAGATCCGCTTGCCCGAAGATGCGGCAAAGGCACGGACTTCGGCGCTGGCATCGATGGTAAAGATCACACCGCGCGCGACAATCGCCTGATTAAGCAGAAGGTTGTCATCCATCGACCCTTCGCCGATATCAATCGACCAGTCCTGTTCGAGGACATCGTTATCAAGCGCAACGTGATGGAGTGCGTGGCTTGGATAGCCGCCATTTTGCGGCCAGTCGACCATGGGTTCCGGTTCAGGCAAAATCACGCGCTGGTCGGTCAGTTCAATGTCGGGCTGAACCGTGCTTTGCAGGGCAAGGACCGAAATACGCTCGCCGGGAAGCGGCGGATCTTCTGCCTCGCCAAGCCAGCTTGAACACCCTGCCAAAAGGCCCGTCAGGCCCATTACGCAAAGAAGTGACTTAATACCGCGTGTGGTCAAAACCGTATCCCCTGAAAAAACTCACGTCATATGGATCGCAGATTGCGATCCATTGATGCCCGAAGAACCTCAGGCACCAACAGCCTTGAGAATTTCACTTGCCCGTGCGCGCATTCCGGCCGGCGCACTGTTATCATCAGCAATCTCGGTCAGAAGCGGTTTGGCGGCTTCGACCTCACCACCCGCGATATGCAGAAGTGCAATCATTTCACGTGCGGAGTAGTACCACGCATTCTCGGGCACTGCGATCGGCTGAAGACGCGCGATCAGGTCCTGCGCGTTTTCGGCACTGGCGCTGTTCATTGCGATCTGAACAACCGCAAGATCGCGATAAACCTGATCAATGTCGGAATTACCGGCAATTGCTTCGAGTTCGCTGATTGCTGACGGCGTCGCATCCGCGCGAAGGTAAACGGCGGCCTTCTGGAAATGACCAAGCGCGACAAAATCGGCATTGCCATCGGCGATGATCGCATCAAGGGCGGCCAATGCGGCGTCTTCGTCGGTTGCGCTGTCCTGTGCCAGTTCGACGGCATTGGCAAGACGGGTACCGTTTTCGATGCTGGTGCTGGTTTCATAGGTTTTCCAGCCTTCACGACCGGCAACACCCAGCACGATGGCCGCTGCAACGCCGATCACGTATTTCCCGTATTTGCGCCACAGCTCTTCGCTGCGTTCACGCTTAAGGTCTTCTTCGACTTCCTGGAAAATATCAACCACGAAAACGGCTCCAATCCGGTCACAATAAAGCGGGCAACCTGCCCGCTTATCTGAAAAATTTCTGGCAAGGATTTAACGCGCCAGCGGGTACAGGGTCAAGTCTGCTCGACACCATTACGGTTATTCCTACGATTATTTTGCCCCGCCCTCGGATTAAGCGGGATCGCAATAACCGTTTCATGGCTGATATCAGCGCCATGTGGCCCAATTCGGGCACAGCAAACCCAACGGGAAAGAATTGCCTGCCAGACACACATTTTCCCCGCGACATCGCCGGTTTTAAACGGCTTTGAAATGTTTGAACGCCACCATCACCGCACCCGGATGCTTTTTGACGGTGATGCACAGGGCTGAAAACGCCCACGATCAGTGCCACATGTCGTTTTATCGGGCGCAAAGACACAGTTCGGCACAGGGCTTGCTTTGGTAAATGCCAAGGGAACAGATTTGAACTTGTCATCGGTCATATTTGCCCGGTGAGCGGACGGAGACCACAATGAAACGTCGCGAGACTGCACATACCAAGCCCGCAAAACGGCGCCTTATCCGACAGCGTATTCTTGCCGGGCTGTTTGCAGCCTTGATGGGGTCCACTGTATCGGGCTGTGGAACAACGATGTCCGATGTTGTCGGCACCAGCCTGTTCACTGGCGGGGAATGGTATATTGCCTTTGACGTGGTCAGCATCATCAATTCCGACAAAACCCTGATTGACCATGCGGTTTCGCTATCGACCGGTCAGGATTGCTCAACCATCCGCAAGATTGACGGCAAGTCCTATTGCAAAAAGGAACCGGTGCCTGAACCGCCGCTTTATTGCTATCGCTCGCTTGCAGCGGTCAGTTGCTATCGCACGCCAGATCCCTATAACACCGGATCGCAAACCGTTGATTGGCCGCCAACCCGTTCGCGCAGCCTCTAAAATCCGGTCTGTTTTTCATCCATTGAAACTTGAGGCATCGGTCAATCCGCGCTACCGTGTCATCAGGCTGTCATTTTCCCGTTGTGGCAAAGGACAACCCCGAACACACGCTGCCGGAGTACCACATGGGAACATTGTTCGATTTGGCCAAATACCGCAAAGCCAAAAGCTTTGTTCATTTTGACCGGGCTGAACTGATGAAACTCATGAACACATACTCCCGACAGGTTGCCAGCGGCGCCTGGAAAGATTATGCCATCGATCATCTGGACGGGATGGCGATGTTTTCGATTTTCCGTTCAACCCACGAAACCCCTCTTTTCACGGTCATCAAGCTCGGTAACGAGCACAAAAATGCCGGACAATATGTTGCCCTGCATAGCGGTGAGCGCATCAAACAGAGCGCTGAAATCGTCAATGTGCTTGAAGCCATCGAAAAACGCGCCCGCAAGGTCGTGCCCCTGTTTAAAACAAACTCCTGACGGTTCCCACACGTGACCAGCCCCTCATCGGCCAGCCTTTCGGGCCGACACCCCTTATTCGCGCTTGCCGTGCTGGCCTGCCTGCTGTTGCCAACAGCGGCCCATACAGCAGGCATGAGCAAGGAATACCAGACAGGCTACTACGCCTATCAGGCTGGGGATTACGTGCGCGCGCAGTCCTTCTGGCATCTGGCAGCACAGGAAAACGACCCGTATGCGCAATATGCGCTGGGTCTGCTGTATTTCCGCGGTGATCTGGGTGCGCCTGAATACGAAATGGCGGCCGAGTGGTTTGGCAAGGCTGCAAAGACCAACCACGGCGGGGCGACCTATTATCTTGGCCTGATGCATTTCAACGGATTTGGCCTGCCCTACGACCATTTTCAGGCCACGAAATACTTCAAGCGTGCGCTGCGCATTGATCCGCACAATGCCAACGCCGCCTATATGGTCGGCGCGCAGTATTTCCATGGCCGCGGTGCGCGCCAGAACTTTGTCGAGGCCGCCCATTACTTTGAAATTGCCGCGAACGAAAACATGCACGCCGCACAGTTCATGTTCGGTGCCCTGCTTGAACGTGGCTGGGGCGTGAAACAGAATTATGCCGATGCCTATTACTGGCTAAGGCGTGCTGCACGCGGCCCGATCACCTTTCCCGAAGGTGCGAACGAGGCAGAACCACTGAACCCGCAGGCCGCACTGGATGCGCTGGAACCAAGGCTCCGGCCCGAGGAAATTCAGCGGGTTGAAAAACGCCTTGCCCTTGATGCAACGGGATAGGCTTGCAAGCGCCAGATACGACACGGGCACCTGATTTCTTTCAGGTGCCCGTGCGCTTTAAGGTCCGTTTTGGCCGGTCTTATTCTGGAAGCTTATAGGCAATCACATAATCGCCCGGCTTGGTGCCAATCGATCCATGACCACCGGCGACGATCAGCACATATTGCGTCCCGTCATCGGTTTCATAGGTCATTGGCGTTGATTGACCACCGGCCGGAAGGCGTGCTTCCCAAATCTTCTCGCCAGTCGTGGCGTCATAGGCGCGGAAATAGTTATCAACCGCCGCCCCAAGAAACGCCACGCCCCCCTTGGTCAGGATCGGGCCACCAATCCCCGGCACACCAAGTTCGAACGGCAATGGCAACGGGGTCATGTCTTCGACCGTACCGTTTTTATGCATATAGGCAATCTCGCCCGTACGCAGGTCTGCACCGGCAACATATCCCCATGGCGGGGCCTGGCACGGAATGCCAAGCGGCGACAGGAACGGCCCCATTTCAACCGCATAAGGCGCACCTTCGTTCCGGTTAATCCCCATTTCACTGGCCTTTTCACTGCCACGCGGCGGCACCTCGGCCCGCGGGATCAGGCGCGAGGTAAAGGCAAGATAGGTCGGCATGCCAAACATGATCTGGCGTTCCGGATCAACCGCAACACTGCCCCAGTTAAACGTCCCGAAGTTGCCCGGATAAACCAGCGTCCCTTCCAGAGACGGCGGCGTGTAACGGCCTTCGTATTTCAACAGATGGAACGCAATACGGCATGCCATCTGATCAAACAGGGTAATGCCCCACATATCCTTGCCGGTAAGCGGCTCTGGCATAAAGGTCAGGTCTGAAACCGGTTGGGTCGGGGCGGTATGATCCTCGGGGATTGCACCACCGGGTGCGGGCACTTCGGTCACCGGAATGATCGGCTCACCGGTGCGGCGGTCCAGAACATAGATATCACCCTGTTTGGTCGGTCCGACCAGTGCCGGGATGGTTTCCCCATCGGACTTGGTGATATCAAGCAGGGCTGGCTGTGCCGGCACATCCATATCCCAAAGGTCATGATGCACCGTCTGGCGCACCCACTGGACCTGCCCGGTCTCAAGGCTGAGTGCCACGATCGACGAGGAATAGGTTTCCACATTTTCATCGCGGTTCATGCCCAACTGATCAGGGACCTTGTTGCCCAACGGCACATAGATCATGCCAAGCGCCTCGTCCGCACTGGATACAGACCAGCTGTTGGGCGAGTTGGCGGTATAGGTCTGATCATCGGGGATCGGTTCGGTTTGTTCCGGATTGCCGGAATCCCAGTTCCAGATCAGCTCGCCGGTATTGATGTCATAGGCCCGAATAACGCCCGACTGCGATTTGGTGGAATAGTTGTCATTCACCGCCCCGCCAATGATGATCTTGCCATCTGCGGCAACCGGCGGCGACGTTGAATAATAATAGCCCGCCGGATTGTAGGGCATGTTGGTTTCCAGATGCACGGTTCCCTCATCCCCGAATGATGGGCAAATTTCACCCGTTGCCGCATCCAGGGCGATCAGGCGTGCATCGGATGTCGGCAGGAACACACGTTCGGTGCAGGGACCGGTTTCGTTGGTGGCCGCGTCCTTATAATAAGTAACACCCCGGCATGTCTGGTGCTGACGGTCCGGATTTTGCGGAATGCCCGGATCAAATTTCCACTTTTCCTGTCCGGTTTTGGCATCAATCGCAATCGCCCAACTGTGCGGCGTGCAAAGATATAGCGTCTCGCCGATCTTAAGCGGTGTGACCTGATAGGTGGTTTCAGGCACGTCACTTTCGCGTTTCAAATCACCGGTCTGATAGACCCATGCCTGTTCAAGCGACGCAACATTATCGGTATTGATCTGATCAAGCGGTGAATAACGTTGCCCATAGGTCGTCCGGCCATAATGATGCCAATCGCCATCGGGCACGGAGCCCCCATATTGCGGGTTCTCGACAACCGTACTGGTTGGCAGGGTGCCCTCGATTGCATTGGGATTGTTCATCATCGAATAGACCGCAACGAGCACGGCGATAACGACGCTGCCTTCAAGCACAAAGGACCGAACCGGCGCCTTATTCTCGCTTGCGCCGTCCTCATCCTGCGACGTCCGGGCCAAAGTTTTGCGGAAGACAGGCGTCATCAGCCAAAGCCCGACAACAATAATTAGGCCGCCGCGCGGTGCCAGTTGCCACCAGTCAAACCCAGCCTCCCACACAGCCCAGACCAGACTTGCCAGTGTAAACGCGCCATAAAACGGCAACAGAACGGGCTTGCGTGAAAAGGCCAGAAAGCTTGCAAACAGGAAGGCCAACCCGGCAAGCGCGTAATAGAAGCTCCCGCCGACCGCAATCAGCCATGCACCGCCAACAGAAAGTGCAAGACCGATCAAAGCCAGAAGGCCTGATGTCACTAGATTAATCATGGGATAACCCTCGGCTAAATGAGGTCGCCAACTGTCATCAAAGACAGTGGACCGGAACTTGAGTCTTCAAAGGGGTTTATCCACAAACGCCTGAAAACCTTGCAAGTTCCACCGAGGACAAAAAAATCCCACCGTCAGCCATGAGCCGGTGGGATGCGTTGATTGCGGTGCGTTCGGAATTAGTGGTGGGTTTCGATCACCATGCCGCTTTTGACAACCTCGGTAATCGTCACACCCAGATTTTCGTCGACGACAACCAGTTCCCCGCGGGCGACCAGACGGTTATTGACGTAGATATCAACCGGCTCCCCCACGCGGCGGTCCAGTTCAAGCACGGCACCACGGGTCAGGCGCATCAATTGCGCGACCTGGATCTGGCTTTTGCCAATCACCGTTGACACACGCACAGGCACATCATAGGCCGCCCCAATGTCGGAGGCCCCCATACGTACGCTAAACGGGTCCTTATCGTCGTCAGCCATGATTTCGCGCCATCCCGTCAAATCGAAAGAATCGTGAAGCTTGTATCTTAAAGGTGAGCTTTGAAAAAAGTGTTAGCAAGGCCAATCTGATAAAATCGACGATTGCTGATCGGTTCTCAAAATGTATCGGCACAATTTTACTGGTGTTTTTTGTATTATATTGCCCTAAACAGATGACGATTCCGGGCCAAACTTGGCCCAAAAGTGATCCAACCAGACGTCAGGATGTTTCATGCCTTATGACCGCCAATGGGTGGCCGATGCCATCAGCACGATTGAAGCCGATTTCAACCGGTCTGCCGATACCCATCTGATCCGCCTTGATCTGCCAAAGCTTGGTGACATTGGCCTTTACCTTAAAGATGAGTCGACCCATCCGTCCGGCAGCCTCAAACATCGTCTGGCGCGATCTCTGTTTCTCTATGGTCTGTGCAATGGCTGGATCAACAAGGACACCCCGATCATCGAGGCATCAAGTGGCTCGACCGCGGTGTCAGAGGCCTATTTCGCCCGCCTTCTTGGCCTGCGCTTTATTGCAGTGATGCCGAAATCAACATCGCAGCAGAAAATTGATCAGATCGCCTTTTATGGCGGCGAAAGCCATCTGGTTGATCACAGCGGCCAGATTTATGAAGAATCGCAACGTCTGGCACGCGAACTGGGCGGCCATTACATGGACCAGTTCACCTATGCAGAACGCGCGACCGACTGGCGCGGCAACAACAACATCGCCGAAAGCATCTTTGATCAGCTCAAACGCGAACCCCACCCCATTCCACGCTGGATCATTGTTGGCGCCGGAACGGGCGGCACGTCATCGACCATCGGGCGCTATATCCGTTATGGCCGAAGCCTTGGTCAGGGCTGCGAGCTTTGCGTGGCCGACCCGGAAAACTCGGTTTTCTATAATGGATATGAAACCGGCGACTGTTCGGTCACCAACAGCAAGGGATCGCGCGTCGAAGGCATCGGTCGCCCGCGCGTCGAACCCAGCTTCAACCCGACCGTGGTCGATCGCATGTATCGCATCCCCGACGCGGCCAGCTTTGCCGCCCTTTATTACCTGAAAAAGCATCTTGGGCGGCGCTGCGGCGGATCGACGGGTACCAACCTGATCGCGACCCTGTCGCTGATCTCGGAAATGAAGAAGGCCGGACAAACCGGGTCGGTCGTGACCTTGCTGTGTGACGGTGGGGATCGTTATAGCGATACCTATTACAATCCCGACTGGCTCAAGGCACAGAATATCGACCTGACACCGTGGACGGATGCACTCGAACGCTTTGATGAAACAGGCCTCTTTGACATGCCGCTTGATCATTGCAGCGGTTACGCCGGGCGTTAAACAACCTAAACCTCACCAATCTGCGAACAAAAAAAGACGGGCGGTTAAACCGCCCGTCAGTCTTATCAGGGGAAGCTTCTCAGGGAGGAGAGACAGTCCTTAGCCGGTCACCGCAATCTTGCGCGGCTCGGGCTTCTGTTCTGCTACCTTTGGAAGAGTAAGCAACAGAACACCGTTCTTGAAGGATGCGGTAA
Source organism: Thalassospira sp. UBA1131 (assembly GCF_002311515.1). Lineage (GTDB taxonomy): Bacteria > Pseudomonadota > Alphaproteobacteria > Rhodospirillales > Thalassospiraceae > Thalassospira. The sequence continues at coordinate 18,504 of NZ_DCAO01000087.1, forward strand.
TATTGTCGGCATCAATGGTGTCATTCAGGCGGAAGGACCGCTTGAAGCTGCCATAGCTGCGCTCGACAACATGGGCACCATCCTTGCTTTCACGGCTGAATTTCTTCTCGCCGGTGATGGTCAGAACACCGTCAAGCACTTCGACATTGACGTCATCCTGTTCAACACCCGGGAGTTCGGCGGAAAGTTCAAAGTGATCTTCGCCGTCATAGATGTCGATCCGCGGGCTCAGCAACGGTTGGGCCGCTTCGCCTTCTTCGGAAGATACCTGTGCCGACGGGGCTGCACGGTGACCAAAGATCGAACCGATCATGCGGTCAACGTCACGGGAAATAAGAGTGAAAGGATCACCGTAAGTCGGTGCAGAAGACGGACGACGGGATCCATTAAGAGTCTGAAGACCAGTCATTGTAGTACCCTCCATTACAGACGAGTATTCTTGCGCCATCAGTCCAGACCAGGCTGCAACCTTGACGCGCATCGGGGCACCATGCCCCTTTCCAATCTTGAGATAGATCGGGTGAAAATTTCTGCAAGTGGGTCGATGCATTTTTTTGCGAATTTTTGATTTTTTCTGATCGGCTGCTTGGACAAGTCCCTTCTGGCATTCCATTCCCTGGAAAAATCCAACATGACACTGGCGCCCACCCCGCCGCCGGATTAGCTTGATCCCATTGATTGGCGCCCGCGCGCCACCGTCCGAGTTAAAGGAACGCATATGAGCACTCTTTTCACCCCGCTTTCACTGGGCAAGCTATCCCTTGATAACCGCATTATCATTGCACCGATGTGCCAGTATTCCGCCGATAACGGCAAGGTCACCCATTGGCATGACATGCATCTGGGCAATCTGGCGCAATCAGGTGCCGGTCTTCTGATTATCGAAGCCACCGCCGTCGAACCCGAAGGTCGAATTACCTATGGCGATGTCGGCCTGTGGGATGACGAAACCGAGGCAGCACTTGGTAAAACGCTCAAAGCTGTCCGTAGCCATTCCGACATGCCGATTGCGGTTCAGCTGGCCCATGCCGGGCGCAAGGCATCTTGTGAAAAACCGTGGCTGGGGGGCCATGCCCTTTCCCCGGACCATGAAAATGGCTGGCAGGTCTCTGCCCCCTCCGCCGTGCCGTTCCGTGACGGCGATCCAATCCCCGAGGCAATGACAAAATCGCGCATTGCAGACGTCATTCAGGCCTTCGTCGAGGCGGCTGAACGGTCCGTCCGGTTGGGCTTTGACGCGATTGAAATTCATGGCGCGCATGGTTATTTGCTCCATCAATTCCTGTCGCCGCATGCCAACAAGCGTGACGATGAATATGGCGGTTCGTTTGAAAACCGCACCCGCATCGTGATCGAAATCTATGACGCCATCCGCAAGGCCGTTGGCACGGACTATCCGCTGGGCATCCGTATTTCGGCAACCGACTGGGTCGAAGGCGGCTGGGATATTGATCAAAGCGTCGCGCTGGCCAAACTCCTCAAGGACCGTGGATGCGATTTTATCGACGTTTCGTCAGGCGGCCTTCATATCGATCAGCAAATCCCGCTCGGTCCCAATTATCAGGTGCCGTTTGCCGCCCGCATTAAGGCCGAGACCGGCATGACCACAATTGCGGTCGGCCTGATCACCGAGGCCGAACAGGCAGAAGCCATCACCTTTACCGGTCAGGCCGATGCCATCGCCCTTGCGCGCGGCATTCTGTATGACCCGCGCTGGCCGTGGCATGCCGCCGCAACGCTGGGCGCCGAGGTCAAGGCCGCCCCGCAATATCTGCGCTGTCAGCCCAGAACGCTTAAAAAGCTGTTTGGCTGAGGCGATCCGAACGCATCACAAAGTGCCCGCCAGTGTGCGGGCTCTTTTCATTATTGATCGACAAACGCAAATCTCGTCTCACGAAACCCACGTCATCTCAAAATCAATCCACCGGTAAAATTAGTTGCATAGCTAATCAATATTAGCGATACTATTCTCATGTTTGATCAATGTCTCTATTTCAACACCACATCACTCGCGCGACAGCTTGAACGGGAATGGACCTTGGCATTCAAGCCTTACGGGTTAACTCCGTCGCAGGCATTCATGCTTCGTGTCATTCTGGCCAAGGCACCAATTGCCTATACCAACCTGGCGGCAGAGCTGAATATTACCAAGGCAACCTGTTCTCGTACTGTCGAAGGGCTCTGCAAACTCAATATGGTCAAACGCGTTCAGGCCGATGCCGATGCGCGCAGTTTTGAATTGGTTCCCACGACTGCCGCCAGATCAATCCATGAACAGCTCGATGAAAGCAGCGCGAAAGTAACAAGGAAAATAAAGAAAATCATCGGCGAGCAGCAGTTCAATTCGGTTGTCTCGACGCTTCGCAGCATCAGCACATCTATCAGTTAGTTTTTTTGCCTAAAAATTTGCATAGCTAACTAAATGGAGAATAAAAATGCCCATCTTGAATGTAAAAGTAAGTGCAAAAAAATCCCCGGAACTGGTCGCAAAGATAGCCGCCCACCTGACCGATATCACGTCCCGAATTCTCAAAAAGAAGCGCGAAGTCACCGCAATTACAATTGATTTTGTTGAACCCGACGCATGGTTGGTCGGCGGTCAGCTTCTAAGTGATCTTGGCAGCAACAGCTTCTATTTCGACATCAAGATTACAGACGAAACAAACACCAAGGATGAGAAAGCCCAGTATATCCAAGAAGCTTTCGAAGGATTCTCCCGCATCCTTGGTGACCTGCATGAAGAAAGCTACGTCCACATTGAAGATGTGCGTGCAGCATCCTATGGATTTGGCGGGAAAACTCAGGAATACAGGTATCATCACTGATGATGCTTGATACAGGTGCTGGCATCGCCCAAAACCATCAACCAACTTCAAGACGCGACAAACAAAAAGGGCTCCGCAATTGCGGAGCCCTTCCTGTAGTGAAAAGGTCGGTTGGGTGAGGCTTAGAAGCCCATACCACCCATGCCGCCCATACCACCCATGCCGCCCATGTCAGGCGCACCGCCAGCCGATTTGTCTTCGGCTTTCTCGGCGATCATGCATTCGGTGGTGATCAGCAGACCAGCGACCGATGCTGCGTCCTGCAAAGCAGTACGAACAACTTTGGCCGGGTCGATGATGCCAGCTTTGACGAGGTTGGTGTATTCGCCCTTCTGAGCGTCGTAACCGAACTCTACGTCGTCCTGCTCAAGCAGTTTGCCAGCAACAACAGCGCCGTCTACGCCAGCGTTCTGTGCGATCTGGCGAACCGGTGCCTGCAGGGCACGGCGAACGATGTCAACACCGATGGTCTGGTCGTGGTTTTCACCTTCAAGGCCTTCGAGGGCTTTGACAGAGTACAGCAGAGCCGTACCACCACCAGCAACAATGCCTTCTTCAACAGCAGCGCGGGTCGCGTGCAGGGCATCGTCAACGCGGTCTTTGCGTTCTTTCACTTCGATTTCCGAAGCGCCACCGATTTTGATCACTGCAACGCCGCCTGCGAGTTTCGCGAGACGTTCCTGCAGTTTTTCACGATCGTAGTCAGAGGTAGTTTCTTCGATCTGGGCGCGGATCTGGCCAACGCGTGCTTCGATCTGTGCTTTCTCACCAGCACCATCAATGATGGTGGTTTCTTCTTTGGTGATGGTAACCGATTTCGCGGTACCAAGCATATCGAGGGTAACGCTTTCCAGCTTGATGCCGAGGTCTTCGGAGACAACCTGACCACCGGTAAGGATGGCGATGTCTTCGAGCATGGCTTTACGACGGTCGCCGAAGCCCGGTGCTTTAACAGCAGCGATTTTCAGACCACCGCGCAGCTTGTTGACAACCAGGGTTGCCAGTGCTTCGCCTTCGATGTCTTCAGCAATGATCAGAAGCGGCTTGCCGGACTGAACGACCGACTCAAGCAGCGGAAGGATCGGCTGAAGCGAGGAGATTTTCTTGTCGAACAGCAGGATGTACGGAGCATCCATTTCTGCGACCATTTTCTCCGGGTTGGTTACGAAGTACGGAGACAGGTAACCACGGTCAAACTGCATGCCTTCGACAACGTCGAGTTCGGTGTGCAGGCCTTTGGCTTCCTCAACGGTGATAACGCCTTCGTTGCCAACTTTTTCCATGGCTTCTGCGATCATGTCACCGACTTCACGGTCACCGTTAGCAGAAATGTTACCAACCTGTGCGATCTCGTCGCGACCGGCAACTTTACGTGCACGGCTCTGGATGGATTCGATCACTTTGGTAGTCGCAAGGTCGATACCGCGCTTCAGGTCCATCGGGTTCATGCCGGCAGCAACAGACTTGTTGCCTTCACGAACGATGGCCTGTGCCAGAACGGTTGCGGTCGTGGTCCCGTCACCAGCCAGATCGGCGGTTTTCGACGCGACTTCGCGAACCATCTGTGCGCCCATGTTTTCGAACTTGTCGGTAAGTTCGATTTCTTTGGCGACCGAAACACCGTCCTTGGTCACGCGCGGTGCGCCAAAGGACTTTTCGATAACAACGTTACGACCTTTCGGGCCGAGGGTCACCTTGACAGCATCTGCCAGGATGTCGACACCGCGCAGCATTTTGGCGCGTGCGTCAGTGGAGAATTTTACTTCTTTAGCAGCCATAATATTCTTTCCTCTCTATGAGACGGATGAACGTGGACAAATCACCCAAACGGGCTGACTTAGTCCATGATGCCCATGATGTCGGATTCTTTCATGATCAACAGCTCTTCGCCGTCGACCTTGACTTCGGTGCCCGACCATTTGCCAAACAGGACTTTGTCACCTGCTTTGACGTCGAGGGCTACGACCGAGCCATCTTCTTTGCGAACGCCAGAACCAACAGCGATGACTTCGCCTTCCTGCGGTTTTTCTTTGGCGGTATCCGGAATAATGATGCCACCGGCAGTTTTGGTGTCGGATTCGACACGACGTACCAGTACTCGATCATGCAGCGGACGGAACTTCATTTTAGACAACTCCGTGTTTAAGCTAAGGCTCTTTAATAACTAAGACTAACCGGGATGAGCCCGTATTAGCACTCACCCCCGGCGAGTGCTAACAGCATTTATTGGAGTACCAGTTCAAAGTCAATAGGGAGATGTAAAAAGACGCAGAAATGTCACGATTTTTGGCGATTTCCGCATACGGAGCGCAGCAAAAATCCGCCCCCGTTTTAAAGCGGGCTGATCAAAACATTTTCATGCCGCGGAAACAAGCCCCGACACCGCGCCGCAGAAGAATATATATCGGGCTATCACACTTGCTTTTGTCAAAGGGCTGCTTGGCAGATCCGGTTCAGGCGACGAAGATGCATGGTTCACACACCTATGAAAAAGCCGACTTCACGTCTAAGCTCCAGCCAAATAACGCAAATAACATCCAATGACCGCGCAAACACCCGGATTGCAAAAAATGTCATGCAGTAAAAATTCATCGGCCCTGCCGTCCGGGCCTTCAGCCAAACGACAGGAACTGATGGCGCCCGTTTTTCTGTTGGTGGCCCTTGTCGGTTTGTTTTCTTCGCAAACAATCAGCACCGATGCTTGGGCCGATGAGGCTGATGTCGAATGCCCGAAAAAGATCGCTTATGTCGAAAATGACCCGATGTCGCAGAAGTCGATTGTCATCCTGCAGAAACTCTATGCGGATCTCGGCTGCCCGCTTCAGGCCGTCAAGCTGCCGGGTCGTCGGGGGCTGTTACATTTCAACCAAGGCCTCGTAGATGGCGAGTTATATCGCGCAATCCCAGCCGAAAAGAACTATTCCCGCGCGTTTGTAAGATCATCCACTGCCCTGCTTGAGATCGCAAACCGGCTTTGGCGCAATCCGAACGATCAAGATCCGTCAACGCCGATTGCCTTTACGCTCGGCGTGATATGGCAGGAAAAGTACGTCCATGCGGATACAGTCAAAACCGGCATTGCGCACATGCCAATGATGTATAATACCGAAAAGCACCAAGCCTATGCCGAAGGCCGCGTCACGCGTTTTCTGTCAGCAGATAGCAATATCGACGACATGCTGACCCAGGGCATTCTGGGCAACACACCAGCACCGGTAATCGAGGAGACGATTTCGGTCTTGCCGCTTTATCATTATCTCGGCGCGGAATTTGCCCCCTTCATGAAAAAGTTCTCCGCCCTCGCCGCGCAAACGGATCCATTTCGCAAGGCCCAGAATCAATAGTCGCAACGATGGGTGCCGCAACCTTGATAAAGCCGACCGCCCATTCAATTGGCACGCCCAGAATTTTATAAAAATGCGCATATGCACGAAGGCCAAGCATCTGCTATCCATAGTCTGGACGAATTAATTTACCCTGCACAAGGCAGCGCGGATGCAATTTGAAGAGCTGGAAATTCCCGATCTTAAGCTGATCTTCCCGAAGAAATTTGGCGATGAGCGGGGTTTTTTCTCTGAAACCTATAATCTGGAAGCCTTTGCCAAAGCTGGCATCGATCCGCAGTTCGTGCAGGACAATCACTCTTTATCGAGCAATGTCGGCGTACTGCGAGGATTGCATTTTCAATGTCCGCCCTTTGCCCAAGACAAGCTGGTTCGGGTCATCAGAGGCCGCATTCTGGATGTCGCACTCGACATTCGCGCCAAGTCAAAGACGTTCGGGAAATGGGTATCGACTGAAATCAGTGCAGAAGACTGGAACCAAATCTTTATCCCGGCAGGGTTTGCCCACGGGTTTGTAACCCTGGAGCCGAACACGGAAGTGAACTACAAGGTTTCCGCACCTTATGCTCCGGAAAGCGAACGCGCGATCATGTGGAATGATCCGGACCTTGGCATCGACTGGCCGTTTGACGAAAACCAGGTCACGCTGTCGGCAAAAGACGAGAAAGCCATGAGTTTTGCAAGCTATCGAGAGAACCCGGTCTTCTAGTTCCGCTCACAGGATATCGTAGGTTCGCAGAACCGTCTGGAGATATGCCTTGTAAGAACTCTCGCCAAACTCACTCGCAAGCTTTTCAAACTGCTCAACAGAGATCATGCCTTTTCTCAGCGCGATTTCTTCGGGACAGGCAATCTTGAGGCTTTGGCGGCTCTCGACGGTACGGACAAAATTGGCGGCATCAAGCATCGCGGCGTGCGTTCCCGTATCCAGCCAGGCATAGCCCCTGCCCATCTTTTCGACCTTGAGCGTGCCACGTTTAAGGTATGCTTTGTTAACGTCGGTAATTTCAAGCTCACCGCGTTTGGACGGCTTGATCGATTTGGCGATGTCGACAACATCTGAATCGTAGAAATACAAACCTGTCACGGCGAAGTTCGATTTGGGATTGGCCGGTTTTTCCTCGATATCCAGGGCCACGCCATCGCGATCAAACTCGACCACGCCATACCTCTCGGGATCCTGAACGTAATAGGCAAACACCGTCGCCCCGTCGGATTGGGCCATTGCATTGCCCAACAACTCGGTCAGATTGTGACCAAAATAGATGTTGTCACCCAAAATCAAACAGCACGGGTCGTTCCCGACAAAATCCGCACCGACAATAAATGCATCGGCAAGGCCGCGCGGTTCAGGCTGAACCGCATATTGAAGGCTAATGCCCCATTTCGATCCATCACCAAGCAGGTCTTTGAACAGCGGCACATCGCGTGGCGTGCTGATAATCAGGATGTCCGTGATCCCCGCCAGCATCAGGGTGGTCAGCGGATAATAGATCATCGGCTTGTCATAGACAGGCTGCAACTGCTTGGAAACAACCAGTGTCGAAGGGTGCAACCGTGATCCTGTCCCGCCTGCCAGTATGATCCCTTTACGCATCAGCATTTTCCTTCCCAAGCCCTCTAATAACAGCCGTCAGGCTGTCCTCAACATTTGGCAACTTGATACCAAACGTATCATTGATAAGCCTGCAAGACAGCACAGAGTATTCCGGCCTTTTTGCAGCGGTTGGAAATTCCGAGGACTTGATTGGCAAAACCGCACAGTCCTTACCTTTCCAATCCTCACCCCATTCCTGCAAAGCGATCTTGTGAATGCTTTTGCCAAATTCAAACCAGGTCATTTCTTGATCTGATGTCAGGTGATAGGTGCCGAATTCATCAAACTCGGCAGAGGTCGCCACACCACAAAGCTCCAGAATCGCATGTGCCAAATCATGGGCGCTTGTCGGGCATCCGGTCTGATCATCGACAATTCGAACCTCATCCCTTTGCGCCATAAGATTAAGCATCGTTTTAACGAAGTTTTTGCCAAACTGGCTATAGACCCAGGACGTGCGCAATATAAGGTGCTGTTGATGCGCCGCCCGGACAGCAACCTCACCCGCAAGCTTGCTGTTACCGTAGACACCCAGGGGCGAGACCTCATCTTCCTCGCGATAAGGCCTCGTTCCCTTCCCGTCGAAAACATAATCCGTTGAGACATGGATCAGCGGGATGGCGCGTTTGGCGAGGGCTTGCGCCATTGCACGAACTGCATCGCCGTTAGCCTTGAACGCAATATCTTCGTGCTGCTCGGCCAAATCCACGGCGGTGTATGCCGCTGCGTTGACAACAATATCCGGTTGCACGCGGTCGATAACGGGCTCGATTTGGGAAGCATCCTCAAGGTCACATTCTTCCCGACCAACAAAGGTCAGTTGCGCGTCGGGAAATTCATGCGCGGAAGCAGCCAGACACCTGGCAAGCTGACCATTTTTGCCAAACACCAGTATTTTAGGCATCGGCTTGCCCCTTGGCACTTCCCAGACGTTCGCCTGCATATTTATTTTTTAAAATCGGCTCCCACCATTCGCGATTATTCACATACCACTCAATGGTTTGCCGCAGGCCGGTTTCGAAATCGTATTTCGGCTTCCAACCCAACTCATTCTGCATTTTGGTTGGATCGATGGCATAGCGCCAATCGTGGCCGGGACGGTCTTTCACGTACGTAACCGCTTCGTCAAAACTTTCGAACGAGATGTCGGGCACGATCTCTTGCACCGTATCAAATATGCGTTTGACGACTTCGATGTTCGTCAGCTCGTTACAACCACCAACATTGTATTTCTCGCCAATGCGGCCTTCTGTCAGGATCTTGACCAAGGCCTCGGCATGATCTTCAACATGCAGCCAGTCGCGCGTATTCAAACCCTCGCCGTAAACAGGAAGCTTCTTGCCATGCAGCAGGTTGAGCGACATCAGCGGAATGAGTTTTTCCGGGAACTGATAAGGACCGTAATTGTTGGAACAATTGCTGATGACGATGGGCAAGCCATAAGTATGGTGCCAAGCCTGCACCAGATGATCCGAACTCGCCTTTGTGGCAGAATAAGGAGAGGTCGGGGCATAAGCCGTCTCTTCGGTGAACAACCCTTCGCTGCCAAGCGATCCATAAACCTCATCGGTCGAGATATGGTGGAATCGAAATTGTGAACGTTTATCCGCCGGCAGCTTATCGAAATACGCACGTGCAACGTCAAGCAAGGTAAACGTACCAACCACATTGGTCTGAATAAAATCAGCCGGTCCGTCGATCGAGCGATCAACGTGACTTTCCGCCGCCAGATGCATCAACGCGTCCGGCTGGAATTCATTAAACAGTTTAACGATGGCGTCCCGGTTGCAGATATCCTGATGGGCAAAATGGTAGTTATCGCGTGCGGAAATCGACGCCAACGTCCTGAGATCACCCGCATAGGTCAGTTTATCGATATTAAGGACTTCATAGCCCTTCAACCCGGTCATCAGCCGACAAACAGCAGACCCGATAAAACCTGCACCGCCCGTCACGATAACTTTCATTTTGCTCTCATTCACATTTATGGCTTGGAAACGACATCGTCGATTAGACATTACAGCGCGTAAACGACACTGTCGAACCTTGCTTAACTTATTGCAAAGAAGACGTTCTCCTGAAGCCCCTTTGCCGAAACCGGCCAAGATTTCAAATCAAAATTGCACGCAGGTTGCCCACTTATCTCAGCGTTTGATGAAATAGCGATCCATCAGTTTGGCTTCGTCAAAATGCCGTCTTCCGACAAATGCCGTGGCGTGGTGTCCCCACTGGCGCATCGCACCGGGTTTATCCACACCCATCGGCCACAGGATAAAGCGTTCCAACCTCTCCGTACCAGGTACAAATCCGTCTTCATCAAAAAGGCTTGCAGTCCCCTGCCCGCTTAGCAGCAGTAGATGGCCAAGTTCTTGCGCGGGGCGCAGCACTGCGGTTTGTCTGGCAATATCCGCATCCGATTGACCCATCGCCGCACCAGTGACGTCCAGCAGATAATGGCTGGTCTTGTCAATCCAAAGCACGGGGCCGTTCAATATGGATGACGCAAGGTAACCGGCGGGCATTTCCGCTGTTTCGCGAATGTCGTGATCCTCTGGGGCGCTAATGCGCTGCAAACCGTCGCTTGGGAAAAACATGTGGTAACAGCCGCAGCCATGGATCGTATCGGCAATCAACGGCGAACCATCGTCATCCAGTGTTACACGCCAGATCAGCGCGTCCAGATGCCCAGCCAGGATATCAAATGGGCTGCTCGGCGAGCGTTCTGGGAACCAGATTTCATAAACGATTTGTGGCCGCCAATGTCCGGCAAAATAGGTATGGCTTAGTCGGTAATAAACCGTCGGAATATTGGTATCGATCGTCGCCAGGGCACCCCGCGCCAGCAGGGTTGGTCGCCCGACCTTGTCACTGTCACTCCCCGCCCGCACACGAAATACCGGGGCATAGGCCTGCGCCAGATTTTCAAGTTCATCTTCGCTTGGCCGCCATTGACCAAAGGCATCCTGGTCAATATCCACAACATCGAAACGGCCTGGCTCAGATGACGCCACCGTATATTCACGCCATGCCCCAGAATGGATCAGGTTATTATCGCTGGCTGCAAAGCTTGCGAAATTCTCCTGCTTCCAACCCTCATAGCCGAAATAGGCCGGAAAGGCGGTTAAGGGATAAAGACCGGCGATACGTTGAAAATCAAGGTAATCATCGGGCACGAAGACAGCGGGTAAAAGTGTCTGATACTGATCGGGTGTCAGGGATGCAAGCATGGCGTTGGCACAGTTTTCCACCGTCTCATACGAAATGCCCGATGATGCCGGAAGATTGGCGATTTCACTTTGCCGCGCCGCCCGGTCAAGGCCACGCATTTGCAAAATCAGCGCGTCCCATTGATCAGCGCGGTCAACTTTGCCATCCCCATCCGCATCAAGCTGCCGCGCCATCAAGACAGAATTTCGGTTGGCCCGCAGGAAAGGATACCCCACAACCGGGGATGCCGACGCACTTTGTACCGCGTTATCGTCCACCACCGCATCGACATAGGATAGTCGATCTTCGCACGACATCGCCTCAAGGTTAACCGTATCAGGCGTCAAACCGGCACATCCCGACAAAGCGCCCAAGGAAACAGCAAGTGCGGCAAACAAAAAGCGCGGTATGGTCATGCAAAACCTTCCATCTGATGAACAGCCTTCATCATGCGATGGGGCAATTATAGTCTCGAAAGGCGACATGGTAACCCGACCGCGCCCAAACCCGAATTCACCTTTCCGCGAACAAATTGATCGGCACTATTCGACCGTAACTGACTTCGCAAGGTTGCGTGGCTGATCGACATCAGTGCCTTTGTGAACCGCAACATGATAGGCCAGCATCTGTACCGGGATGGTGTAGAGGATCGGCGCGACGAAGTCGGCGACCTTGGGAAGCTCGATCGTCGCCGAGGCCATATCGCCCAGTTTGGCAAGCCCTGGCGCGTCAGAGATAAAGATCACCCGGCCACCACGTGCCGCTGCTTCTTGCATGTTTGAAGCGGTTTTTTCAAACAGCTCATCGGACGGGGCTATGACAATGATCGGAACCGACTGATCAATCAGGGCAATCGGGCCATGCTTCATTTCACCGGCGGCATAGCCTTCGGCGTGGATATAGGAAATTTCCTTGAGTTTGAGCGCCCCTTCCATCGCAATCGGATAACCCAGACCGCGACCGAGATAGAGCACGTCACGCGCATCGGCGACCTCAAGGGCAAGCTGTTTGAGCGCTTCGTCATGATGCAGGATTTCGGCAGCATGTTTCGGCACTTCGGTCAGCGCACTGACGATGGCAGCCTCTTCGTCCTTGGCGAGAGTTCCGTTTTCACGACCGATGGTCACCGCAAGACAGGCGAGAACTGTGAGCTGGGTCGTAAAGGCCTTGGTCGAGGCCACCCCGATTTCAGGTCCGGCATAGGTCAGAAGCACCACGTCACTTTCGCGCGCAATCGTGCTTTCAGGTACGTTGACGATGGAAACGATTTTCTGTCCCTTGGACTTTGCGTAACGAAGGGCTGCCAGGGTATCAAGCGTCTCGCCCGACTGCGAAATGAACAGGGCAACGCCGCCTTTCGGCAGCGGCGGACAGCGATAGCGGAACTCGGATGCGACGTCGACATCCACGCCCAGACCGGCATAGCGCTCGATCCAGTGCTTTGCCACCAGACCGGCATAGAACGACGTGCCGCAGGCGACAATCGTCAAACGCGTTGCATCGGCAAAGGAAAACGGCATGTCCGGCAGCTTGATCGTCTGGGTCGCCGGATTGATGAAGGCATGCAGGGTATCGCCAATCACCGCAGGCTGTTCAAAGATTTCCTTCTGCATGAAGTGATTGTAGTTGCCCTTGCCCATCATGGCACCGGAAACGGCCGAAAGCTTGGTTTCGCGGGTGACATCCTCGTCATTTTCATCGCGGACCTGAACGCTATCGCGGGTCATTTCGACCCAGTCGCCTTCTTCAAGATAGATCAGCTTGTTGGTCAGGTGCGACAAAGCCATCGCATCGGAACCCAGATACATCTCACCCTCGCCCAGACCAACGGCAAGCGGCGTGCCACGGCGTGCACCAAAGATCACGTCATGCTGACCGGCAATCATGATCACCAGCGCAAAGGCCCCTTCGATGCGATGCAAGGTAGCGGCAACCGCGTCACGCGGGGATTTGCCCTGATCAAGGAAGTCAGATACCAGATGGACGACCACCTCGGTGTCGGTATCGGTGGCAAACACACGTCCCTTGGCAGAAAGCTCCGCCTTGATTTCCTGGAAGTTTTCGATGATGCCGTTATGAACCACGGCAACCTTGCCATCGGTATGCGGATGGGCATTGTTTTCCGTCGGCACACCATGGGTCGCCCAACGGGTGTGACCGATACCAACGTCACCGGCAAGCGGGCTTTCATCCAGACGCTTGGCCAGATTGATCAGTTTGCCCTCTGCGCGGCGGCGCTCAATATCGCCATTGACCAGCGTTGCAATGCCGGCACTGTCATAGCCGCGATATTCAAGGCGCTTGAGCCCCTCCAGAATACGTTCGCTGACGCTGTCTTTGCCGATAATCCCGATAATGCCGCACATATTGGTTTTCTTCCTGCTTTATATCGCGTGTCGTCTGGCCACCCGGATGGCGAGTGGCAATTTCAAAATCTTAGTTTTGGACTATTTCTTGCCGGTCAGTTCGCGCATTTTTTCGCGAAACTTGGCCGCCCAGCCCTTTTTCTCGATCCGCTCGGCCCGGGTCAGGGTCAATGCATCCGCTTCGACCTTGCCGGTGATCGTGCTGCCCGCGCCAACAATCGCGCCATCGCCAATTTCGACAGGTGCGACAAGCGATGAGTTCGAACCGATAAAGGCGCCTGCCCCGATGTCGGTATGCTGTTTGCGGAAACCGTCATAATTGCACGTGATGGTCCCGGCCCCGATATTGGCCTTGGCACCGACACGGGCGTCACCGATATAGCTCAGGTGATTGACCTTGGCCCCGGCCTCAAGCACGGCCTTCTTGATCTCGACAAAGTTGCCAACCCGCGCCCCGGCACCGATTTTTGCCCCCGGCCGCAAACGGGCATACGGGCCGATATCTGCACCATTGCCAACGACACAGCTTTCAAGATGGCTGAACGCCTTGATCACGACATTGTCGCCTACTGTCACCCCGGGTCCGAAAACAACATTCGGCTCAACAATGACATCACGGCCAAGCCTGGTATCAGCACTGAAAAACACAGACGCCGGATCAACCAACGTAGCCCCCTCTGCCATCGCGGCTTCGCGCAGGCGACCTTGCAGGATGGCTTCGGCGACGGCCAACTGGGTACGGGAATTGACACCAAGTGTTTCTGCCTCATCGACTTCGACCGCGACACAGCTCTGGCCGTTCTTTTGCGCCACTTCGACCGCATCGGTCAGGTAATATTCACCCTTGGCATTGGCGTTATCAATCGCCTCAAGGGTTGTAATCATGTCCTCGGCCTTAAAACACATCACGCCGGAATTGCAGAAGTTGATCTGACGCTGTGCGTCGTTGCATTCCTTGTCCTCGACAATCGCGGTCAGGTTGCCATTCTGATCTGTGACCAAACGGCCATAACCGGTCGGGTCTTCGGGCCGGAAGCCCAGAACCGCCACCGCATGATCATTTTCTTCGCGCGCGGCGACAAGGCGCGCCAGTGTTTCGGCGGTGAAAAGCGGGCTGTCGGCATAGAGCACCAGAACATTGCCCGTAAGGCCCTTCAAGCCGTCCTTAGCAGCAAGAACGGCGTGGGCAGTGCCAAGGCGATCTGTTTGTTCAAAGGTCGGATGCGGGGCAACGATCTTGATCAGATCCGGCATATCCGGGCCGACAACGACCATGGTCTTTGCGGCCTTCAGGTGGGCTGCGGTGTCAATTACATGACCCACCATCGGCTTGCCCGCGACCTTGTGCATGACTTTGGGCATTGCGCTTTTCATGCGCGTGCCCATCCCGGCGGCCAAAACAACAACACTTAGTTCAAGCGACATTTATAACCCTGTTGGCTGCGCCATTCCGCAGCATCCCCTTTGCAGGCACCATCACAATGAAGTGTGATGCAAATATTCCCGTTCGCAGCAAGTCTTAGAACATATTCCCGGGCAGCAAAAGCCCATAAAGAATCACGTTTTGTTACCGGCTGTTAGCAGATGTTACCGATTGTTAATGGCACGATATCGGTTAAGTTCCTATAAAGGATGCCAAGCTCGTCACCACGACCTTAATGCCCCCCAAGGAGCCCCACCCGATGGCCAAATTCATTCTGTTCGACCTTGATGGCACCCTGATTGACGGGGTCGATGACATCCTGTTTGCGATGAATGATTTGCTGGCCGCCCATGGTCATGCGCCGCTTGTTCGTCATGATATCGAGGCGATGCTGGGGGATGGTACCTGGATGCTGACCAAACGCGCCTTTGCCGCACGCGGATCCGAGCCCACGGATGCGATGCTGGACGAGCTTAATATCGATTTCAACGCGCGCTATGTCGAAACCGACTATGCCTATACCCGTCTGTTTGAAAATGCCGAAACGGTCCTGCGCCAACTGAAGTCAGATGGCTGGACCATTGCGCTGGCATCGAACAAACCCGAAGCGCCGTGCAAGGCAATCCTGACCAAGCTTGGCGTTGCCGATCTTTTCAGCATCATCGCTGGCGGAGACAGCTTTGAGGTCAAAAAACCCGATGGTCGCTTTCTTGAATTTGTGCTGGGGCGGCTTGGTTTTGATCGGAATGCGGACACCGCCATCATGGTCGGCGATCACGCCAATGATGTGAATGCCGCCCGCGCGGCCAACATTCATGCAATTGCCGTTGCGATGGAGGTCGATGAGACGCGCGCCAAATCGCTTGGCGCGGATGTGGTTGTGACCGGCTATGCCGACCTTGTATCAGCGATTAACGGCATTATTGATCGAGCCTGACAAACCAAAACCGGCCAGCAACGCAATGCTGGCCGGTCTGGCGTGTATCACATGTCACCCCCCAGCGACATGTGATCGGAAATCAAATCCCGGCAGGATCAATCAGTGACTGTCCTTCGGAATTGCCTTGCCGCGATGACCGACGAGGAAGTCGAAGTCGGCCCCGCGATCAGCACCAATGACCGATTTGTAGTAGAGCGAGGCATAGCCGCTTTCCGGGACCGGAACGCTGTTTTTCCAGTCTTTCAGGCGCTGGGCCAGCTCTTCATCGCTGATATCGAGATGCAGGCGACGGTTGGGGACATCAAGCTCGATCATGTCGCCATTCTTAACGACTGCTAGCGGCCCGCCTGCCGCGGCCTCGGGCGAGGTATGAAGCACCACCGTGCCATAGGCCGTGCCGCTCATGCGGGCATCTGAAATGCGGACCATGTCGGTGATACCCTTGCGGAGCACCTTGGGCGGCAGGCCCATATTGCCGACTTCTGCCATGCCCGGATAGCCTTTCGGGCCGCAGTTTTTCAGAACCATGATGCAGGTTTCGTCGATATCAAGGTCCTCGTCATAGATCTTGGCCTTGTAATCATCAATGTCTTCAAACACCACAGCCCGACCACGATGGGTCAGAAGTTCCGGGGTTGCGGCCGACGGTTTCAGGACCGCACCATTTGGTGCCAGGTTGCCTTTGACAACGGCGATGCCGCCACTGGCGGTCAGGGCCTTTTCGAACGGACGAATGACGTCCTCGTTCCAGTTGCGGACATCCTTGACCTGTTCCCACATGGTTTCACCCGATACCGTCAGGGCATCATTGTGAAGCTTGCCAGCCTCGGCCAGTGCCTTGATCACCACAGGCAAACCACCGGAATAGAAGAATTCCTCCATCAGGTAGTCACCAGACGGCTGCAAATTGACAATCGTCGGGATATCACGGCCCAACCGATCCCAGTCATCAAGCGACAGATCGATGCCGACACGTCCGGCAATGGCAAGCAGGTGAATAACCGCGTTGGTCGAACCACCGATTGCGCCGTTGACCCGGATGGCGTTCTCGAACGCTTCCTTGGTCATAACGTCAGACGGTTTCAGGTCATCCTTGACCATCTGAACGATACGGCGACCGGTAATGTGCGCCATAACGCGACGGCGGCTGTCGACGGCCGGGATGGCCGCATTGCCCGAAAGCGCCATGCCAAGCGCCTCGGCCATGCTGGCCATGGTCGATGCGGTACCCATGGTGTTGCAAGAGCCCGGCGACCGTGACATGGCAATTTCAGCTTCCAGGAAATCTTCGGTGCTGATCTTGCCGGCCTTGCGGTCCTCGGAAAGCTGCCAAAGCGATGTGCCTGACCCGATATCCTCACCGCGCCATTTGCCATTGAGCATCGGACCACCGGTAACGACGATTGCCGGGATATCAACACTGGCAGCCCCCATCAGAAGCGACGGGGTTGTTTTATCGCAGCCGACCATCAGGACAACGCCATCAAGCGGCGTTCCGCGCAACATTTCCTCGACATCCATCGATGCCAGGTTACGGAACATCATCGCGGTCGGGCGCAGCGTGCTTTCACCGGTTGAAAACACCGGGAATTCAAGCGGGAGACCACCGGCCTCGTAAATACCGTGTTTGACGCGTTCGGCCAGATCGCGCAGATGGGCATTACACGGGGTCAGTTCCGACCAGGTGTTACAAATGCCAATCACCGGACGTCCGTCAAACAGATCCGATGGCAAGCCCTGGTTCTTCATCCAGCTGCGGTGATAGATATTGTCCTTGCTGGTTCCGCCGAACCATCCCTCTTGCGAGCGGAGGGTACGCGGCCAGGGTGCCGGTTTGAACTTCGTCATGCCCGTTTTCCTTTTTGACTTATTATCGTGACGGATCCGGTGGTGTGCGGTTGGGATGGCCGCACACAGGACTTTGAACGACACGCATCAGCAACCAGCGCCATAAACCACTTATGGTGAAACCGGTTGGTGTGACCCCGATGCGTATCGTTCCGCGCCATCGTGTTGTTACGCCTTGTTTTTGTTGTAGACGTCGAGGATCACAGCCGCCAAAAGCACGAGGCCCTTGATCACCTGCTGCCAGTCAATACCGACACCGATAATCGACATCCCGTTATTCATGACACCCATGATCAATGCGCCAACAACGGCGCCAATGACCTTGCCAACACCGCCTGACATCGACGCGCCACCAATAAAGACAGCGGCAATAACGTCAAGCTCAAACGCAAGACCGGCCTTTGGCGTTGCCGTATTCAGACGGGCGGCAAAGACCAGCCCGGCAAGGGCGGCCAACATGCCCATATTGGCGAATGTGAAGAAGGTCAGGCGTTTGGTATTGATGCCCGAAAGCTTGGCGGCTTTTTCATTCCCGCCGAGCGCATAGATACGACGACCAAGGGTGGTTGAGTTGGTGATGAAGGTAAAGATCGCAATCAGAACCGCCATGATCACCAGAATGTTCGGCAAGCCGCGATAGGTCGACAGCAGATAGGTCACAAACAGGATCGCAATCCCCGCAACCGCATGTTTGATCACAAATACAGTCATCGGTTCTTCAACGGCAGCAAACTTCTCCTGCTTGGCGCGCGAACGCAGGCCAAGGATCGGCAGCAATGCCGCCAGAACCACACCCAGCGTCATCGAAAAGACGTTAAAGCGTCCTTCGATCAGGCCACCAAAGAAGTCCGGGATAAAGCCCGAGGACATCGCCTGGAAGCTGTCGGGGAACGGACCAACCGATGCCCCGCCCAGAAGTGCCAGCGTCAAGCCCTTGAACACCAGCATCCCCGCCAGCGTCACAATAAAGGACGGAATGCGCCAATAGGCCACCCAGTACCCTTGGGCCGCACCAATGATGGCCCCGGCAATCAGGCAGACCGGAACGACCAGAACGGTTGGCAAGTCCCAATTGACGATCATCACTGCCGCCAGCGCACCGATGAAGCCAACGACAGAGCCGACCGAAAGGTCAATATTGCCGCCAACAATCACCAGCAACATGCCAACAGCCATGATGATAATATAGCTGTTTTGCAGGAACAGGTTGGTCAGGTTGACCGGCTTGAGCATGATGCCGTCGGTCAGGACCTGGAAGAAGGCCAGAATGGCAACCAGCGCAACAACCATGCCGTATTCACGAATGTGGGTGCGCAGATAGTAGCCGATTGATTTGGTTTCAGTATCCGTCATTGTCTGTTCCTCAGCCTTTCAGGATCATGCGCATGATTGCTTCCTGGCTTGCGTCTTTTGCCGCAAGCTGTCCTTTGATCTCACCTTCGTTCATGACGTAGATGCGATCGCACATGCCCAGAAGCTCCGGCATTTCCGACGAGATCATGATGACCCCCTTACCGTCGGCTGCCAGTTGGTTGATAATCGTATAAATCTCGTATTTCGCCCCGACATCAATGCCGCGCGTCGGCTCATCAAGAATGAGCACTTCGGGTGCCGCAAACAGCCATTTTGACAAAACGACTTTCTGCTGGTTGCCGCCCGAAAGGTTCATCACCTTCTGTGCGACATTGGGGGTTCGAATGTTGATTTTTTCCCGGTATTCCTCGGCAACGGATCGCTCCGCCCCGTCATTGAGAACACCGTTTTCCGAAACGCCGGGCAAATTGGCCAGTGTAATGTTGGTCGTGATGCTTTCTTCAAGGATCAGACCCATTTCCTTACGGTCTTCGGTGACATAGGC
>NZ_DCAO01000087.1:38039-40187 GCF_002311515.1 Thalassospira sp. UBA1131
TCACCGGAAATATCGGTGCCATAGGACTGACCAAAGATGCTCATGGCAAGTTCGGTCCGACCAGCGCCCATCAGGCCTGCAATGCCGACAACTTCACCGGCCGCAACATCAATGCTGACATTATCAACGACCTTGCGTTCGGGATGCAGCGGATGGGTTGCCGACCAGTTGCGGACTTCCATCAACTTTCCTGAACCGATACTTGGCGTGCGTTCCGGATAGCGGTGCGCCATATCGCGCCCGACCATGTCCTTGACGATATGGTCTTCGATGATGTTGCCACCGCGCGCATCAAGAGTCGAAATTGCCTTGCCATCGCGGATAACCGTGATGCGGTCTGCCACCCGGTTGATTTCATTGAGCTTGTGCGAAATCAGGATCGAGGTAATGCCCTGCGCCTTGAATTCCAGCAACAGGTCGAGCAGCTTCTGGCTGTCATTTTCCTGCAAGCTCGCAGTCGGCTCATCAAGGATCAGCAGCTTCACTTTTTTCGAAAGCGCCTTGGCGATTTCGACCAGTTGCTGTTTGCCGACCCCGATATTGGTGACCAACGTCGCCGGGTTTTCTTTCAAACCGACTTTTGACAGCAACTCACCGGTGCGCGCAAAGGTCGCAGGCCAGTTGATCACGCCATTTTCGCTGATTTCGTTGCCCAGAAAAATGTTTTCGGCAATCGACAGCAACGGCACAAGTGCCAGTTCCTGGTGAATAATGATGATCCCGCGTTCTTCACTGTCGCGGATATCCTTGAATTCCTGCACCCCGCCATCATAAAGGATGTCACCTTCATAGGTTCCGTGCGGATAAACACCGCTCAGCACCTTCATCAGGGTGGATTTACCTGCACCGTTTTCGCCACAAAGCGCGTGGATTTCCCCGCGTTCAACTTTGAGGCTGACATCATCCAGTGCCTTCACACCCGGGAAGGTCTTGGTGATGTTCTTCATTTCCAGGATGGTATCCATCCGGTCCTCCCACTGCCATTGACACTGCAACGGCGTCTTCGTCTGCTTTGGTCTTTGTTTTCCTGGAAACCAGTCGGGCGACTTGCCCTAGAAACCTTAAGAAAAGCGGCCCCGGCGCAAACGCCGGGACCTTCAATGCCTAAGCGCTTATTGCACTTCGTCTTTGGTGTAGTAGCCTGAACCAATAAGGATTTCTTCCCAGTTGGATTTATCAACCATGATCGGCTCAAGCAGGTAGGAAGGAACAACCTTCACACCGTTGTCGTAAGTGCTGGTGTCGTTGATGGTGGGCTTTTCGCCTGCAAGGACACTGTCCACCATCGAAACGGTCACGCGTGCAAGTTCACGGGTGTCCTTGAAGATGGTGGAATACTGTTCACCAGCCAGGATCGACTTGACCGACGGCAGTTCAGCATCCTGACCGGTCACGATCGGCATTTTCATATCGCCGGAACCGTAACCAACGCCTTTAAGCGAGGAGAGGATACCAATCGACAGCCCGTCATACGGCGACAGAACGCCATCGACTTCTTCGTCGGTGTAATGTGCCGAAAGAAGGTTATCCATACGGGCCTGTGCAACCGCACCATCCCAACGCAGGGTACCGACCGTGTCCATGCCCATCTGGCCGGATTTGATCACGATGGTTCCCTCGTCGATCAGCGGCTGCAGGATCGACATCGCACCGTTATAGAAGAAATACGCGTTGTTATCATCCGGCGAACCGCCGAACAGTTCAACATTATAGGGCGGCTCACCCGATGCAATCAGGCCATCAACCAGCGAGGTGGCCTGCTGGACGCCGACCTGGAAGTTATCGAAGGTGGAATAATAATCGACATTCGGGCTTTCAACGATCAGGCGGTCATAGGCGAAGACCTTGATGCCTGCTGCTGCTGCGTTTTCCAGCGCATTCGAAAGCGTGGTACCGTCAATCGCCGCGATCACAAGGACGTCGACGCCTTTAACGATCATGTTTTCGATCTGGGACAGCTGGTTGGGAATATCGTCTTCTGCGTACTGAAGATCGGTTTTGTAGCCGGCAGCTTCAAACTGCTCGACCATGGAATTTCCGTCGGAAATCCAACGTGCCGAAGATTTGGTGGGCATTGCGATCCCGACATAGCCTTTTTCATCGGCATGGGCGTAACCGCCGGAAATCATCGGGCTCATCATTGCGGCC